>JAZGAD010000029.1:0-4550 GCA_036444275.1 Hydrothermarchaeales archaeon (SeqCode)
AAACCCACTCCAACCTAAAACGATGCTCAGCTACCCCCTTCTCATCCATCATCTTCCGTATCCGCTTCTCCCTCCGAGTCATGAACTTATTACCAGATATGTAGTGACAGTCACCCTCATGGCAGCCAGCAACAAGCACCATACCAGCACCCTTCTCAAACGCATGCTCAATGAACTTCTCATCAATCCTACCCGTACACATCACCCGTAGCACCCGAGCATTCGTGGGATACTGCATCCTACTCACACCAGCATTATCAGCACCGCCGTAGCTGCACCAATTGCAAAGCATAGCAAGTATCTTCTCCCCAGCATTCTCCTCCAACGCAGCGTCTATCTGCGAAATAATCTGAACCTTTTTATACTATCTGCCGAACAGATATATATCCGTCATATTTATATACTATCTGTTAGACAGATATAATCATGCTTAAACTAACTAGTAAACGTGCCGGCACTTTAACATGGATCATAGAGAACGTGGATAAAAAGTGGAGCATCTATGAACTGGCAAAGGACGCTGAGACACTGGATTACTCTGCCACGCATACCTTTGTCAAGGAACTGGAGAAGGCAGGGTTTGTTATAAAAATGAGGGGGAGGTACAGGCTTTCAAATGCGCCTGGTGCTGTGCAATACCTGTCCCTCTTTCAGCCGTTCCAATCAAGACAAAAGGAAGATTTCTATGTCCTTGGAGATATGAAGGCTAAGATGAAATTGGTTGAAAGCAGCGGCCTTTCCTATGCATTTACCTTATTTTCCGCTGGCGAATTGCTCTATCCCTATGTCAAGACAGAGGATGTCCATGCGTATATTAGTACAGGGGAATTTGATAGTTGGAGAGAATATTTAATCAAAGAGGGCGCAAGGAGAGCGGTTCCGAAGGAGGCCAACATGGTGCTTATTCCGGTAGGAGAGGATTATTATTTCACTGGAAGAGAGATCAGGAATCACAGGATTGCACCTATTGGAATAGTCCTGGCAGACCTGCTTTCTTACGGAGGGGTAGGACGGGAGCAGGCGAACGCGATTCAGGATGAATGGTTGAGAGGTAGGGCCAATGTTTGAAGTTATGGTAGAGCATTCTGAAAGATACCTGTACGAATTCTTCAAGTCATTGAATCCAGAGGATAGAAAAAATATAGGATTGATCCTTGCTTTAAAACACAAGGACGAAATGAAGAGAGCTTAATCCTCTATGAACTCAGATAACCTTTTGTATTTTCCTTCTCGATAATCAGCCCTGCTTTCATGGATCTGTGTTAACAGGTCGTTATCGGAGAGGACCTCTATGGTGGACTTCAAACTCTTCATCGTTTTGCTCTTCTTTATGATCTTATCGTCACATGTTATAAAATTTGCAGCCAGACTCGACTGCGCAGGCGAGGTGCTCAGCGTCAGGAAGCTTCAATCCCGTAGCTCACAACTCTTCCCCGAACACGAGTTCGACTTCAAAAGCCCTCTTCTTATTTTCCTTGACGAGTTCCTTTTCCTTCAGTGCGAAGAGGACGCTTCCATTTATTTTCATCGCGAGAGCAATGACATGGCAGTCCGCCAGCGAGATTTTTCTCTCACATTTGATTTTTCCAGCCTCAAAAACGAGGGGCTCGTCGTATAGAACAACGTAGTTCGAGGATATCAAGTCGTCGAGCTTCTCTCTCGCTATCTCTGCGCCGAGAGCCCGGCATAAAACATAGTACAGTTCGGTCAGTGCAAGCCGCGTGGTTAGCGCTTCGCCTCCATCTTCGAGGAGGTTCTTGATCTTCTCACCTAGAGAGGTAGCGTACGCGAGTTCGATTAGAGCGCTCGCATCAAGCACCAAGCTTTTCAAGCCGGCTCTCCTCCTCGGCTCTCAGCTCTCTGAGAAGCTCTCTGGCCTCTTCTGTCTTGTCACCACTTGCACATCCATAAAAAGATGCAAAGCGCCGCCTATCTTTCTCTTCAACCTTAGCATGCCCCAGTAGGTACCTTAGGGCCTCATCGAAGGATACTCTCTTCTTGAGCTTCAGCTGCAGCCCTGAAGCTACTTCGAAGAGCCTTTTTTGTGTCTCGGCAGATATTTGTATAGTTGCCACAGTATCACCAGCGAATACATATACTATAGAAACTATATAAAATTAACCATTTTCACTATTTCTATTACTTTCACCATACGGTGAAATATTTAATTCATCGAAAAATGAGACGGAAAGGATCAAAAATGACAAAAATCAGTTGCCTTTCCCAGGATTCGCACCAGCTACAGCCTCTTCCTTAACCGGCTCGGGTGGCTTCATTTTTTAATTCTACATTCTCTCTTCTGCATATCCAAGTGCCTTCTTAGCATCTTCAATGTCAAGGTTTATTTGTACTTTATACTCTTTCAGCAAATCAAAGAATTCAGAAAGCGTCAGCCCAGCGATCTTCGCGCCCAAGCCGAGGCTTACTTTGCCTTCTTTGTAAAGCTCCACAGCTCGCATTTTTCTCCCGCTTTCGAGCAAATCGCGGATCACCTCCGACTTCTTTCTGTGGAGCACCTGGGCTATAAAATCCAGTGCCTTTGTGTCTTTGAACCTAACAGAGATGGGATTCATTCGCAGCTCACCTCACTTTTATAGAACTTATATACTTCTCCTGAATACCTACCATAGTCAAACAATTTTTCCAAGTAGTTGTATGCTTCGTCCTTGGATAGCAATTTTTTCCTGTGCAAGCGCACGACCACAGAGCCTGCGATCTTTGAGAGCTGGGATAAAGAAACGCTACGAGAATATGCCTCTATTGTCCCGACATTAATTGGGTCTTATCCAGCGGTGGAACGTTTATAAAGCTTAATTCGCAGATAATAAAATATGAGCGGTGTAGAGGTGGAACTCAGAGAGATAAAGGATACCCTGAGAGAGCTAAACGAGAAATTAAACGAGTTGTTGGACGAGAGAGAAGCCCTTGCTATAACGAGTTTAAGTGAAAAATCTTTATCAGAATTCCTTTCAAGTGAGCCGGAGTTATATACGCCCCGTGATGTGAAGGTAAGATATAAATGAAAATGAAATGAAAAATCGTCCTCCTTCCTTTTCCTTTCACCGACCTATCCGCCTCAAAGTACCGCCCGGCGTTGGTTCTATATGAAGGCAGCAGAGACGTAATCGTTGCTTTTATATCTTCGAGAATACTTTCAACACTGGGAGAAACAGATGTTCTTGTGGGAGAGGAGCACCAAGAATTCAAGCAAACAGGACTAAAAACCTCGTCTGTTATAAAGTTAAGCAAAATAGCAACATACTGAAAGACTTAGTCATTGGGGAACTCGGGGAGGTCGGCCCTTCCTTAAAAGAAGAGATAAACGACAAACTTAAAAGAATTTTTTTGCTGTAAGCTCAGATAACCTTTTGTATTTTCCTTCTCGGTAATCAGCCCTGCTTTCATGGATCTGTTTTAACAGGTCGTTGTCGGAGAGAACCTCGATAGTGGACTTCAAACTCTCGTATTCATCGCTGGAGATAGTCACCCACTTTGCCTTGTGTTCTCCATAGTATACAGCAGTCATGGTTATCTCTGTTCAATAATTAATGAGGGGAGAAGGAATATCGGTACGGGTTTACCAGTAAACTCAGGGGGTTATTCTAGCACCCTTCCTTCTGAGCAATTCCATGAACTCTTCCTCCCTAATCGTGTCCCTGAACTTCCTTATCTCCTTCACAGAGTCGCCTATTTTAGGCGTGATAATCATCAGAAACTTGGCGTACTCCACCGGGTTGAGCTCCTTCTTCGCCAAATCAAAGACCTTCTCTAGTATTTTTATATCCTCAGCTTTTGCTACCATTCTTCTTCCCCTATACTAATAAACTCAACTGGATTATAAATTTTTAGTGTATATCGCCTTTCTATCGTTTTGCTCTTCTTTATGATCTTATCGTCACATGTTATAAAATATTTGCAGCCCGACTCGACCGCACAGGCGAGGTGCGTAGCGTCGGGAAGCTTCAATCCCGTCGCTTCTTTTATTTCTCTTGCTTTCAAAGTTGGGGTATCGTAGACCCACTCCGAGACAAAGATTGCCAAAAGCCGTTCGGTAACAGCCCCCTTCTCCAAGTTTTCTATTTTGCCAGCTTCCAAGTCTAGTGCAACCGAGCCTACTATCGCCAGCTTCCCCTCATAGCTTTTTTCTAAGATATTAAGAAAGGCGTTCGCTTCTTCAATTATCCTCTGAGAGGGCTTATCGAAGGCTCTGCTCCAGACATTGGAGTCGAGATAAATTTTGAGCATGATACAACTTGAGAATAATCGCTTAATAACCTTTTAGTTAAAGCGAAAAGGATTTGGACCGAAAATGATTAAGAATTGTCACTCTTTCCCAGGATTCGCACCAGCCTCTTCCTTAACCGGCTCAGGCGGCTTCACCTTACCAGTGAGCACGTCGCTCATCTCCTGCATAACCCGCTGGAACTTCACCCCCTCACTAGCAGAAACCCACTCCAACCTAAAACGATGCTCAGCTACCCCCTTCTCATCCATCATCTTCCGTATCCGCTTCTCCCTCCGAGTCATGAACTTATTACCAGATATGTAGT
>JAZGAD010000030.1:0-17271 GCA_036444275.1 Hydrothermarchaeales archaeon (SeqCode)
AGACTCTGTTTCACGTTCGGTATCGTGTTTCAACTGCCGATTATCGTGCTCGTGCTGAGCCTCACCGGTCTTGTCACCCCCGGTCTTCTCCTTCGGCAGTGGCGCTACGCCATCCTTGTGATTTTTGTGGCGGCCGCGATCCTGACTCCGCCCGATCCCGCGTCACAGGTATTGATGGCTTTGCCGGTCATACTTCTGTATATTGGGAGCGTTTTGGTCGCTCACGTCGCCGTCAGAAAACGACAAAAGAGACAGCCGTATGTGGAGAATGACTGACCGGGTGAGATCGGAGAACAATTGCCGAAGAGAATAACCAAAAACACGGCCAAGAAAGTAGCGCGATTCACTCTGGAGAAGAAGGCGTTTGACGTTCAGCTCATGGATCTTCGCAAGGTCACACCGGTGACGGATTTTTTTGTGATCTGTTCCGGTACAACAAATGTGCAGGTCAAGGCGATCGCAGACAACGTGATTGATCCTTGCTACCTGGGGCGATCATCATGTCTATTACTTTTATTATTTCTTGATTTATCGTGTAGTACCGCTCCTCCGTTTCAGCGCCACTTACGCCGACGATCTTTTCCACTTGGTCGTTGTCCACTAATAGTAAGAGGTCTGCGTTCTGTCTACCGTCGCTGCCGAACTTAAGCAGTCTCGAGATGCCGCATACGACGTTGAAGAATCTCTGGGGCGCCTCAAAGTCATAGGGGAGTATCCCGAGGGACATATAACTGTTCTCGCCAGCAGCCACTATACCCTTGCCGTATTTGAGCTCATGGATTATGTATGGTAAAGAGCCGTTCCCAGTGCCGCCTCCCAGTGTTGTGATACCAAAGAGTACATCTCGCCCACCAAGTTTCAGATTAGTTATATAGCGCCTTATGGTATCGAAATCTTCCCTAGCCTCGTTCTCCCCGACCTTCCAGTTATTTCCGGCTCCAGAGGGAGATTTCCCGAAGATACAGATCTTCTCCCGTCTTATGCGGTCGTAGACCTCGCTGAAATTTGGATCCTTAGTGAGCATGTACTCAAAGGTCTTCTCAGGCCTCACGTCGGCCGTCGTGGTATTCAACAGCAGCACGCGATCATCTATGGTTGGATTATGAAATTTTGCGTAATATAAAAAGGACACTCTATTAGCGCCTTCCCCCGCGGCTATTATGCTCCATCTCGTTCCTTCTTCCATAGGTTCACCTGGCTTCTTATTTCCTTCTCCTCAATTTCTCTCTCAATTCAGTGGTAATTATTGATTTCAAAGTGAGAACAGGTGGATTCTCCTTGAACTCTACATCTGAGTGCTTCGAACTGTAAAAGTGCATGAATTTATCAGCGTACTTGACCTTTAAATCCGGTCCGGCCAGTTTCCCATTTTCCTTTAATCTTTGGGTGATTATAGGCTCTAGTTTTTTGAAATTCTCTAGCACCTTCATGAACATAACATCCTTACGGTACTGCACAGTCACCCGCTTCAACGCCTTCAAGGAGTCTTTACTGAAGGCATCCAACTCCTGAGACGGATCGACCTTATCAACAAGCTCACCAATACCATCATCTCGGTCCCAGAAATCCTTCCCAGGTTCGTGTGGGGTTATCTCGGCTTCCATATCAGAGAGTTCATGGTTCAGCTCTGCCAGTGTAGCCGCTAGTTTGTTCTTGAATTGAGCATCAAGCTCTTGAAGTTCGTCCATTCTCCCTGGATCATTGAGCGAGGAAATTCTGTCCTTCAGCTCCCTTATGGGAAAACTATATTTTGTAGCCTCCCCACCCAGGAACTCGAGGTGTTTCTCCACAGAGGAAAGTAGCCGAGTGTGTTGCTTTGCAAAGCTGGAGGCCATAATATCTTTTAATTTGTTCCTAGCAGTTATGAACAGGGAAACGCACGCATCCAGATCGTCCATTCTTTTCATTGCTTTCGTTATATCTTCTTCAGCCTGATTCGTATCCCCGTATTTCTTGGCCGTAGATGCTATGGTCGTGACCTCCTCCACACAGCTTGTCAATAAGGAAGTAAAGACTTCATCGGCCCTCCGGTCCTTCTCTACCAGTTCCTCCAAGCTCTTGGCATAGTAGTTTGCGACAGCATCGAAATCCTTTACGCCTTGCCCTATACTATACCCCGCGCCTTCTAATTCTTGCAGCTTGGAGCCGAGGTTGCGGATGTGTTCATTCAGCTCGGGCTTGTAGCTGCCGGCGGTAAGGGTTTCTAAACTGAGGAGTTTCTGTTCTGTCTTCCTTGTCTGTTGCTCAATAAAGGTCAAAGTAGACTTATAGACTCCCCTGGTAACCCTCTCGAAGTTTTCATCAAAGAGCCTTAACTTAATAAGGCTGCTCCTTATGGCATCTAATTCCCGCTGGATATCCTTGATGTCGATAAGGTTGCTGGATTGAGTGACTAAATCCTGGGTTTTGTTAAATTCCATCCTGATCTTGCTTAGAGTCTCAACCTTTAGTTTTTCTATTGTCTTGTCAGAGGTTGTCTTCCACCAAGTATAAAGAACGCTCCCTAGGATAGAGACAGCTATCACTCCTAGGCCAAAATACGCTACTTCTGCTATCCCAAAGTTCACTAACAAAAAAAAACCTACACCAATGGTGGCTGCTATAACTATTGTAGCGGCGACGTACTCATTCATGAAGTGCACCTCGAGAAACCTTGTCTTACTACAGTAAAGGAAATACCCTGTTTTTGTTAATATCCTTTTGCAATCTTCTCTGACAACCCATTTGATCTACCACTCGAACTTATACTAGTATAATATCAATAATAAATGCATTTCCCTTTTTAGTATTAATGGTGAACCACTTCCTATTGTAAGTGATTTAACAATTAGATTAGAGCATATATTATATCTTCAATGGTATGGTAGCCTAGTCTATTTAATCCGAAACCTAGCTTATCTAACCCTCTGGATTATTCCAGAGTAGCAGCTTCTTCTGCTTCCTCTGCCTCGTACACAGCGAAGTCCTTTTCGTATTCCTCTAGGACCCGTAAAGAAATATTCTCGTACTGCCCGGCTAGCTTGCTCAGCGTGTATAGCCTAGACAACTGATTGGGCCTGTATGTTAGGAGTACTGTGGCGCTAGCGAGGTTCCTCTTGGTGAGAGCGACACCGAAGTGCGTCTCACCCAAACGCGACCTCTCTTCCATCACCCTCTTTGCCATCGACGTGTTCACCTTACCGGCTTTGGTAAGGTATGCAGGTGGAAGCCGCAGTAGCACGAGGTTCTTTTCGGCTTCTCCAACCCGTATGTCTTCTAGGGATAACTTCATGAAAGCCCGGTAGAGAAGGCTCACCACATCTATCTCCTTGTACCCCCTTACCGGGAAGATATAGTGTAAGAAGTCCCTTGTCTTCTCACTAGCCCTGCCTAGGCAGGCAAAGCCCGGGCGCTGCTTATCCTTAAGAGTGAAAGAGGATGCAGCTATCATGTCCTTAATATCTATTACAGGTGCATAGCCCTCAAACTCAGCTGGGTTCAGCCTCTCCAATGCGGTACCGATCACTATGTCCCTCAGGCTCCTAGCTACATATTCATTGTAGCGCTGGAATAGGTTCTCGCTGCTCTCAGAGTATGCCAGCTTCTGGTTGTCCACGAGCACGATAGAATCCACATATTCAACGAGAATGTTCAGACTTTCCACAGCGTTCTTAGCGGTTAGACCGCCCTCATGGCTGGCTGGCAAAACTACGATGGCTATCACAGGGATTCCCATCTCTTTGAAAACTTTTGCTATTATGGGTCCAGCACCGCTTCCTGTTCCACCTCCAAGACCGAAAGCCACAAAGGCGACGGCTATGCCCACGCCCTTTTCGTCAGCACCCTTTACTCTGGCCCTTTCCACGATTATGTCCCGTATGCTATCCTCATAGCGCTCAGCATCTTGCGCGGCATTTGCCCTGTTCTTTCCATAGCCCCCGCTGACGAAGTGTTCGAAACCCGTTATTTTGCCATCGATGAAGCCTCTATCTCTAGTCATGCCTACCCAGTACCGCCTATCGATGTACTTCAAAGTCTGCAGGTCCATGGTAGCTGAATTCACAAGGATAGGCTCAGCTACCTGGTACATGTTTTTTTCATAGAAAGCGGCATCTACTATCGCTCCACCGCACTGTCCTACTCCGATGAATGCATATGGCATAGTCTACTCTTAGGGGGTAAATATTTATAAATTTATAGGGTGGAATTAGATGCATGAGTTCAAGAGTTCTGCTTCTGGCGATGACTTTAATGTTAATTCCTTCGGTTTATGCCCAAAGTTGCGGGGACCTTGTATTAACGGTACGGGGCTTGCAGTCCCCTGCTTTCGACGAGTACTACCAGCTCAACGACATGAAGCAGGATGCCCTGCTTATCCTCTATGGACGGGAGAGGGCTACTTGTCCCGAAGAGGTTATAGGTCTCTCATCCTCAACAATAGAGTTCATTGAAGATTTCAGTGTTGCCTACAACCTGAGCCGGTCAGAGGCACGTGTAGATCGCGTCGATGCATTGGAGAAATCTGTGAAGCTAGTAGGTTCTGCAGCTGCATTATCCCGGTACACGTTGGGTATAGAGGCTGAGGATCTAATAAATTCGGCGCAGCAGGCCTCTAGGGAGTTTCTCATTATACAGGGCAAGGCATTTCTAAGCAAGGCAGAGAGTGCTTCGGCAACGAAGGATAAGATCTTTAACTACAAGCAGGCCACCGTAGCATACGAAGCAGCTGGAGAAACCCTGGAGGCAGCTAACCTGAGGATGAAATGGAAGGCATTGGAAGAGAGCTATTCGAGAGATATGGAGAAAGCCGATGTGCAATTTGTTGCAGGAGAATCAAAGTATTCCTTAGCAAAACAACTACTATCTCGGGATATTTTTTCTAGAATAGAGGCATATACATTAACCAGGGAAGCGTCGATCCACTTCGAGAAAGCAGCGGTTTACTATGAGTATCATCGTGAGCAAGAAAAGATCAGGGATACAGTGGGTGAGATATCTGCTACAGCGAATACGCTGCAGGAATTGAGGAATAACATCGGGCTGTATTTCGCTATCTCAGGCATCGCCTTGTTGGGTGTTGCCCTGTTCTTGATAAATCGTTTGAAGGCATGGAATAACGACGCATATGACTACAACTTGGGAAATGAACTAGTGCAGGTGAGTACCGGTGAAACATAGTTCCGGGGGTGAAATGGGGTTCAATCTAGTTAAGTTGGGCGTTGTCTTACTCCTCGTGTCAACCTTCTTTGGCGAGGCATATGCGATTGTCACGTGGCATGTATCAGGGTGGAATTACGAATTTGACGTTGACTTCAATGAACCCAGAGGCACGAAACAATACACGATAGGTAGAACAATTGTGTTTTATAATAGCGATGAGAATTACAGCGTATCTATTCCTAGTCTAGCTGCTACTACAGACATAGATGGTTTTACGGTCGAGTTGAGGGCGACATCTATAAATATTGATCCAGAAACGACTAAGAGTGTGGACGCGACCTTCCACGTTGCTCCTAACATGACAGAGGGCACTCACAAGGGTAAATTGAGGATAACAGGTGCAAATGTAAGTACCAGTCCGAAGTCGGTTACGGTAGACATAACCTGGCCCAACCCAGCTATTACTGCGGTCTGGGATCAAAGGGACTGGGGTAAATTAAAGGCTGGCAGTGCCTTCAAACAGAGATTCATCGTAAACGAGACCATGGGGTACCACCTTGCTGAGAATGTTAGCCTTAGGATAGGTAATATAGGGTCAGCAGCGTTGAATTATAGCGGTGCTCTTGGGGACATACTTCCATTTGGATCTAAGAGGGTGACAGTAGATGTAGAGGTGCCTGAGCGGAATCTGGAGCCAGGCACATACTCGGTTACGCCGAGGTTAAGCTCAACTAACATCACTGACATAGACGTGGAAGATGCCGCCTATGCCATACCCATGCCGGTATTAGAGCTGGACAACCATTCTATGGCTTTCGGTGACATCACCTTTGAAGCTGGGAGAGACGCTTCATTGAATATCTTGACCGTGAAGGAGAGCGGGGGTTATACCCCTGTAGAGGACATAAACCTAACCCTTTCATCCGGGGAGGGTGGCTGGATAACCTATACTCAGATCGATTATCTACCCCGAAACTCGTCCAAAATTCTCAACTTTATCCTAAGGCTGCCGCCGGAAGCCAGCTTAGGAGATAAGAAATGGGAATTCACTATCGACACCCTATATGCCGGCTCTCATAAAATCGAGGCAACTACCACTGTGTATTTCCCTGGAATCGAGGATGCATTGATAGACCTGCAAAACGCCACGGTACTAAACGTCACGGAATCCAAAATCATCCTAGATAACTCCTTGCTCCTGCTTCAAAACTCTAGGGGAGCGACTGAAATCAGGAAGATCGCGATGGTAATGTCAGTATATAGTGGTACTCGGTCCATACTGAATCTAATGAAGGAGGCAAAGGATAGCAAAGCCACCGATCTTGATAGAGCAGGTTCTGCGATTATACTAGCTGAAAATGCCCTCAACAAGATAAAGATCGGAGACGAGAACATAGAGGATGAGAGTCTGAAGCAATACACTACTGCAATTGCGCAAGCA
Organism: Hydrothermarchaeales archaeon (SeqCode); assembly: GCA_036444275.1. Taxonomy (GTDB): domain Archaea; phylum Hydrothermarchaeota; class Hydrothermarchaeia; order Hydrothermarchaeales; family JAZGAD01; genus JAZGAD01. The sequence continues at coordinate 6,581 of JAZGAD010000030.1, forward strand.
GCCGATTCGCTGTGGAGGTCTAATGCTGTCGCTATCCTGAGTTTGATAAGTGATAGAGCTGAGGCGAGTAAGGACTCTGATTATAAGACAGCAGCAATATACTACAAGAGGGGAAAGAAGATATACTCCCTTCTTGGCGATACAGAGGCAGAGAATGAGTACCTCGCCCTCCAGACGCTAAAGGAGGAGGAGTACCGCGAGTCGCTTACAAGGGCGATAAAGCTGAAGTCAGAAGGAGCAGGAGAATTAGAAGTTGCAAGGGCGAAGATGTTTGGAATAGGCAACGTATACTTTGTTCTGAATCCTTTTGCCTATGATTTGGTCTCGCAGAATTATAGGCGTGTCATCGAGAAATATACCGATGCTAGAGAGCTATTCGAGGTCGCTGGCGAACGCGACGATGCAGAACTCCTTTCAAGGGAGGTAGTAGCGACTGTAAATCAGGAGCAAACGATTCGGATAGGCTTTTTGGTGTATGGACTATTCTGGACTGTCTTATTCGTAGGATTCATTGCGAGAGTAAGCTTGGGACTGCAGTACTTCAAGCAGGATGAGGAGGATACCTACATCGGCGAAGTGGTGCTGCCAGAAGAAAGATGATTGTTCCTTTCGATTCGACATATCGCTGAGCTGACGTGATGCTAGACTATGGTACGTTTGAGTCTATTTATTATGCTGGGTTTCTCCAGCATCTCCTCCACGTAATTCAAGAGCGCCACTGCTATCAATATAGAAGCAGCTGTTTTAAATCCCGACTCGCTAGTTGTGCTCTCTAGAAGTCCTTCAGATATCCGCCAGAGACCTGTGACAGGTAGGATGGTCAGCTCACCCATCTTCTTGGTAATCTTCTCATCAGTATCCCTTAATTTCTTCCGGGCCTGGGAGCGATTATCCCTTGCTGAAAACTCAGGATCCCTAACTGCATCCATAAAGGCGTGTGGAAATTCTTCACCTAGTCCGCTAGGTCCGCAATCCTCTGCTTTCAGTCCGATAGAAGCCTTGTATATCTGAACATTCTTCCAATCGGTTATTACAGAGGATATGCTATCACCGATGCTGCCTAAGATGTCGATAAAGTCCTGGGTTATTCCTTCGTAGTTCTCTGTCTTGGAGGCGAAATACTCTGGATTAGTGGGTAGCTTTTCAGCGAAAGCTATAAAGTTCTCAGCGATGCCCCCGTAATAGTTAGGAAGGCACATATCAAAGGAGGAAACCTCTCCAATGCTTTTATCCAGCGAGCTCCTTATAGATTCAAGTATATTTTCCTGCATAGCACTCAATTTAAGGACGGACTCTAGCTGGACCGTTATATGATCTTCTTCCCCAGTAGAAGTGTAGGGGGTCCTTTGCACGTCATATAACTCTTTCTCCACCATGAGGGTATACTCACCTATCGCAGGCACGAATACAGCTTCGCCGTCAGAATTGGTTCTCTTCTCCACATGGTCAATGATTACCTTGGCGTTGGGCACTGCAAACCCCGCTTGATTCACCACTTTTACCCGGAATTCCTTTACCGCTACCTCCATAGCTTTCGCTTCTTCAAGCGCCTTCTCTCGGAGCCGCAATCTTGTCCTCACTACTAGAACACCGATTACAACAGCTAAGCCTATGACGGCAAGGTAGGCATACACCGGATTTCGCTTTGATGGTTGCTCAAGAGGTGGAAGAGCTCTAGAGTTATCGTAAAAGAGGAGCTTCCTGCCTTGAGAATAAGATAGATAATCCCCGCTGGACGCAATGGCCACGGAGATGATTCCCATATCCGGACGCCGCCATACCTCCTCCCCTTCCTTGAATAGATATAAGCTGGAGTTAGTAGAAGTGAAGATGTATTCCCCCTGTAGACTCATGGAGACACTGGAAACCACATCTAGAGTAGGATAAGTAGAGAGAATGCTTTTATTTTCGATGTTCAAGATGTAGATTTTGTTGCCTGCGCCTGCTGCTATTCGTCCGTTTGATAGTGAGATGCTGGTTATTGTTCTTGGTGTTGTGTAAGTCCAGAGTGTGGTTTTGTTTTCTAGTACGTAGATTTTGTTGCCTGCGCCTGCTGCTATTCGTCCGTTTGATAGTGAGATGCTGGTTATTGTTTCATTCATCGTATATTCTGCGATAATACCTCCATTCCTCCCGATTATGTAGACTAAGCTTCCACTGCTGTAAGCTATAGCGCTTCCATCCCCCGCGATATCAATGGAGCTAATAGGCGCCTTTTCCTCCCTCATCCAGAGAAACTTAGGTGGGGCTATCTCGGATTTATTTAATAGGTAGACTACTATCTCATCCATACCACTATTATTCGCCAAATCAGTTGCTATGACTTCCACCTTGTAGGGTCCCTCGGTAAGGTTTAAGGTGTCCCAGGAATATGGAAAGTTCAAGACTTCTTTACCCGCTATCCTAAGGGAAACATTGGCGAGGGGATCTCCAACCGAGGCGTCTATCAAGATTATCTCCCCAAGCGTAGCCTCCACTACACCGCTTATAGAGGTAACCTCAGGGCTCGTGATCTCTACCGAAGGCGGTATAGTGTCGTTACTGGACACCTCTCCAACCTCTATGGAGCCGTCAGCAAATAGGATATGGCATTCTTTATCGCAGTATGTGCATGCACCAGAAGCATCGAAATCACGGGCTGCTGTATCTTGGTTAAACAAGAAGATTAGTCTAAAGTTATAGACACCAGGCTCTGCAGGGGTTCTGACAGAGATAGTAGATTCAACGCTGCCTCCGACTCCTTTCACTCCAGAAAACAGCATTCCTATCTCAGTATTGGGGGCCCAACTTCCAAAGGCATTAACCTGTACTAGGCAATCAGGGCAGGGTGCATTCCAGTCCCATTTCACTTCCACGGGTATCCTCTGGAAGGAATCAACCCTTATGCTCTCTTGGATGCCATCTGAGGCGGAATCCATGTCGAGGTATCCAAAGGTCAGAGGCCCAACCTCATATCCCGGGGTTAGCTGGTGGGTATATGTAGGGCAAGAAGCCGAAACCATCGGCATCAGAGATAGGAGCAAGATTGCAGTGAAAAGTCTCCGCAACATGCAACTAACTTCTGGAACTTTGAATAAAAAGCTTTTTAATGGAATAGCCCGGAGCGGATTCGAACCGCTGTCGCGGGCTCCAAAGGCCCGCATGATTGACCGCTACACTACCGGGCTATGATGCGAACACAATGGGATAGCCCGGAGCGGATTCGAACCGCTGTCGCGGGATCCAGAGTCCCGCATGATTGACCGCTACACTACCGGGCTAATTAGTTGGTGCCGCTAGGAAAGATTTATCATCCATTTGGAAATAAACCTTTGGGTAACATGTTCCAGTACGTCAGGATTCTTAGGCCCCTTAACTGTGCAATGGCGGGGATAGCAGTAATAGTTGGGGCAGTTGTAGCCTCAGATGTATTTCCTGTAATGAAGATAGCCTTGGCTTTCTGGGCAACTTTTATGATATGTGGAGCTGGAAACGTGGTAAATGACTTCTTTGACTATGAGATTGACAAGATCAATAATCCCCTACGTCCTCTTCCTTCGGGAGCAATACCCCTAAACCTAGCCCTCTACTATGCCTTATCACTATTCGTGCTTGGAGTGCTAGCATCAGCTTTCATAAACATATACGCCCTTGTCATTGCTCTTTTTAATTCCCTTTTGCTCTACGTCTATGCCCAGCGGATAAAGAAGGGAGGCGGAATAAAGAAGAACCTAACCGTCAGCTACCTCGTAGCATCGCCTTTCTTTTTCGGGGGAATAGCGGTAATGGTTGTGGGAAAACCGCTTGTAACCCTCCTTCTAGCCCTTATCGCTGCCTTTGCGAATACTGGTAGGGAGATAGCCAAGGATATTGAGGACTACAAAGGAGATTCAATGTTTATCAAGACACTGCCTGCTAGAGTAGGATTTGAGAAGGCTTCTAGACTCGCTGGAGCATTCCTCTTTGCCACGGTAGTCCTAAGTCCACTTCCCTACTTCTTTGGGATTCTAAATTGGTATTATCTTCTCATTGTATTAGCAGCAGATGTTGTTGTCGCGTATGCAGCTATGATTTTGTTGAGAAATAGCAGTGACCCAGTAAAGGCAAGTGAGAGTCAGAGGATGATCAAAATCGGGATGTTGCTAGCATTAGCGGCCTTCTTTGTGGGTAGTCTTTAACTATTCTGCTATTGCTCTACTCAATTAGCAGTTTATCAGCTATATACTATCCTAAATCCTTTATTCTCCCAAGGGCCGTGCCATCCAACAAGTATGCCTCAGCATTTGCCATGTCTACTAAACCCTTGTTAAAGAGCGGACCCAGTAGTCTTCTCTCACAATTAAAAGGAGTACCGGGAAGCATATCATTGAAGGCAGGCGCTATTACCACCTTTGGAGACGTATTCAATCCAAATAGCTCCATTCCTCTCTCATTCAGCTCAGCCCTTATCCACGCACTCTCTCTTACAGCGTAGCCAAATTCGTCCCTGAAGTCTATGCATGGATGATTGTGGCCCAGTACTATGTATTCATAGTCAGCAGAAGGGATATTCATATGTCCATGGGTTAGCAATGCTCCATTAATCTCTAGGCTCTTAACGATCTCAGTTTTTGGTAGGAGCCGTTCTATGCCGCCATCATGATTTCCCTTTACAATTATCACTTCGCTGTGCTCTGATAACCCCGCTACAAATCCTGGTATCCCTGAGTACTCACGCCACGACATCGCTGGGATATTGTGCTTCAAGTCCCCTACGATAATAAGGCTCGCGGCGCTAGATATTTCCAAGAGATGTACCAGCCTTTCCCGCATCTTCTCCCATTGAGGCCTAATGATGATCCCTTTTTTACGAAGCTCGTGCTCAAAGCCTAGGTGGAGATCCGCTACTACAAGGTAATTCCCTACAATCAACGCCCTTTCGCTATGGATAGGTTCCACCGCAAGTTTTACAAGGTCGGCCATGTTCGCTCCGCTATTGGAATTATATTGTTTGATTGATATCACTTCCACTAATGTAAAAACATTAATATTGGGAAATATAATTTAAATGGAGGTGATAGTTTGCTGGAAGCCAAAACTGAGATAAGACTGGTCGGCCATGTATTGGAGAGGGGTATAATCTTCAAGCTTTCGGAAGCAATAAAAGACGTAGATGTAGAAGTCATGCACTGCGAGGTTTCTTTTGCAGCCCTCAAAGCAGGGATAGAGGAAAAGATGCCTTCCTTCATGCGCTTCTACCTAGTGGGGGCTAAGGAGGAACGGGATAAAGCAGTGGAAGCTGTGAAAAAACTTGCTGAGGAGACTGCGTGTAAAATAGATTATATTCGGGAGAGGCGTGACTGATGAAAGCCCAGGTCACCTTAACCGTAGCTGAGTCGAAGAGGTTGATAGGAAAGGCGGTGAAGGAGCACCCATGGGTGAAGAAAGCCTTGAAAAGTGGGATAATAGCTATAGGCACTGGTTCCACCAATGCATATGTGGTAGAAGAAATTCTAGGCATAGAAATCGAGAAGAAGAGGCACATAGCTGGATTCATAGACGAAGAAGGCGCATGCATCGTTCCGAGGGATGAGAGAAGCAAGAGCATAGTCCTAGATAATGGTAGGCGGGTAGACGAATCTCTAGAGGCTGTTGCCAAGAGAATGGGCAGGGACGACGTATTTATCAAAGGTGCAAATGCATTGGATTTCGACGGTATAGCCGGGGTAATGATGGCAAGCCTTACAGGCGGCACTGTTGGCGATGTTATCGGAACGCTAAAGGCAAGGGGGATAAAGCTCCTTATACCTGTGGGCCTCGAAAAGCTGATTTGCCACTCGGTAGCTGAAGCTTCCAATATCGCTGGTATCTATGAGATGGATTATTCTGACGGTGTACCCGTGGGCATAATGCCTATCTCAGGGGAAGTGATAACCGAGATAGAGGCTTTTATGATTCTCTCGGATGTAGATGCCGTTAACATTGGCGCAGGAGGGATCGGAAGCGGAGAGGGGTCTAAGACCTTCATACTACACGGGAAAGAGGGCAAGGTATCGAAGGCTCTAAGAATCCTAGAATCCATACGAGGTGAGGAGAATATAGAGCCCTTAAGAGGCAAGTGTAAGGATTGTGTATACCTATACTGCCCGCGCAATAAAAGCAAAAAAGATAAATAAGCCGCTTTTGAGGTAATACCATGGATGTCCTGCAGGAGTCGATGCTGAGCATTGCGGATCACGTTAAAAAGATAACTAATTCCTTAGATGAGGTGCCAGTGAATGAGATGATCAACTTGATTCAGAAGGCGCAAAAGGTTTTTGTGTACGGCTCTGGTAGGAGCGGGCTAGTGGGTAAGGCGTTTGCCATCCGCCTTATGCACCTGGGAATAAACGTATTTGTCATTGGCGATGTGATAAACCCTGCTATAGTAAAGGAGGATGTGTTGATAGTCATCTCGGGTTCTGGGGAGACCGATACCCCTGTTAATGCCGCCAAGATAGCGAAGGGTGCAGGCGCCAAGATCGTAGCTATAACCACCTATCCAAGCTCTACAATAGCTAAGATCGCTGACACCATAGTAGTCATTAAGGGCAGGACCAAGTTGAAGGGTGAGACGGACTTCCTACTGCGGCAGATCAAGGGAGAGCATTATTCGCTTGCACCTTTGGGGACCTTGTTCGAGGTATCGGTGCTCATCTTCCTTGATGGCCTGATTGTAGAGATGATGACTCGAATGGGTAAGAGCGAAGATGACATGCGGGTACGTCATGCCACGATAGAATAGAGGGATGTCATGGGCGAGGTTAAGGTTAAATTTTTTGCGAGTTTCAGAGAGAGTCTTGGAAGAGAAGAGTTGATCATAGGCTTAGAAGGCAAGAAGACATTAGATGAGATCATAGATGCCATTGAGGAAACAGCCCAAGGGTTGAGGGCGCTTTTGAAAGTCGGAAACGCTGTAATCGCAGTAAACCACGAGGTAGCAAGAGGTGACACACAGATTAAGGCAGGGGACGAGATAGCAATATTCCCCCCGGTGTCAGGGGGCTAATCTAAGTTGGACGAGGATATAACATATGGATATGATTAGGATTCAGGAGGAGGACTTCTCGATTCAAGAGGAGATAAATAGGGTCAAGGGTAGCTCTAAGAGGATAGGGGGTATAGTATCCTTTCTGGGCACAGTGCGGGACTTTTCTCGTGGTAAGGAGGTATCAAAACTTGTCTATGAGCAGTACTCCGGCATGGCCTTGAAGAAGCTGGAGGAATTGAGGAACGAAGCATTAGAGAAATTCAACGCAATAGAGGTGAGCATAATACATCGCTACGGCACGCTTGAAGTCGGGGAGAACGTCGTCCTCGTAATCGCTGCAGCTGAACACCGCATTGATGCTTTTGAAACCTGCCGGTGGTGCATAGATGAGTTAAAAAAGAGGGTGCCCATCTGGAAGAAAGAGTTCACTTCTGATGGGGGAATCTGGATAGAAGAGCACCCTTAAAAAAGAAGGGAATATCTCCCTATACGTTTACCACATCCATCGCTTTTCGCCACTTGTTTCCCTGCATCTCCATAACCCAAACTTTCTTGACCTTTGGATTAGACTTCGCTAAACTCACTACTTCGTCCTTAGATGGCAATGAATCGCTCTTCTTCAAAGTTACAAAGCGCTTTGCTTCTACACCTTTCATGGTTTTGCCTTTTATAGTCACATCTCTTCCTAAATATTCAAGTGCATTTACATAGTATGTCATGGTCTCCTACCTCCTACCACTCTTCTAGGACAGAAGGTATATAAAAAAGTTTTGGTGTGGGGTTAGTTTTAAGAGCCTAGAAATTAGCCTCTAGATAACCTCGAAATCTATATATACCTGCTAGTCTTGTCTTATTCATTCGAGGCGAACAGAGTTGACGACTAAAGTAGTAGAAGTAAAAGAACTTAAGAAAGGCAAGCTAGTAATGATAGATGACGAGCCCTGCAAGATAATGAGTATCCAAGTAGCGAAGACCGGTAAGCATGGATCGGCTAAGGCAAGGGTCGAGGGTATGGGGATCTTTGATAACCGGAAAAGGAGCTTCATCAGCCCTGTTGAATCCAAGACGGAAATACCTATCTTGGAGAGAAAAAGTGCCCAGGTTCTAGCCCTCATGGGCAAAGAGGTTCAGTTTATGGATCTCGCAACCTATGCGACCTTTGAATTGCCGATGCCCAGCAAGGAGGAGGTTAAAGGAGCCATTATAGAAGGGGCGGAGGTGGAGTACATAGAGGCATTGGGGAGGAAGAAGATAGTCCGAGTGAGATGATATCTGGAGTGTAAGTGCTAGAAGCACTCGGTCATCGGAGGAAATGTAACGTGCCCGGATTGTTTGCGTCTCCTTTTACTTTTGCTAGGCGGGAGCTGAGCTTAAAGGATGCTAGATACGCAGTGCTTGGAATCCCCTACGACGGCAGTGAGAGCTACCGTCCTGGCTCGAGATTTGCACCTAATGCCATCAGGGAAGCCTCTAGGGAGATAGAGGACTATGATATGCAGGAGGAATTCGACTTGAGAAAGCTTGGGATATCTGACTGCGGAGATGTAGATGTATCCTTCGGCAACTACCAGGAGACATCCAGGAGGGTTCGTGTGTCGATAGAAGGGATCTTGGAGCAGGATGCAGTACCCATTTGTTTGGGCGGAGAGCACACTATATCCCATGCAGTAGTTGGCGCCTATCCCGAAAAGCCCTTTTTTCTAGTCTTTGATGCACATTTGGATTTCCGCAAGGAATACCTAGACGAGAGGTTCTCTCATGCTTGCCTTATTAGGAGGATAGGGGAACTCATAGGCTACGAGAATATCCTCGCTATAGGTGTGAGAAGCGCGGCGGAAGAGGAACTAAAAGATGCTGAAAAACTCGGGTTAAAATTCATAGATTTCAGGGGATGCGAGGATATACCGAGGCTTATTGGACTCATAGCAGATGAGATAAGGGGCAGAGATGTCTACATGTCCCTAGACATGGATGTCTTCGATCCAAGAGAGGCGGCTGGTGTTTGCAATCCAGAGCCTGGAGGCTTCTCATATTGGGACTTCGTCACCTGCATGGATTTCTTAAAAAAAGCGAAGATAGTCGGTTTCGACATTGTGGAGGTAACTCCGCTTTACGACAGTTATACTCCGGTACTAGTCGCGAAGCTGATCTTCAAGATACTCACTAAGATGGAGATGGCAAGTGGTGAATAAAGACTGGAAACGTACAGTCTCTTACGCCTACTGCCAGAAAACATTTCTATACGCAGAGTAGAGCCCCTTGCATGCAACCTGAGCCCTAAAATAGGGTCTTGTTGCTTTTAGCTATAACGAGAAGGGGAGGATTAGCCTTTAATACCTTTAACCCTTATTACGTCCCATTTGCCATCCTGCAATGCTTCCTTAAGCATTCTAAAGCGCTTCTTGGTCAGATGAAAATTAGAGGGGTCCTTCTTTTGGATGAGGATGTCGACTAGATCCGCGATATTGAAGCGCATCTGGGCTTTCATATCAGTATATTCTTAGCGAGAAAAATAGATAAAAATTGAGTTATCGCAAATGCACTTCTAGGTTAACACCTGTGTCCTTTCCCCTCATTGGAGAGCCTTTTTTTCATTTCTTCTATACTTTTAGGCTCTTGCTCACCTTCACTTTATTACCTCCACTTTAGTATCCTCCAGGATACCTGCGGTAAATTCAGATATCGCTAGAGATGCCTCTGCCTCTTCCACTCTTTTGCAGGTAGCCCTTGTCGCTGGATGCCTCGGCGGTCCTAGACAGCAGTTGGCTGGAGCAATAGAGGCCTCGTAGGTGTCTATCTTCTTGGCTAGGTCTATTATCTCGTTCTTATCCATGCCTATGAGCGGGCGAAAAACTGGTAGGGAGGTTGTTGCGTCTATAACTGCTAGGTTATCGGTGGTCTGACTTGCCACTTGCCCAAGGTTCTCCCCGGTTATAAGTGCCTTCGCCCCTTCCTTTTTGGCTAGTCCCTCGCCAACACGGTACATCATGCGCTTGCACAGAATGCAGCCTAAGCTATGGTCACTCGCCTTGAGGAGCTGCAGTAGCACATTGCCGTAAGGTGCAATATAAGTCTTTATCTCTGCACCTTTCCAACCCGCTAGTTTCCTTATAGTCTCTCTAGCCCTGGCTATTGTTCTCTCGTCTACCAGTGGACTTGGGTCCATGAATAGGGCGACAATATCCATGCCACGCTTCATCATCATCCAGGCGGCTACAGGAGAGTCTATACCGCCACTTACCAATGCTATAGCAGTGCCCTGTGTACCTAGTGGCAGGCCGCCGACACCTTGAATTACCTCATCAAAGATATAGGCGTCATCCTCTCTGACCTCGACGTAGATGGTCGTGTTAGGATTATCTAGGTCTACTCTTGCACCAGTTGCTTCAGATACAGCAGCCCCGAGGTTTGAGGCCACGTCACCGCTTCTGTATCCCTGGTTGCCAATTCTCCTAGCTCTAACTGCGAAGGTGTTATCGTGTTTTATCCTGTTTTTAGCGTATTCTGCCCCTCTAGCTACCAGCCCCCCCATATCTGAAGAGGTCTTCACAGTTAGGGAGGTAGACACTACTCCGAAGACTTTGGCTATCCTCTCTGCATCTTCTCTAGAGTCTGAGTCGACGAAGATCCTGCCGAATTCCCTAGTAATATCTCGATCTACTGCACTCTTTATATTCCGCACGAGCTGGCCTTCTATCCTGCG
>JAZGAD010000031.1:0-14889 GCA_036444275.1 Hydrothermarchaeales archaeon (SeqCode)
GCAAAGGTGACGGTGAGGAAGCAGATAGCGATCCCGAAGAAGGTCCGAGAGAAGCTAGGCGGCGTTGAAGAAGGGGAGTACCTGCTCTTCTACGAGAGAAGTGGGAAAATATACGTCGAGAAGGGCGTGCTCGTTCTAAAGCCGAAGTAACCATCTTCTTTCCTCCTCTACAGGACCAAAAAAGGCATGCTTCATCTAATTGATATTCACTATAGCGATTAGTCACTCTAGCGCTTATATTTATAAGTCCTATATATATTTTTGCAAAAGTGGAGCGGCGTGAAAGCCATAGTCAAAGCAGTTTCAAAGTCCCTGGCCATTGACATTCTGCTTTTTTTAAAAGAAAAGGGGGGGGAGTGGAGTATTCTGAGATTAAGCAGCTGGGGCACTAAAAAGTTAGGTGGGGTTATATCTATTACTATTTGTTCGTTCCAAGTTATTTGGCCGTCTAACTATAATTGCTTTTCATTTTTCCACTTCCACTTTCACTTTAACCAAAAAATTAATAGACTCATTCATATTTAATTATTTAAATGCTCAGATTTCCGCGTGGAACTGTAGAAGAGGCTGAGTGTGGAATCTGCGGCGAGCGGAGCAAAGTTATCTCTAAGGTTCTGGGGGTATGCTCTGGATGCATAGGGGGGCGGTGGAAAGAAGCAGTTCACTTTGTGAAGAAGGCGCATTCCGCTTCCCGGGCACGTTTTGGTTTACCTGAAGAGCAACCCAAGGATCCTCTTGGCGTTAGATGCGGTCTATGCGTAAATGACTGTCGAATACCAGGTGGAGAAAGAGGGTACTGCGGCCTGCGGGAGAATAGGGACGGCAAGTTGATCCATCTCGCTGGAACCCCTGAGTTTGGTTTGCTGGAGTATTACTACGATCCCCTGCCGACTAACTGCGTTGCCGATTGGGTTTGCGCAGGATGTACCGGTGCAGGGTATCCCGATTACTCCTATAGTGAGAAGGCATCTGAATCCGGTTACAAAAACCTCGCCGTGTTTTATTCTTCATGCATATTTGACTGCTTATTCTGTCAGAACTGGCACTACCGCAAGGGACCTAGGAGAATGAGCCCGATGATAAGCGCGTCCCAACTCGCCTCCCAGGTAGATGGGAAGACCTCTTGCATCTGCTACTTTGGGGGCGACCCCGCATCCCAGATGGTCCACACCTTAAGAACGTCCCAACTAGCTATTAAAAGAGCAAATGGGCGAATCCTAAGGATATGCTGGGAGACCAATGGAGGTATGTCTCTTCCGTTCATCAAGAAGGCTGCGAAGTTATCCATGGATAGCGGCGGTTGTATAAAATTTGACCTTAAGGCATGGGACGAAAACCTGCATATAGCACTAACAGGTGCTACCAACAAGCGCACCCTAGAGAACTTCCAGTGGCTTGCGAAATATGGGGAGCAGCGGAGAGAGCCTCCATTTTTGGTGGCGAGCACGTTACTAGTGCCGGGTTATATTGATTCAACTGAAGTAGAGAAGATAGCACAGTTCATATCAGCGCTTGATCCGGAGATACCATATTCGCTACTGGCATTCAGTCCAGAGTACCTTATGGAGGATATGCCCTTACTCTCGCGGGAGCAAGTTGACGATTGCTACTCAGCGGCTAAAGATTACTTGGAGAACGTTAAGATAGGGAACGCACATTTGTTGGCGTAGCTGGCGTTATAAGAATGTGGCTAGGGGACCACTTTACTTCTAAGGAATTGCATTACCTCTTGCGGCACTTAATATTAATGCTAAATGTTAAATTTGCTCAGCGGTTTCCTAGAACATACCCTTAGGACGTGTTAATATGGGAAAAAAGGAAGAAGAGTTCGCTTTGATCAAAAAGCTTGAATTGCGCAACATTATCCAGATTGCATTTATTTTGTTCATGTTGCACATAGGCTGGCAGTTCTATCGCTTTGTCACTCACTTCAAGACAAATGGGACAACTGAGTTTGTTCAGCGCCCACCTTCTGTTGAGAGCTTCCTTCCTATAAGCGCCTTGATTGCATTGAAGAGTTGGCTAGCTAACAATGTATTTGACCCCATCCATCCAGCAGGGTTGACAATATTCTTGGCAGTACTCTTGATATCATTTATGTACAAAAGAGGGTTCTGCAGTTGGATATGCCCTATAGGAACGAGTTCAGAGGGCTTGTGGAAACTGGGGAAAAGGATATTCAAGAGGAATCTCGCTCTGCCTAAATATATAGACTGGCCGCTCATGCTTCCCAAGTATCTCATCCTAGCATTCTTCCTAAAAGCAATATTACTCGGCATGAATGCAACTGCGGCGACTGCATTTCTGAACAGCCCCTACAACAGGATAGCAGATGCAAAAATGCTTGAATTCTGGATCAACCCGGGTGCGACCACTATAAAGATTATGCTCGTTTTAGTACTTCTTTCAATCCCTTTAAAGAACTTCTGGTGCCGATATTTATGTCCATATGGGGCCTTGCTTGGATTATTCGGTTTCTTCAGTCCCCTGGGGGTAACTCGTGACCAAGAGAAATGCATTAAATGCGGTGCATGTAGCAGAGCCTGCCCAAACCAGATAAAGGTGGATCAAGGATTGCGGGTAGATTCTGTTGAATGTACCAGTTGCCTTGATTGCATAGAGAGCTGCACTCCGAGGGCATTGAGCTTGAAGATTCTAAGAACGAGAACGTATATTAACCCTAGATACTATCCACTGCTCCTCTTGGGAACCTTTTTCTTTGTCATATTCATAGCCAAGGCGACAGGACATTGGGAGACAATCTTGAGATACGAAGACTACCGCATGCTTATACCTATGATGCATATGTTTAGCCATTAACTATCTTCTAATATACCTGCCTACTATCGGGATATTCTCACCGCACTTAGGGCATTGTTTATCCATATCTTGTAATCCGCCACGCTACAACCCAGCCGCTTGATCAATAATTCATTACAATTTGGACAGAAGTGTATTGGCTTAAAACCAATTTATTGGTATAACCTGGCATCCTTGAAACCTAAGAGGTGAAGTAAAAGTAGGTAAACCATTAATTTTTTATGTTTATGTAGTAGTAGCTAGGGCATGGAGGTACTGCCGATCGTTTTCGGGGTGGTAGGAGGGCTTGCTTTATTTCTCTATGGGCTACGTGTGTTGAGTGGGAGCTTGAAGAAAGTAGCAGGCGATAGATTAAAGATAATGCTTGAAAAGTTCACTAATAGAGCATCAAAAGGGGCGCTAGTTGGAACTTTTGTCACTTCTATCATCCAAAGTAGTAGCGTTACAATGGTCACTCTAATCGGCTTGATCAACGCTGGTCTGTTAACCATGGAGCAGGCGGTTGGAGTGATGCTGGGAGCTGAGATCGGTACAACGATTACTGCACAGTTGGTTGCCTTCCGCATCGGCATGTTCTATCTTCCTTTAATAGCGATCGGTTTTTTCCTGTCTTTCTTTGCTAAGTCCGAGAAAAATAGGTACATCGGAGAGGCAATCCTAGGCTTTGGGCTCCTGTTTTTAGGGATGCATACCATGAAAAACGGGGTTAGCTCCCTTCGCAGCGACCCCTTCTTTATTGATTTCCTCTACACCTTTGGGAAAACACCTATCCTAGGCATCATAGCTGGGGCGATTTTTACGGGTATAGTACAGAGCAGCACCGCTACAACAGGGTTAGTTATTGCGATGGGAATGGAGAATGTAATAAACCTGCCATCTGCAATTGCACTGATCTTTGGGGCGAATATTGGAACCTGCATTACCGGCTTGCTTGCGTCAATTGGCTCGTCTCTTTCATCTAGAAGAACCGCAGTAGCACAGCTTTTAATCAATGTAGCTGGTGTGAGCCTCTTCTTCCCATTTATATGGAAGTACGCTGGGATCGTTGCCTTGACGTCGTCCAATCTACCGAGGCAGATTGCAAACGCTCACACAATATTCAATGTAACCATAACCCTACTAATGCTGCCGCTGGTCGGAGTCGTTGTTACCGTGGTAAAGAAGATTGTCCCTGGGGAGGAAATAAAAATCGATCGAGGGGTAAAATTCCTAGACAAACGTACCTTGAAGACGCCTGCTCTTGCCTTGGGGCAAGCCGCAAGGGAGACAAATCAAATGGCGAAAATAGCTTCCGAGATGCTGAAGCATGCTGAGAATGCTCTTGAGACCGAAGACCTCAAGTTAACTCTGACCATCCGCAAACAGGAGGAAGCAATAGATGAACTATACGATGCAATTGAGAGGTACCTCGTGCAACTATCTGGAGAGGATCTATCTGAAGCCCAAGCAAGAAAATTTGCTATCTTGAATCATAGCATAACCGATATTGAACGTGTTGGAGATCATGCGCACAACCTTGCTGAACTCATAGAGCAAAAGTCCAAGGGAGGATTGGTCTTCTCGGAGTTTGCAACTAACGAGCTTCGATCGATGTTTGAGAAGGTAAGAAGCGCTTACGACAAATCCTTCAGGGTTTTGCAAAAAGAGAACATGGATCTGGGTAAGGCGGTACTGGACCTTGAAAAAGACGTTGATGTTATGGAAAGGGAATTCGTAGAGAACCATTTAAAAAGACTTAAAGATGGTATATGCGAGCCAGTGGCTGGACCGGTATTTGTCGACATGCTGAGGAACTTGGAGAGGATTTCAGATCACGCCTCAAATATCGCCAGTTCAGTGCTTATTGGATTCTAAATACACTACACTACACTATACGTTATAATCTATCTAGAAGAATGGAGCTGTATATGCAAGTCCTCTTCGTCTGCGTTGGTAATTCAGCAAGGAGCCAGATGGCCGAGGGGTTCTTCAATGTGCTTGCCCCAGAAAGGGTGAAAGCAGTGAGTGCCGGCACTAAGCCTGCAGCCAGAGTGAGCTCAAAGACTGTCGAGGTAATGCGGGAGGTGGGCATTGACATTGATATTAAAAATCAGAGCCCAACGTTGGTTACACAAGATATGATTGAAAACGTAGCTAGGATCGTAACTATGGGTTGCCTAGACGAGGGTTCCTGTCCTGCATTTTTGGTGGAGGATAGTTCAAAATCAAAACTCGTGGATTGGGAGATAAGAGACCCTAGGGCTATGCCTCTCGAGGAATACAGAAAAGTGCGAGATGCGATAAAAAAGAAAGTTGAAGCATTGGTAGAGGAGTTCTCTTAGTGATAGTATAGTTGAATTCCGGTACTATCTGCTCAAATGAAGAGCGGAGCAAACACAACAGCGACAATGGACATGAGCTTTATCAAGATGTTGAGCGATGGCCCTGATGTGTCCTTGAATGGATCGCCGAGAGTATCCCCAACGACAGATGCCTTATGAGGTGCCGAGCCTTTTCCCCCGAGTTTTCCTGTCTCGATGTATTTCTTGGCATTATCCCAGGTAGCCCCTGCGTTGGCCATCATAACAGCTAGGAGAAAACCAGTTACTATCGTGCCTGCCAGCAGTCCCCCCAGCGCCTCTGCACCAAGGGTCAGGCCTATAAGGATGGGTACGACAACTGCCAAGAGACCAGGCACTACCATTTCTTTTATCGCTGTCTTGGTGCTGATGTCAACGCATTTAGCGTAGTCTGCCTTCGCTTCACCTTCCATTAGCCCCGGGATCTCCTTAAACTGTCTCCTAACCTCGTTTACAACCTGGAAGGCAGCTTTTCCAACTCCGTCCATAGTGAAGGATGAAAAAAGAAAGGGAAGCACCCCGCCTATGAAGAGTCCTGCTATGACGCGTGATTCCATTATGTCAATACTAGTAATCCCAGTTATCTTGGTATACGCTGAGAACAGAGCTAGGGCAGTCAAGGCAGCTGAAGCGATGGCAAAGCCCTTGCCCGTAGCAGCTGTGGTATTACCGAGGGCGTCTAGGGCATCTGTCCTATCCCTAACCTCTTTGCCGAGATGAGACATCTCAGCTATACCACCTGCGTTGTCGGCTATAGGCCCATAGGCATCAGTCGACATAGTCATTCCAAGGGTTGAAAGCATGCCGACAGCAGCGATCGCTATGCCGTATACACCGGCGAACTTGACAGTAAGGATAATAGCAAATGCAACAAGCAGAACGGGTATGGCCGTGCTCTTCATGCCGATTGAAATACCAGCTATCAGATTTGTGCCAGCACCGGTCTGTGCAGCCTCAGCAACTCTTTGCGTCGGCCTGTAGTTGCTGGAGGTATAGTATTCTGTTACTAAACCGATGATAATACCAACCACTAAGCCAATAATGGCAGCGTAAAACACCCCTATGTCGCCTACAGTCGCTTTAACAAGGAAGTATGTCGCTATGGTAATCAGGAATGCAGTGACAAAAACACCTTTGCGCAGGGCGAAGAGCAGTCCAGATGTCCCTACGTCATCCTTTGTGTTAACGAAGAATGTGCCGATTATAGAAGCGATGATTCCGGCTGCAGCGATCGCAAGAGGTAAAACCACTCCATTCGTACCGTGCACGACGAGCCCGAGTATCATAGCAGCGATAATGGAATTTACATAGGACTCAAAGAGATCAGCACCCATGCCGGCGATGTCGCCTACATTGTCTCCGACATTGTCTGCTATTACTCCTGGGTTACGCGGATCATCCTCAGGTATTCCTGCCTCTATCTTGCCTACCAAGTCAGCTCCCACATCAGCACCCTTCGTGTATATCCCGCCGCCTACCCTCGCGAACAACGCTATCGAACTTGCTCCGAATCCAAAACCGTTGATTAGGTTCGGGTCCTTTAAGAGGTAATAGAAGAAGCCAATGCCTAGCAGACCCAGTCCAACGACAGAGAACCCCATGACAGCGCCACCTGCGAATGCAACCTTTAAAGCCTTGTTTATGCTGGTCTTAGCTGCCTCTGTGGTCTTTACATTAGCGCGGGTTGCAGTGTCCATACCTATGAAACCAGCCAAGGCAGAGCAGATTGCACCCCCGACATAGGCTAGAGCAACCTTCGAGCTAATCGCAGCCGCCAATATGATGGTCACAGCTGTTGCAAAGACCACTATCACTGAATACTCCGTCTTGAGGAATGCTATTGCACCCTCATGAATCGCACTTGAAATCTCCAGCATCTTGCCTGTTCCAGGCTCCTCTTTACCTAGCTCTATTATCAGGTACCCTACGAAGCCCATGGCTATGAGTCCTGCAAGTGGTGCGAGCAGTGCAAAGTCCATACTACATCCTCTTTGATTTTCTAAACCCATGGAATGAGGATTCCATATCATATAAATCTTTTTTCAAAGCAGGGGCTGTCTGTCAAATCATTGGAGATTAAGGATAACGTAGTATAAGTCATCGTTCTCCACCGAGGAAGTCACCTGCACCAACTCAAACATAGGATAATAAACGGATTTCGAAAAATATTTCCATATCCGAAATTTTTGCAACGCTAATGAGGGTTTCTAATCCTTTTCTCCCTCAATATTACCCGAACACGTCTACGATGTCCAATAAAGACTATGACACACACAACATTACATTTAAATATTCTTTCATATATCCTCATAACATAAAGGGATTTCATGGTATGGTATTAAGCAGCTATAAAAAAGTTGTTTAATTTAATGGCTGGGGTATTGGGTGTGATAGAGCATGGGAAAACTGGATATAGATTCTAGATCAAGAGCTGAAAAATTTTCGCATTATATTTTGAAAAGATGGTTTATTTCGGCTATCAAAACCACTTGGAAACTAACGCATAACCCAGTGATTGCGAGGATGGCTGCAGAGGATGCCGGGAGGAAGATATTTGACGATCTGATTGAAAAACAGGAGACTTGGACTCCAGAACTTTGGATCGAAGCTGTGAAAAAGTGTATTGATACTCTTTGCGATGTTGAGACTGAATTTCTCATGACAAACGATGCGCACATAAAAATGAACGTAAAGCAATGTTTCTTTCCAGATGTAATGAAAGAAGACCGCTTTGCAACTTGCAGTTTCTGTTACGGGACATGGGGAGCGATCTTTAAAAAGGCGTTCCCAAAAGGGGAATTACTCCTGTCAGAACTTATATCAAAAGGCGCCTCTTGTTGCGAGTTTGGATTTTTGCGTAGCCCATCCGAAGAGGATATACTGCAGGCAAGTGCGGATTTAAGGAGGATGTTTTTAAAGTAGGGATATCCTTGTTTAACTACCTACGTCACGGTTTCCCCTTATTCCAGCACCCCTCAAACTCCTTCGTGGCACACCGTAGGGTTACCATCTCTCCGTCTAGTATCTCCATCTCCGGTTGCTCACATTCAATACACGTTCTTAGAAATCTCTTCTCCCTTTCGTCCAGCACCTTTTTCACCCCCTCTTTTCAAAAATTTATACATCCATAAGGCTTAAATACTTTTTCATATATCTTCATAAAAAATACACAGAATCTCTTGGGAGAAGCATGTGAGGTACTCCTGTGGACCAAAGGATAGCTTTCGTTGTATTGATACTGGTAGCGATATTCTTGGCTGGTAGGGCTATACGGATAAAGATGTATAGAGACATCAAGAAGAAGCTGTAACGTTAATACATGTGTTTTGCGGCTTTCGTGCACTAAGCCCTATTATCAAAGGCTCGTGATATCATCCATCACAATTTCATCGCCAGTAGCGTTTATGTCGACTCCGATAACCCTCGCAAACGGCGCCTTTTTGAGCTCTTTCAGCACCGAAAACTCCCTTCCCACCCCCACCTCGACTATCTTCTCTGCATGAGGGAAGTTGTTGTTGATGTACTCCACAATATCTTTTTTGTCGCTCAGCTCGGCTTAAATGATTACGTGACGCTACTGTAGTAGATTTTTCTTCTCTAACTCACCGAGAACCTTTTGACCGTCTATTGTTAGCATGTATTTTTTCCAGGAGTGTTTATCAGGCACCACGCTCTCGACCAAACCCTTCTCTTCCATCTCAATTAGCGCGTGGCTTATGTTCTGCACGGATCTTCCGCTAAGCTCTGCTACTTCAGATGCTCTTATTGTCGAACGACCTCTGAACGCCTTCATAGTAACTAGACGCCTGTCCACATCAATCGTCCACCTAATCAGCTCGTCCATCGACATATCTTTCCCAATAAGAACAATATTCTGATAATACTTAAAATTTGTTCATAATTTCTCACATTTAGTCAGATTATAAACCTATAAAGCCATCTTCCTTTAGATGCATAATTGTTGCTGAGGGGTATTATATCCCCGCCTAATCAGCTTCAGTACTTATTGGGCCTCTGCCACATAACGTCTTATATCACAACATCCAACTTCTTGATCCAGCATGCACCCAACCCAGGCACTACCTTTCTTTCAAGCTCCTTTCCACTACCTCGCCGCCGGGTTCAACTTCTGAGAAGACAATGCCAGAGAACCTGTGTATCTTCGTGTCTTCATCGTACCAGGAATCTGGCAGCAATCCAGCTTTCACACAGGTATGGGATAAGAATTCCTCTATGCCCCAACCTTCATCCACCGGGACCTGGGGTAAAAGCAGCCCCCTGTTAAAACCCTTCTCAGCTATCAGCCCGTGTTTCCCGATCTCTATCTCTGTTAGGTAATCCTTTGGGGAAGAGACTTGAATCAGCTCCGATGGAGTGAGGATGCTGACTTCTATCAGCGTTTTGTCCAGTTCATCACGCAGAAGGGATGGGAACCGGGGGTCACCGGTAGCTGACGAGATAGCCGCTTTTATAGTGGCCTCTACTAGAGGTAATACAGGCTCTGGATAGCCTATGCATCCTCGGAGAGCCTTCGTAGGATATGTTTGAAGGGTAACAAAGACTCCTGCCTTCTCTCTCAGCTTCTCTGGTGTATCTTGTGGCTCGGAGACAAACTCTCCGCTCTCAAGGTATCTCTCTATAGTCTGTCTCGCAAGCGTTATCAAGAACGAGCCGTCTTCAATGGCGTACATGGCTTCATCCTCTTAAAAAGAAGTACCTTTTCGGAACCAAATTTTCCCTCTCCATCTCGAATCCACAGGTGCTGCACCTCTTCCCGGCTAGCGCTTCATTGCCGAAGAGATCCCTAGTCTTAACTGCAGCTAGCTCGCCTCCACAGACATAGCACCTCTTGGCTTCTCTACTGGTTCTCCTCTTCTCGGCATGCACCTTGACACCGTCCATCACGGCTGCAAGTTGCCTCACCCTATCAGGAGACACTCTATATTCCTTGTCTTCTCTTCTTACCATGCCTTGCACCAAACTATGGAAAAGGTTCTGGGAGCTTATTTCGCTGTGTTCTCTTAACACTTCTCGGATTGCACTCTCCACCAGCTCTCTCTTAGGGATCTTATACATATCTTGACCTCATGGTAACATAACCTAGCTTGGCTAAATCTGCATTACCATATCCTTTATCTTCTTCCAGTGCCCGCCATGCCAATATATCTTTCCACAGTCTTCACATATCCAAAATTCTTCAAATACCTGAAAAACACTATCAGGCACCCTTTCTTTAACATTTTCCTTGGCTACGGCCTTGACCTTGGAATTGCATAGAGGGCATCGTGACACCTCGGGGGTATCGTGAACCAATATATCCTGTTCCCCTGTTAGTTGCCGTAGCTGCTCCAAGAGCCCGTTTCCTCTTATGAGTGAATAGGCAACTCCTACACTATCAGCGTTTTCCGTCAGCTTCTTGTCCCGGGTCAGGAGTATTCTCTCTTCTTGCTCAGCCTTCTCCAGGATTTCCTCGTCTTTCAAATCCTTGGCGTAAAAGACATCGTAGCCGCTGAGCCGAAGCCATCTGGTAAGGCGTCCCAGCATGGAGTCCGCGATGAATTTCATCTAGTATATAGCTTGTTCTGCAGAATATAAATAGCTTTATTTAGGGTAGATAAACGAGTATGCCGATGTAGATTTGCTCGATTGTTTCAGTTGCTGAGGATGGAAAGCTAGACCAGAGAAATCCTTATAAACATATTTTGAGAGATAGTAAACATGGAGGTTTCCCATGGATACTGAGGTAAGAGTTAAAGAGGCTATGACCCAGGGGGTAATAACACTGAGTCCCGATGCCCCTGTAAATGAGGCTGCCAAGTTGATGGCTGAGAAGGGCATTGGTAGTATAGTTATAGCTGGGGAAAAGCCTGAAGGCATAGTGACCGAGAGGGATATATGTTATCACGTTGTGGCAAAGGATAAGAGAGCAGCAAAGGTGCGGGTGCGGGATATAATGTCTTCACCGCTTAAGACCGTTCCTCCAGAGATGACCATAACCGATGCCTCACGAATGATGGCGAAGCACAACATACGGAGACTGCCTGTGCTGGAGAACGATATATTGATTGGGTTAATCTCTAATAAGGATATAATCGCGATTGCGCCGGAGACCATAGAGATACTACAGGAACTCTCTAGAATGAACAGTAGCACCCATGAGGACACGAAGGCAGATTTGGGAAGAGGAACCTGCGAGGTATGCGGGGGCTACATGGTCACGATAACTGAGGTCAACGGCACCTATGTCTGTGAGAGCTGTAAGGAGGACATGTTGGGTGGGGACTGAACTCCAAGAGGAGGTTATGATCCCAGGCCCCCTCGTCGTCGAGGGGAATCCAGCTGGCTCCTTATTGTTAAGACATACACCGAGCTTTTCTTGTGGTAGAGGGGAAAGGAAATGGTATTATCATGGGTGGATATCTTGGATATGACTCCAGCTAAGGCTTGCATCCGTCTAACCCACAACCTAAAGGAGGATGATAAGAATTGAGGTCGAGGAGAGATAGATTTACTTTGAATAAAGCGAGGGACAGAGGTTCTTCGGAACCCGGAAGTAAGATAGCAGAGCGGGAGGGGTCGATTATGTCTGTAGCAACGAAGGATGTAATAACCATCTCCCCTACCATGACTATAAAAAAGGCTGCCGATGCCATGTGTAAACACGGCTTCAGGAGGCTGCCGGTAACTGATCCCGGTACAAAGAGACTTTTAGGTATAATCGGCAGCAGCGACATCATTGACTTCTTGGGCGGGGGCAAAAAAGCACTTCTCATTCAAGAGAAGCATAAGGGGAATTTTCTCTCAGCCGTTAACGACTCGGTTAGGGAGATCATGGTAACCGATGTCAGGACCCTCGATAAGGGTGCTACCATCAAGGATGCCCTTTCTGTGATCCTCGGCTCGCGAGTAGGAGGCGTAGTTATAACAGATGCTGAGAAAAGGGTAGCCGGCATAGCGTCTGAGAGGGATTTTGCCTTTCTAATCGCAGGCAAATTTGCTGGCAAAAAAGTTGATGGATACATGACCAAGAACGTGGTCGTCGCAACCCCCGATATGGCCTTAGGAGAGGCCACAAGGGCAATGGTCAGGAATAGCTTCAGGAGGCTACCGGTAGTAACTGATAAGGAACTCGTAGGCATGCTTACCACGAGAGATATAATAGAGTTTGTCAGCGAGAATCACATATTCACAAAAGTGGCTGGGAACAGGATGGACGAGATTCTAGAGACCAAGGTGGCAGAGATCATGAAGAAAACGGTGTCCAAAGTAGCTGAGGATACAGAGCTAGGTGAAGTGGCTAAAATCATCGAGAAAAGCGGCACCGGCACTGTCTGCGTGGTTACGGATGGAGAGTTGAAGGGAATCATCACTGAAAGAGACATTATCAGGGCATTACTAGATTAATCCTGTGTGAAGAAGGCGGTAGCTTCCAGACCATAGTTAAAGCAAATTGCAGGTAAGGTGATCGTGGTGGGAGTACAGCTTGCCAATCTCGTAACTCCGAAAGTAATAGACTTTGGGAACTTAAAGGGAAAGAGGATAGCAGTCGACGCCCTTAATACTCTTTATCAGTTTCTCTCTATTATCAGGCAGCCCGATGGCACGCCCCTCAAGGATTCCAAGGGAAGGATAACCAGCCACCTTTCAGGGCTCTTCTATAGGAACGCTAACCTGATGGACTATGGAATCCTGCCCATCTATGTATTCGACGGCAAGCACCATAGGCTGAAGGGTAAGGTTGTAGCTGAAAGGAAAAGGGTAAGGGAAGAGGCAAGGGAGAAGTGGAAGGTTGCTCTGGCTGAAAAAAAACTAGAGGAGGCTAGGACCTTTGCCCAGCAGTCTTCTAGGATCACGGATGAGTTACTTTCTGAATCCAAGGAACTCTTAGAGTGCCTCGGGATACCCTACGTTCAAGCTCCTTCTGAGGGCGAGGCGCAGGCTGCTGGCATGGTAGAGCGGGGTGATGCTTGGGCTGTAGGAAGCCAGGACTATGATTCCCTCCTATTTGGCTCATCTAGGCTGGTGAGGAACTTGGCCATTTCTGGTAGGAGGAAGATTCCCAGGAGGAAAGCATACGTCAGTATATCCCCAGATATCCTGAGATTAAAAGATGTACTGAAAGAGCTCGGGGTGACGAGGGAGCAACTTGTAGATATCGCTATACTGATAGGCACCGATTATAATCCAAAAGGAGTTGAGGGCATAGGACCCAAGAAGGCCTTTGCAATGATAAAGGAATATGGAAGCGCAGCTGAAGGCTTAGAGGCTCTAGCTAGAGAGGTGGACTTCGATATCCAAGAGATAAGGGAATTGTTTCTGGAGCCGGGTTACGTAGAAGACTATGAGCTGGAGTGGCGAGCCCCAGACGAAGATAGGGTTTTGCATTTCCTGTGTGATGAAAGGGGTTTCTCAGTTGATAGGATGAAGAAGGGCTTAGAGAAGTTCAAGGGTGCGCAAAAGCTCAGGGCGCAGTCAGACTTAGACGCCTGGTTTAATTGAATGACAAGTAGATTTAGACTGAACTAATAATCTATTCAGCCTCTTTGGTCTCTCCCGCCTCTAAGACTGCGGTAGTCTTTCATGGGCAGTTCCTTGCCAGAGGCTAATGCCAGTTTCCTCCAGTGCACTATGTGTCCGATGTCCAAGATGAATTCAGAGAGCTTCTTCTCTTCTTTCACTCCTCTATCCTCGTAGAAGGCTGTGAATGCCTCGCGGTACTCCTTCATCTCGTCATCGTCTGGGTACTTACTGAGGACGCTGTCTAATTGCTCCATGGCAGAGCGCAGCTCAGCCTCATATGCTTCACTTTTCCCCTCCCGTAGTATGGAATGCGTGTCTTTGAGTTTTTCAGCTATCTCAGCCAAAGTATAGGCGCTTGCCTTGACCATGTACTGGAATAGCTTTCCCTGTTTATTAAACTTATCTGGGTTTCTATTTATTTATTCTAGATCACATTCGCTGCTGCCTGAGGAACTCCAGGCCCATGAGGCAAGTCGAACAAAGAGAATCATTGTATTTTCCAGGTGTAAGGCCTGCTTCGACGTATCTGCATACATAGTTCTCTAGGTCAATGAAATCACAGCTCATATTTATCAATTGGGAGAGGTCGGTTTCCCCATAGATATTTACATCTACATCTGTATCGCCGGTCATTTACATGTGGAATCTCTTTAAGAGGATATCAAGTTTGGGTTTCGCTCATGAATATCTTAGGTTACTATAATGCAGTGAAGGACTGAATAGTGAGGAAGAAAGAACAAGACAAAACCCAAAAATTTAATAGATGAGTGAAATAATATACAAGTATGAAATGCAGGAGTTGTGGAGCCGAGTTAGAGGGAGAATGGTCTTTTTGCCCGCGATGCGGAGTAAAGAGGGGCCAGGAGTTTGGAAGAGGTATGGAGGATATAATGGAGCTCTTCGAGAGGAGCCTTAAAGACATATTCAGCGGTGGGTTTCCTATGAATTTCCCTTTTGGTAAAGGCTTTATGGTGGAGATATCCCAAGAGAGCGGTAGCCCCACGTTTTCTGTCAAGGAATTCGGCAGCGATGCAATGAAAGAGCAAAAGGAGGAAGTCTTAAGCGAGGTGAAGGAGATCCCCAAGGATTCGAAGGTTGTGGAGCCTAAGATCTCGTTGAAGGGAAAGAGAACTATCGAGGTGCATCTACCTGGCGTGAAAGCTAAGGATGACATCCATATAAAGAAGTTCCACGACTCTTTGGAGATAAG
>JAZGAD010000032.1:0-3504 GCA_036444275.1 Hydrothermarchaeales archaeon (SeqCode)
TTAGAGTGACACCTAGCCGAGCATTATATTGTATCATATCATATGTCCAGTACTACGGTAGCAGTCCATTCCCCTCCTTTTTGCACCAGCTTGAATAGGTGGTAGGTTACGGCCTTAACGTCGCTCTTTAACCCGTGCCTCTCTTGGTCGATCGTTTCTCCCAGTGCACTGGCTTTAAGGTGATACACTTGATTCTTCTCTATGTGCACAGAAAAGTCGCTAAAGGCTAGAGATTCTGAGTCCTTAAGGTAGATGAGCTCTGCCAGCCAGTCGAAGAGCAGGCGCTCTAAGTCATCGTTTTCCAGCTCTATGGATTTCTCTATTCTCCTCTTTACTCTCTGCGTATCTACCATTGCCTCGAAGGTGGCGAGGGCACAGTCAGCGAATACCTCCTCCAGCGTCTTCCCCTTCGCCTCGAAGGCAACGTCGGCTGTTGCAACATCTTCTAGATACTTGAACATAGCTAAGTTTAAATTGGAATGCGATAGGCATAAATTTTCCTATTTTAGAAAGAAGGGGAAGGTCAACTCGACACTACAATATTTAAATAGCGTCTGCTTTAACGTTTTTTGGAGGTTGGATACATGGAGAGAGCTAAAGAACTAACCCTTATATTGCTCCTCATTTCAGTTGCCTTCTTTTCAGTGTCAGTGCTGGCACAGCAAGACAAACCAAAGAGTGTAGTTCTTGCCA
Organism: Hydrothermarchaeales archaeon (SeqCode); assembly: GCA_036444275.1. Lineage (GTDB taxonomy): Archaea > Hydrothermarchaeota > Hydrothermarchaeia > Hydrothermarchaeales > JAZGAD01 > JAZGAD01. The sequence goes on from JAZGAD010000032.1 coordinate 694, forward strand.
ATTCTATTGATTATGAACTTGCGAGTGATTTCTTCGAATTCTTAAGAAACAGAGGCATTGAGGTTATCCATTCTGCAGCCGCTGATTTCGGCCAATACAAAGAGACAAAATTCATCGTAATTCTGGGAGGACATGAGGCTTATGAAGGTGTAGGTGATATCGTCAAAGGAATACTCACACCCCAAGAGATGAAATACATTAAGAGCGAGGGCAACCGCAAGATGTACATCAAGACCAATGTCTGGGCCATGGGGCAGGTAGTGATGGTGATTGCAGGCTCGGACAGGCATCAAACCAAGAAGTCGCATGAGGAGAACAGGAATAGTGTGAGTTCAGCGGCTGTTGAAGCGTATAAACCGACGTGGACTCCTGCGCCACCGAAAGACAAGGGGAATCTCACCTAATAGATCACTAGATTCCTAAAGGTTGACAAAGCCAATCTATTATACACTTATATTATATTACGAAAATCCTTCATCAGAACTATTCGTAATATTGTAACACATATTTTTATCCGTATTATATTACGTAAGTCTTATGCCGATAATCGCTGAGGAATAGATATGGGTTGGACATCTGGAATAAAGAGGAATGTACTCCTATTAGGGTTGGTCAGCTTGCTGACCGATATGAGCAGCGAGATAATCCTCCCGATTCTCCCAATGTTTATAGTCTCCTTGGGCGGAGCAGGATTGGCAGTAGGCCTTATAGGTGGTCTCGGTGACAGCTGCGCCAGCATCGTAAACCTATTCTCTGGTCATCTATCTGATAAATTAGGTAAGAGGAAGCCGTTCGTCTACCTCGGCTATGCCATATCAGCCTTCATGAAGCTCCTCTTTACCTTGTCTAAGACATGGGGCCATCTCTTGGTCTTCAGGATTCTGGAGAGAGGCGGCAAGGGAATTAGAACAGCGCCGAGAGACGCCATAATTGCTGACTCGGCACAGGAAGAGAGGGGCAAAGCATTCGGCTTGCACAGAGCCCTAGATACGTCGGGCGCTGTATTTGGTTCGATCATAGCATTCATCCTCTTCTGGTTTCTAGGGCTAGGATTCCGTGCAATACTTCTCATCGCAGCACTCATAGCCTTCCTGTCAATTTCGCCGTTGTTTTTCGTCGAGGAAACAGAGGGTAAACCAAGGACGGAGACGCTAAAGGTCAGCCTCAACGGACTTCCAGGGGAGCTGAGATTCTTCATCGTAGTGGCGTCGGTCTTTGCTCTTGCCAACTTCACCTACATGTTCTTCATACTCAAAGCACAGCAGTCCTTCAGCGGTAAAGAAGCAGTAGGCTTCCCCATCCTCCTCTATGTACTCTTCAACACAGTCTATGCCCTCCTCTCTGTGCCATCGGGTATTCTCTCTGATAGGATCGGCAGGGAGAGGGTCCTTATCTTGGGCTATTCTACCTTCGGAGTCATGTGCCTGGGCTTCGCCTATCTCTCTGCTTTCTCAGGCCTCATAATCCTCTTTATACTCATGGGCGTTGTGTTCGCCCTTGTCGACGGGAACCAGAGGGCATTTGTCTCAGACCTGGCAGAGGGGGATATGAAGGGAACCGCTTTAGGCACCTTCCACGCTGCTATAAGCCTTGCGACACTCCTCGCCAGCTTGATTGCAGGTTTCCTGTGGGAATATGTGGGTGCAGGCGCCACATTCATCTACGGCTCTGGAATGGCCTTCCTAGCGGCTCTATTGTTTGTCGTCCACCGTCCATAGCGTTTTTCTTTCTATTTCACGCCTTCTTCAAAGGCTAATTTTTTTATTCATATCCACAGAATGAAAATAAACTGGAGGTGGTAGCAGTGGCTGTAGAAAGTAAGACTAAGATACTCCCCGGGAAGAAGGTTGCGGAGTTTTTGGAGGGCATCATTCATAGCGGGACTCAGATACATGATAGATGTGTAGACCTAACTGCTAAACAGGTCTACATCCTTGAGGGGCCTGGCAGTTTGGACTTCGGTGGAAGCGAGTTAGAAATAGGTAAAAGGAGGAAGTATCCAAAGGTGAAGCGCAGCAGAGAGGACAAGTACGGCTGGTGGAACCTTGGAGGAGGGCAGTACGTGGTAGAGTACAACGAAAAGCTCAAGCTGCCGGAGGATAAAGCCGCAATCCTATATCCAAGGGCAGAGCTCTTAGGTAACGAGGTTATCCATCCAACCATAATGATAGAAGGCGAAGAAGAGCTCCCTGCTATGTGCTTATCTGTTGGGGCACCGGGGATACACATCAAGGAGAATGCCAGGATATCCAGACTTGTCGTTCTGGATTTATGACTGCCGAAATGGCTTTCTTTTCCTAGGTCAGAGAAAACTTGAATATTTCTTGACAATGATAGACCTTAGAGCAAACGCGTATGGAGCCTTTCAATTTCAAAACTTACTGGTGGAGGGACAGTACAGCCTATGAATAGGAAATTAATCGCCCTTTTCTTAATCCTTGGGGTAATTATAGCGGGCTCAGTGATAGGCATCGTCAAGAACTTCTTCGAAGAACCCAAGTATACGGAGTTGAAGGAAGGAGAATATCCAAAGGCACCTGAACTTGAGGGCATAGCAGCCTGGATAAATTCAGAGCCCTTAACCCTGGAGGAGTTAAGAGGAAAGGTCGTGCTCCTGGACTTCTGGACATATTCATGCATAAACTGCATACGCACCCTTCCATACCTGAAGGCATGGCACGCGGAATATGCTGATGATGGACTGGTAATAATAGGCGTGCACACTCCAGAGTTCTTCTTCGAAAAGAAGTACGCTAATGTGAAAAAGAGAGCTGAAGAATATGAATTGGAATATCCTATTGCACTAGACAA
>JAZGAD010000033.1:0-65748 GCA_036444275.1 Hydrothermarchaeales archaeon (SeqCode)
CACATCCCTCCCTCCCTTTGCCCGGAGGCTCACGCTATCCATGAATCGGATTTTCCCCTCTCCCTCTAGGGCCTTAAAATCCCATCCAAAGGGCGCCATGTTTCTGATTATCTTTTCGGGCGGCTCATCCAGTGTTACGTATACCCCAGGTGCGCCGTAATCCTTGGCACCAGAGTATAGAAATTGTGCAGAGAAGATTGATTTCCCGCTTCCTGGACCGCCCACCACCAAAATTTGGTTGCCCCTGGGACAGCCGCCACCCGCAAACAGATTATCCAAATCCGCGATACCGGTCTTCACGAAGTCCATAAGTTACAGTCTCTTTATGGATATAGTTAAAATTTACCTTGACTTCATCGAATAAAAATCTTATGCGAAACTAGCCTACATCCAGTCTTTTAAAATTTACAAAAATCAAGAGTCTACACATTCACCTGCTTCTGCATCCCATACATCTCTACGAGTTCACTGACAGTGTTTGAGTCTTCTGCTGCTTTATCATCCCTTATGAAGCCCTGGGCACGAGGAAAGCGCAGCGCATAGCCCGACTCGGTATCTGTCTTCCCTGCAGTATGCATGGGCGAGCGCGTTATCTCATCGGCAGTTACGGTTATCACATATCTCGGCTCTACCCAGACATCAGGCTCCAAGAGAGAGTCCACCCTAGCAGGCTTATGCTCAATTGCTATCTCGTCTAGCGTCTCCCTCAGACTGACCCATCCCTCTTCAGTGAAACCCGAGCCCACCTTTGATACGGTCTTGAATGCATCTTCCTCGGGCTCATACACAGCTCCTAGAACGGCGCCTATGCCGAACTTGGCACGCAGCCCACGCCCCATGAAGTAGCCCACGATGCAGACATCTATGGTATCAGAGAGTTCACCCCTGTAGCTCCTCTTCAACTTTATCCAGTCGAAATTCCTCGCACCAGCAGAATAAGGAGCGTCCAAACGCTTGGCAATGATCCCCTCTAGGCCCTTCTCCAGCTCTTCCTCGAAGTACTCCCGCACTTTCTTGTAGTCATCGGTTATGATGAAGTCAGAGAGCACTATCACTTCGTCAGAGATGATGTCATCCAGCTTCTTCCTACGTTCGATATAGGGCTTCTCGGTGTAGTCCATGCCATCCAGGTATAATAGGTCGAATGCAAAGAGCTTGAGCGGGTGCTCCTTAGCCGCCTCTTCTATGCCGTGCTTCCTCTTCCTCTGAACCGTCACCTGGAAAGGTAATAGCTCGCCTGTGACCTCATTATAGGCTAATGCCTCTCCCTCGAAAATAGCACTCCTAGCCTTGATGTTCTTCGCAGCCTCCACGATTTCTGGGAACATATGTGTCATCCTCTCCAAGTTGCGGGAGAATATCTCAATCTCGCTGTCGTTCTTATGAACCTGACACCGTAGGCCATCGTATTTTCCTTCGATAGCGCACTTGCCTATCTTCTTGATTATCTCCTCAGAGGATGGCAGCCTCTCACATAGGGCCATTCTGATGGGATAACCCACTGTTACATGGATTGCACGTATCCCTTCTTGCCCTTCCTCAAAGAGTGTCTTGGCTACATAACCTAGGTCAGAGCAGAGATTGTAAGCCCTCTCCAGCTCTTCCCTAAAACCTCTATCAACCTTTGCTATGCACAACCCCTCTAGTACCGTAGGGTCACCGACCCCCAGACGCAGCCTGCCAATGACAAAACGTGCTATATACTTCCCCTCCTGCGGAGAGACGCTTGAGAGCAAGTCACCCAAGAGATTAATCTTCCTCTCCACACTGCCCTCGCCGCTCGTCCTCGCCACTTCCATGACTGCGGTGTATACTTCTACTACACCCCGCCCCTCGCCTTCACTATGGCTGAGGTTCTCAGCTGTCTTACCCATGTCGCCACTGGCCTTGTAGTCAAACCACACATCGGTTACACCTACCCCCGAGGAGTTGGATATAGCGCGTGCGAGGAGCTTCTCGCTCATCCCTATCTCGAGCCCCTTAAACGCTGGAAGGAGCCTGCCCTGGATAAGGTATATTATCTCTTTTATCTCCTCTGCTTTCGCTTGCTCGAAGATCTCAGCGAGGATGTCAAACATCTCCAGGCGCTTCGTCGTAGCATCGAGCCTCTCAAAGCCTTCTACCAGCTCCAGGAATCTCATGCTCCCTATATTATCTTTGGCAATACTTATCTTTGTCGGATGCGAGAAAGAATGAGGATGAAAAATCAGGAAGTAGCTAAACTATTATACGACATTGCCAACTTGTTAGAGCTGAAGGGGGTGAACGTCTACCGTATTGTTGCCTACCGCGAAGCAGCCAGAAACGTAGAGCATCTCCCCGAACCCATTGAAGACCTTGACGCAGAGGGCAAGCTCATGGAAATACCAAGAGTGGGCGAAGCAATAGCTAAGAAGATTCACGAGTTCCTTACCACGGGCACGTTAGGGTATAGGGACGAGCTCAGGAAGGAATTTCCCCCAGGGTTAATGGAGGTGCAGGAGGTCCCCAACATCGGCCCAAAGTTGACTAAGCTCCTATACGAAGAGTTAGGAATAGCCTCGGTAGAGGACCTAAAGAAGGCTGCAAAGGAGCACAGAATAAGGCATCTGCCCAGGATGGGAGCAAGGGCAGAGGAGAAGATTCTGAAGGGAATAAACATGCTCAAGGAGCGGAGCGGCCGCTTATTATTGGGTGTTGCCCTGCCAGCTGCTGAGGAAGTTATGGAATACCTAAAGGGAAAGGGTGTAGAGCATATTAGCCCGGCCGGCAGCATACGAAGGGGAAAGGAGACCATTGGAGACATTGACATACTCATTGCCTCAAAGACACCAAGAGAAGTAATGCAAGACTTTACCACGCTTCCCATAGTCAAGGAGGTATTATTGACTGGTGAAACCAAGAGTAGCATCCTAACCAAAGGTAATCTGCAGATCGACCTCCGTGTCGTGCCACCTGAAAGCTGGGGAGCTGCCCTGCAATACTTCACAGGCAGCAAAGCCCACAATATAAGGCTAAGGGAGAAGGCATTGAAGAAAGGTTGGAAGATAAACGAGTACGGCATATTCGAGGGTGACAAAAAGATCGGTGGCGAGCAAGAGGATGACATCTACGAGTTGCTGGGCCTGCAATACATTCCACCCGAGATGAGAGAAGATACAGGAGAAATCAAAGCTGCAGAGAAAGGAGAGCTACCCGAGCTATTATCCCTCAGGGACATAAAGGGGGACATACATGCGCATACCACTTGGAGTGACGGCAACGCCAGCATAGAGGATATGGCCAAGGCAGCTAGAGCAATGGACTATGAGTACCTTGCTGTCTGCGACCATGCGAAGTCATTGGGTATAGCGGGAGGTCTTACCGAAGAGCAATTATCAGAGCAAAGGAACGAAATAATGAGGGTACGCGAGGAGCTCGATTTCCATCTCCTAACGGGCGTGGAGGTCAATATTATGAGCGACAGAAGCCTAGATCTAGAGGACAGCACTCTCAAGGACTTGGATATAGTCGTCGCTGGTATTCACACTGGATTCAATCAGAGCAGTGAAAAGATCACCTCTAGAATAGTCTCGGCAATGGAGAATAAGCACGTGGACATCATTAGCCATCCCACCGGGAGGCTGATTGAGAGGAGGCCACCCTACGAGGTGGACGTGGACAAGATCCTAGAGGTAGCCAAGGAAACGAAGACATCTCTGGAAATAAACGCTGCCCCAGATAGATTGGACTTGAAGGACATGGACGCTAGGAAGGCAAAGAACAAAGATGTGAGGATAGCGATAAGTACTGACGCCCATTCTACTGATACGCTGGACTACATGAAATTCGGAGTAAGTACAGCTAGGCGAGGATGGCTTGAAGCGAGGGATGTACTGAATACCCGCTCCTTTGAGGGATTGAAGAAATGGCTTTCAAGTAGGAAGTAAGGTGGATTTTTTCATATAATAAGTGCCGCTTTTTTGAACTCTTCTAGCCCGTGAACCCTCCCCTCTTCCTTATCCTTTAGCCCTTCATCTATCTTTACAACAAGCTCTCTGTTAGCGAGTATCTCAACCTCTTCCTTGAGGTTTTCCAGCTCCTCTTCTATCCTCTCTATTGCACCGACAATTTCTATCAAATCAGACTTTCGGATGGTAAGGGTTTTGGACATAACAGATTACTCTGGAAGTTATAATAAAAGTCTTTTCAAGAAGAAATTGTGCCATCAAAATAGTTGGCGCACCCCCCATACACCCTTATCTCTTCTCTGTGGTGAATTTAATGATTCCAACTATAAGTAGTCCCAGTATCCATGTCAAAAGCTTTATTATTTGGGCAAAAACATCCTGGAGGGTTTTTCCCTCAAGCATAACCTTCCTCAAGCTTTCATTAGCCAATGTTATAGGTGAATTAGTCGCAATTTGTCCCAATAGCGAGGGCATATCTATGACAGGAATCAAGTCACCACTCAGAACCAAAAGAATGAGAACTACAAATGGAACCAGCTGCACCGCCTGCTCCTTTGTTTTTGTGAACACCGAGAATAACAGACCCAGTAGTAAACCAACCAAAGAGAGCATGAAGAGCAACAAGAGAAATACGTATAGGCTTCCTTTCATCGTCATGTTATAATATTCCCCAACACCGAGAAATAGAACGCATTGAATTAATGAGATCACTACGCCTGCAAGAAATTTACCCAGAAACATACCTGACTTAGATATCGCCAACAAATCCCTATCTAGTGTACCATAGGGTGCTCTTTCCCCCACGATCCGTAGGACCATCAACTGCGTTGAGATGAATATCATGGACGTCGAGAAGATGAGGGATGCATAAAAGTCGAAATATGTATATCCATAGCAAAAAGAACAATCTGCCGCTCCTGCTTCTGCCAATACAACTCCGATCATTATAGGAATAAGGAGGTGGGAAAAGAAGCGGGTGTTACTCTCAAGGATATGCCTCATCTCAAGGCGAAAAGCCTTCCCAAGTCCCTGCATCACTCCACATCCTCAGGGTATACACCAGTATAATAGACGAATACTTCTTTCATCCCGGCCTTAGCGATCTTAGCCTCTTCAATTACACCGCCAAATTCCTCGATTTTTTGGGAGATCTCTATTGGCTTAGGGGAGTCCATGATAAACTTTAACACCCTGCCCTCCCTGATAACCTTCCTAACGCCTTCCAGACTAGAAATTTTAGAAACCAGATCTTCACTGACCTCCTCCAAGATGATATGCACGACCTTGCCTCTCCCGGGCATCTTTCTCGCGAGTTCAGAAGGAGAGCCCTTCGCTAGGATCTGGGCATTGCCCACGATTATTACCTCGTCGCAGTGCTCTGCCTCGTCCATAAAATGAGTTGTAAAAACGACTGTCTTTTTCTCAGAAGACACGACTTTGCTCAACGCTGTCAAAATCTGATCTCTACTTGTCGGGTCTAGTCCGGTTGTGGGCTCGTCTAAAACTAAGATTGGCGGTTCTCTGATGAGTTCCATTCCTAGGGATAGGCGCTTCAACTGGCCTCCAGAAAGGTTTTTTGCAATAACATCTTTTCTTCCAGAAATGCCAAGTTGTTTGAGGATCTTCTCGGATTTTGCTTCAGCATCTTTCACATTCCATTTTAAGGCGCTGTTCATCATGTTCTGCCAAACTGTTTGATCGAGGTAGAGTTCTGGGTGCTGGGGCACGAAGCCGATGAGTTGGTTGATCTTCATTCGGTCTTTCTTGGTGTCTATACCTAGTATTTTGATTTCTCCTTTGTCCGGTGGCGTTCTACCGGCAACCCCTTCGATAAGTGTAGATTTTCCACCTCCTGAAGAGCCGACGATTCCGCAGAGCGTTCCCTGGTCTATTTCAAAACCGATATTTTCCAAAATCACAGACTTTTTGTAGCTCTTCGATAATCCAGCTACGGAAATAGCCTTTGCTGTAGTCGTAATAGGCTCTTCCTTTGTTTCCATTACTCTTGTTTCACGGCCTTTCACCCTTCTTCCCTTTGGCCTAGATGGAATCGATCTGAGTTTTAAGAAAAGACCCATTGCAACTATGCCTAAAAACACTATAACCCCAAGGGACGAGTACACCTTCATCCTAGCTTCGCTTAGCAATTTATCAGCATTCAAAATATGTTCTTTAGCAACTGCTAGATTCCCAGAGTTAAATGCGCTGTCCACTGCTAGGATTTCATTCCTAGCAAGAATTAATCTTTGTTCAGCAGTCCCTCCAATCATCAAGCTTTTCCCGAAGTTTACAGTGGACTCCGTACTTGCCACATTATCGCTTAGCTTCTTTTTTATCGCAGAGTAAAGCAGGGGCTTCGCCTCGTCGAGCATCGTCATTCCAGAAGCTCCCTTGGTATAGGCGTCGTTTCCATAGTTCATCGCAGACAGATAATCCCCTTCCCCGGATTTTTGCAGTGCCAGAGTGTAGCTATTGTTGGCTTCTTTCAAAATGAGTGTCGCACTCAAAATCTTTTCCTCGGCAGCAGAGACATCTGCACCGATCTTCTTTCCTGTACTAATGAGTCCGGTTAGATCAATCACTAATTTTTCAGTAGAACTGATTCGATCTCTAACTGTAGTCTGGATGTCTTCTGGAGAAGTGATTGCCTTTTCCTCAGCTTTAGGTGGAGGCGTAGTAGGCGGTGGAGTGGTGGGTGGTGGTGTAGTAGTTGGGGGAACAGTTGTAGGAACTACGTCTGGACACCCATCAGTATCCAGATAGTCGTTGAAAGTTTCAGGCTCGTTGGGGCATGCATCGTTATCATCAACGATACCATCGCCATCGGAATCTTGAGGAGGCTTGACATCTGGACACCCATCAGCGTCTTGATATCCATTGAAGTTTTCCGATTGTGTAGGGCACTGGTCAACATTATCCATTATGCCGTCGCCATCGGTGTCTTTCTGGCTAGCCGCGCATCCATTCGCATCCACCACGGCTCCAGATGGTGTATTGGAGCAGGTATCTCGCGAGTCGGGGACGCCATCATCATCCGAATCAGGCTCTGTTACAGTTATAGTGCTATCGAAATAATTTGTAAATACAACGTATCCTGGCTCCATCACCGGATGTCCACTCACAACAACACGAATCTTATAGGTGCCTGGAGATGCCAAATTTGTAAACAGTACGTCAAATTTAATAGTCTTGGATTGACTAGGAGTTAAGGGTCCTACACCGATCCTACCGGGATGAATTTCCCTCCACTTTGTTATTCCCTCATAATTATAACTTGTACCTTCAAATAAGCCTAGCAACGCATCAAAATCTAACGTCTCAGTACCGGTATTTGTAATAGTCACGACTACGGTGCCAAATCCACCCGGGGGAGCAGAGGTAGTAGAAATTGACGCATCAACATCATAATCAGCTGCTAAAACGATAGATGGAGAGACCAGAATTGTCAATAAAATAACAAATAGAATTTTGTGCATCTAATTCCCTCTTACCTACCTTTCTGTGAACTCTTATATACATTATTTATTTATCTACTACTTACTGGGGTTTACCTTTATTATTTAAAAAAACGCAGAAGTGTTAAGGCTCAGCCACACTTACAAAGATTAATCGAACCAACGTAGAAGAGAACTACCCATCCAATAATCATCAAAAGCAAAATTGAATACATTACATGGCTGGTTTTTATTGGAAAATCTGGTTTCTTTTTTATGATTTCAAAATTCATTTTGTGATTATTTTCCATCTCTTCCATTCTATTTTCTATCTCTTTAGCTTGCTTTATCCTAAGACCTATATACGACCATCCTCTACAAATCGCAAGTAGAAATCCGATTCCTATAACTAACCCAAAAGCAGATACTATAACGAGAATCTTCCCATTGAATTCACCCCTCAGTGTTAAGGCTGTTATAAGAATGGAATTGACTATGAGATAACTTCCAAATTTAGTCCAAATGAGTGTATTTTCATTATTAAGAAGCTGAATAATCCCTTTCCACCTTTCAAACAATTTTTCTGTCTCATCATCCATTATTTCCACACTGTGTTCTCCTTATAGTATGTTAAATTGATTTTCTCGCATAAAAATCTTAGTTTTCTAGGAAGTTATGTTATGCTGTCCTCCCAGTTGCTCTTTCATCTATACAAGAAAGGATAGTTCTTTTTTATCTTCAAAATCCGCCTTTGTGTAAAACTCCCCGACTAAAGAAAGTTTCTCCTCCAAAAAAGCCTCTTGAATTTCCCTAATTAGAGTTTCAATTTCCTTTAGTGGATCATCAGAAGAAAAATCACCAACGAATTCGATCTTTATTTTAGGGTCTACTTTCCATTCCTTATTCTTTATTTTCATCCCTTTAACCCCCTATAGTTCCGTAATCTAAAAATAGTAGCCAATCCAAAATAAACTTTTTCAGCCGTGTCACCCCAGGTTGAGTACGAATATATTTGAGTATGTAATATAGATGAGTGAGTCAATATCATCAGGCTTTATCTCCTTTTACTGCGAAATAGCGTTGAAACCAAAATTTTATACTATCTCCCCGCTGAATAGCCTTGCAAGAAGCAGGTTTGAGTGATTTAATGGACGCCATCGAAGTTAGGGAGCTTACAAAGAAGTACGGCGGCTTCACAGCCTTAGATGGAATCAGCCTATCCGTGGAGAAGGGGATAATCTGTGGTCTCTTAGGGCCTAATGGGGCTGGAAAATCTACGTTGATACGGGTGCTCTCATGCCAGAGCCGGCCTAACGATGGAAGCGCTTACGTCTCTAATTTGGATGTGGTACGTGACAAGGGCGAAGTCCTCTCAGTAATCGGGGTCGTGCCACAGGAGCATAGCTTCTACGGTGAGTTGAGCGTGATAGAGAACCTCCTCTACTTCGGATCCCTCTACGGGGTAGGTAAGGTCGATGCCAAGAAGAGGGGCAATGAGATACTCAAACTCTTGGGAATTCTGAAAAGAAGGGATAGCAGGGCCAACACATTATCAGGGGGTATGAAGACCCGGTTGAACATAGCCTGCGCTCTACTGCACAAGCCAGAGGTCTTGATCCTGGACGAGCCTAGCGTAGGGCTGGATCCAGTAGCTAGGATATCTCTGTGGAAGACCATTAGGAAGCTGAAGAAGGAAGGCGTCACCGTATTATTAACGACGCATTACATGGAAGAAGCTGAAGAGCTCTGCGACAGGATATTCATCCTCAACAAAGGAAAGGTCGTTACCCAGGGCACGCCGGATGAACTGAAAAAAAGCGTAGGGGAAGAGGTCATAAGAATCAAGAGCAGGCCCGGCAAGCTGGACAATGTAAAGACGAAGGTTAAAGAGTTAAAAGGCATAAGCTCCTGTCACGTTGCAAAAGGAACGCTCCAGATAACTTCCAAACAGCGAAATCTAGAGGACCTCTTTAAAATATTCAGAGCCTGCAAGGAAACAGTAATCCACGTGAACATTACAGAGCCAAGCTTGGAAGACGTATTCATCCATGCCACCGGGGAGGAATGGCAGTGAGGATACTGCCTATCATTGGAAAGGATTTGAGAATATACTTCAGGCAGAGAAAGACCCTCCTTCTCATGTTTCTTACGCCCATACTGATAATGCTCGTCATCGGCTCAGTGTTCTCTGATGCAGCTCCGAGCGGCTTAAAGGACGTGAAGCTGGGAATCTCGGGATACCAGACTCCTATGGGGGAAAAAATAATAGAAAGTCTGTCCAAGGAGGGTATGTTCACCATTGTCGAGGAGGCTAATGCAACCCCAGAGGCCATGGAAGCCAAAGTAAAGAACGGCGAGTATAGTGCTGGCATCATTTTGCCAACCAATGAGAGCAGGGCAATAAAACTCTACATAGATAACTCACAGCTGCAAGTAGCGCCAGTGGTAGCAAGCGTCTTCCTCACCGTCACCGAGAAGATCTCTTACGAGATAACCCTCGGGTTCATAGAGCATCTGTGGACGAACCTCGAGAAGATGGAAGCCCAGATGGAGCCGCTGGAAGAGGAAGTGAAGAGAGTAAACGCCACCATCAACGACATCAACAGCGACACCAAGCAAATAAAGGCGTCTCTCGACGGCTTGAACACGACAGGGCTCAAGAGCTCTCTAAGCGCTATGGAGGCTGTGCTTGATGGGATGGCGGGAAACCTTACCCAGAGTAGGCACGACTTAATAGACACCAGGAGAGAAATATTGGAGTTGAATTCCAGTATATCGACGATAAACTCTGACAGCAGTGAACTGAGGGATGAACTGAAGATCGTAGTGGATAACATCGAGGCAACAGACCAGGCACTACTAGAGCTGCAGACTGGGTTAAAAAACGTGTATAATTCTACGTGCTGGAACCAGAGTCAAGTCTTTTTGAATCCGCAGTGCGTGTCCATAAATCAATCCATTGAGCAGATAGCATATACCAAAAATCTTCTCTCTAACCGAACTTCGAGGATAGTCTCCCTCTACGAAAACTTAGATAACGTGGCCAACACCAGTGCAGAGCTCCAGGTAAAGCTGTCCGAGATCGATGCAAGGCTGGAGAGGATGGACGCATCGATAGTTGACTACATCTCAGATATGCAGGATATACGGGTTGGGATATCGCCAATAGAGGAGACCATTACATCTGTAGAGGAGATAAGGGAACAGGCAGGGAACACCTTCGCCCTGGTCGACTCTATAACCCATGAGATAAATGTGAACTCGGCGAAGCTTGTTAAAGACATCGAGGAGAGCAAGTCGATGCTTAGGGAGGTGTTAGCAAGGCATCCAGCAGCTGTAATAGCTCCTGTAACCCTGGAGAGATACATAGCCTTCGAGGAGAGGAGCCGCCTAGATTTTCTCATGCCTGGGATAATAGCCATAGTCCTGATGTTTGTCTGCTTCCTCCTAGCTTCTATAACAGTAATCCAAGAGAAGAGCGGCGGCACACTAGCCAGAACCATAGTCTCTCCGATAAGCCTGCACGAGCTTCTAATCGCCAAGATGATAGCACTGCTGGTGATCTCCTTTATACAGGCATTGATTTTACTGGGCATCGCTCGCTTCCTCTATGGCATAGTGCTTCCTACAGCCCAGTTCTTTCCCTTGATTGAGGCAGTAGTCGTTTACTCCATTGCATTCATCTCTATCGGCATGGTCATAGCAGCCTTTGCGGACTCTGAGAATACCGCTATGCTCTCCTCCCTGGTACTGAGCATACCCATGCTCTTTCTCTGTGGCGTCTTCTTTCCCTTCGAGATGATGCCACCGGCCATGGCCGCATTCGGCTCAGCGCTTCCGATAACTCTAGGGGTAGAGCTATTCAAGGACATCCTGGTCTACCAGAACCCCATAACCCCTGGGAACCCCCTCCGCCTCGCTGGATACTCTGCTGTTGCCTACGCAATAGCATACTTGGAGATGAGGTATAGGCTACAGGATTAAAAACAGAAAACATCGATGGTGAGGTTGAAACTCGTCCTCTAAAAATTGAACTGTATACTTGTTTCCATAACAACTCCTATATGTCTACCGGAGCCCGCACTTCATCCCAGAGTTTTCCTTTTGATTTCTTTTATTTTGTCGAAATCCTTCCTCGCAGTCTCCACTATCTTCTTGCTGTCCCATTTTCCCAAGGCAAACACCTGCCTTAACTAGCACTTGTCACACTATAAAAGTTTCTAGGATAGGTTTAATTGGAAATAACGAATGTATCATTAAACGAATGAAAAACTTATTTAACCAACGTTAAATGTCGTATTTGCTCGTCTGTTTCTAAAATATATTTACAATGTTATGTCTCTAATATAGAGACATGATGAGCAGGAAACTACTGGGGGAGTATCTGGTCTTGCATGGTGAATACAGGACACAGCCATTTACCCTCGAAAAAACATCCCAACTACTAGCCACACCATCATCAAAGCTGAGAAACGAGCTATACAAGATGAGGAAAAACCTAGCCTTACAACATCCCAAACGAGGGGTCTATCGAACCATAGACCCAGATAAATGGATCGGCCTAGCCATGGGAGTACAGAGATTCCCTGAGCTAATGCCGGTATTCCAAACAATCCAGCCAAGACTCCACCACATTAAATCCATAATGATATACGGTAGCCGTGTTAGAGGCGACTATAGAGAAGATAGTGACTATGACCTCCTTCTAGTAACTGACGGATCACCCATGCTCTCAGAAGAAGAGATAAATGCTCTAAAAAAACAGGGTTTTGAACTAGATTTTGGTTCCGAATTAGATCTTCGGAAAGAGATCCAAGACACCCCGGTTTCCATAGTGCCTATCTTAAAGGAAGCATGGCCCCTGTTCAATAGATATGTCCGGAACAGTCTGCTCAAAGGCTACCGTGAGAGACACCTGCTAAAGGATTTAAAAAGGCTGTCAAGAACAATTATAACGAATAAATATACCGCCCAAGGCAGCATGAAAGCGGATACGAAGAGGAGTTTTCTTTTCCTATCCCTCGATGCATCAAGACAACTATGTTTGATGGAGACACTCCTCGGACAAAAGCCGTTCACTACCCAGAGATGGCTTGACAAGACCTCAAGAGCCTGGGGGATGAAACCAGATGAGGTGCGGAGGCTTTATAGGATTTATAAAGAAGTGGAGAGGGAGAAGAAGCCAAGGATGGATTATCTGACAAGTGAAAAGGCAAGGAGTATAGTAGAGGGCAACATACAATATCTCGATGCAATAATGAAAATATGGGAAGAAGAATAATGCCTAAAAAGAAGAAGCCCAGCACTAAGAAGATGTTAAAGAAAAAACGTGGATACCAAAGGGTGAGAGCAAAACATGTGGCAAAGATCAGAGAAGACTTACAGACAGGCAGACTGCTGGAGTCTATTCCAAAAATGAAAAGAGAGATAAACGGCTACGATGTGAAGATCGGCGGATACAGTGAGCGGGTGGATAGACGGAAGAAAAGAGGGACCAAACGGAAAAAATAGAACAGCACCGATTAATTAAAAAAAAGCAAACCCCACATTAAAGGTCGAAAAAACTTATTTTTGTGGGAGGATGTATAAGGTTGACCGCAACCCCGAAATTGGTAAACCTTTGAGAAATGTTTTGAAACACGAGAGACGTATTCACATAGGGCCTTTCGTGCTGATCTACAAAATTGACAAAAAACACCAAGACAATAACGCTTCTCGAGCTCAACCACCACGACAGGGCATACAGATAATTACACCCCCATTCTTTCCTATAAAACAATTTTATACCCCCCCCCCTTCGCCTCGCTGGATACTCTGCTGTTGCCTACGCAATAGCATACTTGGAGATGAGGTATAGGCTACAGGATTAAAAACAGAAAACATCGATAGTGAGATTGAAACTCGTCCTCTAAAAATTGAATAGTTACCAGGGCAATAATTGTTCCATGTTTAAGGTGAATCAGTCGATTATTCTCACTACTGGGAAATTGTCTAGGTGTTTGTCGAAGGAGTAAATCTCTTTTACATCTCTATCTAGCATGGTGATATACGCTAGTGCATCGTTTGCTCTGCTCGCTTTATCCTCTGCCAGGAAGAGTGCAGCCATATATTCGCCCCTGCCGACGTCCACCACTGTGATATTAGGTTTTGTCATCAAATCCCTAACAAATTCCAGGGCAAAAGTCTGATTTACCGCATTTTCCAAAAAATTTGCAATCTCGCTCAAGTGCACAACGCTCGTTAAAACTTCTTCTCCGCGGTCTATCCTTCGAAATATGTTCTTCGCCTTTTCTTTGATTTGACCTTCCGCTTGAGTTAGCTTCCTTTTTGGTTTCAGAAGCGCATAAATAAAGATATTTGTATCAACAAATCTCATTCTACCGACTTTCTAAGCTCTTTTTTAAGGAGATGGTAATCCGAGAAGTCCTTCAACTCGATCTCTATAGCATCGATGTATTTCTCAAGGCCAGCATTTTCTGGAAGGACCTCAACCCGGTCCTCTAGCTCGATTACAATTACATCTCTACTCCCACCAAGAGCTTTCTTCCTCCATGATATGGGAATAGATATCCTTCCATGGGAATCTACTTTCTTTTTTTCCACTTTTATCATATGATTACCATTATCTTATGATTATATAACATATAAAAATATTTTTGGGAAAACGTATATAAGGTTGACCACAGCCCTCTAAAAATAAAAAAAAGAAAAAGGGGGTTTATTTCGTAATAAGGTCGACAGCCCCGAGTATAGTCCCTACTGCTACAGCGACGAATCCTATCACTGAGAGTATCAGTGTAACCCAACTGGTAACAAAGTGTATACTGGGCAGAACTCTGACTGTAAGAGTCAGTACTCCTCCCAGTAGGTAAGCAAGTGCTCCGGCCATGATGTAGTCAAAGTTTTTCCCTAACTTATCGGCTGTTCCAGCGTATTTCAGTAGAACCCCCACTACAAATAGTGTCACCGCCAGCGATACTTCCCCTACCAATACCATATGCATTCACCCCAACGAGGCATGGTTTTTGCCTCCATAAATAATTTTCCATTTGATTTAGCATTGGTCCCTAAATTCTGGCATGACAAGCTTTATTATGCACAAGTGATAGCCAGTGTCAATAGAGGTGACCAAGCAATGAGAAAACCATTGAATAACAAGACACTGGAGAACCTAGTAGCAGTCTATATGGATGCCCGTTTCAAGAAGGATTTTCATTTAGTACCTGAAGACATCATAGCCAAACTCGGATGCAGCAAAGAGGAAGCAAGGAACTACCGAGATGCTGTAAGTGCTATCTGGGACCTAGAACACAAATTCAGTAGGTATCTCCAGGATGTGAGAATGAAGCAGGAATTAGGCATGGAGGCATACAGGGATTTCTTCCAGGGTTTGAAAGAAAGGATGAGCGCACCAGAGCCAGAATATGCCTTTGCTGCAACGGAACTCCCACAAAATTTGGATACACCCGCGTATTCACGCCGAGAATTACACTAGCGAGTTCGTTTTCTAGCTTCTAGCCTTGACGGCGAAGGCTTTTGATTTAGCATTTTGTATGCCCTAGTAGGTCTACGCCGAGGGCAGGATTTGAACCTGCGAGCTCTTGCGAGCACCAGATCTCGAATCTGGCGCCTTCCCGGGCTAGGCTACCTCGGCTAGTGGTTATTTGTTTTTGGTATTATAAAATTCTTGTTGCAATTGCAATTGAAAAAACAGCCGAGAAGAGAGGTTTTATATTTTATGATTTTTTATTACAGTTGTTAACCGGCGAGAGGAATCTAACATGGCTGTAACCGAAGATGAGATCCTGCAGTGTAGGTGGCTCGGAAGAGAAGAGGGCTTCACCGCTTTGGAGCACGAGGTAGTATTCCGGGATCTATGCTGTGGATGCGGAGCTTGCGCCGCTGTATGCCCTGATAAGGTCCTAGAGGTAGACGAGTTCCCAAAGCTCACAGGGAAGTGCACCGAGTGTGGCTACTGCTTGGTAGAGTGCCCCAGGACATTCTTCGATCCAGAGGGTATAGAAGAGAAGCTTTACGGCAAGGTAGAAGACCAAGATCTACTGGGCCATATTGAGGTAAAAGTGGCTGCACGGGCAACCAATGGAAAGATTCGTAAAGTGGGCCAAGACGGTGCCTTCGTAACCGCACTGCTGACATACTGCCTAGAGAAGAAGCTCATAGATGGCGCCATAGTAAGCGGATTCAACGAAGACTGGAAGCCTTCGCCCATGCTGGTCACATCACCAAAGGAACTCATGAAGAGCGGTGGCACCAGGTACTCTAATTGCGCTAGCCTATCATCCCTTCAGGACGCAAAGGAGAAATGCCTAAAGAAGCTGGCCGTAGTTGGGCTACCCTGCCAGATAGAAGGAATAAGGAAGATCCAGCACTACCCAATTGAAGACGTGGACCTCAAGGGTAGGATAGAGCTTACCATAGGCTTGTTCTGTAAGAGCAACTTCCTCTATGAGGGACTAATGAGAGAACTCTTGCAGAAGAAGTATAAACTTAACTTGAAAAAAATGAAGAAGATAGATATAAAAGGCAAAAAGGTCATCGCCTACACCGAGAAGGGCGAAGTGGAGATACCCTTGAAAGAAGCACATGAACACGAGCGCAAAGGATGCAAGGTCTGCTGGGACTTTACCTCCCGTCTATCTGATTTCTCAGTGGGCTCAGTCGGCACACCAAGCGGATACACTACAGTCTTAGCTAGAACTAAGAAGGCTGCAAAAATCCTGAAGAATATGGAGAAGGATAAAGCGTTAGAGATCATGAAATTAGATGACGTAAGCAACATCGAAAATCTGCAGAATTATAAGGAAAAACAGGCAGTAAAAGCAACGAGAAGAAGGATTCGAGAGGTACTGCCTTCTCCATATAAACACCTTAAATTCTGAGGGCCAACAATGAATACAAGAGTCACATCATGGCAGGTTTCAAATGTACCCGGGCCAAAACTGGGTAGAGCAGTCACGCCGGATGTCGCGGCGAGGATAATAGATAAGGCCGAGAACCCACTCCTCGTGGTGGGAGCGAACATCACTGAGTTAGACTCGCTGCTGGAGCTTGTAATTAGACTCTCAAAGACAGGCATAACCCTGACAGCTACTTCTAATTCAGTCAAGCACTTCCGGGAGCGAAAAGTAGATGTGGAAGCTCTAGGCCTCTCGGAACTCACGAATCTATTGCGGGACGAGGAATGGAAGGGCTTTAATGGCAAAGGGAACTACGACCTTGTCATATTCCTGGGCATTGAATACTGGCTCCTCTCGCAGATGGCTAACACCTTGAAGAACTTCACAGATATAGAGACTCTCACTCTAACGAGGTATTACCAGCCAAATGCAACTTTCTCCTTTCCCAACTTAAGTGACGATATATGGATCGAGTATCTGAATAAAGTATGCAAGAAATTGGAAAGCTAAATTTCGACAAATATAGTCGATAAACAGAGGACTACGTCTTTTTCTCGATCCCAACAACCTTGAAGAACTTGTCCACTATTGCTTCTTCAGCTAGACTCAAAAGCGAGTCCTTATCCTTTACTTCGCCAAATAGTCCAAGAGGTACCTTTGCTGCAGCTGCTTGGGCATGGCCTCCTGCTTCACCTATATCCCCGAAGGCCTTAGTCATAGCATCACCCAGATTCAACCGGATGTCTCTGTTTCTACCGGATATATGAACCACATTCTTCCCTACGCCGTAAACGAGCACTGTAGAGATACCTTCTAGGCTTAGCAGGTAGTCTGCAGCCTGGGGCAGAGTGTCCCGCTCTCGAATGAAACCAACGTTTGAGATAAGGTAGCTGCCTTCGATCCTCCTATTCTTGATCGCTTTCCCCAAGATATCCAGGCTCTCAGACGACATTGGAGGCGTCCCTATCCTTGCCAGCAGGTCGTGGTTTGCCTTTGGATAGAGCTCAATCACCGCCCGCAAGTCCTCTGGTGTCGCACCCCGGGTGAAGTCCTTGGTATCTGTCTTAATGCCGTATAGGAGCACTGTAGCAAGTTCCTCGTCTAACTCTCGATCCAGGTAAGTTAGATACTCTGTCATTATAGTCGACGTGGCCCCAACCTCGGGCCTAATATCCCGGAAGTCCGCTTTGACCTTCTTCATGTTCGCGGGGTGGTGGTCAATAATGATATCAGGCACTATGCCTTTGTCCAAGGAATTGTTCTCTCCAGGTATTGATGCCTCGATTAATGCTATCTTGGAGTAGCCCCTTAAATCCTTGACCTTTGACCTATGAATCATCTCTATGCCCATAAGATTGACCAGGGCACGGTTCTCATCGTAGCCTATCTCTTCACCATAGATTATGTCAGCCTTCTTACCCTGCCCCTCGGCAATCCTCTTCAATGCTAGAGCGCTTGCAATAGCATCTGGATCAGGGTTATCCTGCGTTACTATTGCTAACCCCTTATCAGCGCTTGCTATTATCTCTTTCAACCTCTTGAATTTCTTCTTAAACTCCATCGCCTCCAAACTCTGTATCGTGTAATCCGCAAGTACATTGGTGGGGTATATCACTACATCGGCTTCGTCCTTGAACTCATTCTTTGTGCTTTTGGGTCCGGCTCTAACTATAAGCACCGCATCCTTCCTCAGTTTTTTAACAAGCCGAACTGCCTTTTTATTCAGCTCTAAATCGTTGGCCATTATGAGGACAGCGCTCGCCCTACTTATACCGGCCTTTTCCAAGATTTCCTTATTGGTCATATTCCCCTCCACCACCTCTAGGCCACGCTCCCTGAGGCTGGCAACCCTCTCTGGATTCTTCTCCACTATAACTACGTCCTTCTCCAGATCCTGCAGCCTGCTCGCAGTGAAATAGCCAGTAGTACCACACCCCAACAACAGATACATGTGCTTATCCCTCAAACGCACCAAAATAATAAATACCACTCATAGGCAAAAAAGCTTAAATCTTTATGCTTAAATGTTTTGCCTTCAGAATTGGAAGTGATAAGATGCACGAAAGATATGCTCTTCAGGTGAGAGATGCCTTAAAGAAACACCATTCTTGGATGAGGGAATGCCTCCCTATGATCGCCAGCGAAAACATAACAAGCACTTTAGTTAGAGAAGCAACTGCCAGCGATTTTGGACACCGCTATGCCGAGGGACCACCTGGCAATAGGTTCTACCAAGGCTGCAAGTATATAGACGAGGTCGAGGAGCTGGCCGTGAAGCTGGCTAAGAAGCTCTTCGAGGCACCCTATGCCAATGTGCAGCCTACCTCGGGTGTAGTGGCGAATCTCGCTGCCTACTATGCTCTCGCTTCTCCAGGCGACGTGATGATGTCCCTCAAGATACCTCACGGCGGCCACATAAGCCATGCTGAGATAAGTGCTGCTGGAGTGAGAGGACTAAGGGTAAAGACATTCCCCTTTAATGCACAGGAGATGAACATTGACGTTGATGAGAGCATACAGAAGATCTTGAAGATTCGGCCTAAACTCATGCTCTTCGGGGGAAGCGTCTTTCTATTTCCACATCCAGTAAAGGAATTGCGCACAGTAGCTGACGAGGTTGGAGCTACAGTGCTCTATGATGCTGCACACGTCCTTGGACTAATAGCCGGGAAGCGATTCCAACAGCCTCTAAAGGAAGGGGCAGACGTTATGACCAGCTCAAGGCATAAGACCTTCCCAGGACCACAGGGAGGATTAATCCTGGCTAAAGAGGAATACGGGAAGGCGATAAACAGGGCGGTGTTCCCTGGCCTCGTATCAAATCATCATCTGCATCACCTAGCTGGACTTGCCATAGCTCTGGCTGAGATGCTGGAGTTCGGCGAGGCCTATGCTGATCAGATTATAAAGAATTCTAAGACGCTTGCTCAAGCACTATATGAACTCGGCTTTGACGTCTTATGCGCAGACAAGGGATTTACGGAATCCCACCAAGTACTGGTAGATGTCTCGAAGAACGGGGGAGGCACCTTCGCCGCAACCACCTTGGAGAGAGCTAATATAATCGTGAATAAGAACCTCCTACCCTGGGATGACCTAGAGAAAACCAAGGACCCGTCCGGTTTACGGCTTGGCACCCAGGAGCTGACCCACTTGGGTATGAGGGAGAATGAAATGAAGGAGATCGCAGTATTCTTCAAACGCCTCATAATGGACAGGGAGCCCGAGGAAAAAGTTAAAAAAGACATAATAGAATTTAAAAAGGGCTTCAATGAGGTAGAGTTCAGCTTCGATCAGGGAAACGCCTACGAATACTTTGAATTCTTTAAGTAACCTATAAGATAGCCCTTACCAAGGTGATAGAAAGTGAAGTTAGTGGTCTTCGACCTAGACAGTACCCTGATAGACGGGGAATCCCTTGATAAATTCGGGAAGCTGGTGAAGAAGGGCAAGAAGATCTCTGAGATTACTAAGAAAGCCATGGTGGGCGAAATATCATTCGAGGAAGCCTTGAAGAAGAGAGCCAATCTCCTGAAGGGCCTTGAAATCGAGAAGATTCACAAGGCTGCCAAGGATATACCTCTGATGAAAGGAGCCCATGAAGCTGTATCCGCTTTAAAGGAGCGGGGCATTAAGACCGCAGTGATAAGCGGGGGCTTTAGTATAGTGGCAGAAAGGGTGAAAGGGGAGCTGGGTCTAGACTATGCGGTAGCTAATGAATTTGTAGTCAATGACGGCAAGATCACTGGAGAGGTATCCGGCCCCCTCACAGAAGAGGGGTCTAAGGGGCAGGTCTTCGAGGAGATAGCAGCTGAAGCGGGGGTAACGCTGGAGGACTGCGTTGCCATAGGAGATGGAGCTAACGATGTTTCTATGCTGCAGAAGGCCGGCCTAGCCATAGCCTTTAATTCTAAACCCGTGCTCGACAAAGTGGCGGATGTTGTTATAAAGAAGAACGACCTGCGGGAGATCTTGCCCCATGTGCTAAGGCACAACGCTAAGGACATGGTTCAGGAGCTGAAAGAAGTAGAGCAAGAGATTGCGAGGCTCAAAGAGGCGTTATCAGCCAAGAAACTATCTCTAACGGAGCTTTCTAGAAAGAGGAAGGAGCTGATAGACTCTATCAAGTTCAAGAACGCAGATGCAAATAAGCTCAAGAAGCAGAGGGATGAGCTGAATGCCAGGGTCCAAGTCCATAAGAAGGAACGAGAGACTGCTAATGCAAAGATAAAGGATCTAATATCCGAGTACAAAAAGCTCCAAGAGGGTGTTCCTAAGACTGACTTTAAGAATGCACAGAGACTGAAAAACTCCTTAGAATGGAAGCTCCAGACCAGCGTGATGGAAATCAAGAAGGAAGATGAGTTGGTAGAGAAGATCGAAAAGCTGAATTCAGAGCTTGGAGACTATAAGGGGTTGATAGAGCTCTCTGATAGAATAGACGAGCATAGGAAGACCTCTACGAAGGTCCATGATGCTATCATAACCCTCTCTACGGAGTCGCAGACCTATCACGAAAAATTCTTGGAGGCCGTGAGGAGTATCAAAGAACTGGAGCGCCAGATAGACCATGTTAATTTGGAAATGGATGCCGTAGGTGGAGAGCTGGATGAGTTAGGTGGAAAGCTTAATGCTAGGATAAAGAGATCCAAGGTACTGGAAATGGATCTAAAGCTTGTGGAATCCAAGGCCCATGGAAAGAGCGACAGAGAATTACGAGAGCATGCCCGATTGATATATGAGCGTTTCCAAAAGGGGGAAAAGCTCAGCCTAGGGGATATTTACTTGCTGAGAAGATTCAACTTGGTGTGATTAAAGATTAAAGATAAGGTTTTTAAGCAGATTTATTCATAAATCCTCTAGGTACTTCGCATGGAATACGAGAGGATTCTGGTGGTATGCGTAGATAGGGATGCCGATATCTACAGGAAGGCAGGGGAGAGGGGACCAGTTATTGGTCGAAACAATCTTCTGGATACAGCAGTAAAACTGGGCCTAGCTGATCCTACGGAAGCTGACACCAACGCCCTCTTTGAGACCATAAAAATCGGCGACGAGCTGAAGAGGAAGGGGAAAGAAGTCGAGGTTACTGTCCTTGTAGGTGATAAAGATGTGGGTATTACATCTGATATGGAACTCTCCAAGCAGCTGAGTGAGGTGTTAGAGAAATTTGAAGCAGACGGTGTGATACTCGTTACCGATGGAGCTGAAGACGAGCATATTCTGCCTATCATCCAATCCAAAGCAAAAGTGATATCCCTGAAGCGCGTGGTAGTGAGGCAGAGTGAGCACCTGGAGAGCACATACTATATTATTAAAGATTTCTTGAAAGAGATTGTGAGCGACCCCAAGTTATCTAGGCTCGCCATAGGACTGCCGGGAGTTGCAGCTATCCTGTACATGCTCTTCGGGCAACATGGATGGAGGCTTATAATAGGGGTGATAGGGGTGTTCCTCTTAGTAAAGGGCTTCGGCCTTGAGGATACCCTCCAAAAGGGCTATGATGAGATAAAGGCATCCTTCATCGCCGGTAGGATAAGCTTTTTTACCTACGTGGTGGCAGTGCTTATAGGCACCGTTGGCTTGATTGTGGGCTACACCGAGGTTGCTAGAAGGGCAGTGCCCTATAGCGCTTTATTAACAGCAGGACCCATCTTCCTATCAGAATCCGTAGACCTGCTTATGCTTGCCGCCATAATTGCATTGATAGGTAAGAGCATAGATTCCATTGTGGAGCAGAGGGGTGTATGGAGGTACTTCCTCCTTATCGTATTCGTTGTAGCGCTACGCTTAATAGTCGACGCGGTAAGTCTATTCCTACTGGGCGAGATAAGCATGACAAAATTCGCGGTATCCATACTCCTAGGGCTCATACTTTCCATATTTTCTTTCTCATCTATAATGGCGGTTCGAAGACCATTGGAAGCTGAAGGAAGCTAAAGGCTCTTTTTAGTTCATTAGTTCAGTGT
Source organism: Hydrothermarchaeales archaeon (SeqCode) (assembly GCA_036444275.1). Classification (GTDB taxonomy): domain Archaea; phylum Hydrothermarchaeota; class Hydrothermarchaeia; order Hydrothermarchaeales; family JAZGAD01; genus JAZGAD01. The sequence continues at coordinate 22,251 of JAZGAD010000033.1, forward strand.
ATGAGGCATAGATTTAGCATCTATTCACCATTATGCTTATAACTTCCAAGGGCATATTTCATATTGCTTGTTCGAGAGACTGGGCGAAAAAGAATTAAACTATAACTTGCTGACGCAGGTGTATCTCTGAGGCGGTCTTAATGGAATCTGAACTAGAGGGTTTAAAGGAGCTAATCGAAAGGGCGGATTATCAGAGGCTTAGAGAAAAAGTTAAGGCAATCCATCCCCACGATCTCGCGGAATTGTTAGAGCAGCTGAAGCCAGAGGAAAGGAACCGCACGCTGGTGAATCTGGAGCATGCTGTAGTGATAGATCTCCTGCCTGAATTACCAGAAGAGATGCAGTTGGAGTATGTAAAGGTTCTTCCCCCAAAGCAAGCAGCTGAACTCCTCGCAAGTGTACCCCCGGATGATATGACAGATGTTCTAGGCGACCTTTCCCTTGAGACGCGGAGAAAGATCGTGGATTATTTCACCAAGGAGAAGACCAAAGAAGCAAGGGATCTCCTTAAGCATCGGGAGGATACTGCAGGTGGCCTCATGACCACACAAGTCATGGCACTACCCAGCGACCTTACTTGCGCAGAAGCTGAGGACAATATCCGGGACAAAGCCAAGGAATACGAGACAGTATACTATATCTATGTACTGGAAGGCCAGAAGCTCGTAGGTGTGCTCTCCCTCCGCGAATTAGTGCTAGCTGATCCTACTACAAAACTCAGGGATGCCATGAGTCCAGAGGTAATAAAGGTACTGCCCAGCCTCGACCAAGAGGAAGTCGCTCGTATCATAGCAGACTACGACCTCCTAGCAATACCGGTGGTGGACCCGAAGGATAGGCTTTTAGGTATAGTCACAGTAGACGATGTGATAGATGTCATAGACGAAGAGACAACTGAGGATTTAGCTCATTTCTCAGGCACGCCTGTGCAGATGGATAAACTTATAGATGCCCCTATTTTTACTGTAGTAAAGGCCCGGTTGCCATGGTTACTTGTCACCCTAGTCGGTGGTCTATTAGCCGGCACGATAATTGGACTATTCAAAGAAACCATAGCCACCATTATAACCCTCGCCGTCTTCATACCGATCATAATGGATATGGGCGGTAATGTTGGAGCACAATCCTCCACAATCTTCATTCGCGGGATTGCCACTAAAGAGGTAGGAGACATTATGGATTATTTTCTACGAGAGATAAAGATAGGCATCTTGATGGGCTTAGCAACTGGTATCGGGGTCGGGATAGCTGCCTTCCTCTGGCAGAAGACATTGATGCTGGGCGTCGTAGTAGGTGCAGCCATGTTCTTCGCGGTATCCGTAGCATCGACTATGGGGGTACTCGCCCCAACCCTATTCACTCACTTAAAACTCGATCCAGCGATTACCGCCGGACCCTTGATCACCACGGCAACAGACATAACTGGACTGATCATATATTTCAGTTTGGCAACGATGTTGCTTCATTATTTAGTCTAATGGTGGTTTGATGATTGCCATAATCGGCGGCACCGGCATCTATGATCCCAAGCTTTTTGGGGATGTAGAAGCTAAGACTGTAGAGACTCCATATGGGTCTGTTGAAGTATACTTAGGGGAGGTATACGGGCGAGAAGCAGCTTTTCTATCCAGACATGGCAGCGGGCGGCATGCTTTACCACCTCATAAGATAAATTATCGGGCCAATATCTATGCCCTCAAAGCATTAAACGTAGAGAGGATAATATCAATGAATTCCGTTGGAACGATAAATAGGAACCTAGCACCAGGGAATGCGGTAGTTCCAAATGACTTTATAGATATCACAAAGGGTAGGGAGGGAACATTCTATGATACAGAGGTGGTCCATGTGGATCTCTCCAATCCATACTGCCCAGAGCTACGGAAGGTCCTACTAGAAGCTACTGAAGAAGTAAAAGGCAAGGTCTTCGATGGAGGCGTCTATGCATGCACACAAGGCCCTAGGTTCGAGACACCGGCAGAGATAAGGATGCTGGCCGCTTGGGGCTGCGACCTAGTGGGCATGACTGGGCTGCCGGAAGCCGTTTTAGCAAGGGAGCAGGAGATGTGCTTTGCATCCCTATGTACAGTGACAAACTACGCTGCAGGCATTGCCGAGAAGTTAACGGCAAGCGAAGTCAAGGAAGTCGTCGAGAAAAGCTTGGAGGATACGAAGAGTATAATACGCGGTGCAGTAAAGAGGATTCCCGAGGAAAGAGGTTGCACCTGTGGGGAAACGCTTAAAGAAGCGAGGATGTAGCAGGGAAACTAAAGTTCGAATCTTTATTTTACGTTTGATTTATTTGAGGCATTGTTATGGAGATCTTCTTCTTAAGACGCAAAAAAGCAGTTGGAAAGGAATTCCTGGAGAGATATAGTGACCTCCAAGTGCTGGATTCTAGGTATATCGCTGGGAGAGAGCACATTGAGTTCGCTTTAAACCAAGCTGAAAAGGCCTTCGAGGAAGGGACAAACATAAGCAAGAAGCTATTTGTGGAGATCTTGGTGAGGGCCTCGTGCCAGAGGCAGATCAAGAAGGCATTAGCGCTCTTCAGCCTAGGCTCGCGAGAGATAGTGGTGATATGTAAAGAGCTTCCAGAGGAATTATCTCGCTATGGGTGTCAGGAATTAGCGGAAGAGGTCTTTGAGGATAAATACGAGGGGATAAAGGAGGCCTTTGAAATCACTGAGACAGAAATCCTAGCTGTGTCTGGAGAAGCCTTTCACGATAGAGTTAACGCCCTGAAGGAGATAATAAAGGAGAGAGTCGCACTAGTTGCAATAGGTTAATGCATTGAAAGTACATAAAGAAACATATAAATATTACCACCGGTAATAAATTGGCTTATGTACCGTGTGCCTGAGTTTAGAGAGCTTCGAAACCTGAGGCTAAAGCTGGGGCTGACTCAGACAGAGCTGGCTAAGAGGGCTAAAATCAGCCAGCCACTGATAGCAAGGATAGAAGCAGGGAACGTTGATCCTAGAACGTCGACCCTGAAAAAGATCCTCAATGTCCTGCAGGAGAACAAGCATGGGAAGGGTTTAACAGCGGCAGATGTAATGAAGGCACCAGTAGTTCATGCTAGGCCAGAGGATACAATAGGGCATGCTTCTAAACTCATGGAGAGCTATGGTATCTCACAGCTTCCTGTCCTTATGGAGGGAATACAAACAGGGAGTATTTCTGAGGCGAGGATAGTGGAGGAATTAACTAGAGAGAGGGACTACTCTAAGGTCTCCAGCAAAAATGTAGCGGAGTTGATGGGTGAGGGATTTCCAACAATCAGCCCCCATATGGACTTGGAGACCCTATCCCAACTGGTAGGGAGCTATCCTGCAGTACTCGTGGTTCAAAAAGGAAAGGTTATGGGTATAGTAACCAAGGCAGACCTCCTTAAACTTACTGAGGAATAGAGTAGATTACTTTCTGCATACTAGGGCTATCTACTTACTTATTCACTAATAACGCAACTCAAAAGAAGTGTTCGATCGAGCGTTGGTTCTTGCTCAGTTTCTGCTGATGGGATATTATAAACTCGTGGAAGTGCTCTAGGTTCTTGAACTTCAGGCTTTTCACAGCCTTAAAATTCCAGTCTGTCGCAGTGATGCTAGCTACGCTATTCGCTACATTCGCTGCTTTTAAAGCATCTTCGGTTTTTGAATAGACAGAGAGAAAGGAACCAGCGAAGGCATCACCACAGCCTGTGAGGTCCGTAATCTTAGGCTGGATAACCGACGGTGCGAAGGTGACCTCGCCTCCTTCGAGAATAACGCTGCCATATACCCCCATGGTGACGACTATCAGGTTGTGGTCTATCTTCTTCAATGCATTGAGGGCATGTTCAAAGCCCTTCGTACCTGTGAGCTTCAATGCCTCCCCGTCGTTTATAGTGAAGACATCCACCTTAGAGACAAGGTCTACAATATCCCTGCGGTATTTTGGTAGGTATCCTATATGTGTATTCAACGAGACCAATGCATAGGTCCTATTCCTGAGGTAGTCGACAAATGCCCTCTGCTTGCTAGCAGCCATTGGAGCGATATGGAAGGCACTGGCCGAGAGATATTTCCTAGGTATGTCCTCAGGCCTTATATGAATGCCAACGTTCAACTGGTAGGTATCGTAGTGGGCAACTCCATCATCGCTATATTCTATTGAGAAAACGGTGCTCTTTCCCCTGAGCTTCTTCAAGCCAAGAGTATCTATGGAGGACTTCCTAAGAATAGAGTAATACTCAGGCGGGAAATCCCTCCCTACTCTAGATACTATACCGGTTTCAGAGAATATCTTCGCAGCCATCGCAGAGTATATCGCAGCGCCTCCCAGCTGGGTACTTCTTTTACCCCGCATCTTGACCTCGTCTATACTAGCGTGGCCTATGGCTACTACTTCCATGGAGCCACTTCTTAAAGAATCAAGCTAAATATGTTTCTGGTTATGTCTGATAGAAGGGATGGAGAACCCTAGCAACGCACTTACGGCGCCTGCAACAGGAAGCATGCAGACAACAACGACAAATAGAAAGCCTCGAATTTTAGAAACGAGACATCATATTATGTGTTTTGGGCTCTTGACCACCAACACAGGTACTTCGGCGTGATCTATTATCCTACTGGTAACGTCCCCTAGAAGATATCTGCCCAGCCCCCAGGTAGCATGTGCGCCTACTACTAATAGGTCATAGTTGCCCGCGCTTGCCTCAGCAAAGATTTCGTCTTCCACTAGACCATATCTCAACTTTGCCTCTCCTGTTACGCCTAACTGCTTCAATATGGCTAATCCCTTTTTAAGGTGCTTTGTCTCTCTGGTTTCCTCTTCGAGGGACGTAGATAAGACCTGTTTTTCCTTCTCTTGTATATCCACCATAGGAATCTGGGATACGCAGTGCAAGATATTAACATCTGCTCCAGTAGCCTTGGCGATTCTACCACCGAATTTTATATCCTCTTCCCCGCGTTCACCTCCACCGGTGCATATCATGATATTTGAAACAGCACTAGGCTTCCCTCTTACTACTAAGACAGAGATCCTCGCATATTTGAGTATCTTGACAGCAGTTTGGCCCAATAGGAACCTCTTAAGGCCGCGTCTGCCTATAGCGCCTATAATAATCAGATCATAGCCCTCTTCACTCTCTTTTACTATCTCCTCATCTGCGTATCCCTCCCTCATTTTGGTCTCTATCTTTAAATCCGTAAGGAGGTCCTCTGCCTGTTTAAGGGATTCCTCCACACCCGCTATATTCCTTGGTCTCTCTGCAACCCCAAGAATCGTTACCTCGGAGCCAAGACCCTTAGCTATGGGATACCCAAAGCGTATGGCATCCTCGGCTTGCTTCGAACCATCGGTGCAAATTAGTATCCGCATCTTATCCTCCTTCTAGATCAGCAATAGACCAATAGGCACTAGGAAAGTAGCTATGAGGAATGCTGCTAGGTTTCTATTTGATCTGCTGATTATTAGTAGAGAATCAAGTATGAATCTTTCGTATGCGTGAAAAAAGAATGCTAGGACTACTGCTGAGACAACGGCTATACCAACTATCTCTGCTAATACGATGGTAAAGGCCGAGGGATTGGCCAGGAGAATAGCAATTACTAAGGTGTCGCTGAAGGTAGATATGTTAGCCCCCATTATGTAGGGCACGAGGTTCTCAACTTTGATGTAGCCCCTAACCGATAGGGGTACAAGCAAGCCTAGGGATATAGATACTGATGGGGTGATCATGGTAAGAATGAATCCCAAGGAAAACATTACCCATGGCCGATAGATGTAGCGGGAAGTCTCCTTAAACCTAGTTTCCTTCAGTTTCACCTTGGGCAATGCACCATCGAACAACTTAAAGCTCGCTATTATAATTGCAAGTCCAAATAAGAAGACCAACCAGCTACCTAGCTTTTCAGCCAAGAAATCCACAATTGGATTGAAGAACACATCAATGGTTGAGGTTAGAAAAGCTGGAATGCCGAATTGCAGAAAGTCCAGGAGATCGTACCTCAATATGAAGATGCCTATCAAGATCGCTCCAAGGTATATGGTGTAGGTAACTAATAGTGTGAGTATCCCTAGGGAGATGCTAGTGTGCCTCTCGTGGCCTCTCATATGGTAGATGAAGCCTATGAGGAGGATCGCGAAGGATACACCAAATCTAGCGCCATTTAACATGGCAAAGGCTTCCAGTTCAGTTAATACACCGCTGTCAAAAAATGCCAGAGCAGAGGCAGCAATAGGTGAGCCACTTAATATTAGGCTTGCTGACAGCCAGCCAAAGCCTAGGGTATTAAGGGGATTATCTAGGTTGAAGGCATATTTTAAGGTATAACCGAGATCGCTAGCACCCTCCTCCATCGCTTGAATTGCCAAGATAAATAGAAAGACAGCTACAGAGAATAGAAAAGCCCTCCTTGGATTAATATCTATCATCCATGTATCTCTCCGTCCTTTTTTTAAGGCATTTTACTCATATCCTATCGATAGAATTTAATTTCCAAATACAGAATAAGTCTAGCGGTGCATGTAACCTACCTACGACCTAAACGTTTTTAAATTTTAGCCTATTATCAGATTCTATGTTAGAAATCGCGGGAATCAAGGTAGAAGATACTTACTGCGAGGCATTTGATGGCCTCTTCTCGAGGATATTGATTACTGCAAGAGATGTGAAGAGGCTTAGGAAGGCGGCTCTAAGCGCAACGGCTCTGCCTTCTACTGTTTTCGATGAATCCGAGGGAGGAGTCGAGAAATGGGTGGAGAAAGATGAGACGCCTGACAAGAGAAAGGGAGCGATTGCTCAGATATGGGTCAACTACGGGAAAAATGCGCCTGAGAAGTTGGAGCATGAAGTGGCTAAACGTATCAGACAAGGGGTCCTCGTTGTTCCAACTGCCTCGGTCTTCAATGCCCTTAAGTCAGCAGAGAGATTTGATGCAATGGAGAAGATAGGCCACTGCGGGGATGGCTACGAGACACTTGAGACGCGCTTTGGACGCGAAGTTATTAATATCCCCCTGATGATGGGAGAGTTCCTCATAGAGAGATACCTTGGCTATGCAAAGGGCGTGATGGGTGGCAATATATGGTTCTTCTGTGAGACTCAAGATGCGGCTTTGGAAGTAGGGGATAAAGCTGTTGAGGCTGTTGCCAAGATCGATGGCGCTATAACCTCCTTTGATGTATGCTCAGCCGGCTCAAAGGTTGAAACTAAGTACCCTGAGATCGGTCCGACTACGAATCATCCATATTGTCCTACACTAAGGACTATAATTAAGGATTCAATGGTACCTAAAGGTGTAGTGTCAATACCAGAGATAGTGATAAACGGCATTTCTCTTGATGCTGTAAGGGACGCGATGAAGGCAGCTATGCTAAGTGCAGCTGGTGTAAGCGGTGTGGTCAAGATATCGGCTGGCAACTATGGAGGAAAGCTGGGGAGATATAAAATTTACTTAAGGGATATGCTGTAATGAGTATATACTGAGCAATATATCTTGATTTACCATAACATGGACCAATATGGGATTTCTGCATTTCTTTATAGATTATAGGATATTTTAAGAAGCGAAAAAAGAGAGTATTACAAATTCTAGAAGTTTATATAAAAATAGGTCTATTATAATTTCTAAAACTAAATAAAGTGATGATGAAACATATTGGAACAATTAGAAGTCATAATTAGTATTATTTATTTTTTAAGATTTTATTTTTCCATCGAGTACACTGCGAAAACAAAAAGGAACACAACTAAACTTATTAAAACAAAAAGAGTGCTTTAACACGGATATTTAGTGCTCTAAAGCATAAAATTTCTACAAAACATATAAATAATGCTTATTAACCTCTATTAACAGTGGTAGAAATGAAGGAAGTATATTTGTCCGTGCTCCTAGGCCTTGTAAGCGTCCTGCTGGGTATGGCTCTAACTCTATTCGTAAGCCCCAAACCACGGGTGGTTAGATGAAGTTCGGGAACACCGCCAACAAGATAAAGGCAATCTTGAATGTGATTTCCACGGGAGAGAAGATCAAGGGACGGGAGATAGTCAGGAGGCTTAAGCGTCTCGGGTATAGAGTGGACGAGGGGCACATAAAGATGTTTATCTATCACTACATGCTCTATAAGTATCTAATTAGAGAACGAATTAACGGGGTTAACTATTACACTCTAAATCGTGCTTAAGTCTTAGGCCGCCAAAAGACTTTTAAAGGACTACCTACACCTTGTAGCCCATGAATAATGTTAGGACCATTGTATGCCCACATTGCAATAAGGAGATAAAACTGGACCTCATCCTCACAGACATACGAAAACTCGAATTAGGGATAGGGATAAAGGTTTTCAAAGAACAAGCAAAGGAAAAAGAAAAACAAGGCAAGAAAACAAAGAAATCCAAGTAGCTACCCTACCTGCCGAGCTCTTTCTTTGTGTATTCGACTAGGCCTCCAGATTCTAGTAGGTCGAAGAGGAACGTTGGTAAGGGCTTAAAGGACCGTCTCTTCTTGCTATCTAGATTTCTTACCTCACCCTTGGCGAAGTCTATCTCCAGCTTATCACCGTCTTCAGCTTCTACCTTACATTCTACTAGAGGCAAACCTATGTTTATAGCGTTCCTGAAGAATATCCTAGCAAAGGAGCTTGCTACTACACAGACTATGCCGCTTCCCACTAAAGCGCGGGGTGCATGCTCTCTGCTGGAGCCGCAACCAAAGTTCTTACCAGCTACGATTATGTCTCCCGGTTTAACGCGTTCAGCGAATTCTGGTCTTGCGTTCTCAAATGCATGCCTCGCTAATTCCTCTGGATCTCCGGTGGTAAGGTACTCTGCGGGTATGATCTGATCTGTGTCTACATTGGCACTGAATTTCCAGGCTCTGCCTTTGATCTTTTGTTTCACTTCATGGCCTCCTATTCCAATTCTGTGGGATCAGTTATCCTTCCGGTGATAGCACTTGCAGCGACGACAGCTGGACTTGCTAGGTAGACCTCGCTGTCCTTGTGCCCCATCCTGCCCATAAAATTTCTATTAGTCGAGCTGATGCACCGCTCTCCACTAGCTAGGACACCCATATAGCCACCTAGGCATGCGCCGCAGGTTGGCCCGGAGACGTATGCATTTGCCTCCATGAGTACCTTCAGTAGGCCTTCTTTTAGTGCCTGCATGAATACTTCTTTGCTCGCCGGTACGACAATCATTCTTACCTGCGAGTGTACCTTCTTGTCCTTCAGTATCCTCGCAGCGATTCTAAGGTCCTCGATCCGTCCATTGGTGCAAGAGCCCAGGTAGGCTTGGTCTATGGTTATATCGCCTAACTCTGACGCTGGTGCTGTGTTAGAGGGTAGAAAAGGCTTGGCCACTGTAGGCTGGATCTCTGAGGCATCATATTCAAAGGTCTCAGCGTAGACTGCATCTTTATCAGCGTATACAGGGGTGTATCTGCCTCTAATTCTATCCTTTAGGTACTCAGAGACCTTTTCATCTGGTGGTATTATGCATGCCTTTGCTCCTGCCTCTACTGCCATGTTCGCAATAGTGATGCGGTCTGCCAAGTTCATTGCCTCTATCGTCGACCCATAAAACTCCATAGACTTGTATAAGGCGCCGTCTACGTCTATATCGCCTATGATGTGCAGTATTACGTCTTTTCCCGTTACGTATCTGGCGAGCTCTCCCTCGACTATGTATTTCTGGGTTTCCGGCACCTTGAACCATAGCTTTCCAATTGCCATGGCTGATGCTGCTTCTGTAGAGCCTACGCCTGTTGCAAATGCTCCTAGAGCACCATAGGTGCAGGAATGAGAATCTGCTCCTATTATCAGCCTTCCTGGTGCAGCGAAGCCCTGTTCTATCATCACCTGGTGGCATATACCGGCGCTGCCAACCTCGAAGTAGTTGGGCAGGGAATACTTCTTCGCGAAATCACGCATAGCTTTTGCCTGTTCAGCTGAAGCAACATCCTTGTTGGGGACGTAGTGATCTGGAATGAGGACTACTTTCTCATTCATGGGTGTGGTATGGAATCCCTCGAAAACCTCAAATGCGGGCAGGCCGGTGATATCGTTGACCATGACATAGTCTACTTCTGCCTCCAGTATTTCGCCGGGAGAGACGTCTTTCCTCCCTGTTTTCATGGCAAGGATTTTCTCTGTTATTGTCATAGTTGCCTCGGGGGGGATTAACATATAAAAACCTTTACTTAGAGTTAAGAATTGGGCGTTCTACAAATAACGATGCCTGTAGGTAAAGCTAGTTAGATGTATCTTCTCTGGAGGGCATTGCTATCATTATGGGCGAAGTATTCAGTACCGGTACGGTTTAGCTCCACCCCTATCGATGTGTGGCATCCTAGGCATGTGAAATAGCCCTTGGCATAATTAGCGCCGGTTTCGTTAAGATACTGGGAGTCGTAGCCGCTAGATTGGTCGAACCAGCGCTCATGAACATTTGTAATGTTGCCTAGCTTGGGTCCCATGCTTCTGGCTTCTGGATATAAAGTATCGTTCTCATAGGTCTCGTTGTCGCCGTGACAGCTCAGGTCTGTGCAAGGTCTGACGAGTATCTGGGTATGAGTCTCTATGGTTGTCTTCGCGAGGTGGCACATGCTGCAGAACTTGTTATCTGTAGAATTGCTCACGTTGGGATTCAGTAAAGTGGAAGTATAGGTTGCGTTGCCGGCTGCATTTCTATGGGCTAGGAGAACTTCTCTTGACTCTTGTGTCAGATTAAGTTCATCGAAGATGTACTCGTGACACGTGGTGCATCGGAACTCGGTGGCTCCTCCACTCTGGTTGAACTCCATCGTATGACTGCCTGCAAACCTAGCTGTGGCAGAGGGAAAGAGGTATATCCCGACAATAAGCAATGAGAATATCAAAAGAATCTTCCATTCCATGACAATAATTCCGTGTTACAATTCATTTAAATATTCCCATCTCATATGAATGACATTGAAAGTACTTTGCGCCACCTTCCAGAACATGCGCTTCCAGCGTAACTATGTATATCTCTAGGCACTAAATTCATGCCTCGTATATCCTTGCGTATTTTCTACTTTCAAAGTTGGTGACAAGGGCGAAGAGGACGAGCACCACTATAATGAGAGGCCCATATTCATGGACGAACATGAGGCCCTCCCTGACAAAGTCGAACATGGGGTCCATGCCAGGCATATATGTCTTGTAAGGCATGAAATACCAGCCTATATTCTTTACTACCACCGGCTTTCCGTTGATCATAACCGCCTTTCCCACAATATTCTCCCTTGTGAGGGTCCATTCATCCAGACCGCCGAAGTCCCCTGCTGTCCGAATATATTCATTGCTAATCGATGATATCCTGTGAATGACGGGGTTTACTCCCGTAGGTGGTGTAAACATCACTATGTCACCTGCCTCAAAGTCCCTAGAGAATCCTTCCAGTAATACTATGTCTACAGCATATAAAGTGGGCACCATGGAATTGCTGAGAACCAGACCGAAGAAGAGCATATGCTTCAAGATGGCGATTCCTATAAGCATGAGCCCTAGGTAGCTGCTGGAGCGTATGACGTCTCTTAGCTCTGTTTTTTTCTCTAGTAGGAAGGTGTATTCATCTCTAACCCTCCTATCCATATCCTTTCTTTGAAAGCGTCTGTAAAGGTAGGTGAAGATGCTGGTACATCCCCTCCACAAGGGCAGCACGTAGCCCTTCTTTTTTAGGTAATATAGAACGAAGGGAATCAATGCTATAGCTACGGAAAGAAGAACCGGCCTGAACGGCACATCATGGAGCATCTGAAAGAAGGACAGATAGGTTTGATAACCAGGTTGCACCTGGTAGCCATACTGATATTGATACTGGTATTGAAACTGGAATGCCATCTTCTTACTCCGTAGATTTTACGCCGATTAAAAATATATACATCTTTTGCATCTGACCGACGATGTTATTAAAGTAGCTGCGGAACTCTCTTATAGGTAGAAATTCTATTCTTGGTGCTATCTCTTCCCCTATACCTTTTGCACCCGCTACTCTCCCAACCAAGTTTTCCTGCTTAAAAACCTTGGAGGTGTGGCAGACCGGACAGGCTTGCATTATCACAGGCTTGTGGACATCGTGTAATCTCACAGCTTTCTTGGCGGAAAGATGGCAGAAAGAACACTTATTATCCCAAGGCGGCCTGACCACTCCGGATACTGGCATCCTCTTTAATGCTTCACCCCACAGTGGAACGCTAACTTTACTGGTGTTATATCCTCCTGGGTAGGCGTGGCATGGCGCACACTCTACTCCTTCTTCTCTCAGGCTGACGTTCTCAGGGTATTCGATCTTCCAGGGGGGGAGAAGAGAGGAGAAGTTAAAATGGATTTCGTGGATGTCGTATTCCCCGTCTTTCTGTACGTGGCAGTTCTTACACACCTTCTTTTGTATATGCGTCGAGTAGCGTGCGTTGCCCATCCTTCCCCCGGGCTTTGATCTATGGCATGGCTTTTCATAGCATGGATTAAATCTTTTTAGCTCAGGCCTATCTTCGACAAATCGTGTATGGCAGTCAGTGCAAAGTGCACCGGGATGCTTAGCGGGGTCTACATAAGGAGTATATCCATAAACAACACCGGCACCAACAAGAAGGATGCAAGCAAAAACCAAGAGCATGTTTCTAGCCATATCTACCCCACCGGTATAAAAGAATAACATAAAAAAATAAAAAAAAAGAAAGAGGGAAGGGACTTTTGTTTAGTCCCTAAATCCTATTGGTTCTAGGTCCACACTGATACACCAGCGGTCTTGTTTAGATCCGTTGTGTTGAATCCAGTGACGCTTGGCTCGCTAACATTAAGGCTTCCATCGGGATTGATCTGAATGGTATACGTTGTCGCAGTGCTTCTGGTAATCCCAATGTTAACCCCGACGTGGGTGTGGCATCCCATACAAGCGTAGAAACCAGCCGTATATGCGGTGTCGTCTTCCCTATAGTAATTGGTATTATTATAACCCTCAAGTGCATCGAACCATCCACTGTGGGCCTCTGAACCAACTGTCAGCTTTGGTCCTACTTCTGCGCCTGATGGTATAGCATTATCTCCAGAAGTATTACCTGTCTGATTCCAACCTTCCGCATTTCCAGTTGTATTGCCTCCGTGGCATCTGTTGTCAGTGCATACCCTAACCGTTACCATGGTATGGGTACCTTCAATGGTAAGGTTTAGTTGATGGCAAAGCATGCATATGTTATCCGTAGTTACTGGGGACGGCGCATTATCGATATTTAGGTAGTTTGTGTAATTATCGTTTTCGTAGGCAAGCTTATGGGCGGTGAAGACATTGTCAGAGGGCGACCCAAAGCTCAGATTAATCTCGCCTGCAATGTAGTTATGACAGATACCGCAACTCATATTCGCCATACCATCACTAGACATCTCCACGGTGTGAGAGCCGGCGAACCTAGCTGTAACACTCGGCAAGACATAGATACCTAATATCACTATACTAATCAAGGAGTATAACGCAACTTTCCGCATTCTACACATCCTTCCATTCTTCTTTTAACTTTTAACCTTTCCTATAAATCTCTATTTCTTATATTTAAATCTTTGGCCCATTCACTGGGGGATTGCCTAATTATCCAACCTTGCCCAACGTTGGTTTTTCAGTCCTCTTCCATAGATAGGCATTCATAGTAGATAAATATCCAGTTTACATCCCCGCTTCCTTAAAAGCATTTATGGACTCAGCCGCCATATTTGCTACAAGGGCAAGGGCCGGCGAATGAAACTGACAACTGCCCATTCATGTATAATCCCCTTCAGACAGAGTATGACTTGGTGTGGCTTCCACCACTAGGTAAAGATACCTTTAATATCGGGAGCACTATTCCAGTTAAGTTCTCAATATGATTATTTAACAGGTAAATTCGTCGCAGACAACACTGTTATTGTGGATATCTATGATGTCACTATGAACAATGTCTTTAACGCTACTCACGGCGAGGGCGATGTTTTTGTCATAGGCGATATATCCCTCATTTCTTAACTCCTCCGTTGCTATGCTTCTAGCAATTACAGAGGTCTGGTGAAGCTCTCCATTCTCTCCATAAAGCATACAGACGCTAACCTTATATATTAAAATGAATAAATTTAATACACGGTGATATAATGCCTGTTACAATTACAACGCGAGCTGAAGAAGGGTTAGTGAAGCTTATAGATGAGATAGCGAGAAAAGAGGGAATGGATAGGTCAACTGTGCTACGAAGATTCTTACTTAAAGGGACAAAAGAGTGGCTAATAGAAAACTCGCTGAAAGATTATGAAGATGGAAAGATAACCCTATGGCAGGCTGCTAAGAACTGCAATATCTCGCTCTGGGAGATGATAAATGAGGTAAAAAAACGCAATATCCATGTCTCCTATACACTTGAAGAGCTGAAGAAGGATGTGAGGGGCCTGCATGGCTAGGATGGTATCCAATGCGACTCATCTGATCTATCTAGCAAAAATTGGAAAATTATATCTGATAAAATCGGTTTTTAAAGAAGTTGCTATACCAGAGGAAGTAAGGAGAGAAGTCGTAGACCGAGGAAAAGCGAGGGGAGAAAAGGATGCTTATATCATCGAGAAAGCAATCAATGCGGGTTGGATAAAGGTCTACGAAATAGAAAAATTAGAGCTTCCGATAAAGCTGGATGCAGGGGAAACAGCAGCTTTGAGTCTGGCAAAGAAGCTACATAAAGATGTCTTAATCGATGAAATATCAGCCAGAACTGCTGCAGAGATTATTGGACTAACTCCGAGGGGTACAGTTTTTGTTCTTTTAAAGGCCCTTGAGATGAAAGAACTGAATTTTGAGGAGTTTCTAGAAACGCTGGCTCGACTAATCCAAGAGGGCTTCAGGTTGAGAGAAGATGTTTATATAGAGGCTGTTGAAATCGCAGAGAAAATTCAGAGAGACAAAAAATAGGCAAAATACTTTCAAACATGCTTACACCTCAAGGGATAAGGAAAGACTTGAAAGAAGGGAGACGTTCGTTAGTGAAAAGAATACGGTACTCCTGAATAAAATATAAGCAAAACCTGAAGAAAAGAATGCTGGAGCTTCTTGGCTATTTTGCAGACAAATTCTCTGAGGCAAGAGTTACAGAGGAAGACATAGGGAATGAGGTTGCTTTTAGCTGGTAGATGAATTTGTGTCCGATCCTCTCCAGGTGATGAGGAGAGAGATATTTGGTTTGGATTTGAACAAACGCAAACGAAAAAAGTGACCTAAGGATTTAGGGATTTAGTGTCGGCATTGGCATTGACAGAAATGCTTATACCTCATCATCCCATTATTATAATGGGAAAATGGAAGAGACAACTATCGATGAGAGAGGCCGCATCGTCGTACCTCAACCTATCCGAGAACGACTAGATATACACGCCGGCACCATATTCGAAATCAAAGAGGCAGAGGATAAGATCAT
This sequence comes from Hydrothermarchaeales archaeon (SeqCode), assembly GCA_036444275.1. GTDB lineage: Archaea > Hydrothermarchaeota > Hydrothermarchaeia > Hydrothermarchaeales > JAZGAD01 > JAZGAD01. Next base: position 37,685 of record JAZGAD010000033.1, read on the forward strand.
CTAAAACCTGTGAGGAAAAAGAAAAAAACCATGAAAGACCTCTGCGGCCTTGATCCAGAAAGGACGGGAAAACCGGAATGGGCAACGCCAGAGGAGATCAAGAGCATTTGGGAATAGATACCAATGTTTTAGTATCCTTTTGGACAAGAGACATCCCAAGGGATGAACATCCCCCCCCCTGAGTTGGCACCAGATGAAAGAATAAAATAGAAAAACGGAATTTATTTAAACTCCAGGATGAAGGGTATACATCATGCAAGCGCGGGTCAGCCGTTTCAATATCCTCATAAAGAACCACATCCAGCTTATAGGTTCCAGGGGGGCTTGTGGAAGCGATAGCTAGGGACTACCACCTGAGGGGTTTCGTATACACTGATAAGAGCGGCTTTGTTAAGATAGTCTGCGAGGGTGTAAGGGGAGACGTAGATGGATTCCTAGACGACCTCCAGAGGATTTCCAGGGACGTGGAGATAGAGAAAAAGGAGATACGGGACGAAGCCTTCCTCCCAGATGAATTCGGCAGAGTCGTTGTAGAAGATGAATACAGCCTCAGACTTGACAGGGGCCTCGAGCTATTAGGAGGGATTAAAAACAACCAGAAGACGATGATAGGCAATCAATCCAGCATGATAGACAACCAAAAAACAATGATAAAGCTGTTAAGGAAGATCTCTGAGAAATAAATAGCTTGCGACGTAGACGTAGCTAAATAAATAATCATATTTCAATTCAACCAAATTATTTATCTTATCTAACTCCCACTTGTTTTTGGTACTGGGGAAAATTTAAAGAAGAGAACACTGCTATGCTATCTTATACCCCTAGAATGAAGCAGAGGGACAGTAAGATGAAGGTAAAGCTACTTAGGTGTACAGAAAACGGCGTGGAGCTCGTGGCACAGTCAGCCAGGGTGAGCGGCGTACCCCCTGACATGAGCGACGAAGAGATCATTAGGATGATCGTGGAGAATGACTATTCCTCAGCCTTAGAACACATATCCTTCTCTTTTGAACTGCGGGGAATTAGCATAGCGCTGAGCAGGGAGCTCCTGGAGCACCGCATAGCATCGCACACCGCTAGGAGCACGCGTTACCAGGAAGAGGAGGACTTCGGCTACTACGTCCCAAAGGAGTTCCATAATCAAGCCGAGGCACTTGCGCAATACAAGGCGATAATGCGGAAGCTAGCCGAGACCTATAACGGACTCCGGAGTATGGGCGTATCAAGGGAATCCTCGAGATACCTCCTTCCACTGGCTACTCACACAAACTATATCTGGACCATCAACGCCAGAAGCCTCATCAACTTCCTAGGCCTCCGTCTCTGCGTCAGGGCATCGCCTGAGATGCGGGAGTTAGCCAAGAAAGTCCACGAGATCGTGGTCGAGCTCTATCCACAGGTCTTCGAGAACATCAACTGCAGGGGCTGGAACCTCGCTGCCTGCCCAGAGAACAAGGTCAGAGATAAGGCCAAACCAGCCTGCCCATACCAGAAAAAAGTACCTACCAAGGAGGAGATTAGGGAAAGGACTCCTCGATGACTACTTCATCCCCTATAACTACCTTATTTCCCATGGTGAAATTCGCACTAACCTCAAGTACATACCTCGCGGGCTTAGCCGGCTGATACACCTCACACGGTTCTTGCCTGCAGGGTTCTGCACTCATCTTTATGTCAACCACCTTTAGATCAGAGCTCAGCCATATTATATCGATTGGGAAATTCATGTTCTTCATCCAGATCGTATAGTAACCATCGTAGCTGTAGGAAAAGAGCATACCCTCATTTTCCCCAATGTTTTTTCTAAACATCAAACCCGTGCTTATTTCCGTGGGATCGCTCACTATTTCCACCTTGACCTGCGCTCCATTCGGGAAGCGCGCATACACCCCACCATAGTTCTTGACGAAGATAGCCGCGGCGATGGAAAACAGGAACAATAACAGTGCTGCCAGTTCCTTGGTATCCACCCTTTCACCTCATCATTCGAGCTATTCTAGATGCCTGTTCTAAGCTAAAAGGCTTCTATGCTACGGATAACGAGCTTGACTGCATTCTTGATATCTTCTATCTTGGCAACCTCTACAGGACTGTGTAGGTAACGCGTTGGTATGGAAACAACTCCTGATGGTATCCCTTCCCGGGTTAGATGGATGGCTGAGGCATCAGTAGTCCCTCCTTCCCCAACTTCCAACTGATAGGGTATCTTATGCTTCTCTGCAGTTGAAACCAAAAGCTCCTTCACATCCGGATGGGTTATCAAACCTCTTCCACTGGCATCTGCTATGGTTATCACCGGGCCCTTACCAAGCTTTGTTTGGACCTCTTCTTTGGCACCTGGGAAATCCCCTGCAAATGTGACATCTAAGGCGATAGCGATATCAGGATTTATCTTGTAGGCAGCTGTCCTGGCACCCTTTAGGCCTACTTCCTCTTGGACTGTGCCGACGGCATAGATAGAGACGTTCTTAGGCTTTGCATGCCTAGCTATCTCCACCATTGCAGCACATCCCAGACGTGCGTCGAAGGCTTTCCCGGTAATATATCCATCGCCAAGCTCCTTGAAGGTCCTATCAAAGGTTATATAGTCACCGACGTTGAGACCACGTTTCTTTGCAGCCTTCTCATCCCTCGCACCGACGTCTATAAACATGTCTTTATACTCTACTGCCTTCTTTCTCTCCTCAGCCTTCAGTAGGTGCGGTGATTTAGAGCCTATCACGCCGTAGAGTTGCCCCTTAGAGGTATGCACAATTACGCGTTGACTCAGGAGTGTTTGGTCAAAGAAACCGCCGAGGGTTGCAAATTTTATGAACCCATTCTTGTCGACCTGCCTAACCATTAGGCCGATCTCGTCCATATGCGCAGCAAGCATGAACTTCCGTTCCCCATCACCCTTCCTCCCTATGAGGTTGCCGAGCTTATCAACTTCGACTTGGCAGTACTTCGAGAGTTCCTGGGCCATTATCTCCCTGACGTCCCCCTCTGAGCCGGGTACTCCATGCGCCTCCGATAACTTTTTAACCAAATCTAGCATGCACTCACATCCTATTCTAGCTACCTATTACTTTATTTATTTATTAATATTCGTATTTGTATACTAATAAGCGATGATCGGCATTATTTCAGACACCCATGATAACCTAGAGGCTATCGATAAGGCAGTAGAGCTCCTCAACTCAAGCAAGGTATCGCTTGTGATCCATGCCGGCGACTACGTAGCCCCTTTCACGGTACCGAGATTCGGAAAGCTGACATCGCCTTTGAAAGGTGTCTTTGGGAACAACGATGGAGAGAAGAGGGGTCTAGCGAATAAGTTCTCGGAGATAGGGGTCGAGATAAGGGATTTTCTGGAGTTCGAGCAGGATGGATTGAGGATATGCGTATATCATGGCACCCTCAGTGAAGTAGTAGATGCACTGATAAAGAGCAGGAAATACGATGTAATCGTAAGCGGGCACAGCCACAAGCCTGAGGTAAAGAAAGTAGGAGGAGTATGGTCTGTTAACCCAGGGGAAGTATGCGGCTACCTAACCGGCAGGCGTACTCTCTGCCTCCTTAAGTACGATGAGCCTGAGATCATCGAATTCTGATTATCTGTATTCAAAGTCAAAGAAGCGTTTTACAAGGGCTCCGAGGAAAGAACCTATACCATCTGATATAGCATCGGCGATACTGGGACTTCGAAGAGGAACGAAATATTGGTGCACCTCATCGGTTATGCCATAGAAAAAGCCTATCAATGTAGCGAGGAGAAGGGCTCGCTCCACAAAGCTAGAGTTCTCAGTGCTAACAAAAGCCCTAAAGAGAAGGAAACCAAAGATGCCATACTCAACGAGATGCAGAAGCAGCCGCTCTGGGTCTATCTGCTCCAAACCCACAATGCCGGACCCTGGTACGTAGGGTAGGGATGATAGGTAGAATATTACGCCGGCATATACCAATACAGGCATCCAGTATACAAGGGCACGTCGCATCCTTCGGCATTTTCTAGGCACATTTTAAATATTTTTGGATGCAATCATCTGCTATGGACTTAGACAGGATTCTTGAACACTTAAAGCCTGGTCTCAAGCTGAAACTTTCTATAGGAGAGAAAGAGTTTCTTGATGTAATTACAGAGGAAGATAGGATCGAGGTGAGAATCTTAGACATGGAGTTGCTTAAGGACAGACTCCCCAAGTCGAAGTCTAAGACAGGTATTGGGAGCTTAGCAGATGCTGCCAAGAGCCTGGAAGACAGAGGGTATACCCTCGACGTCCTAAATGGGGATAAGCTGTTGTTGCGTGTAGGTAGAGATGCTAGACCAGGGCTGTTAACGTTTTTCGGCCCTGTTCAAGTAGTGGATCTCAGGGCTGTCTTAAAACTATTAGGATGACGGGGATTAGTGAGTGAGTGATGCTGGCGGTCCGTGTGGAAAGGGGTTTAGCTGAGGAAACTAGAAAATTGCTATTAGCTACAGGTTGCCTGGACGAAAAAAGACTCATCCTACAGAAGGGGAATTTCGTGGAATTGCCAGTATTACAGCAACCTCCTTCAATGGATCTGAAGGTTGTGGAGCAGGAGAAGCCAGAATACAAGAGGCCCAGACTCAGTTTCCAGTTAATCATGGAAAGATTGAACTTGCAAGAGGACGAAGCGGCGGCTCTCAGACACTGGGAGCTTATAGGTGATGTATTAGTAGTGAAGCTGTCCGATGGAATGGCCCGCAAGAAAGAGATAGGAGACGGGCTATTAAAGCTCATTCCCAATGCAAACGCAGTGGTTAATAGGCAGAAGGTACAGGGGGTATATCGTGAGCCAAAAGCAGAGTTGATAGCTGGCAGTAGAACCGAGACCCTGCACAAGGAAAACGGCTGCCTCTTCAAGCTGGATCCAATGAAGGTAATGTTCTCAACGGGAAACCCGGAGGAAAGAAGAAGGATGGCCTCTATCGTTGGCGATGGCGAGGTTGTTCTGGATATGTTCGCTGGGGTAGGCCAGTTCACTATACCCGTGGCGAAACACTCGCGGCCTAAAAGGGTGTTCGCAGTAGAGAAGAACCCAGTTGCATTCGCCTATTTAGAAGAGAACGTGCGGCTCAATCAGCTGCAAAACGTGTACACCTTACTGGGAGACTGCTCAAAGGTGAGTCCTCAGGGAGTGGCGGATAGGGTTATAATGGGCTTCTTTGACCCCTTAGCCTTCCTACCCGCAGCTGTTGGAGCCCTTAGAGAAGAGGGCATTATCCACTATCACACTTTAACCCAAAAGAAAGAACTGAAGCTGGTGGCAGAGCGTTTATTACCTGAGTTTAAAAAGCTCGGCTGCAGTATCGAGGTTCTGGGTGAGAGGTTAATCAAGTCCTATGCTCCAAGGCTTTGGCATGCTGTCATAGACCTCAAAGTGCATAGGTGCCAAAATATAAGAGGAGCGGGTCCAAATTAGGCACATGGCGCTAGACGTGAGCGAGATTGAAGCACTGGTGAGGAACGGCGAGACCGAGAACGTAGAGTTCAAGGAATACCTGCGTAGAAAGATCCACTTGGAGAAGGATAGGAAGCAGGGCTTGGCCTCCCAGATGAAGTACCGCGTATTGAATGGCAGGGGCAGAGCCATATACCTCGTCGGCGTAAGCGATGGTGGGGAAATCAAGGGTCTGCCTAGAGGGAAATTTGACGAGACCATTGATGTACTAGGTTCCATAGCAAAGGAAGCAGGGCTAGCGATAACTGAGAAGAACTACTTTCGCTATAACGGTGGAACAGTTGGAAAGCTCGTTATTGAAGAATGGAAGATGAGTAAGGAGCACCTCCTCATCGGCACTGCTGGACACGTAGACCATGGGAAGAGCACCTTGGTGGGAACCCTCGTATCAGGGCAGCTGGACGATGGCAGCGGTAAGACCAGGAGGTACTTGGATACCCAAAAACACGAGATAGAGAGGGGCCTATCCGCAGACCTGAGCTACGCAGTATACGGCTTCGGAGACAACGGCAAAGCTATAAGACTCAATAACCCCCTCAGCAAGAAAGAGAAAGCCAGCGTGGTAGCGAACTCAAAGAAGATCGTCACATTCGTGGACACCGTTGGACACGAGCCATGGCTCAGGACGACTATCCGCGGTATCGTGGGGCAGAAACTGGACTACGGCGTCCTCACCATAGCTGCCGACGACGGCATAACCCATGTCACGAAGGAGCACCTAGCAATCCTCCTTGCCATGGAGCTACCGGTTATCATCGTCATAACAAAAAACGACAAGACAATAAAGCATGACCTTGAAGATGAGATTGCAGGGCTATTGAGCCTCATCGGCAAGGTACCGAAGTTCATATACTCTGAACGTGACCTAGAGCTACTCCCACCCTTCTGGGAAACCATGGTTTTAGTACCTGTAGTTAAAACCTCGGCGAAGAGTGGCGAGGGCTTGGAGTTGCTGGACAAGCTTTTCATGCGCCTGCCCAAGCGTGCTTCTGTGGTTGATAGGGCGAAAGAGTTTCTAATGTACCTAGACAAGGTATACCACGTCCCAGGTGTTGGAACAGTAGTGAGCGGGAGCATCAAGCAGGGGGCAGTCAAGAAAGGGGATGAACTCTTCTTAGGACCGGATGTAGATGGAAAATTCCACAGGGTTAGGGTTTCTTCTATGGAAATACACCACTTCTCAGTAGACAGTGCCGAAGTTGGAGAGATAATCGGGATAGCCCTCAAGGGCCTCGATATGGAGATAGAGCGTGGCATGGTACTTACGGCAGTGCGCAATTTAGAGACCACCAAAGAATTCGAGGCAGATATAATCGTACTGAATCATCCAACCAAGATTTCAGATGGCTATGAACCGGTCATTCACCTGGAGACCCTCTCAGAGAGTATTAGGATCACGCCCCTAGATGCAGAGTTCCTTGCAGCCGGAGATCGGGGCAGGGTTAGAATGAAGTTTAAGTATCACCCCTATTACCTTAAAGAGGGTCAGAAATTTGTCTTCAGGGAGGGCAAGAGCAAGGGGGTAGGTACGGTGATAAAACTAATAAAATGAAGCCCAGACTCTTTGTATATCATGCCAGGCAGTGCAACCCAAATGCGTGCACCGCCCTAAAACTTAAGAAATTCCACCTAGTGGAGATATTGCACTCGCTAAAGAGGATTCCAAGGAATGCTTTGGTGCTAAGCCCCTTCGCAGAGAAAGCCCTCTCTAGGCGTGACGAAACATACTTGAGAAATGGGCTTACTGCCTTGGACTGCTCCTGGAAGCGGGTTGAGGAGGTATTCAAGGAGCTGAAGACAATTGAAGATAGAGCGTTACCTCTCCTTGTTGCCTCTAATCCCATCAACTATGGCAAGCTAAGCAAGTTGAGCACAGTTGAAGCCCTGAGCGCATCTTTATATATTCTGGGATATATAGAAAAGGCGGAAAAACTCCTCTCAAAGTTCAAGTGGGGCACAACCTTCTTGGATTTGAATAGGGAACTGCTTGATAGCTACTCTCAGGCTGCAAGCAGTGCCGAGGTCGTAAGGATACAAAAGGAATATTTCTCGGAGGTATTGGATGGCTAGGTTTCCAGAAGCTGAGAAGCGGTTGTTCCACTTTAAGATATGCAGGAAATGCAAGGCCAAGAATACATGGGGCGCGACTAAGTGCAAGAAATGCGGATCAAAAGCGCTGCGGCCCAAGAGGAAGGAGGTAAAGGCTTGAGAGTGCTGAGATATTTAGAGAAAGAGTCAGTGAAGGAGCCTCTGCACTTGACCCTCATTGATCCTGATAAACAATCCCCGAAAGAAGCGGCTGATATCGCCTCTAACGCTTTTGATGGTGGTACGAAGGGGATAATGGTGGGCGGCTCGGCTGGCGTATTTCAGCAGAACCTCGACGAGACCGTGGACGAGATCAAAGGGAGAGTCGAACTCCCGGTAATTCTGTTCCCTGGCGATGTAACTGGTATATCAGCCAATGCAGATGCCATCTTCTTCATGTCACTTTTGAATTCTAGGAATCCATATTATATCACAGGGGCGCAAGCTATAGGAGCAGCGGTAGTGAAGAAAGTAGGGATAGAAGCAATACCCATGGGCTACCTATTGGTGGAGCCAGGTGGGGCAGCTGGCTATGTGGGCGATGCACACCTTATATCCAGAGATAGGCCCGAGATAGCGGTTGGTTATGCCTTGGCAGCGCAGTACCTAGGGATGAAGCTTGTTTATCTAGAAGCGGGATCTGGAGCTGCGGAACACGTGCCTGAAGATATGATTTCTGCGGTTAAGGGGAACATTGACATACCATTAATAGTGGGGGGTGGAATAAGGGACGGAAAGGATGCGGCGAGAGTAACTAGAGCCGGTGCTGACATAATAGTTACCGGCACCACAGTTGAAGGGGCGGGAGATGTAAAGAAGACGATAAGAGAGATAACTCAAGCTATGGCTGGAGCTAGGGCTTGACTGCTGGAATGGTTGTGGAATAGGCGTAGAAGGTCCCGCTGCTCTTCAGTAGTTCTTCTCTTGTGGTGGATAGACACGGCTCGGGCCTCCATGGATCAGCGCCTGCTTTTACAGATATTGCACCGCTTATTATCCCTTTATCCAGTGCGTATGCAAGAAGCGCAGTTACCGCACCGCCATCCTGTCCCCTATTCAAGATTTTTTCATCTTTTGCTCTAACTGCTTTGATGCTGAGGAATTCTCCTAAGCCTTCTTCTGAGGAAACTTCGCCATTGAGGACGCGTTTTTTCAGAGCTTTTATCGGTAAATGATTCCTAGGGCAAGCAAAATAACAGAACCCATATCCATCGCATTTCGCTACTAGCTCGGGTCTCTCGTCTACCACCTTTATCGCGTCTACAGGACATACAGCCTCGCATATTCCACATGCAGAGCATAATCCATTATCAATTATCTCATAGTTCAAATCATTAAAGACCTTCTTCTCCCCCTTCTTTAGACCCTCTATCTCGCTATCCATTGAGTGAAGATGAGGCACATTTACCCCTATTTCCTCCCTCTTCTGTACCTCTGCCAGAGCACCATCCAGCTTCTGCTTGGATATCTTCTTGATAAGATTGGTACCAGGCTTGACCTCCTGGATATCCTGGGTTTCTATGTAGCCCTCCCTTTCAGCTCCTTGCAGTAGCTCCTCTCCCTTCTTGGTTCGTGTTATGACTGTGCTCCATTTCTTTGGAGTGCCTACTGCACCTACTGATATGTCAGCCAGTTCAGCAGTAAAGTCCAAGCATACTAAGCAACTGATTCTGACGTAGGGCTTGGATTCTTTCAGAGGAAATTCCACCTTGTCTCCGTTGCTGAGGTAGGCAATGATGTTTCCCTTCTTTATATCAAACTTTTTGACTTTCTCAAGATCAACGCCGTAGTCATCCTGCAGAAGTGCCCTGAAACAGGAGTAAGACCAGTTCTCCCTACAGAAAAGGCCAATCTGGAGTGTCACCTTCTCCATCCAATCCTGCCCTATATCTCTAGAAACAGCTGCAACCTTCCGCAGCCCTTCTATCTGGCATGGAAGCCCAACATATGCTAATTCCATCGTCTTAATACCAGTTACTAGATTTATAAAAACTTATCGGGATTTAGAATTTAGAGTATGCTCTACTGCTCTACCCTGCTTTTATCTACAAGTTGCTATTTGCAGCCACTTTTCAGATAGCCTAATGCCTTTTTTAAGTCGGCAGGGTCTTCGCTCATAAACTCAAGGCAGAGCTCAGTGTTCTCACATATCTCTAAAACGGCAGTAAAATCCAGCTCTCCTTTACCGGGTGGCAATGCACATGAGTCTTTAAGATGAAGCTCCACGATTTCATCCCTAAAATCCATAAGTGTTGATATAACATCTTTCTCACCTTCGTGAATGTGACATGTATCTGCCGCTAGAGCAACATTATCCCTGTTTATCGCCTTAACTAACTTAGAAACCTCTGCTAAAGATGGGGAGAAGGCGCTTCTCGTTGGACTGAGGGCCTCCACCAATATGTTGACGTCACTCTCAGAGGAAAGCTCTCTGAACGTCTCGACGCATGTTTTGAATGGTGCGGAAACCAAGTCGAAGCCATAGGTGGGCACAGCTATCACATTAGCAGCTCCAACTTCTCTAGCGATCCCAATGGTTTCCTTTATATGCATTGTAGCGGCTTCCCTAGCGTATTTATCCCTGCTTAAAAGGTGTAGATCATGAAGGCGATATGCCTGCACAGACCGGATATCAATAGAAAAAGAACTTAGTATGCTGAGATCCCTTTCACTGATATTCACCAGCTCCAACCATAGGCCAAGCTCATCGAGGGTCTCTAACTTATCCTCTAGAGTTCCCGGTAGGCAGAATTCTACGCAGCCAAAGTGTTCAGTCATGGAAAAGAATACTTCATCAAGGTGGATTGATGGGCCCGCCCGGATTCGAACCGGGGACCTTCAGTATGTGAGACTGACGTCATAGCCACTAGACTACGGGCCCCTATACTTAGATTAATATCTACTAATTTTAAATCTTTCCATGAGCGGGGTTTGAGGCCATGTAAGCCAAATCCCATTGGGGTAACTGTAACTGACGTGTCGAAAAAGGAAATAGCTACCTAGGGGTAAATCTCGAAATCAAAGAATGTTTTTTATCAGGTCCACTATCCCCTGCGGTCCTGTCATCATCACATCTCCCATGGGCGTAGGAAACTCTACTCCTAGCTTTGCTCCTACCATTAAGTCACGATTTGGACCAGTTGCAAGAATACGCTTCACGTTTCCCATGCCAACCGCCTTCTTTACATGGCAACCATGCCCCTCATCATTGAAGACCTCTTCATTGGTCAGCTCCCCATCAGCGAATCTACGTATCATGCCCTCCAGTTTCTTCCTATCCAAGAGCCAGGTGTGGTGCTCCATAAGCCCCAAGAGCTCGTAGCCCTCACCCACCAACGCAGCCATAGTGTGGCCATTCCCAACGTCTATAGCGATAACAGGCCTCTCCTTGACTCCGTGCAGAGCACCCGCGATGGCTGCCACTTTAGTATCCACGACGAAGGCCCGGCCTTGGAAGAATCTCCTCACGGTTCTCAGGGCACCGTTCATCCTAGTAAAATAGCTAGGTGGCTCCTCATACAAGAAATCCTGGAGTTTGGCTCCCTTCTCCAGGGCCTCTCTAAACTTCTCAAATCTGAACTCTCTATCGGACTTTCCCTCGGCGTAGCCATGATCCTGGACTGCAATGCCCAGACAGTCAAAATCGTATTCACCTATCTCAGAAAGTAATTGGCAGAGCAGATCGAGATCCACATCTCTAGTCTCAAGGGTATAGAAACCCTCTCCCTCGTTCTCGCCTTTAGCTATCTCGACCCCCATCTCTGATACTTCCTTCAGGTTGTCCCTCAGGCTCTTTGCAGCCCTAGGCGTCATCCTCACGGTATAGCCCTTCTTTAAGTGCTCCGAGACAGCCATGGTCAAGGGGCCACCACCCATGGTCTCACCATGTAGGAATACATCGCCTTTGACCTCTTGAATCTTCTTAGCCAGGACCCGGGTCATGGCAGGAAGCACAAACTTGATGTTGTTCTCCGGGTTCTTAGAATCATCATAGAGCAGGAGATCTTGAGTGCCTACTCCAACGTCTATGGCGAGGATCCTATGCGCAAGCATGAAAAAACTCATATATGCACTATATATTAAAACTCACCTATGGAACTGCGGATAAGGCAAATTTTTAAGCCCTTCGCCATGGTTGCGGCTCTTTTATTGAATAAGACGAAGCTCTCCATGAAGGCTACTTTCCTCTATTCCCTCCTCATCACTATTCTAGGAGTAGCGTCCTTCTATTTCTTATATGAGGACCCTTGGAATTACGGGCTGATGCTCCTCTCCATAGCCCTCGTATTCTTGAATGCCTTCTCAGACGAGCTGTCGAGAGAATTCTCTAAACTGAAGAAGCTGAGCGAGCTTGAGAAGGTCGGCTTACGCCTGCATGGTTATGCTGATGTTCTCTTGATCTTTGCAGCCCTTTACTACCTCAGCCTAGGGGAATATGACCTCGGCGTAGTGAAATTCATGAAGCTGAATGAATATCTGGCATTAGGCGTGGCTGTCTTCTTAGGCATCTATCTCATGAGCCGTACCAGCAAGCGAAAGGCGAACCCCTGGTTGGAAGCTAGATCAGAACGCATGTTCTTCTTGACAGCCTTCATGATTGCCGGCTACACCCACGGTACTTTTCCAGAGTATCTCTTTGTGGGCATAATAAGTTTGGGAGGTATCTTATACTTGGGGCTAATACACGGAGCCTATAAGAGCTACGTTCATGAGCACGCAATCGGCTATGACATATGGAAGCTAACTAGGCCTATCAAGTATCTATCCATGGAGTTCGTCGACTTCTTAACGAGACTCACCCGCATTATCCTTGGTGCAACAAGTAGACTCCAGCGTACTGCAGAAGAGTCGACTGAGGAAGAAGTTGCCCAAGAAGATGAACAACCCATGTCAGGGCACAATTTTACAGCCCTCGTCACTGATGGAACATCGTCACAGCCAGTGGCCCATGCAAAGGTTATATTGAAGAATACTGATAGCAATAAAAAGATTGTGAGGTACACTGATTCCTCAGGGAAAAGTAATTTCTCCAACGTCGTTGAGGGGCAATACAATATCTCTATCCAGGTTGAGGGCTTCAAAAAAGAGGAATACGAGAGGTACCTCAGTATGGATTCTGGAGAGTCCTTTACTCTTTCTAAACATTCTTCTGATTTGAGCGTGGTAGTGACCGATTCTGAGAGGCGCAACCCAATCGGAAGAGCAACTGTCACCTTAGCATTCGAAGGAAATGAGTACGCCTCTAGGACCGATAACTTGGGAGTCGCATACTTCGGGGAGTTGGAGATAGCACCCTATGATATTACGGTCGACGCAGAGGGTTACCAAACAAGTAAGGGAAAGATAAACCTGGCTGAGGAGAATCTCAAAGCCATAGAGCTGGAAAGAATCACGCCCGGCATGGAGATGGATAGACAAGAAGAGCCGAGCATGGAAGAGCGTAGGGTGGAAAAGACAGGAGAAGAGGACGAGTCAGCTAAGGATAAAGATAAGGCTAAACAGAGAATCACGCAAGTGCTTGGAGAGTCAGCACTCGTGGAATATACTGCATCTAGCAAGGTGGAAGACGGTATAGCGAAGATCATGGGGGAATGCCTGAACAACGATAGAGATGTCTTCCTAGTTTCATCGCCTCCACGAACAGAGATATACAAGGCTAAATTCAAAGAGGAGATACAACAAGGCAAGGTGAAGCTGATTAACCTTGCAGCCATCGGTTCGCCCAGTGAGACAGGAGATATACCTATGACAGATTTGAAGCAATTCAAGGCAGTATTCGAGGAGATGTCAGCTGGCAGCGTGATGATCTTCGAGGCGCTGTCTAATTTAATCTTGAGTGCCGGCGGGGTATCGGCGTATAAATTCATATCCGAAACAGTAGAACATTTTTCTACTGAGGGGCTATGCGTGGTATGCTTTTTGAGTAAGGAGGCCCACGAGGCCAGGGAGACCTCCAGCTTCAAGAACCTATTTGTAAACCTCGTGAAAATGGAGGGAGACAAGTTCTCCCTAGGTACATAATAATTCTAGGCGAACCATGGGAAGGGAAGGTCTTCCAATCTCAAATTTTAAATAGGGAAATAATAGCGTGATACGAGTGAGGTCGCTGGAAGTGAAGGTTAATTTCTTCTGCCCGGAGATAGTCAAGATCCAGAACAATAACTACAACTTCTTCTGGTGTAGGCTGAAAAACCAGCCTATCGGTCTGGGATGCGAAGGGTGTAGCACTGGGCAGGTGCAGATAGAGCCGAGCGCATCCCCCGATGTCGCTACAGAAATGAGTTATTAATGGCGCATTCGACTTAGGTACACTTTGCATATCACCGGAGCAAGTTGCCTTGACTATGCTATATATAAATTATATAAGGGCATGACTTGCATCAAGATATGGTGATCGCTATGGATGTGAAGACCCTTAGGGAGATCCAGCGGAAGGAACGCATGTCGCCCTATCTTCAGGAATTAGGGAAGGATTTCTATAGCGAGTTAGAAGGCTATCTCAAGGGGGTCCGCTCTAACTACCTCGAGGAATCTAAGAAGGGGGAGATATCTAAGCTAAGCATTGCCTTGAGTGAGCTTGAAAATATAAAGGCCATAATAAGCGACATCTATGAGACTAGGGAGAAAAAGATCGTATCCAGTGCATTATATTATGTCAGATCCGAAACGGAAATGGGCCGGGAAAACCTTACAAAGGAAGAGGCGGACATGCTCAAGAAGATTATAGAGGTATTGAGGGAAAAGCGGGCGTCTGTTCTGGAAAAGGTAGTAGCTGAAAAGGGTTTCACGATCTATCGAGGGGCGAAGGAGAAAGCAGGCGCTACTCCTGTGGTAGAAGCAAAAGTACCCAAGGAGGTTGCTGAAGTCAAATCAGACAGGGAGGAAAAAGTGGAAGAGGAGGAGCAGATTAAGGCGGTGCAGAGTAAGACCACAGTCAGGATCCTGAAGGACCTTCCATCTATAGTGGGGGTAGACGGCCATGTTTACGGCTCCTTTAAACAGGAGGATGTTGTCACTATACCTGAGCCTAACGCCAGGGTATTGATAAACCAAGGGGTTGCTGAGCAAATAGACGTTGAGGCTGGAAGATAATTTTATAGCCGACGTTATGCGATCCGTATAATCTATTTATAGCTTAACAGGCAGCTGGTTGATTCAAGTCACTTCTACAAAGAAAGAGTATACAGTACTGCAGTACGATGCAAGGTAAGGTTTTTAAGCATAGCGGAGACCAAATGAAGACTAATTGATCCTTAGAGATGTGATATGCTTAAGCAGAACTAGAATGGACAGACACATCAACTGTGCCCCGTCTAGGTACAGTGTTTAGCGGTAGACTGTAAGTAACGTTTATAAACATAGCTTTAGAAATGAGGTTCTTTCAAGGTGAAGTTATGAAGATCCCCAGTGAACGTAGGACTTATTGTCCGACTTGCAAGAAGCACACCCTGCATGAACTACTCAGGGTTAAGAAGCGGAAGGCCAGTGAACTCAAGGCAGGCCAAAGGCAATTCAGAAGGGTGATGAAGGGCTACGGTGGTTTCCCTAGGCCGCAACTTAGTGGGGCTGGAAAACCCAGCAAGAAGACCAGTTTAATCCTTCGCTGCAAGGAGTGTAAGAAAGCAAGGAGCCTACAGGGATTCAGGACAAAGAAGTTAGAAATTATAGAGGCATAGATATGCACTCAGAAGAGATACCCCATCCAAAGAGTAGATTCCTAAGGCTGAGATGCACTGACTGCGGTAATGAGCAGGTTGCCTTCGGCAATGCATCCAGCATAGTTAGGTGTCTTGTCTGCGGAAAAACATTGATCAAGCCGCGGGGTGGAAAGGCAGAGATATTGACCAAGATCATAGGGGTCCTAGAGTAGAGTAGCATAGTCTATGGGTGGGATTTAGATGGTGTTTAAGAGACAGAAGATGCCTGGCGAAAACGACTTAGTGATCTGCACCATATCCAAAGTATTCTCGCATGGTGCCTTCGCTAGGCTCGATGAATATGAGGACAGAGAAGGCTTTATCCATATTTCTGAAGTGGCATCCACCTGGATCAAGAACATAAGGGACTTCGTCAAGAAGGGTCAAAAAACCGTTGTAAAAGTGCTCAGTGTGGATCTCCAGAAGGGACACATCGACCTGTCCCTTCGCCGTGTGGGAGAGACCCAAAAGAAGACAAGGATGCAGGAGTGGAAGAGGGCTCAAAAGGCAGATAAGCTCCTTGAGTTGGCTGCAAAGGAGATGGGAAAGGAAGTGAAAGAGGCATATCGCGAAGTGGGATTCAAGTTGGAGAACAAATACGGAGAGGTCTACGCCGGCTTCGAGGAGATATCCATATCAGGGGAGGAAATCCTAAAGGAGCTGGAGATACCTCCTGAGTGGTTCAAGCCCATAATCACCCTTGCCCAGGAGAATGTTACAATACCCAGTGTGGATATAACTGGTTACCTTGATCTAAAGTGCTCCCTGCCTAACGGTGTAGATATCATCAAGGAGGCCCTCTTGAAAGCTAGGAAGGATGCAGAGGATAGGAAGGAGACAGACGATATAAAGCTGGATGTAGTATACACCAAGTCTCCGAGGTTCAGTGTCACTGTGTTTGCCCCGGATTATAAGGTCGCAGAGGAGGCTCTCAAGGAATATGCCGATAAGGCGATAGAGATAATCACCACCCATGGTGGAACCGGCCAATTCGTAAGGGAAAAGACAAAATAGAAGAAGAGATGCTTCAGTAGAAGGCAAGAGAAATGAAACTCAGGTACTGCAAGCTCTGTAGGATCTACACGCTTGCTGAGGCCTGTAGGGAATGTGGAGCGCCTACAACTACGCCGCATCCCGCAAGATTCTCACCTGAGGATCCTTACGGGAAGTACAGAAGAAAATTGAAGCTGGAGTTGCTGAGTAAGGCAAAATGAAGTGGAAAGAAAAGAGGGCTTGAGATGGACTTTGATTTAAAGATAACTAGGGAGCCAAAGGTGAAAAATCCTGTCCTGATCGAAGGACTTCCAGGCATAGGACACGTAGGAAGGCTTGCCGCCAGGCATCTAGTCATAGAGCTGAGGGCAAAGAAGTTTGGAATCTTGCACTCTGACCATTTCCCACCTCAAGTCTTGATCGGGGAGAACGGGATAATACAGACTATGAAGAATGAGTTCTATTACTGGAAAGCTGAGAAGAAAAATCAGAAGGACCTCATCTTAGTTATAGGCAATACCCAGAGCGCCAGTAGTGAGGGTCAGTATATGCTCAGCAAACAAATCCTAGATGTCGCTGGCAAATACTCACCTGAATCCATCTTCACCCTTGGGGGCTTGGGCATTGGCAAAGTGGTGGAGAAGCCTAAAGTATTCGGAGCTGTTACCCACAAGAAGTTTATCCCTGAACTCGAGAGATTGGGTGTAACAGTAAGTAGGGACGGCATGGGCCAGATCATAGGTGTATCAGGCCTGCTCTTGGCAATGGCTAGGCTACGGGGCCTAGATGGGGCCTGTCTGATGGGAGAGACCTCCGGCTTCTATATAGACCCGAATTCCGCCAAGGCCGTATTAAAAGTCCTCTGCGGGCTTCTCAACGTAGAGGTGGATATGAAGAACCTCACGAAGAAGGCGAGAGTAGCGAAGAAACGTGTGGCAGAGGCTCAGCGTATGGAAAAGAAGATGATGGAAGACTTGGGCATGATTCACCGAGAGCCCAGCGCAGAGGAAATGCGATACATAGGATAGAATTGGTGATGCTATGATAGATGAAGTTGGATCTAAAGACTTTAGAATTCGAGTCTCAACAGTGAGGGCCATAATGAGCAGGAATGTAGATACCCTCCCAACTGAAGCCTATGTCATCGAGGCGATAAAAAAGATGTTTGATAAAAAAATAGGGAGCATAGTAATCGTCGAGGGTGCGAAGATGGTGGGCATACTTTCAGAACGTGATTTGGTGTACAAGCTATACTTAAGAGCGGATAATCCGGTGTCTGTAAAAGTTACGGAAATCATGTCCAAGGATCCAGTTAGTATCTCCCCTGATGAAAGCATCCTGGACGCTGCAGTCCTTATGCAAAAGAGGGGTTTCAGAAGGCTACCGGTGCTAGAGAATAATAGGCTAGTAGGCTTTATAACCCAATCAGACTTACTGAAAGCCATGGTATCAGGAATTTCTAGGTTCGAGTAAAACTGGTATTTCTCCTACTTTTACGCTCAATTTCAATCTTCCTACAGTACAACTCCCCGCGAATATTGGCGAATAAAGAAATCCTCAATTACACGATAAAATATATAGTAGCGCATAACAGTGGCGGTTGCCCGCCATAACTATTTATACCGGGAGGTAACACTTTATATCAGGAGGTAAGCCATGGCCATGGATGAACTTACCATGCTCAGTTTCGTGGGGATCTATTTGCTGCTCCTCGGCAACTTCGTCTACAACTTCTATCTGAGCAAGAGGACATACCATATCTTGGAAAGCATAGGAGAGGTTATAGCTCTAACCGCGGACATTCCGAAACGTGCTATGGAGCTAGAGGAAACCAAGAGCAAGGGAACTATGAAGAGACTGATAGAAGAGGGCATGGAACTGGAGAAGCAAGGAGAATAGAACTCCAACTAGTCATATTAATAATAACAACACTAAAAATCCTTCTTCATGAGTGGATTTTTCGGTATATATCCCGTGAAGCGACCACCTCACACCACTTTTGCTAGTTAGACACGGCGTATTTTCTCTCTTTGAGGACGAACTCATCGTGCAGTCCTTTAGCTGCTCCTTTGGCGTCTCGAAGATCGACGACGAAGGAGATGTTCGCTTCAGATGAACCCTGAGATATCATGATAATATTCGAACCTGCTTTTGCAACTGCTGTGAATACCCTGGCAGCCACACCCTTGGCGCCACGCATGCCTGCCCCTATCACCGCTATCACTGCCACATCTTTCTCGCAGCGAACATCCTTTATAATATTGCGGCCGGCGAATTCCTGAGATATCGTCTTGGTTGCTTTATCCATATCGCTCTTTTCCACAACCACTGAGATGTTCACTTCAGATGAACCCTGAGATATCATGATAATATTCACCCTTTCTTTAGCTAGTGCCGTAAAGACCCTGGCGGCTACACCAGGCACGCCTATCATGCCTATTCCCTCAATAGTGAGCAGGGCGACATTCTTCATTACACTGACCGCTTTCACTATGTCGGCGATCTCCTTCTGTCGCTTAACTATCAACGTACCCGGATTCTCTGGTTTGAAGGTATTCCTAACCCTCACAGGTATCCCAGCTTCCATAGCAGGCTCTATAGTCTTGGGATGCAGGACTCTCCCCCCGAAATACGCCAGCTCAGCTGCCTCAGCATATGACATAACATCTATCACTCTCGCTTCCTTTACCAACTTGGGGTCAGTACTCATTATTCCATCCACGTCAGTCCAGATCCAGATTTCATCTACATCAAGGGCAGCCCCTAGTAGGGCCGCTGAATAATCAGAGCCCCCTCTACCCAGGGTGGTTGTCCTACCCTTCTTGTCTCCTGCTATAAATCCAGTTACCACTGGGATGCATGCCTCCATCTTCGGCTTCAACACTTTTTTCGCCTTCTTCGTAGTCAAATCCCAAATGACTTTCGCATTCCCGAAATTTGAGTCAGTGATAATGCCGGCCTCAAAGCCTGTAAGCCACATGGATTTTATGCCTGTACTATTAAGTGCCCCTGCTA
Source organism: Hydrothermarchaeales archaeon (SeqCode) (assembly GCA_036444275.1). GTDB lineage: Archaea > Hydrothermarchaeota > Hydrothermarchaeia > Hydrothermarchaeales > JAZGAD01 > JAZGAD01. Next base: position 56,944 of record JAZGAD010000033.1, read on the forward strand.
TGATGGGTGCCGACAAGCGTTCCCCGAAAGACAGAATGTAGTCCAGAGACAGAGGAGTGAGCTCTCCAACGTAGGATACACCTACTAGAACCTTCTCCAGCTCAGCGCATAGGCGGCCTATCTCGATTATAGCGGCCTCTTGGTCCGTACTTATGGTTTCCTTTATCATCGCCAGGTGCTCTTCCCTGAGATCCCCAGTGAACCTCTTAATTTCTTCCTCCGAGGCACCAGCGGCAACCTTGTTGCTCATCTTTATCAGCATATCAGTAACGCTAGCCGTAGCAGAGGCTACCACTAGGGTTTCTCCAACCCTATGCTCCCTGACAAGCTCCGCTACCCTTCGTATCTTCCTACCGCTAGCTATAGAGGTACCTCCGAATTTCATCACCAGCTTATCCATATACCTCCCTCTCAAATACTGGTTCCTTATTTAACCTTTCCCTTGAGAGTGGCTTTGCACCCAAATACTAGATTTCGTGTTAATAAAAGTGCAAAATAAGCTTTGCTACTAATCTCTCTTTTTCAGCGTACTTTAAGAGTAAATAGCGACTTTGATAGTAGAATATTTATAATATGAACGCTAATATACTACGTAAGAATGAAGCTTTCTCAGAATTATAGGGGGTGGGAAAAGAAGGTTTGCCCATATGTTCATGTAACCATAAGCCTAATATATGCAGTATAGAGTGTTGGAACTACAAAATGAGCTTTAAATCAAAAACTTTATATGTATCCACTCTGCTAAATCTAGGTCTAAGAATGATTAAAGATAGACGGAGGTCTAGTGAGGTTATGCTGGGTATAGCGGGACTATTCTATATTTTTATGACCTCATCTCACTTCCAAACACCCCTTAGGAGGTTATGTTTCGATGGTACCCATTAGAGTGGCTGTTTTAGGGCCGGCAGGAACATACACAGAAAAAGTAGCTCAAGAGAAATGGAAAAACCCTGCGCTACATTATTGTGAAAACATACCTAAAGTATTCAAATACATGGCTGATGGGGAGGCAGAGTATGGAATCGTTCCCATTGAAGACTCAGCAGAAGGAGATGTCAACATCACCCTCGATTTACTCAGGGATTACGATTTTTATATAGTAGGAGAATCATTTACTGAAGTAACCCATACTTTGCTCGGAAAAAAAGACGAAAAAACCCTTAAAAAAATTGGGTCTCATCCACAAGCATTAGCACATTGTCGGAAGTATTTGGAGATATCTTTTCCAGATATAGAGCAGGAACTTGAGCCGAGTACAGCCTTTGCAGCAAAAAAAGCTTCAATGGATGTTACTTATGGAGCGATTGCTGATGAAAGAAATGCTGGAATTTATGGTTTGACGGTGTTAGCTAGAGAAATTCACGACTGGGGAAGTAATTTAACTAGATTCATTACTATTGCACCAAAACCTATAACACCAACTGGCCGAGCCAAAACATCAATTATAGTTTACCCTCGTGATGACAAGCCTGGGCAGCTCTTCAGTGTTTTAAAAGAATTTTCAGAAAGAGAAATCAATCTAACTAAAATTGTATCACGTCCTTCAAGAGGACGGATAGAGGAGAATGTTTTTTATATCGATTTTGAAGGTAACCAAACAGATTCGGATATAAAAAGTGTGTTAGAGAATATTGAGAACCTAGATACGATTAGTGCAATTAGGATATTTGGGTCATATCCATATAGTCCTCCAGATTCTAAGCCTAAAGAAGTCGTGGAAACTGTAAAGGAACCAGAATCTGCAACTCTTTTTGCCCGACCGTTCGAGTTTTGGGACAATCCAGAGGACAAAATTTATGAGTCGTTATAGGCAGGGAGATGTTGTTTTAATAGCTTTCCCTTTTACAGACCTTACCGATAAAAAACCACGTCCTGTAGTTATAATATCTTCAGATTGGTATAATGATAGAAGGAAGGACATCATTGTTTCAGCAGTAACTTCACAAATCCCCACCAATATAAGAAGAGACGAATTCTTAATTAATACGAAACGTGACCTCCACGCTAGTAGATTACCAAAACCTTTTGTAGTTAAATTAGGCAAAATAATGACTTTGGAAAAGCGTGATGTCATAAAGTCATTTGGTAGGCTTCCAGAGGACACAACTAGGAAAATAATCAAAAAATATTTCGATGTCTTAGGGCACCCCGAATATGCGTATGTTGAAAAAAAAGATGTTGAAGAATATCTGAGTGAACAAGAAAGCAAATTAAGGAGGATTTTTGGATTTGAGAAAGAAGAAAAAAAGAAACCTGATTATTACTTCAAATCCCCAGAGTTTGATGAAACAAAAGTCATCCAAGAGCTATCTAAATTGAAAACAGATATGGATTGGGTTAAAAGACTGCTTTGGCTTATAATCGGTTCCCTTATATGGTTAGTAAAAGCGAACCTTGGAAGCTGATTTGAGATCAATAAAGTGCGAAATTGGGTGCAACTCCCATCTCCATCATCTCGTGAATCAAGACCACTATGTTATGAGCTATCACCTTACATAGTAACTCGTTTTTCTGAGCAATAGGATTCTTTGATTTTAGGTGCAACCTTCTGAATAAAAGTGCAAAGCCCTTAAGAGTGGATAATACCTTTAAATTAAATGCAGCGATTTAACAAATATTACCATGTTCCCGATAAAAGATGATAATCCAACGAAAAAGAAGGCATGGGTGACATATTCCATTATCCTCATTAACATTGCGGTCTTTGCCTATGAAATTGCTTTGACAAGTCAAGGTGCGCTGCAAGGCTTCATCTATTCCTATGCAATTATACCTATGCATGTCGTAGCAGGCATTCATCTCCACACCCTTTTTACCTCAATGTTCCTCCACGGCGGGTTCATGCACATCTTTGGCAACATGCTGTACCTCTACATCTTTGGCAATAACATCGAAGACATAATGGGCAAAAGACGCTTTCTAATATTCTACATACTCTGCGGTCTGGTGGCGTCCTTCCTCCAAATTCTTGTAAATCCAGCCTCTAAAATACCTAATCTAGGTGCCTCTGGAGCGATAGCTGGAGTGCTAGGCGCATACCTGGTGATATTTCCACACGCGAGGATACATACAATATTGTTCTTCGGCTATTTCGTCCGCTGGGTACGGTTGCCGGCGATCCTAGTCCTAGGCTTCTGGTTCGTGATACAGCTCTTCTCAGGGTTGGGTAGTTTGGCCTATGCAACCTCAGATGCGGGCGGCGTAGCATTCTTTGCACATGTGGGCGGATTTTTGGCTGGAATGCTCTTGGTCTGGGTATTCAAAAGATGATTATAAGTTATATTTACAGAAAAGTATAGAAAACTTGATTATCCCAGATTCCGGAGTCAGAGGATAGTAGCTCGTCATCCTCTGGAGAATACCTTTTTGAGGAATCCGCCGAATGTCGGGGCTGCTTTTTTTCGCTTCTGCCGGCTCCTCACTAACTCAACTGAGACACCGCCGTGCCTGGTTTTTCTGACCCTGATGTCTACGAATATGGGTTGCTCCACGACATCTCCTACAACTAAGGCTACTCCAGGCTGAAGCTGTTTTATCTCCTCCTCCATTTCTTGGGTGAATCCCTCAATACTCTGGCTTATAGCGCGTAGATCATTTGGATTAGTAACCTTCAGTATGATTTGGGTGTTGCACTGGCTCAGCACGTTCTTATCTATCCTGGCAGGCCTCTGAGACAAAACGCATAACCCCATGCCGAATTTCCTGCCTTCACTGGCAATGGTACGGATTATCTTAGAAGCGGCGGTTGTGCCAAAGCTACGCTCTGGTGCGAAGTTATGGGCTTCCTCAAGGAGGAAAAACAGAGGGGGTATCTTGCCACGCTTCCTGTCCTCAAAGATCTCATCGCTAATGCGTGCAACGACTATCTCTTGGATATCTGGATGTATCCCTCTTAAGTTGATTATCGAGACGGTGTCTCTCTTAACGATGTCTACTGGATGTACAGGAGACCCCTCGAAGATCCTACTCTCCCGGAGCATCTCTAGGTTCGTAATCAGGTTCCACTTGGACTTGCTCTCATGCTCGTGGATAATCTTTATTAGATCCTCGATAGTGTATTTGCCGTAGCTCTTCACCAGCTTCAAAGCTTCGAATAGTATGCCCTTCTGGTTATCACTTAATCTGCTGGGCAGCATCTCCATGAAGTCAGCGATGTTCATCTGGGTTATATCCAAGGTAAGCTCCCTGTCTGCACGTGGGTTTACGTGCTGGTTGGGCGTAAACTCCACCACATTGTCGTATCCCTTCGGTGAGACGCCGAACTTCTGCATACCCTCGATCTCCCGCGGGTTTGTATTGGGATTCTTGAGAGATGCATACTCCCCATGAGGGTCTATGATGACGACAGGCACATTCTTCTCTATTAGTTCCTCTATCAAGACCCCAACAGTGTAGGATTTTCCGGCGCCGGTTTTTGCTAAGACGCATATGTGCTTCTGGATCAGCTTATTGGCATTCAGATAAACAGGGACTGAAGCTTCATGGCCTTCCAACAAACCTAGGTAGATCCCAGATTTTACCTCCAGGTTCAGCGCCTTCCTTATTATATTACCGTCTGCCTCATACACCTTTTCCCCGGGGCGAAAGGGCATCTTCGGTGCCTTGAGCAAGCCCCTCTCGTCGAGGTAGCCAATTACTTTGGCATTCGCCACTATACGCTCCGATGCGTCTTCCCTAGGTATTGAGCTCCCAGTCATGGCACTGAGGGAGTACATCTCGTTGTATCTGCTTATAGAACTTACTTGAGCAAGGACCCAGCCATAGGCATCGTGGTTGACCTTGACGTACTCTCCCTTCTGGAGGTTAGATTCCTTGCTAACGATGAAATTGAAGTCCCCATAGCCTACTTCACCAAAGAGTATACCCACTATCTTGACCATTTCTGCCCCTCTTTATTTGCTTAGATTACGGAATGCGTAATAAAGCTTATCATGCCATGTAGAAATATTTATTCCCGTGAATAACAAAATGGTTGAAATGTGACTCACAGCCAGTGCCGAGCAAATTTAATGCTGTGAGATAAGCAGAAGGAGGTGACTACGTGACTTTGGAGGACCTTAAAGCTAAGGATGTGATGATCACAGAGCTAGTTACGGTAAGCCCGAATGAGAAGATTGCCCTAACAGATCTTATCATGACCAGGCGCAATATAGGGGGCCTGCCGGTGATAGATAAAGGAAAGTTAGTGGGGATTATAACTCAACGCGACATCATGTTCGCCAGGAACTATGATATCGGCGGGTTAATGACTAAGGATCTAATGACCAAGGAACTCATCACCGTTGAACAAGAGGCATATCTCAAAAACGTTTTGGGGTTGATGCTGGAGAACAAGATAGAGAGGCTGCCCGTGGTCGATGATGGAAGGCTCGTCGGGTTGATAGTTCACGACCGCATCTTAAGGGCGGTGTATGAGGCTCTCTAAAAGCCTCTCATCGTAGGGCTTTTGAGGACCAGCTCATCGCAGACCTTGGAGAAGTTATCTCCGTCTAACCTAATGAAGGCGGAATGCTCTATCTTCAAACCAGAAAAGAGCTCACTCATGTTTTTTAGTATACACTATGTTCTTCAACAGCACTATATCCCCAATAGACTTCACCGCCATATAAGGCACCACTATGCCCTTCCCTGTCTCTTCCAGGCCAGCCCTCTTGGCGAAATCCCCAACTAGCTTAGTCAGGACCACCCCCAGGACCTTCCCGGTCTCTGGGTCTACGGTGATGTCTTGGAGAGCGCCGATGTGCTTCCCGTCTTCGGAGAATACATCCAAACCCCTTATGTCATTCAGCCTTGAAACCATATACACTACCTCCTTTCAGTCACGATCATCTTTGAATCCACTGCAACTGCTCCAGTTTCATTTACCACCAGTTTTATATCCATTTCTATTATTTCTTTTTTTTTCATCCCAAGCCTAGAAATATTGACTAGTGCATTGCTCGCTTCTGCCATATCTCTGTCACTCAAGACCTCATTAGCTCCTATCTCCTCCATCATTTTTAAAGCTTCTTCCTTGCTCACTGGGGCTAACCTATAAGTTGATTCCTTTAAGATACTGGAAAAGATGCCTCCCAGGCTCAATGTTACTGCTACTCCGAATCCCGGGTCACGTAGTAGGCCTATAGTAACTTCTTTACCAGGGGGAACTTTCCGAACGAAGACTGCTTTGCTCGAAGCTTCATCGTATACCGTGTCGCCTGCCATGACGCGATATGCAACCTTCAAATCATCCTCCGAAGCAGCTATCTCCCTTCGATCATATGCATCGGGAAACCAGAGTACAACAGGATAACCCAATCTCTGTGCCATGTCCAAAGCTCCTGTCTCGCCCTTTGCTAAGCCGCCTTCGGAAGTAGGTATGCCGTATTCCCTGAGGATATCTGTGGCCTCAATTTCCCCTAAGAACCGTTTCATCACATCACTGCTTAGATTATTTTAAATAATTTCGGTGCCCAAGTGGAGGATTCTGCTTCCCACTCCAACTCCACTGCACATTGCATTGCACATTATCATTGGTACTATAACGACCTGTAATCTATCAATTTGCTCAGAGACCAGAAACCAAATCCAAAATACTAGCCCTAGGATCCTTGGCCTTCACTACCCCGGAAGCCAGGAGAACTCCCTCTGCTCCGAGATCTATAGCTGCTTTAACATCTTCGCCAGTGGAGATGCCAGCGCCGCATAGGACCTTAACGCTTTTGCTTATGTCCTTCACCGCCGCTACTGAACTGGAGATAACCTCTGGATCTGCTTTGGATACTGCTATTCCGGTTCCTATTAATGCAGGTGGTTCTACTGCCACCATAGTTGGTTCTAAAGCGGCTGCAGCCCTGCTCACTTGGGTATTGTTGGTGCACACGATGGTAATGAGGTCGAGGTTTTTACTCCTGGCGATTATCCCTCCTATGTCTGCCAATTCCAAGCGATGCTCGGAGTGATTCACCAGAGTGCCTATTGCCCCAGCTTCTTTTACAGCTTCCAATACGGTCCAGCCCGTCCTACTCCCAGGCGCATGGGCATCTACGTGCTGTGCTAAGCAGGGAATGGATACCTGTTTCGCTATCCAGGCAAGGTCCACCTGCTGGGGACAATAAGCAATGCTGGCACCGGTTTCCGCTGATACCTCCGCGCATATCTTCGCCAACGCGAGGTCCCTATCGCCCATAGCCTCTATGTATGCTTTGACATTGAGGATTATGACTGGTGTGCGGAGCTCCATCTCTTTCTCACCCTACCTTTTCGAATCTCTCCTCCAGTTTCCCGAGGACCTTAGGCAGGGTGGTATACTCCATATCTTTCAAGGGCAAACGATGAGGTTCGAAAGGACCATGGCGACGCATGTATTCTGCGATCTCCTGTGCCTTTTGTCTCGTCAAATCATAGGCAGGGTCGTCGAATAGATCAACAGGCCCCTCTAGGTTTCCATTGTTCACCTGGAAGCCGGCTGCAACAACCCTAGGCGGTCCATCAAAGCGGGTGCACCTAGCGTCAGGTATAGACACAGGCATAATAGGCCCATTGTGGCTGCCCCTCATCCAGCCGCTCACAAGGTAGGGGAAGGCGAACGCCTCTAATACCTCTCCCAACGCAGGAAAGCCGGATTGCGCCCTCACAAGCGCCACTGGGTCATCTTTTCCAACATATTCCCCAGCTATTTCATAGAGCTTCTCAGTGCTGATACATGCAACAGGCTCATCGTAGGGGAGCTTATGCCCCTTCTTTGGGAAAACTCGTTTTATCACGTACCTGCTCTTTGCCCCTATAAGGGCAAGCATGTCGTATATCTCCTCTGGTGCTTCCATGAAAACCCGCTTGTGCTCTAGAATGTCCCATATTTCGAACCTGAATCCGCCATGTAGATTGGGATCTATGATCAAACCAGCGGTATTGAAGGGGTCAGCGAAGATCTTGTACATAGGGAAGTTGAAGGCACCGGGCTCGGTCTTATCCATCATGAAGGCGACGAGGGGCTCTGCCTTTCTCTCTGTAAAGCTTATCTCTGCTATGCCCGGCCCCATGCCCCTGACATTGCCTGAGAAAGCATCGCTTAAGATATCCTGCCCTGCGCCGTAGAGCTTTAATTTCTTGGCTTCTTCTGTGGCTTTTAGAAACGCCTCCCAAGCCAGGCCGTGGACCTCCTTGCTGTTTGTGCCCTTGTCATGTCCCATAAGTAATTGAAGGTCATCCCCAACCCCTAAAACATGGAAATCTATGAGCGTGCCTTGTTCTTTTCCAGCTTGGAGTACTTCTCTTCCAACCTCCAGTAGCTTTGGATGCATGCCAGAGTGCCCGGGATAGCCTCCTACGTCTGCTTTAATCAGGCTAATGGTTACCAGATTATACACCTCCTTTTTCGGTATCAGCTTAAACAGTCAATTAGATGATTCGGTGATTTATAATTATTGCCTTGTTAAAGTTCTTAGGGACTCCTCTATCACTTCAAGGCTTGGAGAGCTGGGCTTTGCGACGTTTAAATTCACAATGCCTTGTGAAATCCATAGATCCTAGCCTCTTGGTTTTACATCTGCTAAATATTTATATAGTCCCTATGTGTTTTGATTCAAAAGGAGGAACCTGATTGGCAGGGAAGCATTCATCGAGGAAGTGGAAGAAGAAGGGTAAAAGTAGGTGGAAGACTCGGAAAAAGAAGTTAAGGGAGCGGAAGAGGAAAGCTAAGATAAGAGTTAGGTAGGCTGGTCTCGTCGTACGGGAGCGGGGGTACCCGAGTCTGGTCAAAGGGGACAGGCTTAAGACCTGTTAGCTTAGTGCTTGCGAGGGTTCGAATCCCTCCCCCCGCATTGA
>JAZGAD010000034.1:0-2931 GCA_036444275.1 Hydrothermarchaeales archaeon (SeqCode)
AACTACATCAAGTAGGCTAGTGTCAATATTTACCGTTAGAGGAGGTGATGATATGTTCCCAACGCTTTTCCTGGGATCCCGTATTGCCTTAACGAGGTCCCTTTCATTTATCATTCCGCTGATCTCGCCGTCTTCTTTAACCGCTATACACTGGGCGTTACTTCTAATCATGAGCTCTGCAGCTTCTTCGACAGGCATATTGGAGTCTATCGACATGATATTCCTCCGCATCACGTCCCTGACCCTTACCTGCTCCCTCATCCTCAGCTTCATGATCTCCCAACTCATCTTAGCGGTTACTGGGTCAATCTCCAGAGGCATTTCTATCCCGGAACAAAAAATATAAGGCTTAAGATAAAGCAGGATATTCCTCCCTCGAGTATAAATCTTTTTCGATTAGTCACTATAGTGAGTACTCGCTAAATTGGTTTTTTCTTTATTTCCTGTGAATGCTGATGAGACATGAGCAATAAACGAATGAATAGGGCACTGGCTATTTACAGAATGCTGTTGAATGATTCCAACATCAAGATTCTGCGGGAATTGAGAAAAGGCCCTAGGTATATCCTTGAGTTGGAAAAGGGTGTTGGACTGGATAGGAGCACTATAAAGAGGAGGCTATACGTGCTGGCTGACTTGGGCCTCGTGAAGACGGATACAAGGAAGACGCCAAAAGGAGGAAACGCTGTGTACTATGAGCTAAAGAACGTGGGACTCCCCTCTTTGAAGTTGTATGATGTCCTCGACGCCTATGACAACGATGAGATTAGAGAGCTGAGCAGGATATACCACTATTGAATTATATTAATCCCTCTCTTTTTAGACTTACAAATCTACCATCTCCTATTATGATATGATCCACAAACTCTAGCCCCAGCAACTCCCCTGCATTGATCATCTTCTCAGTCAGCTCTATGTCTGCACTGCTCGGAGTTGGGTCGCCTGACGGATGGTTATGCAATAGGATAACGGCAACTGCGGAATAGTGGAGAGCAAGTTTAAAGACTTCCCTCGGGGGGGTTATGCTCGAGTTTGCACTGCCCATAGAAACTGTCTCTGCTTTCAGGAGCTCGTTCCTCGAGTTCAAGAATACTCCTTTGAGGCATTCCCTTTCCAGGTACCGCATCTCTGACATGAATAAGTGGACTGCATCCTCTGGTGTTTCGATGACTGGTTTTACAGTACCATTGAAGGCAGCAAGCCTCTTCCCGAGTTCAAAACAAGCCTTAATCTGGGTTGCCTTGGCTATTTTGATTCCATCCAACTCGCATAGTTCTTTCGCGCTTGCCGAAAACAATGCCTTTAGGTTGCCATCGTATCTCTTGAGCAACCCGTTAGATAGATCTATAACATTGAATCCTTTGGAACCTGTTCGGAGTATTATAGCAAGCAACTCCGATGTAGATAGTGCCTCGGTGCCGAATTTCAAGAGCCTCTCTCTAGGTCTAATATCCTCAGGTAGGTCTTTGATGGTATATCTCCGCATTCCCGTCCCCCCTTTCAGGTATGCTTTCTATTTACCTAGCATTAAGGTTTTTCCTAGAGCGCGTGAAAAGTGATTACTGGAGTACTCAAAACGGCTCTAGTTTTTCCTTGAATTCCCTCAGGTCTTTTACCACGTTTTTTCCTTTCTTAACTCGGTCTCTATCCAAGAAATAGGTCTTTATGCCAAGCCTTCTTGGTACTATGTAGTCGAAGTTCCAGTGGTCTCCTACGTGTGCCAATTCACCTGGCTTTACCCCTATGAGACGGCATACATTGGAGTAGAAATCAGTGGTCTTCCTGACCTCCTTGAAGTCCGTCGTGGCCGAGAAAACGTGGGCAAAATATCCCTCTAGCTCCAATAGTTCAAAGGATAGTATCTCCCTAGGCGCATTAGAAATCACCACAAGTGGATATCTCTCTCCTAATTCCTCTAGTATCTCCGTAACTTCTGGATAGACCTTGACCTCGTTTTTATAGCTCTCCATCAGCTCCTTCGCCGTGATCTTTAGTCCGAGAAGTTGAAACCAGTAGTCAGGGGTGTACCACCTTATGTCTTCTTCTCCGACCTCCTCGTACCTGCGCTCTACTTCTGCTTTTGCTTCATGAAAGCTCATACCCTTCTCTCTAGAGTACTCTTCAGGTATGCCTACGTTCCAGAACGAGTCCATAAAGCACTTGTCCACGAGAGTGCCATCTGCATCAAAAGAGACTACTTTGACCATCAGGTGGTAGATTTAGAGTGCCGACGCAAAAGAATCCTGATAGACCTCCCTCTAACTGCTAGAGCTTATCCTCGCTTATGAAGTTGGACTATTTATTCTGTAACCTGCAACCTAAAGCATGAAAAGATTAAGCAGACACTTATTTACTGCTATAGAAGACTAGAAGTTTCAATTAATAAGTTTCTAGTTTTATTTCCTTAATCGGCTCAAAATGTTTGATGTTTTTAGTAGCGATTCTCGCTTTTTTGTAGTATGCAGTTGCTGCAATTATAGCGTCAGGGAGCAAGACATCGTATCTCCGCCTGATGCCGCCTGCCTTTCTAGCGATTTTTGAGTCCACCTCCACCCTCTTCAAAATGCCAAGTAACTTACCTATCTTTCGCTGTTCGGAGGGAGAGTCCACCCTCCGGCCAGAAAAGAGTTCAGCCTCTGTAATCGTTGAGAAAAACCCCTCAATCTTGCCCGTCTCTACCTTCTTAAGGAAGGTTCTTGCTTTCTTAACCCCTCTAAGATGGTTGACGAACACATCGGTGTCTATTACGATTCTAACCAATTTCAGATCCCTCTCTAGTCTTCCAATCCTCCCTCAAAGCTCTCACATACGCAGCGCCTTCTCTTTCGTCTTTCCATATCCCAAAAGTTTCATCGACCGGACTCTCTTTGAGTACATCTAAGATTATCTTACCCTTCTCATCCACACCTACTAGAACTTGATCACCCTCCT
>JAZGAD010000035.1:0-2475 GCA_036444275.1 Hydrothermarchaeales archaeon (SeqCode)
GGAATACTATAACTTGGTATTGGAGTTGGAGAAAGCTGGATGCGCCAATCTCGGTTCCTCGTCAGAAGCCGTTAGGGATACCACTGACAAATACGTGACCTTCAAGAAATTAAAAGGCGTACGCACACCCAAGACCCAGATCTACAGGGGTAATACGCTGGACGCCTTCCCCTTGATTGCAAAGCCGAGGGACGGCGTCTCATGCGAGGGCCTTTTCTTGGTGAAAGACGAGAACGATCTTGAAAGAGTGCCTAGAGGATACCTGTTGCAGGAGTACATCCATGGGCAGGCTTACAGTGCAGGCCTTCTCGTGGGCGACGAGACAAGAATCCTGAGCATCAACACCCAAGAGCTTGATAACTTCGTATACCAAGGTGCCATTGTACCTGCACCCCTTGAACTGAACTCGGAAGATGAAGAGCACTTGATCAGAGCCATCGAGTGCTTCAATGGAGCAAATGGATATGTCGGTGTGGACTTCGTTTACGATGAAGGGGTGGTGGTGATCGAGGTGAACGCCAGGCCTACAACGCCGATAATAGCCATGGAAGAAGTCTACGGCTATAATCCAGCGGAACTCATCCTCAAAAACTACTTGGACGAGCAGATACCAGAGGGTAAACCCAAGAAGAGAGTGATCATGCACAAATTTTCCAACGGTAAACGAAGCGGTGTTTTTGTGGAATTTGGCGGGTATTCCATCTCCCTAGAGTTAGAAAAATTGGGTGATGCTGGATGAAGATATCAGCCTATGACATCGGAGGAGCCAACATAAAGAAGCTACTAGCAGAGGGTGACGAAATAGAAGTGCTCTCTAGCGAGGTCTCCTATTTCCCTTTCTGGAAGAAAAGAGAGCAATTCGAGGGATTCCTACGGAAACTGAATTTAGGCACCGACTTAGTTGGAATAACCATGACTGCCGAACTATGCGACTGCTTCTCCAGCAAGGCCGAGGGAGTAGATTACATAACCTCTATCTGTGAGAAAGTCTTCAACAGCCCGTTATACCTAAGTATAGACGGCGAGCTCCTTAAGTACAGTGCTATTCAAGATTCTCTCTCCTTGGCGGCTACGAATTTCGTTGCCAGCTTGGCCTTTTTAGAAGATAGATTCGGTAAGGGGCTGCTCCTTGATGTGGGGAGTACCACCACAGATATAGTGCCCTTTGAGAGGGGTAAACGGCTGTATGAGAAAAGCGACTTGCAGAGGCTTCAAAAGAAGCAATTGGTATATACTGGTTTTCTCAGGACACCGGTCAACTCCATAGTATCTCGGGTGCCTTACAACGGTAAGCCCGTGGACATAGCCTCTGAGGCCTTCGCTATAACTGCAGATGTCTACAATATCCTAGGAATGACTGATTATCCCTGCGATACTCCAGATGGCAAGGGAAAAGACGTCAAGGATTCCATGTGCCGAGTGGCTAGACTCTTATGTGCTGACCTAGAAGAAGTGGGAGAGGGCAGAATACGCGATATCTGTGATCATATAAAAGAAGCGCAGGTTGAAATCATAGCAGAGTCTTTGCTTGAGGTTGCAGAAGAATATAGAATGAAGGATGCATATATATGCGGTGTCGGCAAGGCCCTGGCTGAAGAAGCCTGTAAGAAAGTTGGGATAGAAGCTAATGACCTCTCCATGGTTACATCTGCCCATGAAAATCTGCCCTGCTTAGGCCTGGCTTGGATGGTGTTGCAGCATGGACGTGGTTAAAGTAGGGGGAAGCTTGATGGATATAGCAAGGGATGTGATGGAGGAGCTTAAGGGATGGGATGCACTTATAGTTCCTGGCGGAGGAATATTCGCAGACGTAGTCAGGGATGTTTATAAAGAGCATGTGTTATCAGAGGGCACGGCACACTCCATGGCTATTGCTGCTATGGATCAGTACGGCCGTTTTCTAGCTGATATCTCAGGTGTTAAGACTACTGATAGCCTTAGCGATGTCGCTACTCCCTGCGTATTCCTGCCCTACCACGTATACTCTAAAAGCAGTGCCCTTGAGCCGAGTTGGGATGTGACCTCCGACACTATAGGCTGTCACGTTGCCAAAGAGGTAGGTGCAGATAGATTCATCATCCTTACAGACGTTAACGGCGTATATATCGACGGCAGATTAGTGCCTGTTATATCTGCTCAGGAGCTCTCGACGCTGGGCACTACCTGCATCGACTCGGCTCTACCGCGGTATCTCAAGGAATATTGCATAGACTGTCTCGTAGTCAATGGAAAGGATTTTAAAGGAATACGGAGTGGAAGAAGAGAGAACTATGAAAAGAAACCCGGGGATATTGAATCTGGAAGTAGAAATGGAATTGGTACTCTTATCCTTGGGAGGTAAAGGAGGCAATATATGGATCGGCTCAGATGCATTTCCTGTGGCGCTTATGTTATAATGGGAGACGGCTCTGTGAAATTTCCGTGCCCGAGTTGTAATGAGCTCCTAGGGAGGTGCGGTAACTGTAGGGAGCTGGG
>JAZGAD010000036.1:0-15634 GCA_036444275.1 Hydrothermarchaeales archaeon (SeqCode)
TATGTGGCCGACTCTTTCGTAGTTGTTGCCAAGTTGCTTGAGAACGTAGCCGAGTCAGGTGCGAAATTGCTTAACAGTACCTATGTGGACGATATTATATACAAAAACGATAGGGTAAGCGGCGTGGTAGTAAACTGGTTCCCAATAACCCAGATGCCTAACTTCATCACCTGTATGGATCCCATAGCACTAGAGAGCAAGATTGTGATAGATGCCACAGGGCACGAGGCTGACATAGCGAAGAAAGTAGCAGATGTCATAGGCATAGAGAAGGAGAAGATGGGGCCTAAAGCTATGAACGTAACAGAAGCTGAGAAGCTTGTGGTGGAGAACACCAAGCAGATTCATCCAGGACTAGTGATATGCGGAATGGCATCGGCCAGCTTCTTCAACCTACCAAGGATGGGGCCTATATTCGGGGGTATGCTCCTTTCAGGAAAGAAAGCAGCTGAAATTACTCTGGAGCTAATAGAGAAGAAGGTCCTTGTATAATTGAAGGACAGATAAACAGAGAGGTAAGAAATTGGTGTTGATATATAGTGCTCCCTTGGAGAGATGGGAGTGCGTCTATAAAAAGTGCGGCGCACAGTGCTGCATCGGAGGCCGGGAAGTAACAGCTGGAGATATAAGGCGTATCTCCCAGGCAACTGGATACGAACCCGAGGTATTTACAGAGCTGAACGAAGAGAAAGGCCTATTCAAGCTTAAAAGCAAGGGCGATAAGTGCTTCTTCCTCCGCGATGACTACGCATGCGAACTTCACGGGCCAGATGCGGAGCCTATCCTCTGCAGGATGTATCCCTTCAAGTTCGACGGAATAATATACTCAGATGAGATCGTGCTGAGGGTTAAAGCTGTGGAAGACTGCCCGGGATTTGGATGCGGAGAGCAACTAGAGGAGCGCTTTGAAGCCGGCATGGAAGAGCTTGGAAACAAGTTCGTGAGAGAGATAAAGGACTATCTCAAGTTGAAACATGAAGGACTGAGCATTAAAGAGATACTGAAGGTGAAATAATGGGGCTGACCCTGGACGAAATAAAAAGGTACAGCAGGCAGCTCGTGCTCCCAAATTTTGGAAGTGTCGAACAACATAAGTTGAAGAACGCCAAGGTAGCGATTACTGGAGCGGGCGGCTTGGGATGTCCTATAGCAACCTATCTCACGCTAGCTGGTGTAGGAAGAATACACATTATAGACATGGACGAGGTCGACCTGACAAACCTGAATCGGCAGTTCCTATACTTGCCAGAAGATGTAGGCAAACCTAAGGCAGAGTTAGCAGCTGAAAGGCTTACAGAGGTGAATCCAGAGATAGAGATAGAAGGAATAATGGAGAGGATAACCTATGATAACGCCTTCGACCTACTCAAGGGCTATGACGCTGTCGTAGATGGTACTGACAATTTCCCTGTGCGGTACGCAGTGAACGACGCAGCAGTAGTAAACAATATTCCTCTTTTTCATGGCGCTGTACTCATGTACGAGGGCAGGGCAATGAGCATAATCCCCAAGGAGACTGCATGCTTCAGGTGTGTCTTTCCAGCACCGCCGCCAGCTGGTATGGTGCCCACGTGCAGGGAAGCTGGAGTAGTCGGCTCCATGGTTGGTTTAATCGGCTCTATACAGAGCATGGAGGCAATAAGGTACCTCGTCGGCCACGAGATAGCATTAAAGGACAGGCTTCTCATCGTAAACGGAGATACCATGGACTTCCAGAAGGTACTTCTAAAGCGGAGGAGCGACTGCACTGCATGCGGCGATACCTTTGTTTCTAAGCCGGTGGATGAAGTATGTGAAACTAATGCCGAGATTCAAACAAGCCAAGTGGAAGCTAGAAGATGACCTACGATATAACTGAGGAACTGGATTTAAGGGGTGAGAAGTGCCCCGATACATTCGTCTATACTAAGATAAAGCTGGAAGAGCTGGCTCACGACGGCGGAGGCATACTCAAGGTAATCGTAGATTTCCAGCCCGCGGTGGAGAACATTCCCAGAAGCTTGAAGGGCGAGGAGACAGCATACGAGTTGCTGGAGATAAAAAACGTCTCCCCTAACTACGAGCTTATAATCCGGGCTCCTTGCGTAGAATAAAACTCTTTTTGATGTTATTCCGGCATCGTTAAGCAAGGTTAGGGATCATGAATAAGGACAAGGATAAGATCGTGAGGTCCTATCTGGGTATAAAATACAACCTGGTGGGTGTACATATATGGAAGAAGGGTGCTAAGCAGGACCCAGATAAGAAGCCCCAGAAGCGGATGCGCTTCTGCCAGGCGGTGAGAGATGCGTCTAATGGACAAAGCTTAGATATAACACTAGATGACCTGGCATGTCCCAACGCTGAGGTAACCCTAGGATTCGATGAGCCTGTTTATGTAGATATCCAGCCGAGAATCACGCCGGCTGAGACCGAAGTGGTTAGGGTGGCACCTCTAGATGAGACGCAGGATCCAGACGTGGTCCTCATGATACTCACACCGAAACAGACCATGGAAGCAGCATCCCTGTTAGATGGCTTGGAGGCAAAGTTTTCGGGAAATCTCGCTGTCTGCGGTGAGGCAACAGCAAAGCCCTATATGGACAAGAAGGCTAACATCACCTTCCTATGCGGTGGCGCAAGAACCTTCGGGGACTTCAAGGAATCGGAACTCATCTTTGGAGCGCCGCCTGAGGTCTACGACAAGATGGCGGAGCGTATAACTGCCCTTTCAAAGACATGTAGAGCACTATGCGGATGCAGAACCAGTGATATCTCGCCGCGCATAGTGAACACCTTCAAGAAGCTGGGCTTCGAGAAGGGGACAGATTACTTCTTCAGCAAGGTAGACGGATACAATGTTCGCATATACCTCAACAAGGACCTGCAGGGTAGGTTCAAATATGTTACTATACACCTGCCTATAAAGGGAGAGGTGAAGGTTAAACCAGGCTCACTCTTAGTGGTGAAGAAGAGGGGAAACTGGACAGATGTAGCGGTCACCTTTGGGATAGGCGAGGTAGTGGATATAAACACCGGCAAGGGATTGAAGGAAGCAATCCATGATATCATAGAAAAGGTCACATAGGAAACTTGAAAGAGAAGAGAGACGAAACGAGGAGTTTTATGGAGTATAGATACAAGGGCAAGGTAATAATAAACCCCCTGATGAGGGGCGGTATAATTCCAAAGGAGGTCCAGAAGAAGCTCTTTGAGGATGGCTGGACAGAGGTCGGGTACAACGTCTGCTTCGACTGCATCGAGGGTAGGTCGAGCTTGATAACGAAGCCAGCTGTAAAGTCCCATCTAGCCGAAATAGCTGGATTCTTCGGAGGCGATACCGCCGAGCATACCTTTGGATGTAGGAGCGCGCAGTTCGCAGCGATGAAGACTATCGCCCAATCCAGCCCAGAATCCAAGGTGGTTATAACTGATCCTAACAGCCACTATTCCACGAATATAGCAGCCGAGATGTGCGGCTTTGAGACAGTGGAGCCGCCCCACACCGGTTACCCTGAGTACAAGGTTACCCCAGAGAAGTTTCAGGAAAAGATAGAGGATGTAGAGAAGAGCCATGGAAAGCCAGCCCTTGTGGTGGTGACGCATGCTGATCCGTACTATGGGAACCTCGCACCGGTAAAGGAGATAGGGGAGATATGCGACGACAAAGAAATCCCCTACATGGTCAATGCTGCTTACACGGGTGGTGTGATTCCTATAGACATGAAGAAATTCAACGCAGATTTCCTAACGCTATCCGCTCATAAATCCATGTCCTCAATAGCTCCGTTGGGATACCTAGTTACCACCTACGAATGGAGCAAGAGGGCCTTCGCCATATCAAAAGCCAAGCCTGATTGGACAGGTAGGGCCTTCGGGGAAAAGATCCCTAACCTCTTCGGATGCAGTATAGGCGGCTTACCCCTGGTCAGCTCAATGCTTTCATTTCCCTATGTCAAAGAGCGCGTTAAGAACTGGGAGCAAGAAGTGAAGAGGATCGAAAGCTTCATCGATGCAATGGAAGATCTAGGAGACTTAATGCTATTAGGGGAGAGACCCCATAGACACCATCTCCTCCACTTTGAGACACCGGTGTTCTGGGAGATCTCAAAAAAGCATAAGCGCAAGGGATTTTTCTTAGCAAAGTCCATGATCAAGCGGGGCATAGTAGGCCTTCACAAGGGGTTGAGCAAGCACATAAAGCTCTCTATATACGGACTAAGCGATAGCGAGGTCGAAATGGTTCTAGACGCCTTTAGGGAAGTGATAGAGGAAAACTCTTCCTAGTGGGAAATCTGTTTTTCGGACACGGAAAATCTTTTTACCAGAAGAAACACGACTCTAACATCTAACTTCGATAAGAGTTGGAGAAGTTGCTATGATTCTCATCAGGATTACCAAAGAGGATCTGAAGGTGGTCCTCCGCGACCTTGGCGCCATTGTGTTCATAATAGGCTACACCCTCCTCGCACCCCTGATAGTAGCCTTCCTTTACGGCGAGAAGAATATGTACTTCGCGTTCCTTTACCCCAGTGCCTTCGCCATCTGGATCGGCTTCGTCCTCAAGAGGCTCTTCGCCAAGGCCGATGAGACCAAGACCCGGCATGCGGTGATCGTAGCTGGCTTGGCATGGCTCGTTGTATCTCTAATAGGGTCGTTCCCCTTTCAATACTATGGCGTGGGGTTTCTTGACAGCTATTTCGAGACCATGTCTGGCTTCACCACCAGTGGGCTCACGTTGTTCCAGGACGTCGAGGTCCTGCCCAAGAGCCTCCTCTTCTGGAGGGCCTTCATCCAGTGGATAGGCGGCGTAGGCGTCATAATGTTATTCCTCGTCGTCATCATCCAGAGGGGCACAGTAGCGGCGAGATTCTACACCGCCGAGGCGAGCGGTGAGAGGATAAGCCCGAGCATAACCAAAACCATCAACTACATATGGAGGGTCTACATCGTCTACACCATCATCGGCATCCTCCTCTACTACATAGTGGGGATGAACCTATTTGACGCTGTATCCCATACATTCACAGCCTTGGCTACTGCCGGCTTCAGCACTAAGAACGCCAGCATAGGCGCCTATAACAGCCTACCCATAGAGGCAGTATCTGTTCTCCTCATGTTCCTCGGCGGCACCAGCTTCTTGATATTGTATAGGCTCTTAAAGGGTGAGAAAACCAAGTTTTGGGAAAACCCCGAACTCATGGCCTACGTGGGGTTCATCTCGGTCTCGACGTTGTTCATATCGGTAAACCTTGTACTTAACGGATACCAAGGGATCGAGGCAATTAGACGGGCTATCTTCCACTCCGTCTCGGCCATAACCACCACCGGCTTCTCCACTTCACAACTCGCAGCATGGCCGGACTTCTCGAAGGCTATTTTGCTGTTCCTCATGATATCCGGTGGGACCATGGGCTCAACCGCAGGTGGCCTGAAGATCCTGAGGAGTGTAATACTCGTGAAACTCTCCTGGCACGAGATAGTGAGGGCATTGATACCAGAAAGGGCGGTGCTGAGCTTCAAGGTCAAGGATAAGGTGTTGGAGTACGAGGAGGTTTTACACGTCGCGAGCTTTTTCTTCTTATACACGGCGTTCGTGTTTACCAGCGGCTTGGTGATTACCACCTTCGGATACGACTTCTTCGGCGCGGTGTTCACCGTCTCCTCAGCACAGGGTAACGTCGGCCTGCTCTCCGTCCCCACAGCGGTCTGGTACTCCACGCCAGCTCCTGCGAAAGTTATATTAATACTAAATATGTGGATAGGTAGGTTAGAGATATTCCCGGCCTTAGCGTTGCTGGGGTCCATAATCGAAAGCATACGGAGGACACGACCATCTACGTAATCATCCTCGGAGCAGGACGGGTTGGAAGGCACCTGGCGAGTCTCTTGCTGGAGCGAAAGCATGAGGTGGCCATTATAGAGAAGGACAAGGATAAATGCCAAGAACTTTCACAAGAGATGGATCTCCTGGTGGTCAATGGGAATGGTACCCAACCTAAGAACCTAGAAGATTTGAATGTAAAGAACTGCAATGTATTTGTTGCTGCAACTGGCAAAGACGAGGTAAACCTTCTCTCATGCCTAGTAGCTAAGAACATGGGTGTGAAGAGTGTTATAGCCAGGGTAGGCAACCCAGAGTACCAAGATGTGTTTAAAAAATTGGGCATAGACCATGTTATCAGCCCAGAGGTGACTGCTTCTACATACATAGAAAAACTAATTATGCGCCCGGGTGTTGCGGACTTAGCAATCCTGGGACGGTCTGACGTGGAGATCCTCGAATTCTTGGTCACAGAAGATTCTTATATATTCGGGAGGGAAGTAGGCAGTATTAAATCTAATGGATTCCTCTTTATAGCTATCTACAAGAACAGCGATCTAATCATACCAACTGGTAAAACAATGTTCAAGAAGGATGACAGGGTCCTCGTACTCCTAAAGACCGAGATGGTAAAGGAGGTAGAGAGGCTATTCATGGCACCCTAGATTAAGAGGGATAGTAGATGGTTACCGATGTTCTAACAGAGGTTAAAAGGATAGAAACCGAGGCAGAGAACTTAATAGAGAAGGCTGAGGAGAGGCAGAGAGCCCTCGTAGAAGAAGCCGGTAAGAAAGCTGAAAAGATAGTTGAAGACGCAAGGAAAAAGGCACTGGATGAGGGCAAGAAGTTGGCGGAGAAGGCCAGAGATGAGGGAGAGAAGGAAGCTATAGCAATAGCCGAGGCATGTGAGAAGGAAATCATATCTCTAAAGAAAAAAGGAAGCAAAAATCTCGAAAAGGCAGCCAACGCCATAGTGGATGCTATAATACGAACTGAGTGATTGAAGGCCTTCCAAGGGCTACGCCCTTCTAACATGTGGATTAGGCACCGGTATTGCAGAAAGCAGAGTCTTTGTATAGGGATGCTTTGGATTCTCGAATATTTCCTGTGTGGGGGCTGTTTCTATGATCCTTCCGTTTCGCATTATAGCTACTCTATCAGAGATGTGCCTGATTACCCCCAGGTTATGCGCTATGAAGAGGTAGGCGAGACCATACTCCTTCTGCATGTCTGCAAAGAGATTCAGGATCTGGGCTTGAATTGAAACATCAAGAGCGCTTACAGGCTCGTCAGCCACCAAGAGCTTTGGACTTAACGCTAGGGCCCTAGCTATTCCAATACGCTGCTTTTGGCCCCCGCTGAATTCATGTGGATAACGGGATGCATACTCGGCCTCAAGGCCCACTTTCTCTAGCAACTCTTTAACTTTCTCTAGCCTCTCTTCATCGTCTCGCACACCGTGTATGAGGAGAGCTTCCCCTATGCATTCCCCTACAGTCATCCTTGGATCTAGGGAAGCCTGTGGGTCCTGGAATACCATTTGCACTTCTTTCCTATACTGCCTCAACGTCGCACCCTGGAAGGAGCGTATATCTTCTCCCCTGAAGAGAACCTGCCCGCTGGTGGGTTCCTCAAGACGCAGGATCACCTTACCCAAAGTTGTCTTACCACATCCAGATTCCCCCACTAGACCGAGGGTCTCCCCTTCACGTACGTATAAGGATACCCCTTCCACAGCCGTTATATCACCCGCGTGTTTAGACAGCAGCCCGGTGGTTACGGGATAGTACTTCTTCACATCCCGGATTTCCAGCAATTTATCCCTATCTCTATCCTTGTCCCTCAACTCTAGCTGCCTCCGATGCTTTCTTTACTTCCCTAGAATCCCAGAGATGACAAGCCGTGCTGTGCTCTGATGCTACAAAGGCCTCTTCAGGTTTGACTCTAAAGCATATATCCCGGGCGAATGAACACCTAGTGTGAAATACGCATCCCTTCGGCGGGTCGATGAGACTGGGTATAGTTCCAGGGATCGGTGTAAGCTTCCTCCCACCGTTGTCAGATATGTCAGGCACACAATTTAGGAGGCCTATAGTGTAGGGATGCCTTGGGTTCTCGAATATCTGGAACACGCTCCCCCTCTCCATTACCTTGCCTGCGTA
Source organism: Hydrothermarchaeales archaeon (SeqCode) (assembly GCA_036444275.1). Taxonomy (GTDB): domain Archaea; phylum Hydrothermarchaeota; class Hydrothermarchaeia; order Hydrothermarchaeales; family JAZGAD01; genus JAZGAD01. Next base: position 7,966 of record JAZGAD010000036.1, read on the forward strand.
CATGACAACTACACGGTCAGCTATCTCAGCCACTATGCCAAGGTCATGGGTTATGAATAGCAAGGACATGCCTCTCTCCCTCTTAAGGTCCATCAAGAGCCCGAGGAACTGAGCCTGAGTTGTTACGTCCAGGGCCGAAGTGGGCTCGTCGGCGATCAGGATTTCTGGGTCGCAGCTCAGAGCCATGGCAATCATGACCCTCTGATTCATTCCGCCAGAGAATTCATGAGGATAACTATCCAGCCTATCCCTGGCTGAAGGAATCCCTACCTTTTCCAGCAGGCATATTGCTTTCTTCCGTGCTTCTTTCTTACCAATCCCCAAGTGGAGCTGCATCTGCTCGATTATCTGATCCCCAACAGTGAAGATTGGATTAAGGGACTCCGTAGGATCCTGGAATATCATGGATATCCTCATACCCCTGACACTCTGCAGTTGCCTAGAGGAGTACTCCCGCAAGTCATTGCCATGGAAGAATATCCCGCCTTCCACTATCCTTCCAGGTGCATCTACTAAACCCAAAATAGAAATGGCTGTAACAGTCTTCCCTGAGCCGCTCTCTCCAACCAAACATAGGACCTTGCCCTCTTCGAGGTTGAAGCTCACCCCGTCAACGGCCTTCACAGTTCCCCTGCGAGTGAAGAAATATGTCTTAAGATTTTTTACCTCTAAAATATTCACCTTGCTCACTTCACCTCACCTCAGAGATCGCTCCTTGGGTCAAAGGCATCCCTAAGTCCGTCACCGAGGAAATTAAAGGATAGCACTGTTAGGAATAGCATTATCCCTGGTTCCACTGCCACCCACCAGAGTGTATCTAAGCTATCCTGTCCTGCATTTAGTATCCTGCCCCAGCTTGCTACTGCTACGTCACCAAGGCCTATGAAGCTGAGGGCTGCCTCGGCTAGTACCACGCCTGGTATGGACAGGGTGGCTATAACTATAAGGGTACTCATTACATTGGGTATGAGATGGCGGAAAATGATCCTGGTATCGCTTGCCCCCAATGCCTTGCTGGCTAAGATGAAGTCCCGGGTGCGTAGAGATAGGACCTCGCTCCTTACGAGTCTAGCTGTGCCAGTCCAGCCTGTCAGCCCGATTATTATGATTATATAGGTGAGGTTTGAGCCGAAAAGAAAGACAATTAACACCAGGAGTAGAAAGAAGGGGAACGTCATCATTATGTCAGTGAACCTCATCAAGGCGTTGTCCACTATACCACCGAAGTAGGCCGAGGTTACACCGATGATAGTGCCTATCAGTATGGCTATTCCAGTAGCTATTAAACCTACTTGCAGAGATACCCTCGCCCCAGAGACAAGCATGGCCAACATGTCCCGCCCCTTGTCATCTGTACCTAGAATGTGCCTCCATGTACCAGGAGTTTCCGTGAGTGTAAATGCGCCTGTACTCTGATCGTAGACCGACTGTGTTATTGAGAAACCAATAGGTGGGAGGTTCTTTTCATCGAAATTCACAAGGTTGGGATCTAAAGTGAAGAACGGCCCTATCACGGCTATAAGGACAAGTAGTAGTATGAAGCACAGGCCGAAGACAGCCAATTTATTCCGCTTGGTTCGATCCCAGTAGTAACGGGTCAGTCTCCTATTGGCATACAGGGGATGTATTACGTAGAAGCCTATAACGGCCCCGAAAAAGGCATAGAAATAATGCAATGCATCAAAGAGGTCCGTCTCCAAGTAGAAATCAGCTATCAAGCTAGCTAGGATGAACGCTAGTAGAACGGCAAATATGCTGTTTTTTGACGGCGACTTCATTTTCTATCTATCTACTCATATTTTATTCTTGGGTCAATGAAGGTATAGGTGATGTCAGTGATGAGGTTGAAGAGAAGGGTTACAAAGGCTCCAATAAGTGTGACAGCGACGACGACGGCGTAGTCACTCGCAAGGATGGCGTTAAAGGATATCCTACCCAATCCAGGGATCCCGAATATGATCTCGGTGAGATAGGCACCGCCAAAGACTATGCTGCTCAGGTCGAACATTATTATAGTGACTATCGGGAGGATAGCGTTCCTGAAGACATGCCTAAGAATCACCACTCTCTCAGGCAGCCCTTTCGCCCTAGCCGTTCTGACGAAATCCTTTCTCAGGTTGTCCAGTGTAGCTGACCTAGAGTACCTGCTGTAGCCGGCCATCATGCCAGTTCCTAGTGTTATAACTGGTAGAAACAACGCCTTGAGATTGGCCAGAGAGAACAGAGGCAGTGAGGTATCATAGAACGTCTTAAACCAGCCCAATCTAACCGAGAACACGAGGATCAGCATTATACCCAGCCAGAAATTGGGTATGGAGATGCCTATAAAGGAGAATACGGTGGTTATATAGTCTGTCTTGGTGTACTGCTTAACCGCCGAATAAATTCCTATTCCTACTCCAACGAGGACTGCGAAGATCGTGCTAAGAAGGATAAGCTGGAAGGAGTAGATCCAGTGTATTTTAATAAGATCTATCACAGGCAGCGAGGTACTAATCGACCAGCCCCAATCACCATGTAAGAGATTAGACATATAGTTGATGTACTGTTCGTACATTGGTCTATCCAAGCCATACCTAGCTTCTATGGCTGTCTGAATCTGGGCGACATCCTGTGCCTTGCCCGATGCAGCGATGTTGGCTAGGTATTTATCAGCTGGAGAGGTAGGCCCTATTCTGAGCAGGATGAAGGTAATAGTGAGGACACCCCAAGCTATAATAACTGCGTAGATTAGCCTCTTCAGTATGTAATTCCGCATAGAGCCCTTTCTAGTGACCAATACACCCACCGCACTAAATTCGGATATCCTAACTTATTACTTTGCAACCTGCAGGCTACTTCTCAAACCGCCACAGATGGTAATTATAGCCAATGCTTATACCTGGTTCTATGCCCTTAACCTCCTCCTGGAAGCCCGAATTCGCTGCAGGGTAAACAAGGAAATCCACTGGCAGATCCGCTGATAACAGCAACGATAACTCGCCGTATATATCTCTCCTCACCGCTTCGTCGAGGGCTTCTTTGGATTTCACACTGGCGAACAATTCATCCACCCTTTCATTGGAATAACCATACATGTTAAGCCCGCCGTCTGTACCGAAGAAGGTGACACTTCCAGAAGGCGCAAGGATATCTGTTCCGAATCCCATAACACATAAGTCCCATGGGTTCTCGCTCACTGCCTCTGGCCCGCTGTTGAAGCTCGGTGGTTGGTCTGTACCAGGGATCTTGTTCTTGAGGTATTGATTGAGCTCTGTAGGCCAAGGAAGGAATTTTAGCTCAATTTCTACCCCTATGTCAGACAATTCTTGCTTTATCAAGAAGGCAATGGACTCCCTAACCTTGTTTCCAGAGTTGGCTATAAGCGACAACCGTAGGGGTTCCCCGTCTTTGTCCAATATTTTTCCATTCATCTTAGGATACCCAGCGTTATCCAACATTTCTACTGCTTTTTCTTTGTCGTAGAAGGGTTCCACGCCGTATTTTTTCAACCCCTCATCGATGTACCATGGCGAAGGTTTGGGTATGAAGCTAAACGCCGGATCCCCAAATCCAAGATAGACGGATTGAACGATGGCGTCCTTCCCTATACTCATGGCAAAGGCCTCCCTCACCTCACGCTTCTTAAAGCCCTCCCATCCGTTTTTCCTGAAATTCCAGAGGAGGGCAGTATATCCTCCGGTAGGGACAGTGTATACATTTATACCCTCCAGCTCCTTGAACTTCCTGACCTGAAGTGGGTCTATGAGTGTTGATGTTATGTCTCCTGCTTCAAAAGCCGCATGCCTAGCAGCCGGCGTGCCGAAGATCTTAACTATGTACTTTTCAAAGAAAGGTGCACCTGTCTCCTGGCCTAGGTAATAATCTGGATTGCGCTCCAACACGAATTTGTCATTTCTTATCCATTCTACGAAGCGATAGGGACCGAGATTGCCAGTATAGGTTAGGTTATTCAGCTCAGGTGCTTGGGTAAAAGCGTCTGGGTCCCCTTCGTATTTCTCAACTATATGCTTAGGATAGACCCAAAAATCTGTCACAGTATACAGGAACTCCGGCTCCACTGTCTGCCGCACGAATCTATATGTGGTCTTATCCACTGCTTCCAAGTTAACGAAGACTTTTTCTCCATCTACTGTCTCCTGGTAGTCATCCTTATAGTTAAAGGGCAGCCAATCTGATAAGAGGATGTTCTTATAAGTGTAGACGAAGTCCTCTGCTGTTACCTGCTTACCATCGCTCCACATCAGGTCATCCCGCAGGATAAGAGTATAGGTCAACCCGTCCTCCGACACCCTGATTGGTTCTGCCAGCCATCTCAGCAGGATATTCAAATCGTTATCGTAGACTACAAGACCATCCATGGTGAGGCCTATGTATTCACGAGAGGCGTTGTCAGCTACCAGCGCCCAATTAAGGGTCTCTGCGTCACCAGCTGATGTGCCGGAAATGTAGGTGCCCTTGACCTCGTGTAAGGATTTTGAAAGAGGTAGCGTCTGAGTTGGCTTAGCAGCTTCTCTCTGTAAGCACCCGCTTAATCCAAAACTAGCTCCAATACCGGCGTACAGACCAGTCCTAGCACATAGTCTTAGGAAGTCCCGTCTTCGCATCGGATGCATAGGGATAATTGTACTGACGAGTATATTAAAAATTTCGATAATAAAATAATGAGATAAGTCGCTCGATAGCCTGAAATCTATCGCACTATCTTGGCTATGTCTATCTCTAGTATATCTTCTGCGCCCTTATCCTTGAGCTTGGGTATAATCACGTTAACGTCCTTCTTCTCCACAACGGTCTCGATGGCATAGTAGCCGGTGCCATATAATTTGGATACAGTAGGGGTCTTCATGGCTGGCAGTGCTTTCACCACGTCCTCGAGTTTCTCCTCCGGGATGTTCATACTCAAGAGCACCTTTCCCCTGGCCTCTATTACACCTAGCAATAGGGTGCGGAGCTCCTCCATGGCCTTCCGCTTCTCCTGATCCTGCCAGGACTTCTTGTTTGCCAAGAGCTTGGTACTGGATTCAAGGATGGTGCCCACGATCTTTAGGCGATTCTTTCTCAGGGTGTCCCCTGTCTCAGTCAAGTCTATCACGACATCCATCAATTCAGGTACTTTTGCCTCCGATGCGCCATAGGAGTAGCGGATATCCACAGGTATCCCGAGGTCCTCGAAGTAGCGCCTCGTGAGATTGGGGTATTCCGTAGTAACCCTGCTCCCGGGCTTTATATCTTTAGCCTCTTTGATATCTGAATCCTCTGATACAGCTGCAACCAGACGAACTATGCCTGCGCCCTTCTTGCTGTAAGGCAAGTCAGCTATAACCTCAACGTCGGCACCACTTTCCAATATCCAATCCCATCCCGAAATGCCTAGGTCGAAGTATCCCTCAGTCACATAGCCCGGTATCTCCTGAGGACGTAGTATCTTTACAGCAGATATCCTAGGGTCAGCGATGCTAGGGTTATAATCCCTGAAGCCCTTCACCACCTCTAAGTCCGCTTGCTTAAAGAGCAACAGCGTCTGTTCTTCTAAACTTCCCTTAGGCAGAGCCAATTTCAACATCAGGTCAACCTCTGACTTCCTCTACTTCTTCAACATACATTAGCGGATAATCATCATTTATATATTTCATCCTGCACTTGCACTTAGCGGTATTAACGCGAGTAGTCACAGCTACATTCAACATTTCTCCACTGAGGGCTATGTATCCATATTTATTCGTCTTTCCAAGACTTATCTTTACATTAACATCTTCTAGGGACTTCCTGCTTTTCTTGCTGATCGGCGTGCCTATAAACTGAGGATAAACAGTTGCTAACTTTATGCCGCACTCGAAAATACTCCTCTCCCTGCCTGAGACAGTAGATGCCTTGTCTAAAACCAATCAAACCACTCCGGTACTGCAGCAAAGCTAGGCCCCAGCATGGTGATGCCCTTGATTTCTTTATCCCTCTCCCATTCATAACCATAAAATATGGGTGCAAGGTCCTCGATCCTCCACACCGGAGTTATGGTGGTAGTTACATTGATTTCCTCGGTTGGCGTTACCTCTGGCTCCATGCTCACAATAGACTTAGAGGACATGAACTTCGAGATAGAGTTCTCAAGGACGAACCACTCGTCCCAACGTGGGACCTCTGCATGAGCTTGAGTCTCCCCGGGTTCGTAGTCCTCGAAGTAAAGGTCTCCAAGTGGCTGTGTAGCATCTGATACTGGTGCAGGGGCGGCTATCGTAAGAGCTGCGCCCTCTACAGTCCACGGGGCGGTTATAAAGCCGGTTGAAGAAGGTGTGAGCGTGAATTCCTGTACCCACTTCTTGACTATTATAGAGGGGTTATTCTTCTCTATCTCTTGGGGATCGATGCTTCCCCCTCCGGTGCTTATGCTGTCTATCTCTGCATGAATTATCACTCCTTCGTTAGGCCTGAGCCACCAACCCTCCCTGTCCCCAACTGTATCGCTAAGCTTGGTCCTTACTTCTTTCTCTTTGTAAACCTTCCCGCTTCCCAGAAGGCTGGTGCTGCTAAAGGGATCGCCATAGATCCTCCAGAGCCCACTTTCCCTCACTGCATAGGACTTCGCATAGCTGTTCACTTCATCGAGCTGCCAACCCACAGGTAGGGCAACAAATACCCTGTCGAATCCTATGTTTTCCAGCTTAGCATCAATTACTGTATCTACTGTGCTTATCTCGCCCGTGGGTACCTTTACCATCTCGAAGCCAATAGCTAGAACTCTTGGGACGGCGAGGGTGCATAGGACTAGTAAAAGGATCAGCCAGCGCTTCAACTTCTATCCCCCGTAGGATGCAAACCAAGAGGTAAAGGTCACATATATTTTCTCTCTATCCTCCTCGGTATATAATTTTGAAACGAGGTCAGGTGCCTCCTGTGCAGTCACGCGTACAAGCATTAGATACTCTCTGTCAAATTCCCCGAACTTGGTCATCTCCTCTATCTCTCCCAAGCGCATTCCATATTTGTCTAGCATAGCCTCGAAGTCACTTTTGCTTATCTTATTCGCTGCATAGGCCTTCTGAACTTCAATAAGGTCTACCGTGAGGGTAGTTTGGGTTCCGCTCATAGAGGTACCAGCACTCCCGGTAAACGTCCCGGTCAAAGTTGCAGAGGTAGGCGATAGTATGCTTAAGGAGGGTACAGTACCGAATCCCTCGACGCCTCCGCCAACCCTGCTTCTTGTCTCGGATTCTTCTAAGTCTATGCTCCCACTGCTTGCTGCCAAGAGGATGCTTATTATCTTGCCATCCTTGGCTAGGTAAACAGTCTCGTTCTCATTCTTCTTATAATAAATGTTTAAGTTAGTCCCTTCCTTCGGGAAACCTCCAGCTGCGACCCTCTGCAGCCTCATAGGCACATACTCATATTTTAGTTCTCTAATGATACTCTCCTTTAATTCAGCCAAAGACAGCATCCGTATTTTCTGCTTGATCTCCGGCAATAAGCGGTAGCTCTCTACACCAACCTTCAACTCTATTTCCTCGATCGTCGTAAGCAGCTCGTCTACCTGGTCGAGTCTGTAATCGCTCCATGCCGCTATAGCTGGTGTATCTATATCTATTACTTGGAGGGCGACGATATTATCGACGGTTTTCGCTTTCTCTATCAAGTTATCTCTCGTTCCCATATATGTAGATGGCAGTCCCTG
>JAZGAD010000037.1:0-21579 GCA_036444275.1 Hydrothermarchaeales archaeon (SeqCode)
TGAGGGTCATCTGAGACATTGGGCAGGTACCGCAGGCACCGGTGAGCTTTACCTTGACCACACCATCAGTTACATCCACAAGCTGGATGTCTCCTCCATCAGCCTGGAGGGAGGGTCTTATCTTTGCCAGTACCTCTTCAACTCTATCTTTCATAATTTTCCTCCTTTAATAGAACATTACACTATTCTTGATACCATAATGCTTAGGCACAGCGTACAACGTTACCTTTTAAAAAATTATATATTTTTGTGCATGGTTCGATTTCATTATCCTTATTGGATTGGGGTTGTGGGCATTAAAAATTCTCATAAAGTCTAATGAAGCCTGGTATCTCCTAATCTTCTGAGCTGTTCCCTTATCTACGTTGCACGTAATATTTGTTTACCAGAGTTTTAGTTTTCCCAAGTCCTACTTACTTACTAGGGTTTTTTTAGAACTTGGTTTATTATATCAGTGTATGAGATTACTCCAATCAGCGTGTCTTCTTTGAGCACTGGTAAGAGCCTGAAACCCTGTCTTATCATGGTGTCAACTGCATCTATTATGTGGGATTTAGGGCCTATAGAAGTTGGATGAGTACGCATGATGTCTTTCACGTGGCTCACAAGGGTGTCTCTGAACCCCGTTCTCTGGAAGATCTTTAAGAGGTCTATTTTGGTCACCATTCCAACCAGTTTCCCTTCATAGAGCACTGGAAAACCATGAACGCTGTGCGCTCTGAACATAGCGATCAAGTCATCTAGGGTATCTTCTCTGTCGACGTTTAAGACATCCTTCGTCATTATCTCTTCTACCAATACATCTGGCAGCGTATATGTCTCATATGTCTCTTTCTTATCCATCTCAACCATCTTTTTTACTCCTCCGTCTCACTTCTCCTTGATCTCTCTCCATAAGTTTTGACCTCTCATCTATTTCAAGCTTTCCTATCCATTCTCTTCTGGAATCAAGGTTTCATAGGTACTGTTTTCAATTCAAATCTAATACGACATTTGAAATAGGAACTCAAGTCATATTACTCATAAAAATAGAAGATAAGCCTAACTTTTTAATGCTGTTAATGATAGTCTCTAACTCTCTTTACTGAGTACTTTCCCAGCTTCACCAGCTTTAAAGATAGCTAGCTTCACAAATGGTGGTCCAACGACTTCAAAGAAAAGAGAAGTTCCAGCAATGATGGTGATTAGCATGGCACCGAATTGCTCCCCGGCCGGTCCGTATCCTGCAAAGATGCGCATGGCTTCGATGGACAAACCGATCGCTACACCCGCTTGAGTAAGCATACAGAGCCAAAAGTATTTTTCAACTTTCATTCTACTCTCGTTCCGAACGAAGCCTGAAGCACCAGAGATATGGCTGGCTGTCCAGGGCCCCACTGTTTTACCTATACTCCTGAATAGGATGTAGAGAAACCCTATCATCCCTATTTTTGCCAGTAAATTGATCTGGACTCTAGCTCCTGCAAAGAGGAAGAATAATATGTATAGTGGTGGTTTAGCTTTGTCCAGCACATCGAAGCATCGCTTATCGCCAAAAGGGAGATTAATCACGGTCATACCTAAAACCATACTAACAAGGATATAGGATAAGCCGAAGTACTCAGCAAGCCCACAAGAAAACAAAATAGTGCCAAAAGACAATAGAAGTAATTCTCGCATATCATGGACGAATTCTGTGGCACGGGCAAAAACTACACCCAAAACAACCCCAAGAACAAGAGCCCCAAATATCTCTCTCATTGGTCCTATCAATATTTCGATTAAGGAAAGGGTTCCACCAACAAACAGTATCTTTGCATAACTAATAGCAATGGCAAAATATATGACCCCTATCGCATCATCGATAGCCACCACAGCGAATATTGTTGAAGTTAAGGGTCCAGAAGCGTTATATTCCCGTAAAACCTCTACTACAGTTGCAGGGGCAGTTGCAACAGACAATGCTCCAAAAATCAGTCCTATCCATAGTTTTCCAGTGAAAAATGTGATCCCCAGAGTAACAATTATAAAACAAATGAGGGTTGCGAAAAAAGCTATTGTAAGGACAGATTTACCCAATCTACTCAACATTTCGTAGGAAAGCTCTCTGCCAATATCAAAACCAATTAGCGTCAGAACCAGGAAGTTAATGGGATCCAGCAGGTCTAACAATTCTAAATCAAAAAGTCTAAAGCCAGACATCCCGAGAACAACACCACCCAGAATCCAACCCACAACCTTAGGCTGATTAATCTTCTCACAGATTTCACCCGCTAAGTAGCCGGTTAGAATCGCAATACCAAGGAGGAGTATTATGTCTGGCATTAAAAGACGGGTATCTCAAGCGCGACTTATAAAATTTAGGAGGCATTCCCCGCATATTGGAACTTTTCGGATAGTCATTTATTGAATTATAATATTCTCCCCTTCCCACAGTGATTAATAATCCCCTCCGGGACAGAATTAGCACGAGCTATGTTCTATGGCTCCAGTTGGGCATACCTCAACGCATGAGCAACACTCAGTGCACTCCACGACGTTTGGAGCAGTGGATTTGCCGTCTACTAATTCGTATACCTCAGCTGGGCACACGTCTATGCACTCGCCGTGTCCCTCACACTTGTTGTAATCGATCTTAATTACTATGTCATCGCTTTCATAGGTCTTTATGTCAGCCATATACAACCTCCTTTATGCCTGTGAGGATGCCATATAGTTAGAGATTATTTATAAAGTTTTCTCTGGCTCGGCTCTGTTTCTATCGTTGTGTATGAAAATTTGGAGCAATAGTGTTTATATGCGTGAACTCATCTCACTATACTCGGAAGTATGGACGTTTATTTTGCCAGTGCCAGGGTCAGAGAATTCAGGAAGTGGTGGCTGCCTGAGGAAAGTCTCGTCCAGAAAATGGAAAAGCTATTCTTCTCAGCCCGACTTAACAAATTAGTTAGCAAGGGCGATAACGTAGGACTCAAGTTGCACGTGGGGGAGCCAGGCAATGTCCACTACCTACGCCCCATATATGCATCTAAGCTCGTGGATATCCTAAAGGAGCTCGGCGGACGCGTTAGCGTGATTGAAACCTCTGGCTTAGGCACAGTTCCGGGGAGGACGTCTGTAGCTAAGCATCTTGAAGCAGCAAGAAAAAACGGCTTCTGCGAAACTACGCTGGGAGCTCCCTTCGTGATGGTAGATGGCGAGGACGGTTTAGATAGCGTCGACGTCAAGGGCATACCTGTCGCGAGGGGGATAGTGGAGTTGGACCTTCTTATCGTTCTCTCTCATGTAACTGGGCATATACAAGCAGGCTTCGGGGGAGCATTGAAGAACCTGGGCGTCGGCTGTGTATCGAAGGCCGGAAAGTTCAGGGTGCACCACAAAGACAGGCCGAGAATCGACAAGAAATTATGCAACGTATGCAGAGAATGCATTTCTATCTGCCCCGCTGGAGCTATCTCTGAAGAGCTAGAGATAGGTGGTGCATGCGTCCTCTGCGGGTCCTGTGTAGATGTCTGTGAAAAGGAGGCTATTAAAACAGAGTTGAATCCCCGCAGGGAGCTGTCTAAAAGAATAGGTGAGAATGCAGCCGGTGTGGCAAGGGCTATTAGCAATAAGGCGGGCTATATCAATCTATTGATGGACGTCATTCCGCACTGCGATTGCCATCCGCACTCAGACATACCCATAGTGCCGGATATAGGCATACTTGTTTCCTCTGACCCAGTTGCTATAGACCAAGCGTCTATAGACCTAGTTAATTCGACTTTGGGCGTCGTGGGAAGTGAGGCTGAAGCAACTAACGCAATGGCAGCTGGTGCGGACAAGTTCGAGCTTATAAACCCTGGTACAGATTGGCAGATGCAATTAAAGACAGCTGAAGAATTAGGCTTGGGGAGAAGGGAATACCGTCTCAAAGAGGATTAGACTTGTTCAGTCTGTTTCTCGGATGCTTCACTGAGTTTCTGCTCGTATTTTGAAGGGCACTTGATGAGCATTTTGTTTGATACTACTGTATCCTCAGAGACAAGCTTTCCAAAGACAGTCACCTTTGCGTCTGGATTCAAGGTGCCTGGTACATCTCCATCGTATATCACGTTAAGCGTGCCATCTCCGTCAGTAAGCCTGAACTCGTAGGTGCCGGCTGTTTCGCTTACCTGCCAGCTTCCCACCTCGATTATACCCACTATACGCACGTTTTTATTCAGGTATTCTCCTGGATTGGCGGTGATCTCGCCCACCAACTTATAAGGCACGATAAAACTTTCCACCGCGCCGATGCCTATCCAGAGGGCTAATGTGATGAGCCCTATAGCCACGAGTACTTTGAGCTTCTTATCTTTTCTAGCCATCCTTTTCTAGCCTTCCAGCCACCTTATTTTATCCTTTTTTCAAGTTTCCTGACCTTGGAGTCGAGGTATACCACGTAGGCTATTAAGATACTCCAAAGTATAGCTGCAACCAACATTATTGTATCGAATTCTCCCATTTAAGCCACCGCCTTTTCTAGATTCTCTATTTTCACACTCAGCCACAGTAGAATGGCATACAATATTAGAGCTCCAAATATCATGATCCCGAATACTGTTCTACCCTGTGGGTCCAGTTGGAAAGCTTCCTGCCCAAATCCAGCGGGATGCATTGATTTCGCTCCATAGATAATAGTAGATAGCAGAGTTAGCGGGGCAGCCGAGAATCCAAAAATTCCTATAACGGCCGATAGCCTCGCCCTTGTGTCCTCGTCGTCTACTGTTGCCCGTAGAGCGAGATAGCTGACCAAGACGAACCAGAGGATAAGTGTTGTAGTCTGTTTGGGCTCCCATATCCAGTAGGCACTAGATCCTGGAAGGCTCCAGGCTAAATTCGAGAATATGGCGCCGTTTATAAGCACTATCGAAGAGAACACCAGTGCGAGCTTCGCGGAATTCGAGGCTATGGTGTCGAACTTCAAATCCCTATTTTTCAGGAAGAGCACGCTGCACACCAGAGTAACGAAGAATGCTATGTAGGTAAGCACGCCGAACTGCATGGAGAAGAAGAATATCTTGTAGCCGTGCTCCATGGGATCGCCCTCGTACCTTGGAAAACCAGGCACCTTCGAGGGATCAAGCGGCCCTAAGGTGAGCGCCCGGTACATACCGAAGAGCATCAACACGTAGAGAAATGCAATCAAGGCGAGCATGTATTTCCTTTCGATCTTCAAATCCTATTCCTCCAGAACGTAACTGAATAATAAGAAGGATAACGTACTCATAATTATTATATACGCCACGATAAGCCGTATCTCCAGAACCGTGGGTAAAGATTCTCCATAGATCATAATCTTCCTGAGGGCGAGAATCGTAGGCACAATAATTGGCACCAGAATTGGAAGCACGAGCAGCTGGAGTACCAGTTCCCTGCTCCTAGAGCTCAGGATGATCGCCGACATGAAGGAGCCGACGACCACGAAGCCAATGTTCCCCAGGGTCAACACGAAGATAGTGTCCAGCACGCTGCCGGCTATCTGATAGTTGAATATGCCTATGAAGAGAGGGAGGGCGATAATTTCTACTATTAAGATTAACACAAGGTTGTACAGCATCTTTCCAATTAGGATCTCATTCGCACCCAGAGGGGTAAGCCTCAGACCCTCTAGGGTACCTGCGTCTTTCTCTTTTATAAAGGCCCTTGAGAGCCCCAGCATCCCGGTGAATATGAAGACGAACCACAGAAGTCCAGGTGCAACGTCCATTAGGCTCTCAGAAAAGGGCTCTGCACTGAAGTTGAACATCACCAGGATAACGAAAGCGAAGACGAACATGAAGCTAAGGGTATCCCTACTCCTGGCTTCTATCTTCAGGTCCTTCTTTGCTACAAGAAGAACTCCTTTGAAATCCATTATTCAACCTCTTCTGTGAGTTCAAGAAAAGCCTCTTCTAAGCTGGTTTTGCCTTTAAGAGCGCTGAGCTCGCCACTTGCCTTTATAGTGCCTTTGTGCATTATAGCTGCCTTCTTACAGAGCCTCTCAGCTTCCTCCATCTGATGCGTAGTGAGTAGGAGGGTTCTCCCCTCTGAATGCAGTTCCTCTAATATCTCGTAGAAGATCCGCCTCCCCTTCAAATCCAGACCCGTGCTGGGTTCGTCCAAGATGAGCACCTTAGGCTCATGGAGGAGTACTCGGGCTATAGATAGGCGTTGTTTCATCCCTCTTGAAAAAGTCCCTACTAGGTCATCGGCTCTAAAAAGCAGGCCTACTCTCTCTAGGAGACTTTCTGTTTTCTCTTTTGGAACGCCGTATGCGCTAGCGAAAAAATCCAAGTTCTCTCTGGCGCTCAGCTCGTCGTAGAGGTAAGGGTTATGGGACACAACACCTATAACACGCTTCACCTCCTCCTGTTCCTCTGTTATATCATAGCCAGCGATTCTTACTGTACCTGAATTCGGCTTTATCAAGGTGCCCAGAATTCGTACAAGAGTAGTCTTGCCCGCGCCGTTGGGTCCGAGGAGGGCAAATGAGTCCCCTTCTTCCACTGCCATGGTAACATTGTTAACTGCAGGGTAGTTCCCAAAGCGTTTGGTAAGGTTTTGGATATCGATTATAGTCAAAAATGCCACCATACCAAGATGGAATTCGTAGAGTTATAAGGATTTCTGCTCAGTTACCTGATACGATACAAAAGAGAATGCATATCCCACGCCATTTGCATTCGAATACAACCTGAGATTATGCTAAATGAGGCCTCTCCGGTGTAGTATCTCTGCTTTCACCTTCCTCAGCCTCTCCTCCATCAGCCTAGCTTCCTCAAAGGATCGTGCCTCTGCATCTGTTACAGTACCATGCATACTATGCAACCGCGTCGTCAGGAGGAAGTTGAAGGCCAGGCTTATTATGAGGAGTAAATAAACCCCTGAGAATGCCAAGCTGAGAATATCTTCCATCTTCAGCGCCTCACTTAAAGGAATCCTCCACATGCTTGATCTTGTCGTTCAGCTTGTTAATTCTGGAGTCCACCATCTCTTGGGCGGAGACGAATTTCTTGCTTACTTGGTTCAGCCGTATAGCCAGTAGGAAATTGAAGGTTAGGTTCAACAGCAACAGGGAATATATTCCGCTTATGGAAAAGCTGAGGATTTGTTCCATGGCATCTCCCCTTGTTGAAATGGGATAGGTGTAGTGGCATATAAAATTATCCATAGGCATCGCGCCGCGTCCATGCTATCGGAACCTGATATCATCTTTTTGTTGCATTCCAAACGATATCCGCCAGCTCAGCAAATTCCTCAGGCAGCAGCTGATAGACCCGCTTCTTCAACAACTCATCTGGGAAGAGCTCTCGAATCCTCCTACGCCTTTCTTCCTTTGAGACATCCCTTCCAAAGATGAACTGGTAGGAATGAAAGGCTGCATTAGCAACGCTCTTTCGGCGATGGGAGAAAAGGCCTTTTAACACCCTAGAGAAAACGCCTTCATTTACTTCTAGGATTTTCCGTCTAGGCACCAGTTCTACTATAGCTGAAGCTACCTTGGGCACAGGATAGAAGGCCTGTCTCGGAATGTACTCTAAGATCTCAGCACGAGCACGATAATAAGTAGCTACTGACAACCTTGAGTAGTTCTTCGTCCCGGGCTTGGCTATGAGCCTTTCCGCGAACTCCCTCTGATACGTCAAAACAGCCCTATCGAAGGTGTGCTCTAGGAGTTTAAAAGTAAGGGGCGAGGAGATGACGTAGGGAATGTTAGCTACAGCCTTATCAAACCTCGGGAAGTCAAGCTTCAAAGCATCTCCCTCTATAATCTCTAGATCTTCAGCATCTGAGAAGCGCTCTTTTAGTATGCGGATCATTCCTGTGTCTTTTTCTATAACAAATACTCTTTTCGCATTCTTTACCAAGAACTCTGTTAGGTTTCCGGTCCCAGCACCAATCTCCAGCACGGCATCGTTAGAGCTGAGCCTGGCGTATTCCACCTGCCTCCGAAGGATATCCTCGTTCACTAAAAAATGCTGACCCAGCCTATGCCTGAGCTTAACATTATGCTTCCTTAAAAGATATTGAGTGTGCTTCAATAAACTCTGCTTCGACGTCACGTCCCCCTACGGGGAAAAGGTGCTACGAAGAGTTTGTACTTACCCTTGCCCAGCCTCGTCCCCTCCTCCTCGAGTTCTGTGGCTATCCTCTTTACTATGATCTTCTTAGGATCGTACAGAGACTTCACTCTCTGCGAGATATCCTTGAAGGACTTAAAGGGCTTCTTCTTCCTCTCCTCTATAATCTCCCACATCAGCTTTTTACCTATACCTGGAAGGAGTTCAAGCTGATGCAGTCTTGTAGTCAAAGGTTGGGCCTCATTGAAGAAATTCACATATCGCGTCTCAGTTTGTTCTACGATTTCAGTCACCACGTAGGGGAGTTCGGACCTAGCAGTAGCGCTGAGAGCATCGTAGGTAGTCCTCCTCTTTATATAGGCCACCTTATCCCGCTCGTCCTTGCCTATGTACACCCTCTCATGTAGATCAAGCGTAACCCCCTGTCTCGGGATGAGTTCGATAAGGGTTAGGAACTTCTCCCCTAGGCCGAAGGCCACTGGTTCCTTTTTATATATAGGCCGCTCGTCCTCAATCTTGCCTAAGGAGAGGTAGTCCAAAATAATGGCATAATCTTCCATACCCATAAGGATCACCTTGAATAGTTACCTTACTTCACCCCATCTATGACCTTCAATATCTCCCCAATCTCTTCCTTAGTCAGAACGTATCTCTCCTTAGCGAATATAGCGCGGACATCCTCTTCGTCCCGTGGTAGCAGGTCCACTATCTTTACTGCTATCTCTGGCTTGATCTTCTCTGTTTTCAACAGCTCTTCTACAGCCTTTTTGGCCTTCGTCGGATTCAGTTTAATAAGCTTGGCTAGGTAATCTACGGTGGTCCTCTGTTCATAGTTCAACTCTTCTTTAGCTCCTCTCTTCTCCAAAATGGACTTGGCTTCAGAGCTGGTAATTGGTCTTTCCTCTAATACTTTTTTACCTATCATATATCCGGACCCCCCTAAAGATTAGCCCTCCCTTTGAACCTTAAGATGAACTGGCGCTGAGATCAGGGTCTTCTTCGCGTTCCCATCACTTACTTCCACAAGGTATCCTCGTCCTCTTTTCCCTATCACGGTGCCGGTCTTCCCATGGAACCTGGGATGGGGTTGCCCCTTTTGGACGCTGGGCTCTATCACTACATGGACACTATCGCCGATCTCGAACCTATGCATAACCCTAGAAAGCGATAATAGGCCCTTCTTTCTCACGTCTTTTCTCAATTTATGCCTGGTCTTACTTCTGGAGCCTTTTGATCTCTTCATTCCGAATCAGCCCTAATTGATTTTTAGAGTAAATTAGTGTCTGCCTCTATTTATTAATTTCTACTATTCAAGTTCAGAATTTGAAGTCCCGCATCATTCTCCTCAAAGGCCCTCTGGTGAATCTACCTTTCTTGAAGCCCTTTAAGGCTTTTTTCATTGTTTCGTAGTACTTTATTAATTCCTTTACCTCCTCAGGCGTTGTACCGGAGCCCCTGGATATCCTCTTTACCCTAGAGGAACTCAGTTTGGCTTCCCTCTTCTCTTCCTTGGTCATGGAGTCCATGATGGACAGAAATTTTTTAAACTTATCCTCAGTTTCCTCTGCCTCTAGGGGCATACTGGGCAATCCAGGGATCATCTTGAGGACGCTGCTCAATGGCCCCATTTTACTTATAGTTTCTATCTGCTCCCTTAGATCGAGGAGGGTGAAGTCTCCCTTCAGAATCTCCATGGCCCTCTCCTCATCGATTACCTCCTTGGCTTTCTCAAGAAGCGCCTGGAGGTCGCCCATGCCTAAGAGACGGGATATGAATCTATCAGCGTCGAAGGGCTCTAGGTTGTCAATCTTCTCCCCAGTGCCGATGAAGACTATCGATGATCCAGTCTCTGCAACCGCTGACAAAGCTCCGCCCCCTTTAGCTGAGCCATCCAGCTTGGTCAGGACGACGCCCGTTATGCCTATAGCATCATGGAAGGCTTTAGCCTGAACACCTGCCTGTTGCCCTAGGCTGGAATCTATTATTAAGAACTTCTCGTCAGGCTGAAAAACAGCGTCTATGCTCAGCATTTCCTCAAAGAGATCCTCCTGGGATTTATGCCTTCCAGCGGTATCAAGGATAACCATATCTGCCTTTGCTTCCTTCAGTCCCCGCCTTACAACCTCTAGGGCATCCTTTTCCTTACCAGGCTCCCCATAGACACCAACACCGAGAGGTTCAGCCAGCTGGACCGCTTGCTCATAGGCAGCTGGCCTATGGGTATCTGCAGCAATAATGAATGACTTTACCCCACGCTTGGTATAGAATTTGGCCAGTTTAACACATGTGGTAGTCTTACCTGAGCCCTGGAGGCCGACCATCATTATTTTGCCCCCAGAGAGGCCCGTATCTACATGCATCTTGCCCTTGCCCAAGAGACCGGTCAGCTCTTCATAGACTATAGTTATCACGTGCTCCTTCTTCGTCAGTCCAGCTTTGGGCTTTTCAGTGAGAGCCCTCTCCTCTATCCTATTGGAGAGTTCGAGGACCAAGCTTACCTTTACATCTGCACTGAGTAAGGCCCTCTGAATATCCTTAACTGCTTCCTTGACCAGCTTCTTATCCACTAGGGCGGCAGATGCTATCCTTTTAACAACAGCAGAGAGGGATCCCCCCAGTTTATCTAGCATGTTTAGGAAGAAGGGGGAGTGCTAATAAAAAGATTTTCGAATTTGGCGTAATTGATTAATCGAACCTCAGCAATAGAGAGTCAAGGACTGCTTTCAAGCCACCTATGCTGAAGGGTTTTATGACCTGTATATTATTGGTCCTATCAGATTCTAGGAGCCAGTACTCTTTGTCCAGCTCAACAGCGACAGGATTCGAATGCGATGTGAACTCTACCTCCTTAGTAAAGCCGTCCATCCATATCCTCTTGGTCAATTCGCCTTTCGAAGTCCTTAAGGTAACGTCAAGAGGCATCTTTACCAGATCTCCCCTCTGGGATATACTAACCCTAGTGCAGTAGCCACTGCTGCAGGGCGTGACTGAGGCACCATCCACGGCATAGTCGGGTATAGCTGTATCCCTGATCCACTCGTTGAAGAACCAGTCCAACTCGCCGTAGACATCCTCGCTTGTCCTCTGAAAGTCCTCCAAGGTGGCGCTTCTCCCGCCGTAGTCTTGAATATATACATCGATGATCCCGTTAAATGCTTCTTCGCCCACTACGTATCGCAGCATATGGAGTACAAAAGCACCCTTGCTGTATAATATGGCATGGTAATCAGGGCTGCCGTAATCTATTTCCATTTCAGCTATAGGTGTATCTGCCTCGACCTGAAGGTACTCCCTCCTCTTCTCCTTCAGGGACTCAAGCATCTTATCCCTCCCGTATTCTGCCTCTAGGAACATCATAGCAGAATAGGTGGCAAAGCCCTCGTTCAGCCAGAGATTCTTAGAAGGAGTACTTGACGATGATACCTTGATACCATAGAAGGGCAGAAGGTTGTAGCCGCCCTCTGCCGCTACAAGAGCACCCCACCAGTTATGTGCGATCTCGTGAGCAAGGAACTCTAGGGACTGCCTCTTGAATACGTTGGCCTGAAGCATGATGAAACCCTGGTCGCCATGCCCACCGAAGAAGGATTCAGGCATCTCCACTACAGCGAATTTATCGTAGGGATATCCCTTGAATCTTGAAATGTAGAACTCGAGGATCTTCTTGGAAGCCCTAATACATTCATCAGCGAAATAGAAATCTTCCTCCGTGAGATAACACGAGATCCTGATCACCTTCCCTCGTGTGTGTTTGGGATATGCGATGCCACTAGCGCCTACAACAATGGACTTGCTGTCAACAGGCACAGGTTTCTCTTCAGCATCATCAATATAGTAATCAGCGACTTTCGTTCTGTATCTCCCAACAACAAAGGATATGCCGAAAGCTGGCGTTGAGTCTTCCCATACGTACTCCAGCTTCTCTTCTTCATTGACCTCTCGAACCTCCACTAGCTCGCCAGAGGTTACAGTTGAGTATCCCTTGGGCACTCTGAGGGTTATACTGGCTGGCGCTCGATCCCCATGTATAGTAGGATACCATAGGGATTCGTAGATCATGTAGCTCACGTCCTCTCCGATATACCCCCATTGGAATCCGCTGCTCTGTTCAAAGGTGCCGGAGTAATCAATCCTAATCTCTATCTCGCCCGCTTTTTCTATGGCTTCTCCAAAGACGACGATTAGCTCGTCCCCTCTTCTCTCGAACTTAAGCTCCTTACCTGATGAGACTGTTCGGTCTATTCTTAGTTCCTTATTTAATACGAAGACGACTTCCCTTGTATCTTCTAACGCCTCAAGTTGCATTGTTATTGAAGCATGGAAGGCGTGCTCTCCAGGTGATATTTCTAGGACAATGTCGTAGTGGAGTATATCTACATTAGTTGCGGCACTAGCGCTTACAGCAGGCAGAAAACACAAGATGGCCAAGAATAAGTAGATTTTCCTCAACTTCAGACCACCGCCCGCTCCTTTTCCTTCTTCATTTCGCAGCCCTCTAGTTTTTCTGTTGGAAATGATATTTAATATTATCGAATCAAAATCAAAAGAAACGAAAGCCGCGTTAACATCGACGAGGGGAAATTTCATTTTACCCAGCCAAAGGACTCCTTGAGCCCAGAGGCATTTCTATGGTACCTGCCGAATTCCCCAGTTTCTAACTCCTTATCTCGGAAAACTGGCCCCTCCTTGCAGACTCTAAGCCCGTTCTTGTCCAGTATGCATTGCCCGCACACACCTATGCCACATTTGAAGTATCTCTCCACACAAGCTTGGGTTGGGATTCTGCCCTTGGTCTGCTGGAGCACCTTGTACATCATTATCTCTGGACCGCAGGTAAAACACTGATCGAAGCTTTCCTCTTCTAATAGTTTCTTAAGGGCGTCTGTAGTGAAGCCCTTCATACCAGCGCTACCGTCGTCGGTAGTAATCAATACCCTGGCTCCAGCCTTCTCCATGCGCTCTGCGAACAAAATCCCGGATGCACTAAGCGCCCCGATGATAGCAGTCACGTCTCTTCCCTCTTTCAAGGCTTTATCAGCCAGAGGCGCGAGGGGCGCTACTCCAACACCCCCGCCTATAGTGAGAATCTTGTCGCCAGTAACCTTGAAGCCTCTCCCCAATGGCCCTCGAAAGCCAAGGAGCTCACCTTCTTTCATCGTCATCATCTTGCCGGTAAATGGCCCAACTTCCAGTACGGTAACTCCTATGTAGCCCTCGGTATAGGAGAGGCTCATGGGCTTCTCATCCAAGCCTGGGATCCAGCACATGATAAACCGCCCGGGCATAGCGCTGATCTCTGCATTTAGGATGAATGTTTTGATTTTATTGGTCTCCTCAATAACCTCCCTTATCTTAACAGTCCTCATGGCGGCACGTTCTCTCTTTTCAACTTTTTCGTCCATGTGTCGATCCCCCTGTATACTTAGGGTGAGTTGGAGTAAACAATATTAGCAAGTATTCGTTCAATAAAAAACCTTGTCTATAATGCAATCATATAGGCTTACAATTGGAGTTTATGCTAAAATCTTGGAGTCTGCAGGAAAAGAACATAAATTAAGCTTAATTAATATATCTCATCTCAACAGCAAGTACTAGGGAATGAATGATTTAGGATGCGACTAGAATCAAGGAAACGGACGGTTAGCTGGGGTACCCTTATCGCAGCTGTCGGCCTGCTGATTGTTGGATCAATAATTGGTGTCCTTGTATACAAAAACTTGAGCCAAGCAGAACCAAAAATGCCGTCCACTACTTCTACAACCGTACCACCCACCGTGGTGCCGAAATCGATCCAAGTTGAAAAAGGAATTAATGAACTGGCGAAATACCGAGATCTGATTAAGAGGGAAAAGGAGGCGTATAGCAAGGGTTTCTCTGACCTAACTAATGATTATAATCAGGAGTACAAAGTAAAAACGAATGTTACGGATGTTGCGAGTGCTCAAGAGCTTACCATAGAACTTTTGAGAAAGTATCGAAAACTGATAAAGGATCTAGGAGATGTTCACGAGTCACAGATCAAAGAGGCATCGATGAATCTACCTAGAACCGAGGAACGATACGTATTGGCGGAATGGGAATTTTCACGGGAGATATTGGACTCCACTTTTTTCCTGATGCACGATCTAGGGCTATTTTCCAATATGATAAATGAGGGGTACGGGATAGACAAATCTACCTCTGATTTATATATCCTGCAGATTGATGGGGTAATCACTACTCTGGAAGATACGTCTACGTGGCTCCGGGATCAAAACGAAACCTATCTTAAGATCTATAATGCGACCAAGCAAGAGAGCTTAAAAGAAATAGATGAAGCGGTCCAGGGGTTAGATTTTTTCAAGAAACTTCTGGCCAGTAGCATCGTTTAGGGTTTTATTTTATCGTAGGTACTAGCCTAGAAAACAGAGCAGAATGGAGGCTGAGACAGCCGCCTTGGAATTATTTTTTTTCCTTTCCCTACTTCCGCATCCCCCTCAAGCTCGTGACCATATTTATTGCTTCCTTCAAGGCATTTGTTGCATCTGGAGCATAGCCGTCTGCCCCCCACATATCAGCTACCTTTTCAGTCACTGGCGCACCCCCAATCATGATCTTCACGTCTGGGTTCTTCTCCCTCAGCTTCTCAATTGCTTTCTTCATTCCCACCATCGTAGTCGTCATCATTGCTGAGAGGCATATTATGTCGCTGTTAGTCTTTATCTGCTCATCCACGAACTTATCAAGAGGAACATCCTTGCCCAAGTCATGCACAGTGAAGCCCGCGATCTCGAACATCATGCGGACTATGTTCTTCCCTATGTCGTGGACATCACCTTCTACGGTGCCTATGATTACTTCTCCCTTTATCCTGCCCTCGCCCGCTTTCACATGGGGCTTAAGGATGTCTAAGCCGGCGTATAGAGCCTCTGCACACATCAACACCTCTGGGACAAAGTATTCGTTCCTCTCGAATAGCTCGCCGACCTCTTCCATACCAACAGATAAGCCCTCGAATATTCCTTCCTGGGCGTCCATCCCGCTGTCTAATAACTCATTAGCATACTTCTTTACCTTCTCGGCATCGTATCTCACAACGCCCTCCTTCAATCCCTTCAGAATCTCATTTTTCCTCTCAGCCATCTCTATCCCCCTGTTTTAATTAATGCACTCCATATTCTCTGGTAGCATTCACGAGAGCAAGCATGTTTTCTCTTGGCACAGCTGGCCATATATCACAGCCGGGCATGACTCCGCTGACACCGTCTCTTATTGCCCTTTTTACAGCTTGCTTAACATCATTGGGGGTGCCCTTGACTAAGGCACTGTATGGGTCTATATTTCCCAGGATTATAGCATCTTCCCCTAATTTTTTTCTAATTCTGGTGATGTCACTCCGCTGCTCCACGCTTATCCCCTCTGCCCCACATTGATGCATGAGTTCCACAATTGGATCGGTGTTCCCGCATATATGTAGAATCCTCGGTGGACGCACCTCTGTAATCACCCTCTTCAATGAAGGCATTACCAAGCTCTCGAACATTCTCGGGCTGATCACGTCGCTGCTGGCACCCATCTCCCTTATAGTGAGGAAATCAGCTCCAGCATTCTTCATCACGCCAGCTATCGAGATTATAACTTCTGCCAGTTTATCCAGGAGTATGCTAACTCGCTCTGGTTCCTTAAACGATGTCTTGAGGAGTTCGTTGAGGTCCGTAACCTGGCCCGCAAGAGTAAAGGGTCCAAGAACGAAGACACCTATGGCTACTTCTGTACCGATATCCTCTTTAAGGTGCTTGACAGCAGCTTCAACGATAGGCACTCTCCCCTTTTTCTCAACGTCTATTTCCCGTTTCCATTCTTCAGCATTGATCTTGGTCTTCACCGTTGGGTAGATAATCCCTTCCCTAGCCTCATAGAAATTCAACTCACACCCCATTGCTTCTGCTTCCAAGCCGATATCAAAGGGTACGACAGCGCTATCGAATCCAAAAAGTTTGTAGGTTGAAGCTGCAAGACTAGCCATCTTTTCAGCGTCGATATGCACTTCAGAAAATCTGAAACCCAGTTCATCGAGACCGGTTTGGGTGATGTTACCCATGCCGCTGAAACAGGGGATACAATCTACCTCCTCCCCCCGCAGGAGATCCAGCACCCTCCCTCTAGGCGTGATCTTCTCCATCTTGCCTCAGTAGGTCCTCCTCACCAGGAATAGTGATAGATTTTTAAGCTTAGTCATAGCCTCGTTTTCTATCCCGGTGTCATCCAGCTCTTTCATAGCTTCCCCCTCCAGCTCTTCTGCCATACACTTGGAATACTCATAAGCCTTTACCCCCTCCAGTATATCAAGCACTTCCGTTACATCATTCTCGCTCATCTCCTCCTTGTATATCTCTTTCAACCTTCTCTTCTCATCGCCGGAGGCATTCTGGAAGGCATATATAACGGGTAGTGTCTTCTTCCTGTTCCTTATATCGCTTGCCTTGGGCTTCCCAGTGTGTTCAGCTTTTTCCCAAATCCCTATAATATCGTCCACGATTTGGAAGGCTAGGCCTATCTTTCTCCCGAATCTCTTGAAGTGCCCAATCGTTTCTTGATTGTTTGTTGCCAGCAAGGCTCCTATATATGTGGATGCCTCTATCAGTGCTGCAGTCTTCTTGGAAATCATCTCAAGGTACATGTCGGTGGTAATGTCCAGTTCCTGCTCATAGCTCATGTCCATGTACTGCCCCTCGCATAGCTCTATTATAGTCTTATTCAGGACCTCTAGGGTATCCACGATCTTGGAGCTGGTTATATTCAGTTCCTTCAGCCCTAATGCAGCGTGATTGGCTAGTACATGCATGCCGTCCCCGACATTTATAGCCTGTGGCACTCCCCAGAGCCTCCAGACAGTGGGCTTATGCCGCCGCTCTTCGTCCATGTCTTCAATGTCGTCGTGGATAAGGGAGAAATTATGGATTAGCTCTACAGCTGCAGCAGCTGGAAGGGCCTTATCGTAGACACCGCTCAAAGCATTGTAGGTAAGGAGACAGATGGCAGGCCGGAACTTCTTGCCCCTATATTGCTCTACCGGCGTGAGTTCCTCATCCAGCCAGCCCAAGTGGTATTTCATCATATCATACAGTTGCTTTGGAGCGTCATGGCTCTTAAAAACCCTTTTTATTTCCTCTTCCACCATAGCTAGGTGCTCTCTCAGTATCTCCTCACCCTCCTCCTTGGCCTGTTCCTCTATCAATGTATGTCTACCTTCCATGCTATAACCCCTAGCTAGAGCTTGGAGACAAAAAGGAGCTACTTAAGTTCCCCGACTATGCTGACGCTCACGAGTGCCTTCACAGGTGTGCTCCCTATACTCTTGATGCCCTTCTTGTCTATCATTACTGCAGCGGCCACTGGATTTGCGCCCAGATCGCTAAGCAGCTTAACGGTTTCCTTCAGGGTAGTCCCACTCGTTGCGATATCGTCGACAATAACTATGTTCTTGCCCTTGACATCTGCGAAATTAGATAGAATAAACCCTGTCTGCTCGGTCTCCTTTCCCTCACCAGGCTCCCATAGATGCTTGTTAGGCCGGATAACCGTTAGGGAAGCATTCATCTTCTCAGCGATCAGCGCAGCTAGGGGTATGCCACTGGTAGCTATACCGGCTATTACATCTGGCTGTGGGAGATCGTTTTCCTTCAGCGTCTCCTCTATAAGCTCTCCAAGAGCAAGGGAGAGGTGCTTCAAAACTGCTGGATTAGAGCCGATGTTACTCCAGTCGATATGTATGTCCTTGGGAGGGGCCTCCTCTCTCTTCTCAGCCTCCCGGGTAATAAGCCATAAAGCGGTTTCCCTAGAGACATTGAACTCATCAGCGATCTCGCCAGTAGTGAGTCCTTTTCCTTTCAGCTCCAGTGCCTTTTGCATCAACTCAGTAATATCCCTCATCTTTTCCGCCTCTTTGCTTTCCTTATCACCTCAGATCCGCAGTGGTCACACTTCCCTTTATACTCTATTGGGAACTTCTTCCCGCAACCCTTACATATATTTTTCCATGACAAGTATTTCTTGATGCCCATCTCTGCTATGGGCACGAAGGAGACACCCAGCTTTTTAGATAAGTTCTGGATGCTATAGTCGTCTGTTAGAATAACGCTCTCCTTGCCAGTTTCCTTAAAGTCTATAGCTAGAGCTATGAGTTGGATATCGCACTGGGACAGTTGCGCTATATCACCTGATTCCCTTGCAGCCTCGCCCGCCTTGGTCAAGGCGCGTTCGCTAGGTTCTAGGAGCTTTATGTCTCGTGCCTGCAGGCTCAGTTCCAACGCAAGCTTCGCCTTCCTCTCTCTAACTTCCTCCATTACCTTAGGCACCGTATAGCATTTCTCTTCTTTCGAAGGCCTGGCACCTGCCAGGAGGGCCGAAGTATCCAGAATGAGCCTCACTTCATCACCTAAGAATATCTATAGGAATTCAATGGCTTTAAAGGGACAGACGTCTATACATAGCCTACAGGGCTCTGACTCCACATCCTCACCAGCTCTGCGGCAGGCATCTATGTTCACCTCTACTACTACGCCGTCTCCGATATCCATGACGACTTCCTCGCTCAACGGTCCCTTGCCGCCACTCGCTTCTAAGCTGCAAGATGCATTTGGGGGGCACACTATCACGCAGTTTCCACAGCCATTGCAGAGATCACCGTAGATCACGAGCCTGGTTTCTTTGGCCTCTAAGACCTGGGCCAAGAGTTCCTTCAGTGCCAGCTTTGCACTTATGTATTTGGCGTCCTTTAGTCTCGGGCAGTTCTCCAGGTATGCCTCTCGACGCAGCAGCCTAACCGCGAAACCCATGCAAGTCTGAATCCCACATTCGCCGCAGTTATCCTTCGGCAGATGCTTGTATACATCCAAGGGGGATATGCTTTTGAATTCAATCTTTGCATTTGAGCCCATTTCTTCGCCTCAGACAAATTGAGAAAGGAAGGTATTCGTTCATTTCATTCAAATACGAATTATATTAAGTCAGCTATGCTTTGTGCGGATGCATCCCCCTTTACTTTGACTTGAATAGGTTTTCCTTGGCATCTTCTGATTTCCCTGTTTCGATCAGGCGCCTTGATTTCGCCTTCTTCATAGATGCAACGATATCCTCAAGGAACTCCCTCTTCTTTGGATCCACTCTGAAAGCTGGCGCAGCAGCCTCCTCTACCAATGTTTCTACTTCTTCGTCAGGGCCATCTAGACCGCCTAGGCGGATTTGCCTATCGCTGGTCTCCTGCGCCACTGCCTCCAGTGTAAGAGCGTCCTGGGCGCAAGCTCTGACGCATAGGCCACAACCGTTGCAGGCATTGCTCAGCCAGAGGGCTATACCTCCATCTATAATGAGCTCTACTCCCCCGCCCTTGCCGCCACTCGCTTCCAGAACATTAAGGGTGTTGATGGGGCAGACTATAGAGCAGTTTCCACAGCCCGAGCAGAGCTCGTCTTCCACCTTCAGTTCGAAGGTTATTCCTCCGTTATCAGCTCTTGGAATATCCTTTCCCTCCTCTTAGTAGCGGATCTTTCTTTCTCCTTGCTGTACTTCAATCCCTTTTTCTTCACAGTCAAAGCCTCTACTGGACAGGAGTTAGCGCAGGCGCCACAGTAGATGCAGACATCCTGATTTATGACGAGCCTATCTGTACGTTCGCCTATATCACCTTGGGGCATCTCTAGCGCTTGAGAGGGGCATATATCTACGCAGACACCGCAGCCTTGGCATTTCTCTAGATCAACGCTTATCTCGCCCTCAAGGACCTTTTCAACGCTTATAGCATCCTCTGGGCACGCAATATTGCATGAGGTACAGTAGATACAGAGCTTCTCATCGCGAGCAACAACGTTCTTAATTTTCTTACCATTCTTAACATCCAGACTGCACTTTATAGCCTCTCTAGGGCAGGCTTTCTCGCAGTCATCGCACAGCAGTAAATTCTCAGCGTCCTTTGGTTTGCACTTTTCCTGGTCCAGCTCCCAACGCCCCCGAAATTTCGGGTAATTCAACTCCACAATGGAGGTACCGTCTATGCGTAGATCAATGGAGCCGAACAAGCAGACCTCGGTGCATACACCGCATAGGATGCATTTTTCTGGGTCTATGACTATGTTGGCGTGTCCCTCTCTTCTGTCCTCTACCATTCCGATGGGGTTTCTGGTAATTGCTTCGGTGGGACAGGACTCGTAGCAGAGCCAACAGCCGATGCACTTATCCTTGCGGTATACCAACTCCCGCTTTTCCCTTACAGATTCCCGGATATATATGCTGGCGTCATCCTCCACCCTCATGGAATACTGTACAGTTCCCTCGTCCATTTTCTCGTCTTCGCCAAGATAGTTAACATGGTAAAAGTAGGGTGACCCTCTCTTCTCAGTGAACAGGGAGCTTCCTAAGGTTGGGTGTTACACGCCCTTACGATCTTCGAACACGATACGGTACAATTAACTTAACCATGAATGAACATAGGCAAGCAGTGTACGCATACGAAGTCCTCTTTTCCCTTGGAGTAATACGGGATCAACTTCACCTCATCATCCGTCCTACTACAATTACTGCATTTCTTCTGCTCCATCTTTCGTCACCACCTTTTTGCATAGAGTACAGAACATCTATTTTCTGTCTTCTGCTTGTTTGGAAGTAGACTTTACTAGGCCCAGTTCTTATTAAACTTATTGCCTTTGTCTTTATGTAGCTGGATTTGCCTTTAATTGGAGAAAGAGTTAAACTAACAGTAGGTAATCATGATTAGAGGCTCACGAAAGATGCCTTTTTATCTGATAGCTCGAAGGTGACTTCTCTCTCAGGGTCGATTTCCATCGTATATTCTCCATCGACCACTACTACGGCCTTCCTCCGGGTCTTAATAATACGCACCGTTATCTTGGAATTCTGAGGGACAACGACTGGGTGGACGCCGTGGTTAAAGGGACAGATAGGCGTAATTACGAATGCAGGAACCCTAACATCCAGGATCGAACCGCCGGCTGAGAGGGAATAAGCAGTGGAGCCGAGAGGGGTGGCTATGATTATGCCGTCAGCACGGGCTGAGAAGTAGGTGCAGTCGTCTACTAGGACTTCAAAATTCAGCATCTTCACCGGTTCTGAAGGACTCACTACTGCTTCATTTAATGCTTGGCTTACTGCATTTCCGCTTACCTTCACATCTATCATTGCTTTTTCGTCGAGGGTATATTCGCCCTTCAACAGCTTCTCCATAGCAGGCTTCCAATCCACAGGCTCTATTTTGGTCAAGTATCCGGCTGTGCCAAGGTTGATCCCTAGTATTGGAGTATCTTTGATGGCAGAGAGAACCCTCAAGATAGTGCCGTCCCCACCTAGAGCTACTATCACGTCTACATCTAGGTCCTGTAACCGATGGCCCTTTACACCAAGCCTACTGGCGCAAGATTCCTCGAAGAGTAGCTCTACTCCCTGCTTCTGCGTGTAGTGGCGTATATCCTGCGCCAGCTTTAATGCATTCTCTGAATCCTTAACTGCAAAGCCTATTCTCTTT
>JAZGAD010000038.1:0-12190 GCA_036444275.1 Hydrothermarchaeales archaeon (SeqCode)
TGTCTGCTGCTGAGGTGGCTGAGAGTGCTAACAAGATTGCAGAAGAGGGTGGCGAGTCTGCGAAGGAAGCGATTGAGAAGATGAAGAATACCAACGAAGTGGTTAAGCAATCAGCAGATGTGGTAAAGGAGCTTGGTGATAAGTCGAAGCAGATAGGCGAAATCGTGGGGTTGATCACGAGCATCGCTGACCAGACTAACTTGCTTGCTCTTAATGCTGCTATTGAGGCTGCTCGTGCCGGTGAGCATGGACGTGGTTTTGCCGTTGTTGCCGAGGAGGTTAAAAAACTTGCTGACGGCTCAGCCAAGGCCGCTGAGGAGATCGCGAACCTCATCGAGGACATCCGGGAGGATACTGATAATGCTGTCTCGTCTATGGATCGTGGTGTCGAGGAGGTTGCTGGTTCGACTGAGGTTGTGAACAAGGCCTTGGGTGCTTTGGAGAGTATCTTGCAGGCTGTGGGTGAACTGACGGGTAGGGTTGAGGAGATTTCTGCTGCAAGCCAGGAGCAGAGTGTGGTGTGTGAGAAGGTTGTGGCTGCGATTGATGAGATAGCTGCTGTTAGTGAGGAGGCCGCGTCTGGCACTGAGGAGACTTCAGCGGCTGCTGAGGAGCAGGCGGCAAGCATGGAGCAGTTGACGGCTACTGCTCAGGAGTTGTCAGGTCTTTCTGATCAGCTTCAGGAGTCGATAGGCAGGTTTAGTATAAGAGAGACTGTTAGGGCAGAGATTGAACCAACAGAAGTAAAGGTAAAAGTGCGGGAAGAGCCAGAGGCCCTTAATCCGGTTGATGGTGGGGAGGCTGGTGGGTCTACAGTTGAAGTGGCTGGGGTTAGAAAACGAGCTAATCCAAAATCTAGAAAAACGTAAGGTGGAAGCTTAATGGTACGAGAGGGTTTTGAAGGTAAACCCCTGCTTGGAGTAATATTCGATAGAGGCATAGTCAACTGAAATAAAAGAATCAGCAGATGGAGAAGAAACCGACCGCAAAAATGTCCTAAGTTCGATAACATTTAGGGGCAATGTCACTAATTTGTAAGCGCCACTGGAGACAGAGAAAGCTTTTTAACAGTATTCCTCCATTTATAGCGAAGTTGACTTTAAGGTGTTAATAATGGGAATGTACAGTTACATTGCTAAGGCATGGAATAAGCCAAGCGAGTCCATAGTGCGACCCCTACTAAGAAAACGCATACCAGAGTGGAGAAAAGGGGAATCCATTGTTAGGGTTGAACGTCCCCTCAGGATTGATAGGGCTAGAGCGCTGGGCTATAAATCCAAGCAGGGCGTAATCGTTGTACGCTCAAGGATCAGGAGAGGTGGGAGGAGGAAGCAACGCCCTACTGGCGGTAGGAAGCCCAGCAAGATGGGCGTCAAGAAGTATACCCCAAAGAAGAGCCTGCGGTGGATGGCTGAAGAGAGAGCGGGTAGGAAATATCCGAACCTCGAGGTCTTAAACTCTTATTGGATTGGTGAGGATGGGCGCTATAAATACTATGAGGTCATCATGCTCGACCCAACACATCCCTCTATAAAATCTGACAAGGATCTGAAGAGGCTATCGGAGAAGCAGCATAGGGGTAGAGTCTATAGGGGCTTGACCTCTGCGGGAAAAAGCTCACGGGGTCTCAGGCGGAAGGGGAAAGGAGCTGAGAAGATCAGGCCCAGCATCAGATCAAAGGATCGGAAAGGCAAGTAGCCAAGGGAAGCAACCAGTTGCACCCCCGAATATTTAAAGGGGATGTTTCTTATTTCATTCTTATCTTATTCGAAATCTTGCTACGGAGGCAAGGATATGGAGTTTATTGATCTGCATGTTCACTCAGTAGTTTCTTCAGGGGTAGATACTCCTTCGAGGCTCGCCTACCACGCTGATAAATTGGGTATAAAGATAGGCTTATGTGATGGTCAGGACCTAGCAAAGAGAGGCGGCATCGCTTTAGGAGCCGAGATCAGCGCTGGCAACAAAGGAAGCTTTAAGGACAGTATTAAAGCACTTAGGGGATTTGATTACCTCGTTGTGAGGGGTGGAAGTGACATGGCTAATAGGCTGGCGGTCAGCGACAGTAGGATTGATATCTTGGCGCATCCTGAGCTGGGCAGACGAGACAGCGGCCTAGATTCCTTTATTGCTAGAAAAGCCAAAGAGAACTCGGTTGCGGTTGAGGTAAACCTAGGTGCTCTCATAACTTCTAAAAGGGGCCAACGAGTGCGCCTGCTGAAGAATATCAAGAAGAACCTCATGCTCTCAAGGAAATATGGATTCGAGCTTATTGCATGCACCGGAGCTAAGTCTAGGTATGATCTGCGGGAGGCTGACTGTGTATTCGAGCTATTGAAGCTAGTGGGAGCCGAAGAGGAAGAGGCCATGAAAGCTATGGTTGAAACTCCTAAAAAGATCCTGGAGGGTAGCCTCTAAGTGAGGTATGAGTATGAAGGTTAAAAAGCTACCTCCATCCCTGAGAGAACGAAAGAGGTATATCGCATTCCGCGTAGAGGGAGATGAACCTCTCAGCAGAGAGCAGATTGTTAGGGCAGTCCGACG
This sequence comes from Hydrothermarchaeales archaeon (SeqCode), assembly GCA_036444275.1. Taxonomy (GTDB): domain Archaea; phylum Hydrothermarchaeota; class Hydrothermarchaeia; order Hydrothermarchaeales; family JAZGAD01; genus JAZGAD01. Next base: position 2,545 of record JAZGAD010000038.1, read on the forward strand.
AGAAGTCATGAGCTTCCTAGGAGAGAACAGGATGAGTGAGCTTAACATATGGGTCTTGGACTTTAATGCTGATGCTCAGCAGGGCTTCATAGTATGCCATCATAAGGCAGTAGGTGAAGCTAAAGCATGCTTAGCCATGGTGAGCATCGTAGACGGCATAAGACTGCACCTGGCGCCCATAGGGATTTCCGGCACCATAAAGACCTTGAAAAGGAAGTTTTTGAAGGATGTAGCTCCCGTTGCGAAGGAGAGCAGGGATATAGAGTTCATGGGAGGCGTGAAGTTAGTTAAGAGCAGGGGGCAGTGCCTAGACGCCCTACCCCATGATAATGGGCTGAAGAGAAGGGTAAATGATTTAAACATGAAATATATAGGTCTAATGAGAGAAGACATAGAGCAGAAAGGTAAATAAAAATAATAGGCCTTAATATTTTGAAGGAGGATGTACGATGCAACCGATGCCGAGTTTGGGATATGATAGAGCTATAACAGTTTTCAGCCCTGATGGAAGGTTGTTCCAGGTTGAGTATGCGAGGGAAGCAGTGAAAAGGGGAACCACCTCCCTGGGTATAAGGTATGCTGATGGCGTGCTCTTGGCAGTGGACAAGAGGATTGCCAGTAAATTAGTAGAGGCAAGATCGATAGAGAAGATCTTCCAGATAGACGAGAACATCGCAGCCGCTACTTCTGGATTAGTGGCAGATTCTAGGGTCTTAGTAGACAGAGCTAGGGTAGAGGCACAGTCCAACCGGATTCTGTACAACGAGCCCATAGACATAGAGATGCTTGCTAAAAAAATCTGTGATTTCAAGCAGCTGTATACTCAGCACGGAGGCGTGCGGCCCTTCGGTATATCCCTCCTCATAGTAGGAGTTAACGAGAAGCCGAGGCTGTTTGAGACTGATCCCAGCGGCGCCCTCATAGAGTACAAGGCTACCGCGATAGGAGCGGGCAGAAGCACTGCCATGGAGATCTTTGAGGAAAAATATACAGAGGGCATGAGCCGAGACGAAGCCATTCAACTCGCTTTAGGAGTAATGAATGAGGTGACAGAGGGTAAAGTGAGCGAAGAAACAGTGGAAATAGCGATTGTAGAGCTTAAGACTAAGGAATTCAAGAAGTTTTCATCGGAGGAGGTCAAGAAGTATTTCTCCCAGATGCCTAAGGTCCGGGAGGAGGCTCCAAAGGAGTGAGCTCCTTGGTCAGCTTGGAGGAGGCCGTCATCGCCAGGCTGGAGATCTATGGGGAGAGATACGAGGTCCTCGTGGATCCTGATCTAGCGCTGGACTTTAAAAGAGGGAAGGAGCTAGATATTTCCAGCGTGCTAGCAGTAGAAACTATTTTTAAAGACGCTAAAAAAGGCGACAAAGCAAGCGAAGAGCATATGGCGAAGGTCTTCACCACTTCCAATGCCTTGGACGTAGCTAAGCAGATAGTACGGAAAGGGGAGATTCAGCTAACGACAGAACAGCGTAGGAAGATGCTCGATGACAGGAAGAAGCAGGTAATAAACATCATAGCTAGGAATGCGATGAATCCCCAGACTGGGACACCTCATCCGCCTCAGAGGATAGAGCGTGCGATGGAGGACGCGAGGGTGCATGTAGACTTACATAAGACCGCTGAGGAGCAGGTACAAACAGTTATTAAGGCGCTGCGACCTATTCTGCCTATACGTTTTGAGGAACGCACTATAGCGGTTAAGATTCCACCACAATACGCAGCGAAAGCCTATCCCGTGGTGAAGGAGTACGGCGAGATCAAAAAAGAGGAATGGCTTAAGGACGGCTCATGGGCATTTCTCGTGGGCCTTCCAGCTGGTGTTGTAGATGAATTCTTCAAGGAGATAAATTCACTGACTAAAGGCGAAGTAGAAACCAAAATACTCGCGAAGACTTAAAGGCATTAGTGTATAGTGCAGTCTTCGAATTTTTGGAAGGAGAGAATATGGAAAGACGAATGGTCATACCAGGAGAATTGTTGGTAGAAGGAGAGCATCAGCTGGGTAGCGGAGTATATAGAGAGGGAAACAGTGTTTACGCCTCTACTTTAGGCCTGTTGGACGAGAAGAGCGGATACGTCCGTGTGATACCTATAACTGGAAAATACATACCCACCGTAGAGGATTTCGTGATAGGTAAAGTGGAGGAGTCTCAATTCTCTAATTGGTATGTGGACATAAATTCTGCCTATACCGGCGCCTTGAACGCCAAAGATTACTTCAGGGATGTGGATCCCCGTGAGACCGATTTGAACACTATTCTAGCCCCAGGGGATGTAATCTACGCCAAGGTAAGAGAGATTACTCACTCAAAAAAGGTATATATAACTATGACTGAGAGGCGTGCACAAGTCTTAAAAAAAGGCAGACTTATAGACATGGCGCCTGTCAAGGTACCAAGGTTAATAGGCAAGAAGAGCTCCATGATATCGATGATAACAGATGAATCTAAATGCAAGATCATCGTGGGGCAGAATGGCTGGATCTGGATGGACGGCAAGCCAGCGATGGTTGATTTGGTGGTAAGGGCTATAAGAAGAATTGAAGAAGAAGCCCACAAAAGCGGCTTGACCGACACCATAAAAAAGATGATAATTGAAGAGAGGGAATCGATATGAAAGTAGGAGAACCTGAGAAACTTATAGTGAATGGAAAGAGACTGGACGGCAGAAAACTGGACGAATTAAGAAAGATAAAGATCGAGGCCGGCGTACTCAAGAGAGCTGACGGCTCAGCCTATGTGGAATGGGGCGGCAACAAGGTGATAGCCGCATGCTATGGCCCCCGGGAACTTCATCCGAAGCATCACCAGAGGCCGGATAAGGCTACCCTGAGATGCACCTATAACATGGCCCCTTTTTCAGTGAATGATAGAAAGAGACCGGGCCCTGATAGGCGGAGCAGGGAGATATCCAAAGTGACAAGAGACGCTCTAGAATCAGTGGTTTTTACCCACTTATTTCCCAGGACGGCGATAGATGTATTTGTGGAAATACTCCAAGCCGAGGCAGGTACTAGATGTGTTGGCATTACAGCTGCATCCCTTGCTTTGGCTGATGCAGGGGTACCGATGAAAGACCTCGTGGTTGCATGCGCAGCAGGTAAGATAGATGGCAAGATAGCGCTGGACCTCTTCGATGTAGAGGACAACTTCGGTGAGGCTGACGTGCCAGTAGCCATGATACCTAGGAAGAACGAGATTGTGCTGCTTCAGATGGATGGGAATCTAACTACAAAGGAATTCGAAGAGGCATTTAAGCTAGCCATAACGGGATGTAAGAAGGTATATGAACTCCAAAAGGAAGCTCTAAAGGCAAGGTACGGTGGTTGAGATGGCGTCTGAGATTCTAACTGGTATCAAGAAGGATTATCTATCAGGATTGCTTAGAGAAGGCAAAAGACTTGATGGACGGGGCTTTGACGAGTACAGGCAGATATCTGTTGAGACCGGAGTCTCAGCTAAGGCAGAGGGATCTGCTCTAGTCAAAATAGGGAATACCCAATTGATGGTGGGTGTGAAGCTAATTTTGGGAGAGCCCTTTTCGGATATGCCTGCTTCAGGTGTACTTACTACCAACGCAGAGCTCATTCCCCTTGCATCGCCAACCTTTGAAAAGGGACCGCCTGACGAGGCCACTATAGAACTAGCTAGGGTTGTGGATCGGGGTGTAAGAGAATCCAAGGCAATAGACCTAGATAAGCTCTGTATAGTAGAGGGTGAAAAGGTATGGATAGTCTTCATCGACATCCATGTACTCGACTACGACGGGAACCTCTTCGATGCATCAACGCTGGGAGCAGTTGCGGCTCTATACGACGCATACATACCTAAGGTAGAGAATGACAGAGTGCTCTACGGCGAGAGAACCAAGCAGAAGCTACCTCTAAATGACAAGCCAGTAGAGACCACCTTTGTGAAGATAGATGATACAATAGTCGTGGATCCCCTCCTGGATGAGGAGCTCGCTATGGACGCTAGGATAACATTGGCGACGACCCAAAAGGGCCTGTTATGTGCCATGCAGAAGGGAGGAATTGGTAGCTTTACCCAGGAAGAAATCCTAGACATAATGAAGCGTGGAACCAAGAAGGCTGAGGAACTAAGAAAGCACATATAGTATCGGGTTAAAATATGGGAAAAAAAGTTGGATCAGCTGGGAAATTTGGACCCAGATATGGTATGCGATTAAGGAAGAAATGGCTCGCGGCTGATAAGCGTCATCGAGCCCTCTACGAGTGCCCAGTCTGTAACAGGCAATCTGTTAAGAGGGTCGCCAGTGGTATATGGAGCTGTAGCAAATGCGGTGTCAAATTTACTGGCGGTGCTTATTCCCCAGTTACAGGGGCAGCTAAGACCATGGAGCGGGCTATTAAGCACTTGGCTGAGGAGAGAGAATAATGGCCAATAAATCTAGCTCCCTGAAGTATCGTTGCGGGAATTGCAACCGTGAAGTAGGATTAAGCGATGGTGAGCTGATACGATGTCCCTTCTGCGGCCACAAAATCCTCTTCAAGGAACGGTCCAAAGTTGCGAAGACGACCAATGCCAGATAGCGCTACGATGCTGTTGCATAGTCTGTAGAAAGGTGATGTGTAAATGAGGGAAGCCAAAGCTGAGTTGGAGTTTAACTTTGATAGTGAGGAAGAAGCTAGGAGGCTATCCTTTGTCTTAGCGCCTGAGATAGAGTCAGCGCCCTCCGATAGAACATCAGTATCTTTAAATCAAGAGGATAATAACGTGTTGTTGTACATCGCCTCTAGGGAAGCAGCTCCTTTTAGGGCTGCAGTTAGTACTTATCTGAGATGGATAAAGACCATAAAAGAAATAGAGAGTGTTTGAAATGGAGCAGGTACCCCCACAAATTAAGCAGCAGCTGGCTCAGTTCCAGCAGATGCAGCAACAGGTTCAAGCCATCGCTATGCAGAGGTCACAAATGGAAATGCAGTTGCGGGAAATTGAAAATACTTTGGATATGGTGGAAAAGCTGAAGGAAGACGCCGAGTTATATCAGAGCACCGGTTCTATTCTCATAAAGTCCGATAAGAAGAAGGTATCCGAGGATCTCAAGGAGAGGAAGGAGACCCTGTCTCTGAGGATCGCTACACTCCAAAAGCAGGAGGGGAAGTTTCAGAGCAAGCTTAAGGATATGCAGGAAGAGATCAAACAGGCTCTGAACATGGGCTCGGGAATAGGCTCTGGAGTTAGAGCCGGGTAGACTAGAGTAAGGTAAATCAAATCAGTCTGTATTCATCCCTAATTCAAAATAAAGCTCAGTGGTGACTCCAGCTTTTCGCAACGCTCGATCTGCTTCCCATATAGATGTGCTATTATCCACTATTTTCGCTAGATTGCTGAATCGGTAGACCACCTTCGGGTCGAAGTAGAAGGTGATTGTGGCAATAGGCGTTAACTGGAGCTTTCTTCTGCCCTCCCTGATTTCCCTTTCCCCATATCCGCCTTTTGCTGCTTCTAGTACCATATAAGAGGCTTCTGAGTAGACCTTTGGGAGGATTTCTTGCAACTCTTCAGCTTCCCCCCTGCCGATACCTCTAGCCCCTAGCAGGCCCTGCATGCCTGCAATCTCTGATATATTCCTATGAAGCTCCTCTAACGTCAATTCACCATCGCTACCATAGCCTATTACCCCAAGTACTGTTGCAATCTTCATTCTTTTGAGCACGCAGAGCATAGTGGAGTCTGCAAGGGGGCTCCGTATCCCTTCTTCATTGCCTTTCGCTAGACAGTCTCCGCCGACATCAATACCCACTATAAGGTCGACCCCCAGCTTTTTCACTGCTTCATGCAGCCCTTCGCAGGTACCTCTCACGCCCTCGTTTATGTCTACAAGGATGGTCTCGACACCTAGATGCTCTGCTACAATCGACTCCGTGAACCTCATATCACCAACCCTTGTCTTTGAATTTGCAAGGCCGACGGTACGGGATAAGAGCTTAATATTCCGGATTTCATCCATAGCCCTAGGCCCTGGCTTTGGGTCCACCTTTTTCCTCTCCCATGTTAAGCCGCCTATAATGTTCTCCACGCCCAGAAAATCCAAGTACCTAGCTGTAGGGAGGCATCCCAAGATATCTCCTCCCCCACCTATCCCAATGAGAAGGACTTTTTCAGCCTTTTTGAACAGTCTCTCGATCATGGTCTTCTATTAGCCGATGTAATATTAAGATGTTAGGTATGTTATCCAAAGATATGGAGGAAGAGGTCAAGCGCGTACTTGAGAAGCAGGGCTACCGTATGGTGGGCGAGCATTCTGCGGTTAAAGTATGCCACTGGACAAGGGAGCGTCTGTTGAGGCAGAGATCTTGCTACAAGGCTAAATTCTATGGCATTGCTAGTCACCGCTGCCTGCAGATGACACCTAGTGTAGCATGGTGCCAGCACCGCTGCATCTTCTGTTGGCGCCCAGTGGAGTACACACTGGGAGAAGAGATAGACGTTGAGTTGGATGAGCCGGCCTTCATCGTTGAGGAAGCTGTTAAGAGACAGAGAAAGCTCCTAAGCGGCTACGGAGGAGAGAACAGGGCCAGCACCAAAGATGTAGAAGAGGCCTATGCGCCTAAGCACGTAGCAATATCCCTAGCCGGGGAGCCCACGAATTATCCTTTTATATCTGAGCTCATCCAGGAGTTCCATAAGCAGGATATGACTACGTTTCTGGTTACCAACGGGCAGAAGCCAGAGATGCTAGAAGGAGTAAGGCCTACGCAGCTCTACCTATCCCTCATCGCATACGACGAAGAGCTTTACAAGAGGATAAACGTACCCAGAGTGAAAGATGGCTGGAAGAGACTCCAGGAGAGCATAGACATCGTGGGGAGTAAAAAAGGAAGGAGAGTGGTACGTATAACATTGGTTCGCGGCTATAACCTTGAGCACCCGGAAAGATTTGCTGATTTAATTCTAAGGGCGAATCCTGACTACGTGGAGCCCAAAGGCTATGTCCATGTGGGTTTCTCTAGGAAGCGTCTTCAGCGCTCTGATATGCCTTCTTTCGAAGAGGTATTGGAATTCGGTAAAGTACTGGGCGAAAATATTAACTACTCTATCAAGGACTATTCTCAAGACAGCAAGGTAGTTCTTTTGGCGAAAGAATAAGGCAGGTGCTTGGATGAGAGGGCGCAAAATATACCTATCCTTAGCGATACCATTACTCTTACTACTTCTCAATCTTTCTTCTCTCCAGGGCTATTGGATGATAGAGGATTTCCCACTACCCTATCTCAAATCAGATGCAGAGAAAGTCGAATCCCCTCTCCCAAACTCGAAGGAGATATGGATAGAGATACATGACGTCTCACCCAGCTATGGCGTGGAGCCACTACTCGCTATTACAGACATACTGGAAAAGCATCCAGGTGCCTATTCCAAGGTTGTACTTTTCGTCATACCTAATCATGGTAAAAGCGCTCCTTTACGAGAATTCCCAGAATTTGTTAAAGTGCTTAAAAAACTTGAGGCTAGAGGATATGTGATAGGCATGCATGGATACGCCCATCCTGATCCAATGCTGGGCATAGAATTTGCTACTAACATGGAAACCTCTAGAAGTCTATTGGAAGCGGGCAGAACAGAGTTTGATGCCTCAGATTTAGAGTCTACATACTTTGCTCCACCCGGGTGGGGTGCGTCCGCAGAGGCCAGAGAGCTCCTCAAGGAGGAATTCGATTATGTATATTACTACCGATTCATAGACACTACAAGTAATACCCTAGCGTATCCCGCCCACGAATACATGTGGTACCGAATAAACCTTGGTCTGGCAAAAGCTGAGTCGGATTACCAAAAAAACAAAGGCATCTTCAGGCTCAGCGTGCATCTGCAGGCGGCGAATACAAAGAAAAACTTAAAGTTCTTAGATGACTTCTTGAGTTATGTGGAGGCTAGCAATTGAACTTGAATGACACTCTAAAGGATATAAAGAAAGAATTGGATGCTAAGGATCGAAGGCGGGAGGAGATATTTTCGGCTGCGAGAGAGATACGTAGGGTATCCACTAGAGCAATAAGGGAAATTCATACGGATAATTATGACGCTGCCGCAGCAAGCCTAACGGAGGCTAAAGGTCTTGTCGCTTCACTAATGCAATCAGATAAGGATTTCAGCTTCTCTCAGGAGGCCCTACAAGAGTATGCAGAGGCCATGATAACCTATGCCCTACTGAAGAAAGAGGAGCTTCCAGGTCCAAAGGAGCTGGGCATCCCTTCGGAGGCATACGTATTGGGCCTTGCGGATTCGATAGGGGAGATAAGACGGTTTATCCTAGATACCCTACGGAAGGGGGGCTTTGAGGCGGCTGAGATAGAATACTTCTTGGACCTTATGGATGAACTCTTCCACGGCATAATGGCATTTGACTACCCTAATGCGGTGCTGCCCATACGGAGGAAGCAAGACATAGCTAGGATGCTCCTTGAGAAGACACGTGGTGAGGTAACACTGGCTCTAACGCAGGCTAAACTCGAGAAGAGAATGTGTTGAACAAGCATACAGTGAAGAGTTAGTTGTAGTGTAAACTGACATCACTGACCTTGGAAAAAAAGAATCGCCTAGTTATAAATTTTATTTAAATTTATTTAAGCTCGGGAGTAAAAAGAGATACTCTGATACCCCAAAATTGGAATTTAAAGAATTAATAGAGTTTTCTGAAGCGTTACAATATGCATGTGACCCAATGTCTGGTCATATTACAAACAAAATTAACTTCATTCTTATCGATTAGCTTATACTTGCCGCTACATCTACTGCTTCAAGATAGCATCCTGAAATATGGGACTATTTGACTGATGAGAGAGAACAATACAAATACCATATTGAAGATAATCAAAGGAGAATTATTTTAACTTGGATACCTTATCTCGTGGATACCTACTTATTCCCTCACGGTATGTTGGATTATCAATCACTGAGAGAAAAACCGATTTTGGGGGAATTATGATTATTCTTCCAGATTCGCTCGTTTGAAGTCCAAAATAGTAACTGTAAAATTGATGAAAGTATGACCTGGAGAGATGAACCCATTCAAATCCTCATACAGCTTTATTTCCCCTGTCAACTATTTCACCCTTTAACTGACACCTTGCGCTTCCAGAAATCCAGCGAAGGTTAATGTGATCGCTTCGGCAAGAAGGGGATCAAAGACCGTGCAAATCCTGAGAGTATCCTACTCTGGATATACAACGTCCCTGGACCCACAAAGTCGAAGACCAAGCCTTCACCGCTCAAAAAAGTTGATTTTAAACCCCCTACTTTTCTGACGTTATAGTTCATTGCACCACTGAAGGCAACAGCATGACCTGTATCCAAGACCAACTTCTCTCCAGCTTTCAATTCCTTCTTTTCCAATGCTCCAAAGGAGGATATCCAGACCTTCCCAATACCTGAGGCCTTTAGCATGACTATGTCCCCTTCACCGAGAAGCCCTCTCATCCCCTGCCAAGACGTGTCAATATCCGTTCCCTCCGTAGACGCAATATACGCCCCACTCTGAAGAATCATCTCATCTCCTTTAAGCTCTAAAACATCAATGTCCCCAAGTTGAACACCCGTCAACGCTAGTTCCCCTGCCTCCTTTGCAGTAAACGTGTTTATCCAGAAGGATTCTCCGCCTAAAACAGATGTCTTGAGGG
>JAZGAD010000039.1:0-25548 GCA_036444275.1 Hydrothermarchaeales archaeon (SeqCode)
CAGTCATAAATCATTCTATGCTCGTCTTCGTGGGCTTAGGGCTGAATGACGAGAGGGACCTCACCCTGAAGGGCTTGGAGGAAGCCCGCTCCTGCGATCTATTATTCGCAGAGTTCTATACCAGTGCCCTCTCTATTACTTCTGAAGAGATAGCTAGGCTTGTGGGAAAGGAGATTATAGTTCTTGATAGGAGCGAAATAGAAGAGAAGGAGGATATGATACTGGAACCAGCGACAAAAAAGAAGGTATGCCTCCTAGTACCTGGCGATCCACTTATATCCACGACTCATATATCTCTGCGAATTGAAGCTAAAAAACGAGGCATAGAGACTAGGGTGGTGCACAATGCCTCCATATCTTCGGCCGCCCCATCGGTCTCAGGCCTGCAGAATTACAAGTTCGGCAAATCAGCAAGCATAGCTATGCCCGAAAAAGGCTTTTCCCCTGAAACGCCGTACGATGTCGTGAAAGAGAATAAAGCACGGGGACTGCACACCCTCTTATTCCTGGACATAAAGGTTGATGGCGAAAAGAGGAGATTGTTGACAGCTGGGCAGGCGATGAAAATACTTTTGGATACCGAGGCAAAGCGAGGTGAAGGCGTCTTTACAGCTGAGACTCTGTGCATCGTCCTGGGAAAGGTGGGCTCAGAAAATTGCGTTGTGAAGGCAGGGAATGTTAAAGATTTATTGACACAGACTTTTGGAGCGCCGCCTCACACATTGATAGTGCCTGGGAGACTCCACTTTATGGAGGAAGAATACTTGAGGGAATTCGGAGGGTTGAAATGAGGCTGCATTCAGATAAAAAGGGGCTTCGTGCTCTTGGTATTGCTGAGAGCTTTCAGAAAGGTGTGAGCGAGAAGTCGATGCTTGCAGGCGTTGTTATGCGTGGTGACCTGCAGATAGACGGTTTTGAGTTGACGTTTATAACAGTAGGCGGTCTAGATGCTACAGAGGGCGTGCTACGGTTATACAACAGTCTAGGGAGGCGGGACATTAACCTCCTGCTATTGAACGGCTGTGTGATAAGCTGGTACAACATCATAGACCTAGAAGAAGTCTTCAAGGCACTAGAGATACCCATGATATGCGTTACCTACGAGGAGAGCGAGGGCCTGGAGAAGTATTTTAAGGAATTCGAGGATTCAGAGAAACGCCTAGAGATATACAGGAGGGTGGGGGAGCGCACTCCTGTTAAGCTTCACACAGGCCACGAGGTCCTAGTGCGTTCATACGGCATAGACGATGAAAAAGAGGTAAAGAGGGTCTTGGACAAGTTTACTCTGCAGGGCGCTGTGCCGGAACCCTTGAAGGTGGCTAGGCTCCTGGCAAGAGCAGCTATAAAGAAAGAATTGGCATAACTTTTTTCGAATGCCCAGCATACTATTTGCCCCGTTTTACTTTCTTCTGAGTTGCCGTTCATCTTCTGTCTTATCATCGACCTAGATTGTGATCAAGCGCTAGACTCTGCAATCCAAAAATCTGGGCAGTATACAAACCACCAAAAAACTTATTTTTGGCAAGTTAAACTTTACATTTGCTAAAAACTTATTTTAGACCTATTTTTCAGAATGTTTTTCCAGTATTCTGACCAAAAATTCATCTAAAGTTTTCAGGTCCTCATGATTAAGAGGTTTTAAAGGAATAGCCCCAACGCCATCAAATCCTTCTATTGAATCTACCGATGTTCTTTCACTGTCTCCGTTGTCTTTTTTCTCATAAAATCTGAAATTCTCAGTGTCCCCGGGATAGAGTAGACAAACAGAAATAGCTTGGTTTATGGCATCTTTATACGTATGCATCTTATAGATGTCGCCTCGTTTAAAAGTAGAGCTAGTTTTTTCTTCGGTCTCAATCTCATCGTTTACTTTTTCCGGGAAGTCAACTTTATCGATTTTGAACTTAGCATCGAAGATGTATTTCTTTCCTTCTAGTTCTAAAGAAATATCCGGTCTTAATGGTAGAGAATAAGATTTTTTACAATCTTTTCCGAAGTATGTTTTATTGTAGTAAAGTTCAATTTTTGGGAATTTTTTACTCTTATCCCAAACAATCTTATTGTAATATCGAAGCTCAACTCTTTTTTCTGTTGTCCTATCTATACGAGCCTTTTTTGGTGGTCCTAATATTTTTCTAAGTATTTCTACCATTTTAAAATAAGTCCAGTATTCATAGAGGGTTGCAATGTCCTTAGAATCAATTATTGATCTCAGATCATCCTCGTTTATAGGATAATTTGTGGCTAGGTTAAGTCTTGAAAAGTGCATTAAGATCTCTCTGTATCCCTCTTTTCGTTGCAATACAGATGAGCTTGAGGGAATAAAAGTAAGGTCACCTATCTCTTGAAAAAAGTTATTACTAAGCAGGGTTTTGATTTGTCCCAACATCAAATGGCAATCATATTCAATCTCGGCATCAAGAAGTTCTGTTTCATTCTTCAATAGTTCCTGAAACCTCTTTATAACATCCTGGCAAGCATTAAGAAAATATTTTACGAATCTGTTTTCAGGCGTATCATAGTCTTTAATGGTCTCTTCGACAAAGATTCTCTCAGGAAAGAAATATTCTTTCTTTGCGCTTATATCTCTGATCTTTTGAGCTAAGGATGTAACGGCTAAACTTGATTCAGGTTCTATCTTTACTAAGTTTTCAGGATTAGTGAATATCTTCTCTATAGTTGTAACATTAATGTTTGAGGCTTTCGAAACATCTTTTAATTCAATTTTTTTCTCTCTTTTAAAATGAGGGCTATAGAGAATTTTATTTACCTGTCCTTTAAGACGATCAAAATTTTTTACTTGTAGCATTATATATCGAAGATATACAAAATTATGGTAAAGTACCTCTATGGGCCAATATTCTGTTCTATCAAATGGCAAAAAAGTAGGTGAATTATAATCATAAGGCAGTGCTTTTATTATGGTTGATATTTCTTCTAATAATTCTTTAAATTCATCAGCACTAATTTTTTTGTTTTCTATATCTAGTTCTACTCCGTAGAATTTGGATGTTCCTACAAAGTTTTTATAATTTAATATCCCCGCTTTTTTCTCTCGCCCGAACCACTTGAAAACCTGTTTACTAAACTTAAACTCGTCTCCCGGGTCTTCTTGGAATTCTACATGATATTCTGACTGTTCATGCAAGCAAAGCTTATTGTCCTTGCAATCTAATTTATAATCGTCTTTTCCTTTTGAGATATAAACTATATTATCATTAACTTCGACTTTAGCTTTATTATCTTCTAGTTTAATTTCCACTTCGGTCATCATTCTATGAAACTTACAAATCCTTGATCTTTTAGCTTATTCAACATCCGATAAATCTTAATAGCGGATCTAGGATAAAGAGCCTCCTTTGCTACTTCCCGCGGAGCAGAATTCTCAGAATCTCCCCCCTCCTCTGTATTTTTTTCATCTTTTAATTCGAAAGAAGGTGTATTATCCTCAAGTTCTATAGAGTTCCATAGGGTGTCTGGTAAAATACCTTTTAGAACATCGCCTTTAGAACTTCTATGCCCATCGAGACAGTATCTCAGCAGCCTGCTTAGTGGCATTTCTAGTTTATGTTTACTCCCATGAAACTTAGGTAGAACCTTTTGTAAAATCTGCAAATCAAAAGCTATATCCAAATTCTTTTTCTCATCTTCACTAAATCTATAACTTAGTGAAGTATCGGAATTGTGAATGTAAAATAGAATCTCGTTTACAACCCTGTAACCAAAATGTAAGTTGTAGTCTCTTAAAATCTCATTTATATCTACTAATCTAGCGTAATAGTTTTGATAATTATTAATTAGATCATTCTTAACAAAAGTTAAATCCAATAACTTAAGGTGATAGGATCCTCCGTTGGTAAATTCGGATATCTCTGAATCTGATGCTGTAAATGAATCCTCACCATTTTTAGAACTATCTCTATAGGCTTTTAGGTTTACCGCGTTAAACTCGATGGTGTTTGCCCTATCTAAGACTTTAGGGCTAAACATATAGGTGGTTTCATCAATATTCACGGTCCCTGTAAAATAGAGGTTTGGGGGAATTTCAATCTTAGGTGGAATTACATATTCGATACCGTCATCTCCTTTTACAACAAGGTCTCTGTTTTTATTATGCAATACCACCGGTTCCTGTTGGATCTCGCCATCGTCCCCAATTTTCCTACTTTCTAGACAGCTCAAGAAGTCTGAGAAGTAATATTCAACTTTTGCAAGATTCATTTCATCAAGGATCACAAAATAAGGTTTTGATGCTTCTTTCTTTTCTTGATATTCCCTGTAAGCTCGCAACATTAGCTTTAGGAATTCCGTGGGTTCATATTTTTCGGTTAAAAGATTATAAAATCCGAGTAAACCTTTATTATCTGACCATTCTGGCCGCACAGAAATAAAGGCATATCTTTTTTCTTTCCTTTTAATTTTCTTTCTAAGTAACTTCTCAAATCTCAGTTTTGGAACCTTGTCTTTGTCTCCGTGTATTTTTTCAATATGTAGTGTATCTTCATCCACCTTTAGGTTGGTAATCCATTTTTTCAATTCCCCTTTAAATCCAACTTGATCAATGGAGCCCTTATCTTTTCCTCTTATAAGATACTGTAACGTGCATTTTTGTGACTTACCATCGAAGAGGATTTCAATTTTCTTTTGTGTTTTCAACTCAGGCATATCAAACCAATTTCCTATCTTAACCGGAACAGTCCAACTATCTTTAGAAGTTTTTTTGACCTCCCAGTAAAAATTTGTCTCATCATTTTCCGGGAATGATTCAATAAAAGGAATCCCCTCTTCTTCAGAATACATATATTCTGCAAAAAATTGTGCAATTTTTGTTTTGCCTGTTCCGGAGATTCCTGTCAATATTACAAATGGTTTGGTTTTAAGTGCTAAGTAATAGTTGTTCACGACTTCTTCGAGGAAGTAAAAATTCTTTGAACATATGAAATTATAAAATCCATTATCCTGTTCTTTGATTATAGGTACATACCATTCCTCCCCATCCTTGTCTGTTTCAATTTTGTATTCAGGTAGCATTTTAGCCCTCCTCCAAATTTGGTATTTCTATATCTCTCCTGACATATGCTTTAACAATTGCTACTGCCAAGAACTTTCTAAGAAAATCTTCGGCAAATTCACCCTTCCTTATATCAAAAACGCCTAAATGCACCTTATCTTTTGATATTTCAATCTCACTTGTTTTCAAGATGTTTCTTGCCTGGAATATCCAAACATTTTCCATTGTTCCCTCACATCATCCTATAGGTATAGCATTGTTTCTAATAACTTTTTTTGCCTCTTCTTCCCAACCATCAGGTAAAGTACCTCCCTGATTTGCGACTAAATCGGACATCTTTTCTAGGATAGTTGATATTTTAAGCTTATTATTGGAACCTAATTCTTCAAGTGCTTGAGAAAATAACTTGTAGTATAGATCGATGTCTCCTCCTTTTGAGATATAATCTCCTTTTATTAAATTTGGATAGACATACCCGTTTTCTATTCGAAATTTTTTGGTTTTTGGAGTAAGATAACCTTTGACATCACTGAAAACCAGGGAGTATTCTCCATCTCCACCAATTTTAACATTAGGGATTATATCCGGAGAATTATCTTTTTCCAGTGGAATCTCTTCAAATTCCCTCTTTTCTCCCCCCTCAATTTCGAATTCAATGGAGGTTATATTGTCGTTAGAATCGAATATTTTATATGAACAGTCGATATTTACATGAACTTTAAGGTCTGTTATGGGCGTCTTTTTTGCAAAATTGTAAATGAGTTCCCAGTCCTCTGGTTCTAACTTATGCACGGTCCCCGGTTTGTAAATGGCCTCCCTTTTAAGCTTATCTTTAATATCCCGTATGCTAATTCTTGAAGTCGAACTAACCAGCCAGTCAACAGGTTTGGTATGTTGGTACTGTATATCGCCGCGATCCTCATATTTGTATCCACCTGTTACCCTGCCCACACCGAATATAGATAAACCACCTGCATAGGCAATCACACCATCTCCTTCTTTTATCTCCAAAAAATCATTGATATGTCTGGCAGATTGCCCAAGCTGGCCTTTATTTCCTTCACCCCCTGCTTCTGTTATCCTCCTTTTTATCTCATCTTTTGTTGGATTATCAGATAAATCTCCGATATAAGACCATCCTATGGCCACCCAGCCATTTGAAATGAATTCATCCCAGTACTCCTCTTCATTACCCTTTTCGCCAGCCTTCACACTCCAATAATTTGGTTCTTCCGGCATAGCTAGAACCTCACCTCCTCAATCATTGAATTCAAATGTTTTGTTGCCATTCATCTTGACTTATATAGTTCCTGAGCCTCTAACCTTCCTTTATTTTCTCAACAATAGCTATATCTGCCTCCACAAAATCATATTTTTCAAATTCTTTCAGCAAGATCCATTTTATTTCTTCGTGCTCGTTTAATTTAAACTCTCCCGAAAGATGCTTTACCTTATAGGCCAATAATTCAATTAACCCATGGCTATATTCATGTTTGCTGGAGCCTACAAAATCGTTAACTCCTGTCTTAATACCGAATTCCTCTAAAAGCTCTCTTTCAAGGCATTGTTTTGGGGTTTCACCCTCCTCTAACTTGCCCCCTGGAAACTCCCACTTACCCTCTAACTGTCCTCCTTTCTTTCTTCTAGAAACCAATATTTTACCATTCTTTTCAATCACAACAGCAGTTACTTTTACACATATCTTTTAACGCTTTAATGATGATAATTTAAATTTTAAATCTCTTCTCAACTTCAGGCAAAATAGTATGCTGGGCATTCAAAAACTTTATTTTACTTTTGATTTAATTGAAGTACTATGTCCTCTGAAGACCAGATCCTAAAGGCCATCTGGAAGCTCAACTTCGAGAAGGGCGCTGCTACAGAAGAAGACTTGGGAGAATTCAAAGAGGATCTACCTCAGTTATTGCGGGAGGGGTTGGTTGAGAGAATCGATAGTGGGTATTGTCTGAGTAAAAGCGGCAGAAAGAAGATTAAAGTCGTGGCCTGCGGCGGTGTATTTGACATCCTGCATCCAGGGCATGGCTTCATCCTTGAAAAGGCTAAAGAGTTGGGCAATCTCTTAGTCGTAGTCGTCGCTAGGGATTCGACTGTTATGAAGAGGAAGCGCATCCCAATTGTGCCAGAGAAGCAGAGGCTTGAGATGGTGCGATACCTGAAGCCGGTTGACGTTGCTTCTCTGGGTGAAGAGAGTGACTACCTGAAGATAATGGAGAGGATCGCTCCGGATGTTATAGTCCTAGGCCCAGATCAGCACCATAACGAAGAGCTTATCAGGAAGGAATTGGAAAAGCGGGGCTTAAAGGTAGAGGTTGTGCGCATAGAAGAGTATAAAGAGGCCCCTCTGCACAGCACTGGAGATATCCTAAAGAAGATAATGGAGCAGGGCTATCCCAAATAGCTACCCCAGCTCCTTGAGCCTCTTCACCATCTTAACTACGCTTTCCACAGCGCGCTTTGCATACTTAACGCGCTCGTGTGCTTGAAGCCTGCTCAAGCCTGGTCCTGTAACTCCAAGTGCAACTGGTTTTTCATATTTCAAGGAAAGGTCTGCAATCTTCCTGGAGGCGTGCTGTATCACGATCTCGTCATGCTCTGTCTCGCCTTCTATCACTGCTCCCAAGGTTACGACGCCGTCGACATCTTGCTTCTCCAGCAACTTCTTAACCATTAGGGGCATGTCAAATGTGCCCGGGACCTTCACTATGTGCGTGATATCTGCCTCAAGGAAATCCGCCTGCTCTTTCGCTAGCTCAACCATGGCGTAGGTTATGTCGTAGTTGAACTCCGATGCAACTATGCCTATATTCACCATGTCCCATGAATTTAGCGTTCGACTATATATAATTTTTGAGTAGCTACCCACATCTGAGTAGAAATACCTTAAAGTTAACTGCGTAGTAATAAGTCCATTCATCTGTCCCGGTTATGTGTCGCATTTCAACCCGTGCTGACTAGATAAAGGTTTTAATATGAATGAAAACTCTCCCCCTGTCTATGTCCACCACGATGCTCGTATCGAGGGAGAGCCTCACGGGATCACGCCCAGCCTCTTGAACCTTTCCCTAGAATCTTTCCTCACTCTATCCAAGACCTCTTCGTATCCCTTGGGGAGGAAGCCGCTGTACTCAGAAAATGCGGTCTCGATCTTCTTGACCACGATCTTCCCGTCCTCGATGCGTATGTCGACCTTATCTCCTATCTTGATCTCCAACTTCTCTCTGATTTTTTTTGGAATGGTGATTTGGGTATTCCTGGTGACGGTCACGGTTACCATAATATTTACTAGAATATCATAGTATCTAAAAATTACTATGGATTATAACTATACTCTGGAAACTTATTAGTGCGGTTGGATACATTAACTACCCTCATAAGTTTATTAAACAAGGAATTACTTATTTTCTTAGGCGCGGATTGGGTAGTAATATGATAAGGCAGCCAATAGTTTCGGTCTTGGGACACATAGATCATGGAAAGACAACTATGCTCGACACCCTCAGAGGCAGTGCCGTTGTCAATAGAGAGGCTGGAGGGATAACCCAGCACATTGGCGCCACCGAAATCCCCTTGGAGGTCATTAAAGATACATGCGGCGGGCTATTGAAGCAGCTGAAAGCAGAAATCACTCTACCTGGGCTTCTCTTCATAGACACCCCTGGACACGAAGCTTTCACTACGTTGAGGAAGCGTGGAGGCGCTCTAGCAGACTTAGCGATCCTTGTAGTTGATATAACAGAAGGATTTCAGCCACAGACACTCGAAGCCTTAAACATCCTGGAGACCTATAAGACGCCCTTCCTGATTGCTGCCAACAAGATAGACAAAATAACCGGGTGGCAGAGTTTCGACAACTATCCTTTTACTCACAGCTTCTTCAAACAGAGCGAAGAGGTTCATGATGCGCTTGAGAAAAAGCTCTACGAGCTGGTGGGACGCCTCTATGAAGCAGGTTTTCAAGGAGAAAGATTCGATAGGGTGGAGAAATTCGAGAAACAAATAGTCATCGTCCCAATCAGCGCTAAGACAGGAGAGGGGATGCCAGAGCTTCTAGTGATGCTAGTTGGTTTGGCTCAAAAATTCTTGGGAAAGGAGCTGGCTATCGAGATAGAAAATCCAGCTAAAGGCACGATCTTGGAGGTAAAGGAAGAAGTTGGTCTCGGAGCAACCATAGATGTCGTGATATACGATGGCAAGATAAAACGGGGAGACGCTATAGTAGTGGGAAGCAAAGGTGAACCCATAGTTACCAAGGTGCGTTCACTGCTAAAGCCAAACCCCCTAGATGAGATCCGCGACCCACGTTTTAAATTTAACAAGGTAGTAGAGGCCCACGCTTCCTGCGGTATCAAGATAGCTGCCCCCAACTTGAGCGATGCATTAGCTGGCTCACCCATAAGAGTCGTCGGAAAGGAAGAGGATGTCTCTAAGGTGGCGGAAGCTGTTAGAGCCGAGCTAGAGGAGGTCAATATAGAGGCTGATAAAATCGGCGTCGTCCTCAAGGCAGACACCCTGGGCGCCCTAGAAGCACTCGTTAATATGCTGAAGAAGGAGGATGTGCTAGTCTGTAGGGCTGATGTAGGCGATATCTCCAGACGGGATGTAGTGGATGCCGAGACAATGAAAGGAGAGACGCCTACACTAGCAGTAGTCATTGGATTTAACGTAAAAGTTTTAAAGGACGCTGAGGAAAGGGCTAAGGAAACCGGCATCCAAATCTTCCAGGACGATGTGATTTATAGACTCGTGGAGGATTATCAAGCGTGGTCCAAAGAGGCATTAGACAGAGAAAAACAAAGAGGACTAGATAAGGTTACTAGGGCGGCGAAGATCAAGGTCCTTCCTGGGTATGTTTTCAGAACCAGTAAGCCTGCGGTAGTCGGAATCGAGGTATTAGCCGGTGTTATAAGGAGCAAGTATAAACTGATGAATAGCGAGGGAAGGACAGTAGGTATAATAAAAGGCATACAAGATAAAGGTGAGAATATACCTGAAGCAAAGATAGGCATGCAGATAGCTGTCTCAATAGCTGGAGCAGCAGTCGGTAAGAATATCAAGGAAAACGATGTCCTTTATACAGACCTAACAGAAGAGGAGGCAAAACTAATGGGAAGTAAATATAGGGAGTACTTAAGTCAAGATGAAGTTGATGCTTTTGGAGAGATAAAAGAGATAAAAAAGAAGGAACGCCCGTTCTGGGCTAGCCAATAAAGACGGTGGATATAATGAAGTTGGTAATTTCAGACCCTAAGACTGGGAAGGCGTATAATCTAGAACTGGACGCAAAAAAAGAGAAGAGCCTCATAGGCATCGAGTTAGGTAAGGCTATAGATGCCTCTAAGATAGGTCTATCTGGCTACAAGATACAGTTCACTGGCGGGAGCGACAAAGACGGCTTTCCAATGCGTAGCGATGTCTTCGGAAGGGTACGGCCTAGGATTACTTTGGGCGGGACACCCGGCTTTAAGCCGAAGGAAAAGGGCTTGAGGAGGCGGAAGCGAATTAGAGGCAAGGTAATCACCTCTGATATCGTCCAGGTTAACGTGAAGATCGTGAAGGAGGGCAAGAAGTCCATAGAGGCCCTTCTGGGGCATGTTACAGAGGCAGAAGAATCCAAAGAAGGGGAGACGGCGTAGCCATTGGAGGAGCTGTAGAGTGCAACCAGAGATGAACATAGGCATGGTCGGGCACGTAGATCATGGCAAGACTACTTTAACCCAGGCTTTCTCAGGGGTGTGGACTGACAGGCACAGCGAAGAGATTAAGCGGGGGATATCGATAAGGCTGGGCTATGCCAATGTCGCCTTCAGGAAATGTCCCAAGTGCCCTGAGCCACAGGCATATACCACCGAAAAAGTGTGCAAGAAGTGCGGAACCAAGTCCAAGTCAGAAGTTGTGAGGGAAGTTTCCTTCGTTGACTCCCCAGGCCACGAAACCTTAATGGCGACCATGCTCTCCGGCGCTGCGATTATGGATGGCGCAATCTTAGTGATCGCTGCCAATGAGCCCTGCCCTCAACCCCAGACGAAGGAACATCTCATGGCCCTAGATATAATAGGGGTAAAGGATATAATAATCGCCCAGAACAAGATTGACACAGTGCCTAAAGAAAGGGTCCTAGAGCATTACAATGAGATCAAGGGATTCATCAAGGGTACTGTAGCCGAGAAATCACCTATCATACCTATCGCAGCACAACACAAGGCAAACATAGATGTCCTTATCCAAGCCATACTGGAGAAGATAACCCCTTCAAAAAGAGACCCAAAGAAAACCCCATTGATGTATATTGCAAGGTCTTTTGACATCAATAGGCCAGGAATATCACCGGAGAAGTTGAAGGGCGGCGTAGTGGGTGGATCATTACTTCAGGGGAAATTAAGTGTCGGCAAGGAGATCGAGATTCGGCCCGGTATTAAAGTAGAAGAAGGAAACAATATCTATTGGAAACCCTTAACCACAATCATTACTTCCCTTATAACAGGGGATAAGAACGCCAAGACAGTTTCGCCGGGTGGGTTGATCGGGATCGGAACAAAGCTAGATTCAAGTCTGACTAAGGCTGACGGCCTCTCTGGAATGGTGTTGGGAGAGGTTGGTTCCTTACCCGCAGTACTTAGTGATTTTCTCTTGGAGGCTCACCTTCTCCAGAGGGTGGTAGGTACCAAAGAAGAGTTAAAAGTGGAAGACATTAAGACCGGCGAACTCCTCATGTTAAACGTCGGCACCTCCACAACCATCGGTGTAGTGACTAGTGCTAGAGAAAGCCAAGTGGAAATCAAGCTCAAACTTCCTGTTTGCGCCGAAAAGGGCTCTAGGGTTGCGATAAGCCGGAGGATAGGTGCACGGTGGAGACTAATTGGCTATGGGATCATCATATAGACTAGTGTTCGACTCGAACTTCTTGTTGTTACCCTTTCAATTCGGAGTGGATATATTCTCAGAGTTGAAGGAACTCCTAGATGTCAATTATAAAATATACGTGACCAGAGGCGTCCTCAGAGAGCTGACGCGGCTATCTCAGCGGAAGGGAGTTGAAGGTCGGCGTGCTAAAGCGGCTTTGGAGAGTGCTATGAAGCTAGAGCTAATAGAATCGAATGAGGATGTAGATGTAGATGAAGGGCTTGCTGCATTAGCTGCTGAGGGTGCCGTGATATGCACCAACGATAAAGCTTTAAAGGAGAGGATAAGAAAGAACAGGGCGCCTGTAGTATATCTGAGGCAAAAGAAATATCTCATATTAGAGGGCTACCTAAGATAAAAGGAGGGATGACGGATATTCAAGTTAGTAGTTTTGAAGGACTTGGTAAGAGTGCCACCCGAGAGATTCGGGGAACCCATTAATGGAGTGGTAGAAGAGATCCTGAAGGTGGGCTATGAGTACAACACCATCCACGGGAGAAGCGGGTGGGAGGGAGGATACGAAGGCAGGTTGGACAAGGACCTAGGCATGGTAGTAGCAGTGACTGAACTAAAGGACGTGACCGATGGCAGCGTTATACCTGGCGACGGCGGCGCTTATCATACAGCGACTTTCGAGGCTTTAGTTTTCAAGCCGGGGCTCCATGAAATCGTGGACGGTAAGGTGGTTGAAATAGTCGAATTTGGGGCCTTCCTACGATTCGGCCCACTTGATGGTCTGGTACATGTCTCTCAGATCGCCGACGACTACATAGCTCATGATGCTAAGAGAGGCGCCTTAGTGGGAAAGGAAAGCGGCAGAACGCTCGATGTTGAGGACACAGTCAGGGCGCGGATAGTGGCAATCAGCCTTAATCCAGAGAAATCCAAGGAGAGCAAGATCAACCTTACTATGAGGCAACCGGGTCTTGGAAAGTTCGGATGGTTGGAAGAGGATAAAAAGAAGGCCAAACCCGAGGAGAAACCAAAGAAAGTTGAAAAAGAGAAAGAAAAGCCCAAGGAGAAGCCCACAGTAGAACCAAAGAAAGGTGAAGAGAAAAAAATAGAAGCTGAGAAAAAGAAAGAAAAGCCTGAGGAGAAAACACCAGCAAAACAAGAAAAAGATGGAGAGAAAAAAATAGAAGCTGAGAAAAAGAAGGCGGAATAAGATGAAGGAGAAGGCTTGCAAGGAATGCAATAGGATCGGTGCGTCGGACATTTGTAAGGTCTGCAGGCAGCCGATGTCCCCAAGTTGGATGGGCTATGTCAGAGTGATAGACCCAGAGAAATCAAACATCGCACAAAAACTTAAACTCAGCACTAAGGGGAGATTCGCCTTGAGGGTAAGGTAAATGAAGGACCTCAGAGTTCCAGAAGAGCTGCGAGGTCTATTCAAGAAGCCCTTTGGAGAGCTTTACAGTGGGCAGGGGTTAAAACCAGCTCAAGATATAAAGGCCGTGCTTAAGGATGAGAGGATTATAGTAGTAGGCGATGTCACACTGCGAAACGTCCTTGCCATTGGCCTAAAGCCTTCTTTGGCGATAGTAGACCTCAAGACAAAGAGGGATAGGGAGATGCTCTTAGGAGGCAAAGCCATTAAAGTCAGGAACTCACCGGGCATGATAACGCAAGAGCTATGGAACAGCATACATGAAAACATTGACAAAGAGGATGTGACAATACTAGTCGATGGTGAAGAGGACTTAGCGGTGCTTCCATGCATACTCGAGGCTGAGTGGGATGCGATAATCTTATATGGCCAGCCGAATGAAGGGATAGTCCTTGTGAAAGTAGATGAGGATAAAAAACTAAAGGCAAGCATGCTGCTGAAGATGTTATCCTCTGTAAGTGGTTAAGATGAAACTTGAGATACTTGAGGAGGTAGAAAATCCTCTCTTCGATAGAAGGGAGCTAAAGGTAAAGGTTTTACATAAGGCCGCTACTCCCAGCTGGGCGGATGTCAGGGACAAGATAAGTGTTTTAGCTAAAGCAAAGAAAGACACTGTTATACTGGACTCTATACAGAGCAGATTCGGCATAAGGGAGTCTCTCGCCCTAGTTAGGATATACAAGACTAAAGATAGGGCTTTGCAGATAGAGCCGAAACACAAGCTCAAGAAGAACTTCCCTAAAGAAGAAAAAGTTGAAAAGCCTGAGGAGAAGCCCACAGTAGAACAGAAAGAAGAAGCAAAGGAAGAAAAAACAGAAGAGAAGCAAGAGCAACCTGAAGTCAAAGCCAAAGAAGCAAAGGAAGCTGAAGTGGTAAAAACAGAACCAAAGGAAGAGAAAGCTAAATCTAAATCAAAAGTAAAATCTAAGGAAACATCCAAGGAAATGGAGAAAGAGAAGTAGAAATGGCTAAGTGGAGATTATACGAGGTAAAAGGGGATAATTTGGAGAGAAAGAATAGTTCATGCCCGAGATGCGGTGAAGGCGTATTCATGGCTAATCATGAGGACCGTCAAAGTTGTGGAAGGTGCGGTTATACGGTGTGGAAGGGGCGCTGAGGTTGCTTTGCCTAGGCATTGAAGCTACAGCCGAGAAATTAGGGGCGGGTATAGTATCCTCTTCAGGGAAGATATTGAGCAACATAGTCAAGCGCCCTCCCCTTGTCGGCGGGATCCATCCACGCGAGGCTGCCCAGCACCATGCCGAGAATATCAAAGATACCTTAAGCAAATCCCTTGAAAAAGCTGGTAAGGACCTAGGGGATATAAACTTAATAGCGTTCTCCAAGGGGCCTGGTTTAGGTCCGTGTTTGAGAGTTGGCGCCATCTCTGCAAGGACAATAGCTCTCTCACGGGAAATCCCTATACTGGGTGCGAATCACTGCCTCGCTCACATCGAGATAGGCAGGCTATTGACCGGTGCTAAGGATCCCCTCGCGCTCTATGTCTCTGGCGGGAACACGCAGGTGATCGCCTATGCAGATGCCAAGTATCGCGTCTTTGGTGAGACACTCGATATAGCTATAGGTAACTGCATAGACCAATTCGCTAGGGCACTCAACCTTGGAAACCCTGGTGGGCCAATAGTGGAGGATATAGCAAAAAAAGGCAGTTATATCTCGCTGCCCTATGTGGTAAAAGGCATGGACCTCTCATTTTCTGGTCTTCTAACGGCAGCTAAGAGAGCCGCGGAGAAGCATTCCATTGAGAACGTGTGCCACAGCCTGCAGGAAAACGCCTTCTCTATGATCGTAGAGGTAACAGAGCGAGCCCTAGCATATACTGAGAAGGAGGAATTGATGTTGGTTGGAGGCGTGGGCGCAAATGGACGGCTACAGGAGATGCTACGCACAATGTCAGAGGAACATGGGGCGAGGTTTTTGGTTCCTGACAAGGAGGTTTTAGGAGACAACGGTGCAATGATCGCTTGGCTTGGGATACTGATGTACAACTCGGGAATTAGGCACGAGATAGGAGATACTGCTGTAAAACAGAAGTATAGAACCGATGAGGTCGAAGTAACGTGGAGGATTTAAAATTAAGAAAGTGAACTACGAACGGACCCGCCGGGATTTGAACCCGGGCTGCAGGGTGTCTCCCCTAGGTAGCCATGCTACTATGTGTGCCAACTAGACCGAGGGCCGAAGCCCTGTATACTATCCACTATACTACGGGCCCAGGTTAGAAACTTATTTATTACCTTATTTCTACTTTGTGATACCATGGAGGGCTACGACTTCCACATTCACTCTATATTCAGCGATGGTGAGCTCATACCAGCTGAGATAGCTCATAGATGCTCAGTATTGGGCTACAAAGCTATTGCAATAACGGATCATGCCGACAACTCCAATCTGGAGTTCATTCTATCCAACCTCGTCGATGCCTGCGCTGAGTTGAGTGAGCATATGTATACCAAGATCCTACCAGGTATCGAGATAACCTACGCCCCAGCAGGTATGCTGGAAAAGCTTGTATCCAGGGCAAGGGAGTTGGGCGCTAAAGTCATATTAGTTCATGGGGAAACGCCAGTAGAGCCGGTGCCTGAGGGTACAAACGCAGTTGCTGTAGAGATAGCCGAGGTGGATATACTGGCGCACCCAGGATTCATAACCCGAAAGGAGGCTGAGCAGGCCCTGGAAAACAACATATACCTGGAACTAAGCGCCCGTAGGGGCCATAGCCTCGCTAACGGGCATGTTGCAAGAATCGCCCAGGAAACAGGTGCAAAACTCCTGGTGAATACAGATGCCCATTCCCCCGAGGACCTCATTCCGCCTTCTAAGGCTATAGAGATAGCAACTGCTTCTGGATTACCAGAAGAACTTTCAAAAATTATTACAAGTGTTAACCCAAAATCCTTTATTGGCGATTTGTAGAGCGTAATTCGGTTTTCTCGCCGTCCAATGAAAAAATGGAGGAAAATCTTTGGCCCCTCTAAGATTCAGCCACATTACGAATGCTGGAAATATTGTGTTAAGGGGCGATGAAATTCCTTCTATGTATTCTCTCGTAGCTATTAAGGACTCTAGGATAGGTAAGATCCAGGACATAATCGGTCCTGTATCGCGACCCTATATTTTGGTCAAGCCTGATAAAAAATTGACGAAAGATGATGTACCTCTTTTAAGGAAGGAAATTTTTCACGAGCTTAAGGGAAGGAGGGCACGTGGTGGAAAAAAGGGTAGAGTACACCGAAGACTGTCCAGAGTGTGGAAGCAGAAGCCTTAGTAGGGATTATGATCGGGCTGAAATCGTTTGCAATGACTGCGGCTTGGTCATAGATGAGAAGATAATAGACCTAGGTCCAGAGTGGCGTGCCTTTGACCATGAGCAACGCACGAAGAGAAGCCGCGTTGGGGCACCTATGACTTATACTATTCACGACAAGGGATTATCCACGGTCATCGACTGGCGCAACAAGGACTGTTATGGCAGGGATATAGCACCGGGGAAGAGGGCCCAGCTTTATCGTTTAAGGAAGTGGCAACAGCGTATCCGTGTTTCAAATGCTACTGAGCGTAACCTTGCTTTTGCCCTCACAGAGCTGGATAGGGTTGCTTCAAGGCTGGCTCTGACTAAAAATGTTAGAGAAGCAGCCGCAGTGGTCTACCGCCGAGCTGTGGAGAAGGGGTTGATCAGGGGAAGAAGCATAGAAGGCGTAGCAGCTGCATCCCTATATGCCGCTTGCAGGCAGTGCAAGGTGCCGCGCACTCTCGACGAGATAGCTGATTCTGCGAAGATGAATCGGAAGGAGATAGGCCGCACATATAGATTTGTCTCAAGGGAGCTCAACATCAACTTGAAGCCGACAACACCTATTGACTATGTACCAAGATTCGGTTCTGAGTTGACTCTGTCCGGGGAGGTGCAGAGCAAGGCCATAGAGATACTGAAGAAGGCCATGGACCAAGAGCTGACTTCTGGTCGTGGCCCAACAGGCGTATCGGCTGCCGCCATATATATCGCAAGTGTCCTCCTCGGCGAAAGGCGAACCCAAAGGGAGGTTGCCGATGTAGCTGGCGTAACAGAGGTCACAATAAGGAATAGGTATAAGGAGCTGGCCGAGAGACTCGATATAGAAATAACTATTTGATTACTTTTTCTCTTCTTTTCGGTAAAAATTATCTATGTTATACTACCAAGAGATATCTGCAGCGAGCTGGAGGGCATCTGTCGCTATCGTTCTATGAACGAGGGTGAGGAAACTCCGCTCATCTCACGGGAACCCGACTCCTGAAAGGGAGAGGCTGAGAGGCCTAGCTCTGGAGCAGAAACGATACACTGCTGCATGGTGGATAATGAGCACGATGGTGTGAAGACGTGCAGTGGATGGTGAAACGGCCAACTTCGGGGATGCAAGCCTGAGTATCGCCGTTGAGACCCGTGCAAGGCGAGTAATAGGCGCATTAGACGAATGATGCCGAAACATAAGGCGGGTTACTCCCAGCACGCTGCGTCCCACTCTTGGGATAAATCAGGATTTTCTTAATTTTAATTTAAAGCCTATTCAAATATTGGTTGGCAGTTGCCAGTAAATTTTTATTCCTCTATCAGGATTTGGAAGGAGATGCATCATGGAAGTATACGTGAAGATGAGAGATAAGAGCTCAACTGTTGAGCTCGATGAAGATAGCACTATCTCATGCTTACTGGAGAGACTGGAGATAAACCGGGAAACCGTCTTGGTCATGGTCAATCAAGAAATTAGAGTTGAGGAAGAGATGTTGAAGCAAGGGGATGAAGTAGAGATCATAATGGCTGTTTCGGGTGGCTAGATGAAGTGCGATAAGTGTGGAGGAAAGGCAGTCTATTTCAGACGCTACAGTGGTCAGTATCTATGCTCAGCTCACTTTGAGGAATACTTTGAGGAAAAGGTCAGGAAGACACTGCTGAAAGAAAAGATGTTGAGGCGAAGCGAGGATATAGGGATCGCTTTCTCAGGGGGCAAGGACAGTGTAGTAACCCTGTTCGTTCTCAATAAGCTGGCAGAGAAGTTGGATTTGAAATTATCTTGCATCTCCATAGACGAGGGGATTAAAGGCTATAGAGATAAAAGTCTTGAAATCGCGAATTCTATCTGCTCCCGGTTTGGAGTGCAGTTGCACATCGCGTCCTTTAAGGAGCACTTCGGATACTCCTTGGATGAAATGGTAGCGAGCAATAGGGCCTGCACCTACTGCGGCGTGCTCAGGAGGAGGCTCCTCAACGAGAAGGCAAGGGAGCTAGACGTAGATAAGCTTGCTACCGGCCACAACCTGGATGATGAGGTCCAAGCCATCATGATGAATTACTTGAGAGGCGATGTAGAGAGGCTTGCCAGGTTAGGAACTCCAGCGCGAGGCAATGGCTTTATAGCGAGAATAAAGCCCCTCTCAAAGATGCCTGAGAAGGAAGTAGCGCTGTACGCAATACTCAAGGACCTAGGGCCAAGTTTCGATGAATGTCCTTACAGTGCATCTTTCAGGACAGGTGTGCGGGACTTTGTCAATAAGCTGGAGAAGGAGAACCCAGGGATAAAATTCTCTATCTTAAAGGGTTATGAAAAAATCACTCCCTACCTAGAGAACTATGAAAGGGCAGAGCTAAAGAGATGCATGTCTTGCGGGGAGCCATCATCACAAGAAATATGCAATGCCTGCAAGCTCTTGGACGAAGTGAGAAGTCTGAGACAAGATAGTTAGCAAGCTAATTTTGTATATTCTACCTCTAAGAAAATTTAAATATCCAGAGCAAGAACAAGATGTAGGAGGTGAAGCTGTGAGAATAGTTAAATTATGCGTTGACGAAAGCTGTCCGGTTGTCGAGCTGGGCGACGACTACGTAAGGATCGGCGAGGAAGGCAACCTCTGTACCCTACAACTGGAGGAGTGGAGCGCCCTCAAAGAGAAAGTCCTCAAAGGGGAGCTATAAATTACTCTACGAAATAGCCTTGTCTTGCCACAATAGCACGCGCTAAGAAATTGTTTTCGTTAAATTTGGGGTGAGGAGATGAAAAGTCTAGAAAGGAGAGTGCAGTGGAGGAAGCATGAAAGCTGTAGCGGTGATTCCTGGGCAGACGGACAGCGTCCGCATAGTTAATGTGGATAAACCAGAGATCAGCGCTGGCGAAGTATTGGTAGAGGTTATTAGAGTCGGCGTTGATGGTACAGATATCGAGATAAACGAGGGGTTATACGGCGAAGCGCCCGAAGGCGATGCTTTCCTGATTATTGGACACGAGTCTTTGGGTATAGTGCGGGAGGTTGGAGATGGAATAAGCAACTTTAAAAAAGGCGACTATGTGGTGGCAACTGTCAGGAGACCTGACGACTGTCTAAACTGTAGGGCAGGAGAATACGACATGTGCTTGACCGGGGATTACAAAGAAAGAGGGATTAAAGGGCTGCACGGCTTCATGTCAGAGTTTTATAAGGAATCACATGAGTTCCTAGTTAAAGTTCCAGAAAAAATTAGTGAGTTGGGAGTCTTACTCGAGCCGTTGAGCATCGTAGAGAAAGCTGTATCCCAGGCATATAAGATACAAGAGCGACTTGAGTGGCAACCGAAAACGGCCTTGGTAACAGGGGCAGGTGCGATAGGGATACTAGCATGCCTAGTCCTGCGAAACATGGCCCTAGATGTATACGTGGTGGCGAGGAGCTCGGCAGAGGGGAATCCCAAGGCGGATTTGATTAGAGAATGCGGTGCTACTTATATCAGCAGCAGTGGACAGCCAATATCCAGCCTTAAACTTGGGAATATAGACCTGCTGGTAGAGGCTACCGGGAGCTCTGCAGTCGTATTCGATGCTATAAAGGTGCTCGGCACAAATGGCGTTGCCGCGCTGACGAGTATCACTGCAACAGAGGATGTACACGAGGTTTGCGCTGCCTGCATAAATCTCGATATGGTGCTGAACAACAAGGTTGTATTCGGCAGCGTGAACGCTAACCGGAGACACTTCGAGATGGGTCTAGTTCACCTCCCGGATTTTGAAAGGAAATGGCCAGGTTTATTGGGTAAGATCATTACGAGGAGAGTGCCATTCAGACAGTTTAGAGAGGCACTGGAGAGGAGGAAGGGGGATATAAAAATAGTTATTGAGGTCCAAATGTGAAGATCGAACTCCTATACTTCGATGATTGTCCTAATTATAAGAAGACACTAGAGGATGTGAACGAGTTGCTGAAACAGGAGGGTGTTGAAGCAGAGATAGCTATGATAAGGATCGAGACCCAAGAAGAGGCAGAGAAGCTGGGCTTCCTGGGTTCGCCGACGTTGCGTATAGCAGGAAAGGACGTAGATGAAAAAAGCAGGGACTCTAAAGAATTTGGATTGAAGTGCAGGATCTATCTGGTGGGAGACAAGATTTTAGGTTCGCCGCCGAGAGAGATGATAATGCAGACATTGAAAGAGGCTAAGGTATGAGGATTTCCAAGATTGCTCCAGATGCCAACGAAAGAGCCAGATCCGTCCTAGAGAGCATTCATGCTACGGTGGATATAGACGCCAAGTGGGGCAAGAGTTTGAGCCCGGACGAGGATGAAATACGCAGGTTTATCCTGACGGAATTTCCAAGCTTAGGCAGAGTGCCAACGATGGAGGAAATAAAAGAAGGCCTAGGTTTAACCACGACGGATGTCTCTCAATCACTGGAGACGCTTAACGAATTGGACATAATCTACATGAAGGACGATAGGATTTTGGGTGCATATCCATTCTCAAGTGAGCCGACCCCCTATCTTGTAACATTCAAAGGCAGAGAAAAAAGGAGGGCCTATGCCCTCTGTGCCATTGATGCACTTGGCATACCTTTTATGTTTGGTGAAGACGTGGATATCGAGTCTTCATGCGCTCACTGCAGTGGGAAGATAAAGATCAAGGTTGAGGATGGAAGGATCATAGAGTGTGAGCCTAAGGAAGCGCTGGTATGGATTGGCTTAAAGTATTCCTGTCATGCTGCAACCTCTCTATGCACTTCTCTAATCTTCTTCCAGTCAGAGGAGCACTTGCTGGAATGGCGTGCGGAAAATCCTAGTGAAGATGGGGAGGCTCTCACTCTATCTGAAGCGTTATATGTTGGAAAGGAGCTCTTTGAGGCTAGATTAGGCCTTGCACATAGTTCTACTGGGACCTAACAAGCTACCCGGAGGAGTTCAAGAGACTTGATCTGGATAATGTATCCCACTCTATCTAACACCATTGAATACATGGTCAGCCCAGAGATGGCCATTACTAATAAATAAATAATAACACCAAGGATACCTGATGATTAAGAAACCTGTAACCGAGAACGAGAGGCTCTTCTCGTCTGTCCTTTTAGTCTTTATAGTATACTTCGGGTTGAACTCCATAATATTCTCACTGTTCGGTAGAGATACAATATTCGTACACTATTTGATGACCTTCTCCTTTCTAGGCGGCATGGCGTGTGGCGTTTTATTTTTCCTGTGGACTAATCCTAAGTCAAAAGAAAATGGCGATATCAATGCATTGGAAAAGAATATACGGATTTTGAAGAAGGCATTGAGCGAGGACGAACGTATCCTTGTTGATATGATAAGGGAAGCCGAGGGACTGACTCAGGACTCACTAAGATTCAGGACGGGGTTCTCGAAGTCTAAAGTGAGCTATTTAGTATCAGAATTAGAAAAAAAGGATGTTATAGTACGAGAAAGACTTGGAAGGACATATAAATTATTCATTTCTGATTGGTTAAGAAAATAGGGAGCTATATACCGATATGGACGGTTTTCGGTTTTTAAAAGGCAGTAACTCCCTGAATTGCATTTGCATGTATAATGGTATGCTAGGCAATTTATAACTGCTCTGCGGAATAACCTAATGGCGAGGTGATTAAAAATGAATGATAAAACAAGTTTGAAAATTCTCTTGGTGGGACTTGGGCTCTTACTGGTCTTCTCGGCAATTGTCTCGGCGCACGAGAATAGAATAACGGAGTCCGGGAATAGAATAACGGGCTGGTGGGCAGAGATGAAGGAACACCACCTTGAGATACATGGCGATGACTTCGAAGAGCACCACATAGAGATGCACGGCGAAGACTGGGAAGAGCATGTAGAGACATGCCATGCTGATACGGATTTAGAGGGTATGCATGGAGATACCGACCATATGATGTCATCCATGTAGAACCTTTTTATTTATTTTATTACAACGATATGGACATCTAATCTATAAACCATGTAAACTCTTGAATCGAAGGAGATGTGCAGGAAGCCTATAAAAATGCCGGTAGTAGGGAAGATATGACGCTGAAGAAAGAACACTATGTATTTGGAGCCCTTGTTGCACTGTTTTTGATTATAGTCGGATACGAGGGCTATACCAACTACACCCATTATGGGCACCATGCCGCAATGCACGGCACAGCGGGGGGCATGATGGGGTCAAGTATGTTGGGGTTTAGTCTCTTGTTTTGGGTCCTGCTATTTGCCTTTGTATTTTTGATATTCAAATACCACGAAGACAGTGGAGAGGAGGAGGACACCGCAATAGAAATAATCAAGGAGAGATATGCGAGGGGAGAGATAACGAAGGAGCAATACCTCGAGATGTTCAAGGACCTCAAGAAAAGAGAGTAAAATAATACAAGTTGCCTGCTCCTGATTAATAGAGCACATACAGTAGCAGATAAATTGAGATACCTGTGAGAAATGAGATTATCCATGTTGCAACAGTCGCGTACCCAATCTTTCTATGCCAGCGGTATTTTTCTTTCGCATGGAATACCCTTACCTTCCCCTTAACGGTGCTGTTCCTGTAGCCGTATAAAACCATGTATCCAGCTAGGACCAAGACTGCAACAGAGATGAGGGAGTGCAAAATCACAACGGGCAGGTAAAGCAATTTGTACATATTCTCTGGGCCCTTGAATTCTGTAGAGCCCTCCACGAGCCTCTTCGCCATATAGCTGACCATGAACGTGAAATCAAAGACGAAGCCGATAGTCATGAGTTTATAGTGTAACAAGCTGCGATGCCTTCTGGCATAGAAGACTCCGCCCAAGAATACTATGGTGACCGCTATCTCCAAGGTCAAACTTAGATCCGAAAAACTTCCTGCCGAGGTCCCATAGAAACCCATGCTGTATAGATTGCATTAGGGAATAAAAAACGTATCTATTTCAAGATACTATACTGCACTGCACTACACTATTATTCGTCGTTTGAAAGTAACTCTAGTCTAAAACTACAATCCTAGCAAAATTTATAAGACATAGGGTTCCATATAGATTTAGGAGTGAGGAAAATGAGTGTCAGGAAAATTGAGAAGGGACTTAGGTACGGAGCATGTAAGTGCCACAAGAGCTGCATGTAAGTGGACCTTAAGAGATCTGCGCTCTGGGATTAGAAGCTGGAGCGGGAAAATATAAATAAATAGAAGGGAGGCTAGACCGATGGCGAAGGACCCAATTTGTAATATGGATGTAGACGAGGCCACCGCGGAGCATACGTCTGAGCATGAGGGACAGACCTATTACTTCTGCGCTGCAGGATGTAAAACAAGCTTTGAGGAAAACCCAGAGAAGTTCCTCAAAGGCGCAGCAGCCGAAGAGAAAGCTGAGATGAAGATGCCAGAGCACGCGATGCCTCGCGAGGAAGCAAAAGAGAAGCCTTGGTGGAAGTTCTGGTAATCTTTAGAAAGCATTAGGCCAACTGAAGAGACCATAGCTCGAAGGCTGGATTAAGTTTTCATTAGTATTAGTTAGGCAGAACTTTTCTGATTATGATTTGTGCGTTTCTCGCGCTCTATCCCCCTAGTTCCGCATCAATAAGTTGCTGGAAATCCTGATAGGGCCGGGCTCCCCCGATCTTTATCCCATTTATAAAGAAGGCTGGTGTGCCAGTAACTCCAGCATTTACCCCTTTCTGCATGTTACTCAATACAGCCTCCGCATATTTCGTTGAGTCAAGGCATTCGTTGAAAGCTGCTGAATCTAGGCCGAGTTCTGACGCATATTTATTCAACTCGTTGAGTTCGTCCTCTGAATCTGGAGCAAATCTGGACCATACGCCCTGATTGGCAAAGAGCTTGTCGTGATATTCAAAATACTTGTCCTGCTCGCCTGCGCATCTCGCAGACACATGGGCTATGAAGGCCTGGGGATGAATAGAAGTTAGAGGGAAGTCCATAAGGACATACTTGATCTTTTCACCATACTGCCCGAGAACCTGATCGAGGGTTTGATCCCGAAACTTCTTGCAGAAGGGGCACTGGTAATCGTTGAACTCTATCATGGTTACGGTTGCATTCTCCGGCCCAGTCACATATGCGGCATCGCTTGTATCTATCGTCGGCTTCTGGGGTTGCTGAGTCGGCGTGGGAGTAGGTTGGGGCACGGTAGGTGTTAAAAGGGTCTCCCCGCTTTCTGGAAGGTCCACTATTCCTCCGCCTTCCCCCAAGAGGATGAGCTTGCCATCCTTCGAAACGTACACCGATATCTGTTGGGTTGTATCCCCCCTATTAAGTGTCAGATCCACGACATAGAGATTCTTGCCGTATTCCTTTACCGCTACGAGTTCTCCCTCTATGCCTTGGGGCTTCAAAAAGTTCTCTGCCATATAAGCCAGCGTCCTACTTCCCATTTCCTCCTTTGAGACACTGGATTCTCCTGTAAGGTTCCAGAGCAACAGAGGTTCTTGAGTCTGAGAAGGCTTCCCACATTCGACTGGAGAAGAGTATAGTTCTCCTCCTTCCTTTGCTCCCGGGGAATAATTGATAAGCGAGCTGACCAAAAAACCAGCTGCGAATAATACTACGCCAATAATTATGAGGTAGACTTCCCTCCGTTGAATCGCTGGTATCTCTTTCTCTTTCGCGTTCTCTTCCGTGTTCTCTTTTTCTTTCTCTTCTTTTTCTTTCATATTCCCCACATACTGAGAGTCAAGGTGTCTTATATGTTCTAGCGCAGTGCATACAGCAGAAGGTCAGCATCTCTCCGTTGATCTCCTCATCATAGCCGCCCTTGTAGACCTCGCAACCGCAGTGAGCG
Organism: Hydrothermarchaeales archaeon (SeqCode); assembly: GCA_036444275.1. GTDB lineage: Archaea > Hydrothermarchaeota > Hydrothermarchaeia > Hydrothermarchaeales > JAZGAD01 > JAZGAD01. The sequence continues at coordinate 25,376 of JAZGAD010000039.1, forward strand.
CACTTGGTTAGGTTTTTCTCGATCGTTGCAGTGACTATATCCCCGAACATTTCGAATTTCTTCTTAACGAATATTACTCCTTTCTCCGTAAGAACATAGACTTTTTTATCCCGGTCTCCAGTCTCGTCTATCTTGATCAAGCCGTTTTCTTTGAGTTTCATGAGGAAGGGGTA
>JAZGAD010000040.1:0-14397 GCA_036444275.1 Hydrothermarchaeales archaeon (SeqCode)
GTAGTTACTTCTGCATCGCTCCTAACGTTTCCTGCGCTCTCTGCACTGACCATTGCTTGATATCCTGAGGCTAGAATATAGATGCCGGCTATAGCTACGCCTAGAGTCAATGCTATTAATGCCTTCTTACTTGCTATTCCGGTCATCTTGATCCTCCATCCATTATACTCCTATAAACCAGTACTTAAACAAGTCCACAAATGCTATTACAGTCATGGCGATAAATATCAGGAAAACCACTATGCCAAGTGCCCATATCCTCCTATTAAGAGCGTAGACAAAGCCCTGAATACGCCGCATAGGCATCTTATGCTCTATTAGCTCAGGTTTCTCGCGTTCTATCTCCTCAAGCTCCAGTGGGTGCATCTCCTCCATCTCCTCCATCTCCATCCTCCCATGCAGGAATATCAGCGAACCAGGGAAGAACCTTGGGCTGTAGTGTACGGTATAGAAGTGCCCGAAGAACACTGTTAGAGTAGCGAGCAGTGCCTCGTAGCTATGAAGCATCCAGAATAGCTGGAATATCGGCAGGGTGATATACTGCAAGGCGATCTCCTTGAACCACATTACCAAGCCAGTAGCCGCTATAAGTGAGGTCCCCCATGCAACTGACCAGTACTCCATCTTTTCCCCCCAAGTATAACGCCCCATTCTCGGAGGCTCATTAGTGAGTCTAAACGCATACCCTATCGAGCGAAGCATGTCGAATATGTCTTTCGGGGTAAACATTATAGGCCTCCTAAGGAGGGGTGCCCTATCTATAATTAAGTAGTAAAATATATGGACCAACCCAACTACGATAATACCCACGCCTGCGATGCGATGCAACAAGGCCCTATTTGCCAGTCCTCCAAGCAACTTCACGATCTCTATAGACCACCATGCCTGGGGATACTTCAACGGCATGCCTGTGACAACTAATAAAAAAAAGGTGAGAAACACTGCAATGTGTTGTATCCTCTGGAATACAGTAAGTCTCGCCACATAATCGCTCATTCGCCTTCCTCCGTTCCTTCTTCTATTTCTCCTTCTTCCTCTTCCGTCCCTCTCGTTTTTTCTCCGATTTTATCTGACAAGTCAAGTATATTGAGCAGCAAGATTATGAAGAGTACAATAGCTATGGTTTGGATGATATATAATTTCCCGAGTGTGAGTATGTGTATCGGTCCAATATAATAAGGCCTCGTCTTCTTCGTTGCAGTGCTTAGGAGTAGCGGCACTTTGGACAGGTCTAGGTGCATGGAGCCTGTTATCTTGGCTGTCAGCATCTTGTCTCCATGGCAGTTAGCGCAAATCTTTTTTACATTCGCTGGATTTACAGGGGACCTTGAATCAGCGCTTGGGAGTACATTGTGGGCATCTGAGCTTGTATCGGCATGGCACTCTCTACACGTCGGAACATCTTTATCTCCATGTTGGTAATACCTGCCGTGGAAGGTGTTGCGCAGGTATGATTCAACGGCATTCGAAATGCCATATTCATCTGCTACTTTTTTACTGGCGTGACATTCACTCTCTCCACGCCCACCACAGGTCTGGATGATGTTCTCTCTCGAGACCCATGAGCTGGCATCGTCTACGTCGGTGATAGCATGCGCTCCATGGCAGTCCACACAGACAGCAGGCTCTGCGGCACCTTCTCTTGCGATGCCGTGAACAAAGCTGACCTTAGGCGGATTTGCTATCTGAGTGCCCAGCGTATAAAAACCTGGCTCCGCTCGTCCTGCTGCAGAGCCGTCCAGCTGATGGCACTTGGTGCAGACAGCTACATACTGCCTCTTCGTCAGCCCTTTTCTCAGCTTGGAGTGGAATACACCATGGCACTGGTCGCAGGTTACATCGTTTGCGGCATGTATGCTTTTACTCCATTCTCTCGGAGGAGTGTTCAGCCTGGTGTCAGGCTGGTTGCTGTGGCAGGTATAGCAGTAATCCCGGATATTCGTTGGATCAAGAGGAACTTCTTGGTCAATGCCTTGAGCATTTACAAGAGGAACTAGACTAATAATCAGAACTAAACATAGCACTAATTTGAGATTGCCACTTCTCATCACTCCCAGCCGTCTCAAGGTACCACCCTTCTTCCAATTGTAATGCTATGTTCTTTTTAATATACTTTTCGGCTTAATATTTAGGTTTTGGTATCGTGTATAGTGCATTCGATACTTGATATCCTAGTCGATATATTCCCCCAATCCTTTTTGTGCGGGGACCTTCTTTTCTGCTTCTAAATCGCTTAATATCCTGCTTACCTTCTTCCGTATGGAAGTTTGAACCTCTTCCAGGCTTTTGGAGGCGTCTATCCTAGCAAAGATATCGTACTCCTTTTCCAAATCCAGATAGATCTCCCTTACCCTGACCAGGAATTCCTTTTTCTCGAAGTATTCCTTTTCCCGCATCGTACCTCGCAATGAGTTCTTCGAGGATATTCGCTCAAGACCTGTCTCAGGTGGAACATCTAGTAATAGAACCATAGTTGGAGCTGGGGCAAACCTATTGATGTCCTTTACCCATCCTATACTCAGACCCTCCGCCCCTTGGTATGCGATGGAGGAGTAGAAGTACCTCTCTGTTATCACTACCTTCCCCGCCTCCAATTTCGCAGCTATCTCCTTGACGTGCTCGCTTCTATCAGCAGCAAACAATAAGGTTTCGGTCCTCGGGTCTAGACCACCTTCCTTTAGGAATTCCCTCAGGAGTTTGCCTATGGGCCCAGTGGTAGGTTCCCTAGTCAGGAAGGTATCATAGCCTTTCTCCTTTATCCACTTATTCAGCAACCTGCTATGGGCCCCCTTCCCAGAGCCATCGATTCCTTCCAAGGCTATGAACATTTATGCACCTTGTTAGTGATTAAGTATTCCTACATATATTTGTTATTTCCATCACATATATAGGATTAAATATTTATTAGCGCCTTAGAATTATCTCTAGGTCGCTATCGTGAGGTTGGAAGAGCTATCTTGGCCGGAAGTTAAAGAATATCTCAAGGAACGGAAGGACATAATCCTGCCCTTGGGTTCGGTAGAGGAGCACGGGTATCACTTGCCTTTGTCAACAGATACAGACATTGCGCTTGCGATCGCAGACGGGGTAAGTGCGAGAACCGGCGTCTTAGTGGCTTCCCCGGTGCACTACGGTGTTTGCAATACGACTAGGGCGTATGCTGGCACTACTAGTGTTACTTTTGATTCCCTTAGGTCTTGTCTCAGAGATATATTCATGAGTCTAGGGGATAGCGGATTCAAGGCTGTATACGTGATCAGTGGACACTTGGGTTCATCGCATGTGGCTGCACTAAAAGAAGCTGCACGTTTAAATTCGGTCAAGGTCTACTTCCTGGATCTGAGGGCGGTGGATACCTCTGACATCTTAGAAACTAAGCCCTTTCACGCCTGCGAGTCCGAGACATCTTTAATGCTTTATTTACACCCCAAAAAGGTGAAGATGGAGAAGGCAGTAGACGAGGAAATCGAAATCAGAGATTATCGTTTAGATGCCCTTAAAAAGACAGAGAGTGGTGTCTGGGGATGTCCAACGAAGGCGACGAGAGAAAAGGGAAAACGAATATTCGAAAAAATTGCAGAGGATTTTTCAGGATTTATTTCTTCTGCGCAAGGCTAAAGAGCTTCACTTCCGCTCCTTTCGCTCCTGTTGCGCCACCATGTTACCCCTATAGGTCTTTCCACACTCGCAGTGTACCACTTCATAGGTGGTCCTTACACCACGGTTAAAGGTCTGGGTCTTTCCCACGACCATATCTGGTGTATGTTCTTGACCGCAAGCAGGGCATCTGATGCCTTCCTCAGGCATCACTCCACCTTCTCGGCAAAGGCTACTCTTCGTCTCACACTGATAATTTTGACCTTAGTTTCTTCCCCTACTTTGGCGCCAGGAACAAAGACCACGAATCCTTCGATTCTGGCCAAACCATCTCCATCTCTCCCCGTATCTTCGATCTTAACGTCGTAGGTCTTTCCCTCTTCAATCGGGGGGCTTTTACCGCCGTATCCATGGTTCCTCAGGCTTTCATCCCAATCCATATTCCAACTCCGTCGCACTAAGCACTCCACTTTTGTAGAAGAATCCAAAACAAGTTTGAATTATCCTTTCACTTCTACTCTCTGTAGGTATATAAATCATAGGGTCCATTTATCCTTATTTTCCTGTTTGGTGCCACGGGAAAAAAAGTCCTTATTAAGTGCGATGAGATCCTGTATATTCGAGAGGTGCATATACTCCTCGCTGAGCACGCCCTTCACCTTGAGGCCATCGTCAATCATCATCTGAAAAGCATCAGCCAGTTCATATTCCCCCCGTCTTGAAAGTTTTACCCTCGGCAAGTACCTCTTTATGGACTCATTCACTACATAATAAGGGGAGGATGCCACGTTACTCAGGATCTCGTCCCTAGTGGGCTTCTCGATTATTCTAGAGATTGAATTATCCTTTTCTAGCACTACGGTCGCAGATGAGAGCATCTCTTCTTCGCTTAGCATCTTCAGGCTCAAGGTAACATCGCATTTTTCTGCCAGGTGATAGGCACAGAGCTCCTTCAAGTGCTCCCTAGGAAGGATGCAGTCGGTAGCAGCAACCAAAACATCGTCCTGAATGAAATCGGATGCGACGAGCAAGGCATGTCCTGTTCCAAGTGGTTTCCCCTCGTCGATATAGGTTACTCTGTAGTCGCCCTTGTCAAGGTAATCCCGTATCTGGTACCCTAAATGACTGATAACCACCGCTATCTCAGATATATTAAGGGCATTAAAGTCCTCTAGGATTTGTATTATCGCTGGTCTCCCGCCTATGGGGAGAAGTGACTTAGCGATAAAATTTGTGAAGGGACGGAGTCTTTTTCCAATACCTGCGGCTAAAACTATTCCTCTCATAGCTCTAATCTTAGCAAGTCGCTACCTATGATTATCTCTCCTTTGAAATATCCACTCAGAGACTGGAGCACCTTTGTCTTTATCTCTGGACTTTCTATCTCAGGGGGAAGATGCACGAGGACCAGCTTCTCCAACTCTATGCCCTCAAGCAGTTTACCCAAAGTGAGAGGAGTGCTGTGTCCGTCGGCTTCTCCTACTAGGACGTTGCATTCATGCACAAGGAGTCCTGCCCCTTTAGAGAGCTGTGCAACAGCATCGCAGGGCTCGGTGTCACCAGAGTAGACCATCGAGGACCCAGCTGAAGAGACTTTGTAGGCCAGGCCAAGAAATCCATGGGCACTCGTTCTATAGGAGACAACATCCTTCCCTAATCTTACTTCCCCTCCATTCATTACTTCCTCGACGTCTAAGGCAAGCCGTCCTTGGAGATACGGATACGCCCCCAGAAGATGGGTAAGCCAGTCCTTTGTTCCCTCTGGACCATATATCCTCATGTCGTTTCTGCCTTTCAGCCAATTCGCCTTCATCAAGCTTAAAAAATCACTGTCGTGGTCCAGATGATGGTGGGTGAAGAAGATAGCACTTATGCGGGCTGTGTCATATCCGCTTTCGGCAATCCTGTGCAGTACACCAGAGCCGCAGTCGAAGAGGAGAAGGTTCTCATTGGTTTCCACGAGTAAGCTCGTGTGAACTCTTTCAGCAGTTGGTATCGCATAGCCGGTGCCCAAGAGTGTTACACGCATAGCTACATCCTCTTCATCAGATTTAAAAAAAATAGTCAACCGATCTTGATCTTCTCCGCGATGGCGTCTCCTACGTCACTTGTTTTCGAGTTGCCACCCATATCATAGGTCCTGACCTTCCCTTCCTCCAGCACTTCTGCTACTGCTTTCTCCAAGAGATCAGCACATTCTTGTTCTCCCAACTGCTCCAGCATCAGATGTCCTGCTAGTATAGCAGCGATAGGATTGGCCTTGTTTTGCCCCTTGTATTTGGGTGCAGAGCCGTGAATTGGTTCAAACATGCTAACCCCATCGGGATTAATGTTCCCACCTGGAGCTAAGCCCATGCCTCCTTGGATCATCGCACCCAAGTCTGTTATTATATCCCCAAACATGTTGGGCGTCACCACTACCTGGTACCACTCCGGATTCTTAACAAACCACATTGTTACAGCGTCCACAAAGGCGTACTCTGTTTCCATCTCAGGATAGTCCTTGGCTGTCTCTTTGAAGACATCTCTCCATAGGCTATAGATGTGTGTTAATACATTGGCCTTGTCCACACTGGTAACGCGCTTAAAGCCTTTCTTCCCCGCCAGCTCGAAGGCAAATTTCATTATACGCTTAGTACCCTCCCTGCTTATTACTCCTATTTGATAGGCTACCTCGTTGTCCTGGTCCTGTGTAATATCTACACCGAACTTGAGTTCATAGAGCTCACGCTTGATCTCAAGAGCCGAGCTATGTTTTCTTGAGGTAAAGCGGTCGCCTATGCCTACGTAGAAGTCCTCTGTGTTCTCTCTTACCACATAGAAGTTTACATCTTCATGCATCTTGCCCTTCAGCGGGCAGGTCACACCAGGGTAGAGCTTCACAGGCCTGAGGTTTACATACTGGTCAAAGTAGAACCTGAGCTTCAGCAGGAGCCCCTGCTCCAAAATGCCGGTCTTTACCTTTGGATCACCTACTGCACCAAGATAGATGGCATCGCTTTTCTCGAGTTCCTTCAAAGCATCAAGGGGTAAAACTTCGCCTGTTTTTAGATAATGTTCTGCCCCATAGGGGTGGTAGCGCCATTTGAATTTCACCCCTGCAGCATCCCCGGCAGCCTCCAATACCTTGATTCCTTCCTTTATTACCTCTGGTCCTATGCCGTCCCCGGGGATAACTGAAATATCATACATGAATAGCTTTAAATTGAAGGTGATATAAAACAATTGTGATTTTTATGAGAGTAGGCATTATTGGTGCGTCTGGCTACACAGGCGGAGAACTTTTAAGGCTTTTAGCTATGCACCCGGAGTGCGAGGTTTCCTGTGCTACCTCCCGGAGGTTGAATGGAAAGAGCATAGCATCGGTGCATCCTAACCTGAGGGGCATCTTAGATATGAAATTCGTGAAGCCTGACGAAGAAAAGATTGCTTCGAAATGCGACTTCGTTTTCACGGCAACGCCTCATGGTACCTCCATGAAGGTGGTGCCTGGTTTTGTGGAGAGCGGAATGAAGGTAGTGGATCTAAGCGGGGACTTCAGGTTCAAAGATACAAAAATATATGAGAGGTATTATCACGTTCGCCATGAGCATCCTGAGGTAGAAGCAGTCTATGGCTTGCCTGAGCTGCATAGACAAGAGATAAAAGACGCTAGTCTGGTGGCGAATCCCGGTTGCTATCCAGTGAGTGCCATCCTGGGCCTAGCACCTATGGTGAAGAGAGGTGCAGTGGACGTAGAGCGCATTGTCGTAGACTCCAAGAGCGGAATCTCGGGGGCTGGGGCTATACCTAGCGATAAGACCCATTTCATCGCTAACGCTGAGAGTGTCCTTGCATACAATGCATCTTCCCACCGCCATCTCCCGGAGATCGAGGAGGAGTTGCGCCGCATAAACGAAAAGGTGATGGTGTCGTTCGTCCCACATTTAGTGCCGCTGATACGGGGGATTTCTACCACGATTCACTGCTTCTTAGAGGCGGATATAGAGAGCGAGAGCCTCCAAGAACTCTACTCAAAGTTTTATAGTGGTGAGCCCTTTATTAGGATTATGGATGTTGGAGAGACCCCTAGGTTGAGTGCAGTTCGAGCCTCTAACTACATCGACATAGGATGCTTCGAGGTCGACAAAGAGAGGAAGCGTTGCATAGTCGTATCAGCCTTAGATAATCTTGTAAAGGGGGCCTCAGGCAATGCTGTGCAGAATATGAATATAATGATGGGCTACGATGAGACCCTGGGTTTAACGCAAGTGGGGGTGCATCCGTGATGAAGGTTGGAGAGATTATGATCAAGGATGTTGTTTCCTTCAAGCCAGCTGACCCCATTCACTATGTAGCTTGGTCGCTGAGAGAGAAGAGGATAAGCGGCGGTCCAGTGGTGGATGATGGCAAAGTCGTGGGCATTGTGAGCGAGCGCGACATAATGAGGCTTCTTGAAAAGCAGAATATTAGGATAAATTTGTTTCTGCCAAGTCCCTTTGATGTCATAGAATTGCCTCTAAAGCTTAAGCGGGAGCTCAACGAGATTGCAGAGGTGGTCCAGAAGACGGCTAGGACGTCTGTGGAGGAGATAATGGCCAAGAAGGTGTTCACTGTCACCGAGGATACACTGGTTGCAGAGGCAGCTAGGATAATGGGTGATATGAAGGTAAACAGGCTTCCAGTAGTGGATAAAGATGGAAAGCTACGGGGGATTGTTACTAGGGGAGACCTCATAGGAACGTTGGTGTGAGTTTGATATGACCGAATTGATACTCGTAGTGGAGCCTAATAGGGAATCTGTAATAGAAGCCCTTAGAATCAAGGTAATGCTGAAAAAACTTGGGCTGGCAGTGGGTGGCATAACTATAAAAAAGGGAGTAGGAGAGCACATGCCACTGGAATTCATTGAGGACTTTCTTATGCTCAAACTCGTCCCGGATATTATGACAAATTCCCGGTTTTAAGGTTCCAGCATATCGTTACTTTTTTCTCTTTTAAACTGTATGGGGCGGGAAGGCGTAGCAAAATGAGGCGGAGAGCTTATTTACTAGAAGGTTGTCATCTCACCATTTATTACCCTCTCAGTTATCTTGGTTACCGCAGCTAGTTGATAGTCGACGATGCTCTCGCATTTATCCTTTGCCTTCTCGAAGCTTTCTGGGTTCTTCAGTAAGAGCTGAACACTTGCTGCCTTGGGTTTGTCTATAGGCACACCTATTTGGCTCAGGAGCCTTATATCCACCTCTTGCACATCGTCTACTGATTCGGCTATATCCTTAGCGATCTCAGAGGAGAGTAGATTGTATATCTTGCCCACATGGTTAATAGGATTCTTCCCAGCAGCTGCTTCCATTGACATGAATCTATTAGGGGTTATCAAGCCGTTCACTCTATTACCACGGCCCACGCTACCGTCGTCTCCCATCTCTGCTGAGGTACCAGTAACCGTTAGGTAGACAGAGTCCCTATCATAGTCATCGGCAGTATTAATCATGACTTCCACATTCCTGTCAGTTATGCCTGCTGCAAGCTTCTCTATCTCAGAGCTCATCCTCTCCTTGACATCGATGTAATGCTCCAGGTGTGGAATGTATCTCGATACCATGGCGTCGGCCACAGTGAGTGTTATTTTATCATCCTCCCTAAGACCCATTACCTTTATATCCTCCCCACTCTCCGGAAACTTTTTCTTGAACGCTTGAGAGTTCAAAAGCTTCTCGGTCTCTAAAACAAGTTTTTCTGTCTCAGAGAAGGGGGCAAATGAAACCCCGAAGGATGTGTCGTTGGCAGTGGGGATATCGCTTTTCCTAGAGAACACGTCTACGAGGTCAGCTGAGCCCTGGCTTATCCGGGAATCAAGTAAAAGGTCGTTCTCGATATCCAGGTTTCTTAGTGTAGACTTGACATATTCCTTTGCTGCGTGAATAGCTATATGATCTACAGGTATCTGTTTATCTCCAACCCTAGTGACTGCTCTACCTGATAGGAGGATATAGATGGGCTGCAGCATCTTGCCTCCTCCGAATTCTGGCGCTGCTCTTCCGCCTACTATCTCAACCTGGTCTGTATTGTGATGTAAGAGCCTGCCAAAGGAGCTCATGTACTCCTTGCATAGAGCCCTGCTCACGGCATCTGCTATGCCGTCGGCAAGGGAATCAGGATGCCCTAGGCCCTTCCTCTCTACTACCTCTACTTTCTGCTCTTCTATAGGTGTCCGCTTCACCTCTTCCACTATAATGTTTCTTCCACCCATAGTATCCCAGCAATTTGTACGTTTACTTTTTATATTTTGTGAAAGTCGCCTTAAGGCTCTCGGTGCGTAGGGAGATTTTTCTTTGCGGCTCTATGGTCATAAAGACCTCGCCATCTCTGATAATCCTGACTATGCCTCCGCTCTGGGACACAGTTATTCCAATAGCATTCGTAGCTAAGCTCATCGCTGCCACAGCTGCATGCCTCGTCCCAAGGCCCCGGGGAACATCTATCTTGCTGGTGTCGACTGTAAGATACCTGCCGGCTGCCTCGATAACGCCGTCCTCGGTAATCACGAAGGCACCATCCAGCTGGGCGAGTTCCTTTATGGTCTCTTTGATATCTGGGCTTGTTATGATGCGTTCACCTATGGCGTGCCCTTCGAAGGGATTCAGAATCATCTGTTTAGATTTCTCCATAACATTCTTGGAATCCCCTATCAAAAAGGCAGTTCCGATAAGTCTGCCTTCCCTTCCCTCCTTACCTATCTCTAGAGCGGTGTTCAGCACTGCTTCGAAGACCCCTTCCTTGATGTTTACTTCTCTGAGGAATTCGTAGAGGGCGAAATCCAGTTTTTCCTTTTCTAGATGATAGACAAAGATAGAGTCACCCTCCGATGTTAGGCTGGAACCTATCACCACTACTACGTCGTCCTGGTGCAGTATACCTTTGCTCATGGAGACCACTATAGCATCTTCGATCTGGGCCGACCTGGATGCACCTCTAGTCATAAGCTTCAGGGCATAGCTCTTTCTGGAGCGCCCATGTTTTTCTACATCCAGGAAGTCTATATTCAACGTGCTTATCATAGCCTTTTTGATTAAAGCATCAAAGGTTTCATCCTTGGCTGTAGCTGCGATCACAGGGAGATCTGGGTCGTGCTCCATAACACCATCATATGCTACCCCCGTTTCGGTAAGGACTAGTATGGCGTTGGCCTTGATCTTGCCAGCTAATTCAACAGCTGAATCTATGACGTCTCCTACAGTCTCCATTGCTATCACTATCATTTAATGGGCGGCAAGGATATAAATGATTACTACAGGCTTGGGCAAATCACATCGGCTACACCCAGGATTGTGTCTTGCACAGGATATTTAAGCTCCGCTTGAGGAATGTGTTCTATCCATGATTCTCGCGTTGCAGATATGGCTCCTTGGAACTCTCTTCGGAGTTGTGTTATTCTTTCTAACCGGGGCGGCAACCCTTCAGAGCATTTTGAGTATACTACCTAGTCCAGTAGTAGAAGGTACCTTTGGCATCTTCCTGAAGAATTCGCTAGCGTCGCTGACTACCATCTATTTAGGCTTGGTCCTGTGTCTAGTGGAGCTGCGGATATATGAGGGTGTATCAAGAGAGACATATGCTTTTCTTGAGGGTCTCACATCTCCACTGTACCGATTCCTAGGGTGGCTGGACCGGAGATTCCAAGAGCTTAGGCCATTCTATAGGTCTTGTTATTTCTACCTAGCATTCGTGCCTAGTCTGAGTTTATTCGTAAATGGCATGGTATTAGGGCTTCTTCTCCAGCTCGATTTTAGATCTCTATACCCCCACGCTATATTCGAGATCCCAGCGATACTTGCAAGCGCAATTATAGGTTTCTCGATACTGGGGGAATTGAAAGCCCCGATTGAGTCAGGCAGCCTTTACAGACTTAAAAAAGAGATGCAGAAGGCATTTAAGGATAAAGTATCTTTGGTGATTGTTATTCAGATCGTGCTCCTTGTAGCAGCTATCCTCGAATCCTCTTGAATATCTTACTGCCTCTTAGGTATACACCTGGTATTACGAGCAGTAGATGAGATGCGAGTACATAAGGCATAGGCTTCAGTTTTAGTATGAGCAAGCCGACCGGCCATACAAAGACTCCCAGGATTATCATTGCTAAACCGATTTTTTCTCTTTCCATCCACACACCTTTGCGCTATTATAATGGATATAATTTGCCTTTAATTAATACTATAGCTGCGTTGGAGCACTGAGAATAAAAAATGGGGCTATTGACTTCAAGAGATTACCGGTGCTAACGGGCGGTAGACTAGTATTATAACTCAATACGCCGTGATGAAAATCTTAGTTTAGACTTTCGATATTTAGGTATCCCAACTTGTTGTAGGCACAGTTTTATATTGTTAGAAACGGAATTTAAAACAGAGGTGAGGTTATGGTAACAGCTGGAGTTTTGATCAAGACAAAGCCTGGTTCAACCAAGAGGGTATTGGATGCCATAAGGGCGAAGGAAGGCATCTCTCAGGCATTTGCAGTCTTCGGGAGATACGACATAGTGGTGATGATAAAGGATGCCAAAGACCTTGATGATGCCGCTAGAATAGTCACGCAGGGTGTTGCGACCATAGATGGCGTGGCGAGCACAGAAACGTTAGTCGCAGCTAATATATAGGTAGCAAATAACAACTTTTATATGCAGTAAAGCACTAAATGCTTGCGGAGGTTCCAATCGATGGGATTAAGGGATATATTTCAAAAATTGTCTGGCCCAGAGGTCCCAGAGTCTGAGCTGAAGGAGTACGTAGAACTGCAGATCGAGGAGGGGGAGAGCAGGTTCATCGGTCCAGAGAAATACCTAAAGGTGTGCAAGCTTAAGGGCTTCGTAGACGTGGATACCGCTGCTGGAGAGTTGAGCGACGGGAATATAGTCATCTTAGATATAAAGCCCTTGGCAGAGCGTAGCATGAACGAGCTGAAGCATGCTGTGGATGAGATGAAGGACATCTGTGTATCCATGGGTGGTGACATCGCTGGACTAAGCGAATACCACCTGATATTGACCCCCCCTACAGTGAGGATAGAACGCACTTCTGAGTTGAAGGCTGAGGACTTCGAGGAGGCTATGGAACGGGTCAGGCGTAGGATGGAGAAATAATTTGTAGTCAATGTACTCTGGACTCCTCTGCCCCCTGTGCAAAAAGCACAGCCTTAATGCTACTTTTCATTGCCACGAGATCTCTTATTTTGGAGATGTAATGGAGAGCGTCATACAGTGTTCAAGCTGTAAATATAAACATGTTGACATCTTCACTTTGGAGGAGAAGGGCCATGTCAGGTTTACGTTAAAAGTGGCGGGCGAAGGGGATATGTCGGTACGGGTGGTGCGCTCTAGCCATGCTTCTATAGAGATCCCTGAACTGGGTGTAAAGATTACTCCAGGGGCTCAAGCCGATGGCTATATCTCCAATGTAGAGGGTGTCCTTTCTAGGTTGGAGGATGTCGTCTTGACTGCTGAATCCTGGAACAAAGGAAAGAAGGCAGAGAAATCTCGGGAGCTCCTGGAAAGGATAAAGAGGATCAAGCAAGGGAAAGAGAGTATACATTTAATCCTGGACGACCCCACGGGTAATAGCGCTATCATCTCTAAAAAAGTAGTAAAGGTCAAGGTCAGCGAGGAGAAGAATGAAGTTTAAGAGACTAGAGAAAAAAGAATTTGATGCACTGAAGAAGCTGAAACATGAGTTTGGTGTTGACTTAGAGAAGATCCTAGATGACAAGGTATTGTTTGTAGCATTAGATGGAAGGAAGGAGGTATTCGCTACAAATAAACAGGCTTCTGAAGCTCTGGAGAAATTGAAGAGAGACCCTTACTCGATAGGCTTATACCTGGGCGAGATCAGAGGAGGGAGATTCATCTTGAGCCTAGAGGGTGCGTCGGTAATAGCTAGATACACTGACAAGAAGGTTATTGTCAGCAGGAAAGCCGAGCAGTTAGTTTTATATGGAAGGGATGTTTTCTCTAAGTCCGCTGTGAACTTCGAGACCCTCGCCGAGGGGGAGCGATGCCTTATTGTCAACGATAGGGATGAGCTCCTCGGTATTGGACGGGTAGAGAAGGGAATGGTAAAGAACCTCATGGATAGAGGTTGGTACCTGCGCAAAGGAGAATAAAGATGGGCTTGAAAAAAGGCGACTTCATTAGGATAAATTACACAGGTAAAACAAAGGGAGCTAATGTCTTTGACACCACTCTAGAGAACGTGGCTAAAGAGCATGATATCTATGACGAGAAGGTAAAATTCAAGCCTGCACCAGTCGTCGTTGGTGAGGGACACGTGATCAAGGGTGTGGATGAGGCCTTAGTAGACATTGCAGTAGGGGGGAAGAAGAAGTTAGAGATACTACCTGAGAAGGGATACGGCCCGAGGGATCCAAAGTTGGTGAAGGTGGTGCCTCTAAAGGACTTCAGGAAACAGGGCATGACGCCTGTGCCGGGTATGCGTTTTGAATCTGAAGGCGGGATAGGGCGCGTGCAGAGTGTTGGAGCTGGCAGGGTGCGGGTGGACTTCAACTATGAGCTGGCTGGTAGGATCTTGGAGTATGAGGTTAGCGTGGAGGGGAAAGTGAACAAAGTTGAAGACAAGCTTAGGCTTCTCATGGAGCTGCGCTTTCCCTATGCCGATCATAATAAGCATGAGATAGCAATAAATGCTGGAAAGGCAGTGATAGTTCTCGCCAAAGAGACAGGATTCCGGAAGGAAGCTGCCGTGGGAAAACAACTGCTTGCAAGGGATGCCTTCAAGTTCCTGGATACGATAAAAGAGGTAGAGTTCA
>JAZGAD010000041.1:0-32287 GCA_036444275.1 Hydrothermarchaeales archaeon (SeqCode)
CTCTACCTCTACCTTTGTTTCTTGGAATGCAGTGATCTCTTCTTGACTCCCTGTTATTAGGTAGTCGTTCACTGTCATCAGTTGCTCCCAGATGAGGTTCATGTCGTTGTTGGAGAAACTCATCTTGACCGCTTTTTCAAGCATTTTTACTCCGGCGGCGTCCATTTCTTCCATCTTCTCCCCGGCCTTTGGCCTGCTCTCTATTTGCTGTTGCTGTGCTTCCATTAGGTTTAGTGCGGCGTCGGCGTATTGTTCGTGGTATGCACCGGCTTCTCTTGTCAGCGTAGCTATCTCAGAGTCTGCTGCCACAGCGACTATAGTACTGTCTTGGAGTCCGTCTTTTATCCACATCGCGCCTGAGGCGCTGGTTTTGAATTGGTCGCTGTCTGTGCCGTATAGGATTGCGTCGTGCCACATGTCGAAGTCTTCGACATACTCTTTGAATTCTGCTTCGATCTCTGCGAGTTCTGTTTGATCCTCAGTCAATAGGTACTCGCCCATGGCGTCTCTGCCTGAGATCACCGCAATCGTCGCCTCCATACTGGCATCTGCAATCGGTACTTTCTCATCCAGGACGAGGTCTCCGGCGGCTCCTACGCTGTTTAGGCTTGTGATGCCGATTGCACCGGTTACTGCCACTAAAAAGGCGAGTATCATAAAACCGAGCAGTAGTTTTTTGCCTATTTTCATACCCTTAATTCTATTTGTAATACCCATATCTTCACCTCCTCTTATCTCCACCTCTTTTTGTATCTTTTATCCCCTCAACTCTCCTAATCTTCTTCTCTTTCGCTCCAATCTCCGTCGCTCCATTTTCTCTAGTATGGAGTCTGTCCTCTCTTGGGCTTGTCGCAGGCGATCCCTGACGCTCGCTTGAAGGAGAATCAACTCTGCATCTGAAAGGCCGAAGACACCATTTATGCTAACCCCTGATACGATGTCGTTTCCTACGATTGAAGCGTTCGCAGGATGCTTCTTGAGTCCTAGCTCTACAGCCATATCTTTTCACCTCCTCTTATTTTCAATATTCGAAGCATCTTTTCACAGCCACCTACTGCGATTCGATTGAGTCAGATGCCTCGCTCACTCCGATTTTAACAAGATTAAGTAAGTCTTTACCATAGTATCAATACAGATACAAAAAATAGGTAAAATGAAGGTAAAAATAGTAAAGAAAAAGGGTGGAAGCGTTGGTTGCCTTCTTTTATCTCGGCCTATATAGGCATATTTTTAATCACTCTTATGCTAATTTGTATAATTGATAGACTGCCATACCCAGTAAGATCGTGGCTATTCCTTCAAGACTCTCAGCAATCGCCAGTACGCCCGGGGCATTCTCGAAATATATTTCTGAGATGTGGTGAATTCCGAATAACAAAGCACTCAAACCTATATAGATAGTTGTATTAGTAAGGAGGCCTGAACTGTCCATTCTTCTATAGAGTTTAATGGCGTAGAGCATAATGAGAATACTAAGAATAAAACTTGCCCAAAAACTCGTGAGTACAACAAGGTGTTCGCTCATGATTCATCACCCAGCTTTTGAGTAGTAATGTCGATTATTACCAGCGTGAATCCAAGTAATAAGGTTGCAACTAACGATGTAACTGCATATAATTCTCTACCCAATCCAGCCACTTCAATACCTGCATGAACTACAAAAACAAGGCCGGTAACAAGAAGTAGTAATGAAGACCAATATAGTGTGCCTCCCTTCAATTTTTTTGCAGTTATGGAAGCAAGGATTACTGTTATTACGCCGACAACTAGGCCAATGCCAGCAATCAAATACTCAATGTTAGATAGCATGTCGTTTACCTTCTTTTTATCTTCAATATTCGAAGCATCTTTTCGCTCCTAATAGGGGACAGCCACTCAGTTTGAACGAGATCGATGCCTCTTTTAATTCAAATTCAATATACCCCTTTTTTCTATTATAGCCTTTACTATAATATCAATATAACGTAAAAATATCTAAAAGAATGGTAAATTATAGGAGGCGTTTGCCCTGTTCTGTTACTTCTAAGAGTTTACGTCTGCCCTTCCTGGATTCTTTTATCAAGCCATTATTCTTCAGTATTCGTATCCTTTTTATCACCGTGGGCTTACTCAAATTAAGCCCCTTCAAGATGTCGGTGACACTGGGCATCCTTCCAGCGCTGTTTTGTTCATAGATGAAGGCCAGGAGTTCCATTTCACCCTCGGACAGGGATATCTTGCTCCTAAGCTCCACTTCCCTCGTTTCTTCTTCCAAGATAGCTAATTGTTCTTCCCCCAGCGCCCTTGGATCCATAGAGACTAGGAGTATGGCATCCCTCCCGTAGAAGAGGTCCACTAGTTCTTGGATGAAGACCACTGACTCCCTGAATCCCTTCTGGAGTATCATATACTCGAATCTGTCGAGGAGGACAACTGTGTCCATCACTAAGTGATCCCTAATTACTTGCATGATATCCGTGAAATTTGGGGGCACAGTATTCTCGCCGTGGGTACTGCTCATCCAGAATACCTTGGAGTCCTCACCCAGCCTTTGCTTGAGGCTCTCAGGCCTGCGCCTCGTTATAACTAATCCGGAATATCCATAGTTTAGTAAGTCCCGGTATACGTCCACTGTTTTGGCTACATCCAGGTCCTTAACAAGGTAGACCTCACCGTTACGCATATCGTATACCCTCTTATGTTCCATGAGTTTTCGCTCCCTGGCCTTTACTTCGGTTATATCTGTCAGTACTAGGAGCGAACCCGTATAGGCGTCTTCCTCGAAGAGGGGGGTAGCGCTGACGATGACAGGTATCTCCATGTCTTTCCGTGTGGTCATGGCGCACTCGAATTTGTTCGTCTTTCCTTGGCTCCATTCTTGGCTCTTCTTTTCCATCTCGCCATGGAGGCCCTTGGGCGCGAGCTTCGTCCAGTGTACTCCAACTAGCGTATTATCTGGATATCCAAGCATAGTCGTACACTTGGGGTTGAAGTAGGTTATATGTCCATTGGAGTCGAGCATGAGGATGCCCTCTTCCATGCTATGGACGATGTTCTCGTTGAACTCCTTCAGCCTCATTAGCTCAATGGTGCGCTCCTCCACCTTCTCCTCAAGGACTTTACTTATTCGGCTTTTCTCCAAAGCCAAGCCCACCTGGTCCCCGAAGTAAGCCAACCTGGAAGCGTCCTCAGCAGTGAGTTCCTCGTGGCTGCCCACTCCTATTACGCCCACTACCTTATCGCCGGCCAACAAGGGTACCCCTATCCCCCATTGGGCACCTGATACTTTGGCGATGGTTTTGGCCAGAGCTCTAATGACAGGCTTGTCTGTATGACTTTTCACCACTCCTTCTATATCCGTTGTGATCAACGGTCGCTTGGTCTTGACTATCTTGGTAATTGCGCTGCCCTTAAAGAGGGGTGGGGAGTAGTTTAGGGCGGTTACACCTGTAAGTTTCTCTATTTTTTTCACTATTTTTGAGTCCGTATGATAGCTCTTGCATATCATGTGCGTCCCCTCTTCATTTAAGATATAGATGCCAATTATATGATAATGGAATATACTGATGAGGCTCTCCGTAATAAGCTTGTATACCTCCCCCGCTGGAGCTCCGGAATTCAGCAGGTTATTCACCTTTTGCAGCAGGCCAAGTTCATCAGTCCTTTCATGCAGCGCAGTATATAGTTGAACCTTATTAATTGCTAAAGATACTTCATTTCCGAAGAAGGCCAGCCTATCGACGTCTTCTTCTGTCAGCTCTTTCTTCCTGCCGCATCCTATCACTCCAATTACTTCATTGTTGGCTATGAGGGGCACTCCCATCCCCCATTTCACCCCGGAGAGTTTGGCTACAACTGGGGCGAGTGCCTGCAGTGCTTTCTTGTCTGTATAGCTCCTAATCACCCAAGCAACATCTGGGGTGATCACTGGCTTCTTCTTTTTAACAATCTCATTCAAGATGCTCCCCTTGTAGAGCGGGATTACGAGACCGCTGGCTTTTACTCTCGTCGCATCCTCGATTTTCCTGGCTATTTTAGAGGGAGCATAATAGGCCTTGAGTACTAAGTGTTTTTTCTCCTTGTCTAGTAGGTGTATGGCAGTGAGGTCATAGCCAAATACATATGCGAGCCCCTCTACGATTGTCTGAAACACCTCCTCCAATGGTGTCCCTATATTCAGCATCTCGTTAATTCGTTGCAAAAGGAGCAGTTCTGTGTTGACAGTCTTTAATTCACGGGTCCTTTCTTCGACCTTTTGTTCCAGATGCTCAGAGTATTCTTCCAGTTTCTCTTCCATTTGCTTGCGCTTGGTGATGTCCCTTCCGATCGATTCGAAATAGAGTGTTTTACCTTTTTCATCTGTTATTGGAATTATGGTATACTCAAGAATAATTTTATGACCGTCTTTCGTTATCCAGCCAAGGACAGCGTTTTTTATTGGTTTTTTGGTGGTATTAATTTCTTCCATAATTTCTTTTTGCTTTTCTATATAATCGGGGTGGATTATTTTATATCCAAGAGTAGGGTCAGCCACCCACTCTGCTTGTGAATATCCCAATAGGCGCTCGGCAGCGGGATTCGCATAGATAACATGTCCTCCTTTGGCCTCCACTCTGAAAATGACTTCATCGGCATTATCTGTTATCCGGTCATAGTTTTCCTTTATCTCTTTCATCTCATTCGCAGCTTGCTTGCGCTTGGTGATGTCGTCAAACACTGCAACAAAATATTCTTTTTTTGGACTATATACAGAGATAGAAAGCCACATTTCTAAAGGCTCAAAATAGATATCGAATTTAGTCTCTTTTCCAGTTAGAGCAACTTTTCCATAGATGTCGAATAATTCTGGATGTGTGTCTTTAATGCCTGGTATTGCTTCGGTAACTTTTTTCCCAACTACGTCTTCTTTTTTTAGCCCTGTTAGTCTTTCAAAAGAATCGTTGACTTCGAGATAAACAAAGTCTATTGGGTGATCATTTTTATCTAATAAGATTTTGCAATAAGCAAAACCATCGAGCATATTATCAAACAATGAACGGTATTTGGACTCGCTCTCCCGCAGTGCCTCATCCGTTACCTTGCGCGCCTGTTCTAGACGGTGTTTATCTAACGTCTCCTCCAACCGGTGGACCACTTTTTCAATGACTAGAGGCTTGACGAAGTATCCGTTGGCGCCGTCCTTTAAGGCATCAATCGCGTTTTCGAGGGTGGCATGCCCGGTGATGATAATGCACACCATCTCGGGATAGCATTTTTTGAATTCCCTTAAAAGCTCTGCCCCATCCATGTCCGGGAGCTTAATATCAACTAGGGCGGCATCGAAGGTCGTCTTCTTTGCCTTATTAATAGCTTCACGCCCAGTACTGGCTGTGGCAACGTTGTAGCCCTTCTCTGAGAGTATATCGAGTAGGGTCTCCCGTGTTCCCTGGTCGTTGTCTATGATCAAAAGCTTAGTTTCAGCCACGCCTGTCACCTCTATGGCAGGTCATGGACGGAGCGTGCCAGACGATGTTGTCTCCTAGTTTGATCCCTTCTAAGAGGGAATCTAGTGTAATGATCCCTGTAGAAAGAAACATCTCTTTCTCCAAGTCCTCCACGTTGGGTGCATTATCTGAGGATGTCAAGACTCCGCCTTTTCCGCCACCCCGTAGACTACCACCTTTATAGGATATGGATATTATCACTACTCGTTCTTAAATTTTACTTTCAACCAAATTTAAAAAAATTAAATTATTTTATACTCATCTCCAGCATTGAACGTTTTTCTCTTTACCTCCTCTTGCCCTCACCACAGGGATTATTCCCATAATGTTTTAGATTACTAGTAATATAAATACTTTATTCATATATCAAGTAAACAGATGGGATTAGTTAGGGGGTACGTATGAAAGAAGAGATACTGGCTAAGAACATCAAGAAGGTCAACAGGTGGGGAGCTGGGCTGGCTGTCTTCGTAACCAAGGAAGTAAAGGCCTTTGGATGGAACGACAAGACCTATGTTATCGTTTCTGCTATAAGGGACGATGAAGGGGAGAAGATAGTGATCCGGAAGGCAGTAATCAGTTGAAACGGAGCCCAGCCAAGTCTTGTTGGAAACTTACCCTGCCGTAGAATCGAACCTCACCCTTAGTGATAGTACCATACGTAGTCTTCTTGCACAAATCCAACCCTATATACCTCACGTCTACCACCCATTTCATCAATGGCTTGAAAGGGACTTAAGAAAAAATGCCTCAACATGTCATCCAGTAATATAGACGAACATAAATTTTATATTAAAATCAGATTAAGTTGTTTTGAAATGGATATTCTTTTTTGTAGAGAGCAAGTAGAGGTGTCTGGTTATTTATCGTGCTCTCTTCCAGAGGTGCTGGGATGGCTACGATAATAGTGGGCGGCCAGTGGGGCGACGAGGGAAAGGGGAAGATAGTGGCTTATCTCTGCAGGAAAGACAAACCAGATATAGTCGCTAGAGCAGGTGTCGGCCCAAATGCCGGGCACACTGTGGAATTCGAGGGAAAGAAGTACGGCCTAAGATTAACCCCTTCTGGCTTTGTTTATCCTGGTGCTAGGCTCTTGATAGGGGCCGGCGTGCTCATAAACCCAGACGTGATTCTTAAAGAGATATCTGACCTAGAGATCCAGGATAGAATCGGTATAGATGCTAGGTGCGGCGTTATAGAGGAGGAGCACATCAAAAGGGACAAGGGATCAAAGCACCTGTCAGGAAACATAGGGAGTACAGGCACGGGTTGCGGGCCTGCGAATATGGATAGGGCTAATAGAAGCCTCAAGCAGGCTAAAGATGTAGATGTCTTCAAGCCCTATATCACTGATGTCGCCCTTGATGTAAACCGCGCTTTAGACGGTGGAAAAAAAGTCTACGTGGAGAGTTCCCAGGGCTTCGGCTTATCCCTATTCTACGGTGCATATCCCTATGTGACCTCCAAGGATACAAGTGCTAGCGCAGCCGCTGTGGACGTTGGCATAGGCCCCAGGCGGGTGAAAGAAGTCATAGTGATATTCAAGTCTTTTCCATCCAGGGTTGGTGCCGGGCCCTTTCCTACCAAGCTTTCCCAAGAGGAGGCTGAGAGAATGGGCATTGAAGAATACGGCACGGTAACAGGTAGGAAGAGGCGCTCTGGTTTATTTGACTTTGAGAGTGCGAAGTATGCGGCAATGGTCAATTCGGCTAGCCAGATAGCTTTAACCTGTTTGGACTATGTCGATAAGTCGTGCAGGGGAAGCACTTCCTACGATGATCTGTCTATCAAGGCCAGGAGATTCGTAGAGGATATTGAGGATAAACTGTCTCTACCAGTAACCCTTATATCTACCGGGCCGGAATTAAATGAGACTATAGATTTGAGGGGTGAAAAGCTGTGACCAAGTACATTATAGTAACTGGAGGCGTACTGTCAGGCCTGGGTAAGGGTATTGCCACTGCAGCGATAGGTACGATACTCCGTTCCAGGAAGGTGAAAGTGGATATATGCAAGATAGATCCCTACCTCAATGTAGACCCAGGATTAATGAATCCATACCAGCACGGTGAAGTCTGGGTAACGAAGGATGGATATGAGGCTGATTTGGATTTCGGGCACTACGAACGCTTCTTGGATGTGGAGCTGGATAGGGAGCATAACATTACTACTGGCAAAGTCTATCTCGCTGTTTTGGAAGGGGAACGAAAAGGTGCTTACTTAGGGCAGACTGTACAGATCATCCCGCACATAACTGACGAGATAAAGGATGAAATCTACGAGATAGCCCGAGTTAATAATCCAGATGTTCTATTGGTAGAAATCGGCGGAACAACAGGGGATATAGAGGGCATGCCCTTTCTTGAGGCGCTGCGTCAGATGCGCATGGAGAACGGCAAGGAAAACGTCTTATTCGTTCATGTCACGCTTGTACCGACCCTCAAAGCAGTGGGCGAGCAGAAGACCAAGCCTACGCAGCACAGCGTTAAGGAGCTTCGAAGTATTGGAATACAACCGGATATAGTGATATGTAGGACCCAGGAGCCCCTGCAAGCTAGTACCAGGGCCAAGATCTCTCTCTTCTGCGACGTGGGCAAGATGGACGTGATAAGCAATCACGATGTGGACAGTGTATACGAGGTGCCCTTGGTTATGGACGAACAGGGCCTTGGAGACAACCTACTAGCTAAGCTCAGCATAAAGGAGAAGGGCTATGACATGAAGGAGTGGAAGGCCTTTGTGGAGCACAACAAGAATCTGAAGCGAGATGTAAGGATAGCAATTGTTGGAAAATACACTGACCTCCGGGACTCCTATATCAGCATAGTCGAAGCCCTGAAGCACGCTGGCTATGCTTTAAACGCCAGGGTGGAACCGCTGTGGGTTGAATCGCTAGACCTTGAGGATGACCCATCTATGGTAAAGGTGCTGGAAGATGCTGATGGCATTCTTGTTCCAGGCGGCTTTGGCAAGCGCGGCTCAGAGGGGAAAATCCTTGCTACTAAGTATTCAAGGGAGAGTGATATTCCTTACCTGGGGATATGCTTCGGCTTCCAGCTGGCTGCAATAGAATTCGCCAGAAATGCATTGGGTCTAAAAAACGCTAATAGTTCTGAGCTTGATCCTAAGACACCCCACCCGGTTATCGATCTCCTGCCTGAACAGAAGGAGATAGAGCAGATGGGAGGTACAATGCGTCTAGGTGAGATACCTTTGGTGATAGAGGATGGCACTCTAGCCAGTGAGATATACGGGAAGAGAGAAATAGGGGAGCGACATAGGCACCGCTACGAGGTAAACCCGAAGTACATAGAGGAATTCGAGAAACACGGGATGCGTTTTTCGGCAAAGAGTGACGACGGGCGCAGGATGGAGATCCTAGAGATACCTGAGCACACACATTTCCTCGCCACACAGTTTCATCCAGAATTCAAATCCCGTCCCCAAAGGCCGGCTCCAGTTTTCAAGGCATTTGTAGAGGCAGCGTTAAACAGAAAGGAGAAACAAGAACATGTTCGATCCGAAGAGCTTCATCCGGGAATCACTCACGGAGATTAGTTATGGTGCGAAATGGCTCTGCTTTATCTCGATACAAACATCTATTTGGACTATTGGGAAGCAAGAAGCGACAAGATGAGACCGCTTGGCGAATTTGCGTACTCTGTCCTACGCAGAACCGTCGAGTGTGAATTCATAATTTTGATCTCAGACCTCGTTTTAACCGAGCTGAGGAATTTTATAGAAGACGCTGAAATCAAAGAGGTCCTTTCAAGTCTTAAGGAAAACAATAAGCTGGTGCTCAAAAAAGTAAGCGATCCCGTCGTAAGTGAGGCAAAGACGCAGAAGAAAAGGCATGCAGAAGTCCCGCTTCCAGATTTGATACACTACTGTTTTGCGATTAGAAACAAGGTTGATGTGCTTGTTACTAGGGACGCCCACTACTCAGTGCTGCCACAAGATAAAATAAAAATAAGAAAACCCGAGGAAATTTAATTTAAAGACTGAGTTCTTTTTCCACATCTTTACTTTTGGTTCTTTCTCTCAGAAACTGTTCAAGTATCTCTTCTTTCTCCCCTTCGCTGAGAGGCATCACTTTTTTTGAGCCGTAGTGCCTTGAGAGTACGTCCAAGGCTTTCCGCTTCTTGTACTCTTCCACATTGGCCCTGATGCTCTCTTTGATGAATTCGTTCAAGCTGCTGAAAAGCCCCTCGTCAACGATTCCCTGTGCCTCCTCAAAAACCTTCGGAGGTAACCTCACGTGGATAGATTTCGTTTCCATAATACCATATTGGTATAATTTTGGTATAAATATGTTGCGGCTCTATAGATTTTTCGCCTACGATTTCAGGGAAGACGCTTTATCAGGTATTCACTCAAATAACGCTCTATCTTGTCTTTGAGCCGGGGGAGGCTTTGATAGCAGTGCCCAACAAGAGCTATGACCTGCCTGTCTTTTACGCACTTCAGGATTTCTTTCTTCGTATTGAGATTTCAAGAGGATTTTTAAATTACACTATTAATATGAAGATAAATAAATTATAATGCGTGAATTGGAGAAAGTATGTTCGATCCGAAGAGCTTCATCCGGGAATCACTCACGGAGATTAGAGATCAAGTGGGCGAGGGCTCTGCAATAATAGCTCTGTCCGGGGGTGTCGATAGTTCTGTTGCCGCAACCCTAATGCATCAAGCGGTAGGCAGACATCTCATTGCTGTCTTCGTTGACCATGGGTTCATGAGGAAAGGCGAGGGAGAGGAGATACAGAAAATATTCAGGGGAGAATTAGGGATGAACCTGGTTGCCCTAGACGTCAGGGATAGATTTTTTGAAGCCCTGAAAGGGGTGGTTGATCCTGAGGGGAAGAGAAAGGTGATAGGGGAGCTCTTCATCAGGGTTTTTGAGGAAGAGGCTGCCAAGGTAAAGGCTGATTTATTGGTACAGGGCACCATAGCTCCCGACTGGATAGAGAGCATGGGAGGTATAAAAAGCCATCACAATGTAGCTGGTCTGCCCTCTGGTATGCAGCTCAAGCTGGTGGAGCCTCTTAGGGATTTATACAAGGACGAGGTCAGGAAGGTGGCTAGAGAGCTTGGATTACCTTCAGTTATATCTGAGAGGATGCCCTTCCCTGGGCCCGGACTAGCAGTTAGAGTGCTGGGTGAAGTTACCCCCGAGAAGATCTCAATAGTTAGGGAGGCCAATGCCATCGTGGAGGGGGAGATCACAAAGGCTGGTTTGAAGCCGTGGCAGGCGTTAGCCGTGCTTTTAGAGGAGAAGACAGTTGGAGTGAAGGGAGATATAAGGGACTACGGCTATACAATAGCGGTCAGGGCTGTGGAATCTGTTGATGCGATGACTGCTGTAGCAATGGAAATACCCTGGGAGGTCCTCAAAGAGATGCAGAAAAGGATGACGAGGGAGATTCCGGGGGTAACTAGAATTTTGTATGACATAACCGATAAGCCTCCAGCTACCATAGAATTTGAGTAGATGGCAGAGAGCGTCTGTACTGGATTAATACTGAACCTACAAAAATAGGAATTCTCAAAGAAAAATATTGTGAACAGATAGTGATTGCGCCTGTAGAGTTAAGATAGACACTGGAGAGCCTTTCTTTGAGAATAAGGATTATGTCAATGAGAGCGTGCAGATCCCTGATTTTTGCACAGGTATTACAGAAATTTTCGCATAAGATGTATAGATAACAGCTGCGAGCAGGCTATTCTGAGATGTTCTGATATTTGAAGAGGTTCAGCTCGTCTAGATAGAATACATAGGTGCCGAGGGGAATTTCGGGGCCGCCGCCGACGGAGATGGAAAACATCTCGACTTGGTCGAGGTCGAGTTGGCTGTTCTCATCGAAGTTATCTCCCCAGGGGTCCAGTCTAAAACCAGAGAAGGGAACGCGGTCCTTGACCCAACCCTCTTTCTTAAAACTCCTCATGCGGAAATACATATATCTGCTTCGGTCTTTCTCCTCCAAGGACAAGGCCAATCTACCCAAGCTAAGGGGCTCTGGCACATAGGACCAAATTGTTATGCCATCGTAGCCGGCGAGCTGGGTTTTAATCAATCCAATGGCCGCGAAGCTGTCCTCTTCGCCCAAGATCTCCACGCTGACCTTCATGGACTTACCGGCCTTAGAAAATTCGGTGCTCTGGGTGATATCCAATAAAGCCTCTGGACCTTCCATAGGGAACCAGTTGCCCACATCCTCCATACCGTCCAGCCTGAACTCCACTATTGGACGAGGCGTCTCTGGTGGCCGCGTTATGGGCGGAGGCCTGGTCGTAGGCGCAGCAGTGACGACAGGCGGTGCAAGCGTAATCATTGGACTCACAGTAGTTGGTTGAGGCCCCATCGGAGCCCGTGTCTTGGTTTCAATAAGTGGAGGAGAGGTTTTTATGGCAGGTGCCGTCTTCTTCCCTCCGAATATACCCTGAAAGACAGCTATGCTTACTAGCAATAGCACGACGAAAGCCACGACTTTGACCAAGGGCAGTTTTCTTTTCACTTCTCCTACTTCGGCTTTGGCTACTGGGACCTCCCCTATAGGAGCCAATTTGAAACCATGTTTCGTAACCTGGAATTCGACCCAATTTTGGGAATACGTGATTCCTTTGGCGAAGAGCACCCTGAACTTCCTCTTGAGGCTTGGGGCTTCTTCCAGCCTCATCTCGAGGACGGCATCCACCATGGCCTTCAGCGTTATGACCATCTTCTCATCGTGCATCTCCTCCTGCAGGGTGTAGAGGGCGAAGCCGTAATCCATTTTGATCTTAATATTGATGGACTCGAAGAACTTCCTAATCTCACTTTCTGATGCGTGTAGGAAAAACGTGGATAAAGAGTTGAATATTATTCTCACGGGTTTCCCCAGAGCCTCGGCCGCCTCTGAGATCCTCACGCTTACCATGTTCAGATTCGCCGGGTTGTCTACGTAGAGGACCTTTTCATCCTTAGGGCCGGCTGCCCTAGTAAATACGTCCACAAAAAGAAAGCTGTTGCCCTCGTAGGCTCCTAAGTCTACGTCCAGTTCCTTCATCCGGTCCCTGATTTCTGAAGGGCTCTTCACAGTTGTTACGTATACCACCTTTTCATTGTTTTTGAGGTAGCCCTTCATCAGGTGGAGGCAGTACTCAGATTTCCCTACGCCAGGAGACCCGAGCAGCAGTACGCTATACTTTTTGGGAAACACTTCGTCCATTTCTATTTCACACTCACCGGTATTACATAGCTAACATCAGGACTCTGAATTGAGTATGGCCATCGGGATCGCCAATGGGAGGTATTTCACTAACCTCGTCACGGTGTTGCTCGGGTAAACTTTGATAGCGCCTTTCTTGTAATTATCCATTAGGGACTCTACCACTTTACCAGTGATGGCCGGATCCGTCTTACTCTTCTCACTCACAGCGCCCTGTAGCCCACTGATACTGATAAACTTGTTCAACGTCAAGGCTTGCTCCTCGTCTTCTATCAATGGGGCAAATAGGAGGAGGTTTAGATATTCCTCTCCGTCTATCTCGCGGGTGAATGACCTGCCTGTTCTGGGGTCCACGAAGTCTAAGCGCCAGATACCCATGCCGGAGAAAGCATCGCTCCTCAGCACCATGACCATATCGTTTGCGGTGAGGCGTCTCGTGACATGCAGCTCGCCCCCCGCACCGAACTTAAAATCCATCTTGCCGACTAGGCTGGTGAGTTCGCCGAAGAAGGAAGTTGGGATCGTTATCACCAGCTGAAACCTTTCGCCTCCCTGAGGCACCTCTCCGTCCCTCTCAAGGTAAACCCCCGATATGCCCTGGCCCAAAAGCAACTCGCAATTGGACTCAAAGGAACCCGAGGAGAATATGTCCCGCAGAGCGTGGCCCTGGATCTTGGTTCTGGCCTCTATCAAGAAGGGCTCCCCACCAGTCAAGATGCCGAAGCCCAGCTCTACCTCGTTTCCATTGGTCTCGTCCACGAGCAATATGAGGATATTCTTCGCACTCATGGCTTGAATGTTCTTCGTGGCTGAAAAAACCAGCGCTCCTATGCTCCCGCCTATGACGATTAAAAGGACAATTATCCCCACTATTACCTTCTTCATTGCATATACTCTCTAAGCATGGAAATAAGATAAATATTGTTATTGATAGTTTTCGCGTGGCCATCCTAACAACTGAAAGTATACGATTCAAACCAAGATGTCAAGTAATATACAAAAAGTCAAAAACGTGTTTCTCTTCTGCATACCCATTTTTTACCTTTATATCCATGTTCAGTTACTAAATTCCAATTTATTTAAGCCTAGAAAAAAACTTATAGTCTAATAGTTTACAACAAATTGCAAAAGCAAGAGTAGGAGGTATAGGAAATATGTCTGAATGCGAAGTCTGTGGGGGCGACGTCGTAGAATTAAATAAATGCAAGGAGTGCGGTACCCTATTTTGCAATAACTGTGGAGACTCGGTAAAGGTGCTCTGCGAATACTGCAAGGAAGAAGAGGAGTGGTAGCAGGATACTCTTAAGCTTCTCCACCCCTGCTTCTGTTTTTATACATGTGGGGGAGAAATGCGTCCTAGAAGTTTTATAGCCACGTAGGCCTCTGATTATCTTCTCCATGGGGGGTGCGCTGACCTTCAATTTACTACAGAGAGTATGAATGTCATAGTAGAATGGAATATCCACCTCTTGGGTAATCGTTTCGAGAAGTTTTTCCAGCTCTGCATCCCACAAATACCTGGACTCTGATAGCACTCTTCTACAGAACTCCGAATCCTTGATACTGCCCAGCCATAGTGGGCCTGCCACCTCATATTCATGTCCACACTTACACTCCTTTGGCATGGAAAATAGCTGGCGTTCAAAAGAGCGATTCAAACAAGCCCTGCAGTAGTAGAGATAACCCATTTGCTCCAGTGTTAAATCAGCCTCCTTCTTCCCCTTTGGAAGCTCTATGTATGTCCTGAAGTAGTGCTCAGTAGAGTGAGACAAGAGGCAGTTCATCCCTTTACCGTATCTGGCGCATATTCTTGCCGTGTAGCCCAGCAATATGCGTAAGCCGACCTCGTGGGCGAACTCACACCTAATGGGTAGAGATGAGTACCTCCTAAGACAGGTTTTTGGGTAGACCCCGCACAGCGCTGCTGTATCAGTGGCAGCGAAGGCTAGATAGCCATTTCTCTTCAAGGTTGCTACAGCGTTATCTAGGAAGAAAGCTGGAGATCCAAAGGGATCAATATCGATGAAGTTGAAAGCACGCGAGTTCCGCCTTAGGAAGAGGTCAGCAGGCTCGTTTGAAACTTCAACTTCTACGTCGTTGAGCTCGGCATTCCTTAATATGTTCTCATAGGCTTCTGCACTGGCATCATTCAAGTGCACACTAACACCAGCTTCATTAGCAACTCTAATCCCTCTAGCACCACTTGCAGCTAAAAGGTCCAGATAGAGGATATCCTTCTCTCTGGCTAGAGCTTTTATTACAGAGCAGCTGACGTCGCGGCTCAGCTTTGACCGTGGGTTGTAGAATACAACTTGTTTCTTCGATGCATCTCCACTTTTCGGCACTAGTAATTTGGTCGTGCCTTCGACTATTTCCGTGTGCATTTCGCTACCTCTCTCGATTTCGATGTATAAGAAACAAATTATGCCAGAGTATTAATAAATCACCACAGGCAGATTCCTTATTAGCTTGGTGTACGTATTTACTAAGGTGAAAAATAGCGGGACGACGATTCATTTACCCACTAAGACATGCTTTATCCCCGGAGGAATCTACCTTGAATACACAAAAGCTCTACGCCATTCAGGAGCGTTTGGCAAAGAAAGTACGTCTAGTCGATGGCTTTGAGAAGTTGGAGCGGATAGCCGGAAGCGATCTAGCTTACTCTGGGAAACAGGCTTACTGTGCAGTTGCAATCTTAGCTTATTCAACAATGAAACTACTGGAGGAGAGGGCGGTAGAGAAGAAGATAAACATCCCATATATCCCAACATTCCTTGCTTTTAGGGAACTAGAACCAGTGATGGAGGCCATTAAGGGATTGGAATTCGATGTCCTCATCCTAGACGGACAGGGTATAGCCCATCCCAGGGGACTCGGGATTGCTTCTCATGTAGGTGTTTTGGCAGATGTCCCTACGATAGGTGTTGCAAAGTCCCGTCTCTGCGGCGAAGTTAAAGAGAAACTAGAGGTAGGGAAACCGGTTGCCCTATTCTACGAGGGAAGGCAAGTGGGATACGCATTAAGAACCAAGAGGGATACGAAGCCCATCTACGTCTCCCCTGGGCACAAAGTCTCCCTTGAATCCAGCATTGAAATAGTACAGGCATGTCTCAAGAAGCACAAACTACCGGAGCCAACTAGGATAGCCCATCAGCTTGCTGAGAATGCCAAGAGAGAAAAGACTACAATAGTAGTGTAGAAACTCTAGGGTTTCCATACCTTCAGGAAGTCCACCCTTTCAAAATCACCGTCATTGGTGGCGATGTCTTTAATGTCGTACACTTTGCAGCAGGCTGAATGAAGGGCATCGGAAAACAAGAGCCCATACTCCCTTGAGATGTTCAACGCCTTTTCCAGAACATTAGAGGTGTCCAAGATTTTAAACCCGTAGTCTTTGAGAACTTCCCTACTTGCCTTAAACGGCTTATTTAAACTTTTAATGAAAGCCGGGTTGCTCTTCAGAAATTTTACAGCATTCTGAGAGACTAACTTCTTCTTGGTATAAACCTCAAAAATCACGAGTTTATGAAAAAATTCGTCAAGCACAGTGGAGTTAATATACCCTTCAACTTCGCCGTATTTAACCCTGCCAAGGAAATCCTCGCATGTTTTACTATAGCGGGTGTTTGTAAAAGCGTATATCAGAATGCTTGTATCAACGAAGACCGGGCCTTTAACTAGGTGCTCCAGCTCCATCAGATCAGCTCTTCCAAGTCCTTTTCTGCTATCTCCAGAACTATGTCCTCGGAAGCATCTATTTTAGTTTTAACAATCGGACCTTTCTTCAGCTTGACCAATATCTCTTTTTCGTCAATTTTCAAAGGTCTGTCAAGGATGACCGTTTTTTTATCGATGATTCTGCCGTATACCTGTGCAGGCATTTCCGTCACCTGCTATATGGTTGCTCTTTTAACCTTAAAAAACTATTCTGGGTTGTGTAGAATCCTCTGATTAACAACCGTGGTTTTCTATTATGGTGTAGCAAATCTTTAAATATATCAAAAATGATTTGCTACAAAAAAATGAGTTGATTTTATGGAGATGTTTGCTCTTCTCGCTCTAGCAAAACACGGTTGCTCTGAGAGAATGCTAGAGATATCGTCATCGCAATTAGCAGAAGACTTATCCATTTCACAGCAGACCGCCTCTAGGAGGATAAAAGAGCTGCTTAACGAGGGGTATATAGTGAGGGAGATACTGCCGAGGGGCCAGAGGATTAGGCTGACCTCCAAGGGATCGGAATTCTTGAGGCAGATACACATGGATTTAGACAATATTCTTGAGGATGTAGGTCCCTCTACATATCCAGTAACAGGACAAGTTACATCTGGGATGGGGGAAGGCAGGTACTACATGGAGACTCCGGGATATAAAAACCAGTTCATCAAGAAGCTGGGCTTTACTCCCTACCCAGGTACGCTGAATCTGAAGCTCATAACCCAAGAAGATACGAGGATCAGGCAGCAACTGCAGGACATAGGTGGGATCAAGATAACCGGATTCTCTTATAACGGCCGCACCTTTGGCTCAGTTAAGTGCTTCAGAGCGAGCATCAACGGCATAGAAGGAGCAGTAGTAATACCCTCTAGGACGCATCATGACTTCAACACGCTTGAGGCGATAGCGCCTGAGAAGATAAGGGATGCTGCCGGGTTAAAGGACGGTGACCTGGTAACAATTAAAGTATATGTTTAGGTGTTACGATGAAGATTGACAACGCAGTTGAAGAATTGCAGAAGGGACATATTATACTAATATACGATGGTGATGGGCGAGAAGAGGAGACCGACCTAATCGTAGCAGGTGAATATGCAACTCCAGAGCATATAAGGACTATGAGGAAGGATGGAGGGGGTCTGATATGTGTAGCTGTGCATCCTACTATAACATCAAAACTCGAGATTCCATTCCTCGTAGATGTCTGGAAACATGCTGGTAGCAAGTACAAGATATTCGAAGCGCTGGAAGCCAACGACATACCTTATGATGAGAAATCAGCTTTCTCGATAACCATAAACCATAGGAAGACCTTCACGGGCATAACGGATAGGGACCGCTCCTTCACTATACGAGAATTTACCAAGGTAGCTGTGAACGCCTTGAATGGTTATGACCCAGCAGAATTTGGTATAAACTTCAGGTCTCCTGGGCATATCACTCTCCTCAAAGCAGCTGATGGATTGTTGGAAAAGCGAAAGGGCCATACAGAGCTCAGCGTAGCTTTAATGGAGCTAGCGGGCTTAACGCCTATAGCAACGATATGTGAGATGCTTGGAGATACCGGCAGGTCTCTGACTAGGCGAGAGGCTGGGAAATACGCGAGGGAACACGGCCTAGTGTTCCTAGAGGGGAAACAGGTAGTGGAGTACTTCGAAGGGGGAAGGAGAAGGTTATAGGTTATTTTTTAGATTCAATTTTTTGATTCAAAAAATTTATAACACAGTTGTGTTAACCATTCTAAGGATTGCTATGCCTATTCAAGAAGTCGATAAGATTTGGATGAATGGAAAGCTCGTGGACTGGAAGGAGGCTAAAATCCATGTCTTAACCCACGCTCTGCACTACGGTTCAGGTGTCTTCGAGGGCATTCGCTGCTACAAAACAGTTAAGGGCCCGGCCGTATTCAGGCTTAGGGACCACCTCGAGAGACTGCATGACTCTGCCAAGATGTATTTCATGGAGATTCCCTACTCAGTGGACGAGCTTACGGAAGCTACCCGGGAGATGATTAAAGCAAATAATTTGGAAGCGTGCTACGTCCGTCCCATTGCCTTTCGTGGGTATGGGGAGATGGGCCTCAACCCATTGAAGAACCCGGTGGATGTAGCTATTGCAGCGTGGCCTTGGGGAACCTATCTCGGAGAAGAGGGATTGAAGAATGGGATAAGGGTGAAGATAGTATCTATACAGAGAATCACGCCGAATACCCTTCCGCCAAAGGCTAAAGCGACTGGGCAATATGCCAATTCCATCTTGGCTAAGCTGGAGGCATTGAACTCTGGCTGCGAGGAGGCCATCCTTTTAGACTATAGAGGCTTTGTTTCTGAGGGGCCGGGCGAGAACCTCTTCATAGTCAAAGACGGGGTGATATACACTCCACCGGAACACGCTAGCATATTGAAGGGGCTAACTAGGGATTCAATCATGACCATTGCAACAGATATGGGCTACGATGTTAAGGAAAATGACTTAACTAGAAGTGACCTATATTTAGCTGATGAGGCATTTTACACAGGCACCGCAGCAGAGGTCACGCCTATTAGGGAGATAGACAACTACCATGTGGGGAAACCCGGACCGATAACCAAGAGGCTACAAGGCAAGTTCTTTGAGATCACGAATGGCGAAGATAAGAAATACGAGGCATGGCTGGACTATGTTTGAAGGAGAGTAAAAATGAGCAAGGTACTGGTAGTGGACGACGAGCCAGACATCGTTTTTCTGGTGTCGAAAATACTAAGCGCAGAAGGATACGAAGTAGTGGGGGCGAGCAGTGGGAAGGAAGCCCTAGAGAAAGTCAAAAAGGAGAAACCTGATCTTATTATACTGGATGTCATGATGCCTGGCCTCGACGGTTGGGAGACCTGCAGGCGTATCAAGAGCGACCCAGAGACCAAGGATACGATAGTGGCAATGCTCACTGTTAAGTCCCAGGATGAAGACAAGATCCAGAGCTTCGACTATGCCATAGCAGATTGGCATATATCAAAGCCCATAGATAAAAAGAGATTCGCCAAAACTGTGGATTGGCTTATCACAAAGCCGCTGAAGAGGAAAGAGTAAGTAGGTATATAAAAATCCTCGGCCAGGAAGGAACTCACGCAGGAATCTTCACCGGGCTGGGACCCAGTTTCTTAATGGTGGCTGTGAAATCCTTTATGGTCCTAGCAAATTTCTCCCCCTCATTGGCAGAGATCCAAGTCAAGAGCAGTCTATCCTTCTCTATGCCTAAGTCTTCTAGGATCTCGTGGATGAAGGATATTCTCTTCTCTGCCTTATAGTTACCAGTGACATAATGGCAGTCCCCTGGGTGGCAACCCGATACCAGGACTCCATCGGCTCCCTCTGCGAATGCCTTTATGATGAACACCGGGTCTATTCTACCCGTGCACATAACCCTGATTATCCTAACATTCGGTGGATACTGTAGCCTGCTGGTGCCAGCTAGATCAGCGCCTCCATAGGAGCACCAGTTGCATAGAAAGCCCAATATTTTAGGCTCGTAGTCATCTGTCAACTTTATTTCCCCGTTTTTACCTTTACCTTTATTTTTCCTTTCCCTTTTTCTTTGCTCTTGTTCTTGCCTTTAAGGTCGTCAAAAGCAGCCTCTATCATGGCTAGAATCTGATTATCCTTGAAATGCCGTAGTTGCACAGCGCCGGTTGGGCAAGCTGCAGAGCACACGCCGCAGCCCTTGCAGAGAGCTTCCTGCACTTGCGCGCGCTTGTCGACTATTTCTATAGCGTCAAAGTCGCAGACCTTCTCGCAGATTCTGCAGCCTATACAGGTCTCCCTATCCACATACGCTAGAATTGGCTCTATCTCTACTTCTCCCTTGGCCATGGGTATTGAAGCCCTTGCTGCTGCAGCGCTCCCCTGTGCCACCGCATCCGGAATGTCCTTTGGTCCTTGGATAGCACCAGCTAGATAGACGCCGTCCTTCAGCGTGTCGACAGGGCGAAGCTTTGGATGGGCCTCCATGAAGAAACCGTCAGAGCTTCTTGATATCTTAAGGAGCCTTTGGAGACTTGACGCACCACTAGGCGGCTCCATTCCAACGGATAGGACCAGCATATCTAGTTCTACCTCTATTAGCCTGCAAAGAAGGGTGTCCTCCACCCTCAGAATGATGTTGTTATCCTCTCCCTCTATTACCTCTGATGGTCTCCCTCGAATAAACTTTACACCATACCTTTCCTTGGCTATCTTATAGAATTCCTCATAGCCCTTACCAAAGGCACGAATATCCATAAAGAAGATGAAGAGCTCTGCGTCTGGATACTTTTCCTTGTATATCCTGGCGTTTTTTATAGCATACATGCAGCAAACGCGAGAACAGTACTTATTGCCTACGGTTTCGTCTCTAGAACCGACGCATTGAACAAAGCCTATACGTTTCGGCACCTTGCCGTCGCTCGGGCGTAGCACTTTGCCGCCGGTAGGCCCAGAGGCGCTACTCAGTCTCTCAAATTGCATGGCGTTGATGACGTTTGGGTATCTCCCGTAGCCGTATTCCTCCTTCCTCTCGGCATTGAATATGTCGTAGCCGGCTGCAAGGATTATGGTACCAACTTTCTGCTCTATGATCTCGGGTTCCATGTTGTAGTCTATAGCATCTGGTTCGCATACGTTCTCGCACATGCCGCAGCCAATACAGTTCTCGTCGTCGATGACGTATATGAGTGGCACTGCCTGTGGGAAGGGCACGTATATCGCTTTCCTGGTCCCTATCCCGGCATTAAACTCGCTGGGCACCTCGATGGGGCAGTGCTGCGTGCATAGATCGCAGGCAGTGCAGTCATTGGTGACATAGCGGGGCTTCTTCTCTATCTTTACAGTATAATTCCCTACGTATCCGTCTACCTCCCTTACTTCTGCGTAAGTGAGTAGCTCTATATTCTCGTGTCGAGATACATTCACCATCTTGGGGGTGAGGATGCAGGAGGAGCAGTCCATAGTGGGGAAAGTCTTGTCAAGCTTCGCCATATTGCCCCCTATACTTGGCTCCTTTTCCACTAATGTGACTTTGTAGCCTTGGTCTGCCAGATCTAGGGCAGCCTGGATCCCTGCGATGCCAGCGCCTATAACAAGAACCTGGGCTGTGACCTTGACCTTAGGCTTTTCTTGAGGCTCTAGCAGTCTCGCCTTAGCGACTGCCATCCGTACGATATCCTTAGCCTTTTCAGTCGCCTTCTTAGGCTCCTGCATATGAACCCATGAGCACTGCTCTCTTATGTTGGCCATCTCGAAGAGATAGGGATTAAGCCCGGCTTCCTCGCATACCTTTCTGAATGTCGGCTCATGCATATTGGGAGAGCAGGCAGCGACGACCACGCGGTTAAGCTTGTGTTCCGTTATATCGTCCATGATCATCTTCTGACCAGGATCAGCGCAGACGAATTTGTATTCCTTCGCTAATACAACATCGTCAAGCTTCCCAGCATACTTAGTCAATTTTGCGTTGTCAATTACGCCTGCGATGTTCACACCGCAATCGCAAATGTATACCCCAATTCTGGGGTCCTCTCCATTCTTCTTGGCCAATTTGCTATCTCCATCCAAAGCAAAGCAGACATTGGATTTGATTTTTGCGCTCTTTTCAGCTTTTTAACATCGTGATTATTAAGTGAATTGGAATTTAAATTAGGAACCAAGCATAAGTTTTTATCTTTTAGCTTTAAACTGGAATGTAATATGAACATATCTGAGCTAGAGCAACTGTGGGTGGCCACTATGCGGATGGGAACCGAAGTCAAAAAGAAATCAGGATTAGATTTGACAAGAGCGTTTGGGTTGCTGAGGGATGCAAAATCCCTGTTGAATGAGTGCAGATTGGACAATGATGCGGATCCGGATTTTCTCAAGAAATCTGAAGACATGATCATTGAAGCCCAGAGAGAGGTCATCCTCGCGGGGGAAGCATTGGATGCTGAATTCTTGGAGAAATGGAATGATGTCTTCGGTAGGATAGTGCGGGGGGAGACTATTTGGGAGTTTCCAATTTCCAAGCCGAGTTTCTATCCTAATATGCCAAGAGGCAAATGGGTAAAGATAGCCCCTTTGAAAGGATTAAAAGTCAAAAAACTCAGGGATGTGGCTAGGAAATATGGAGTGGAGATAGAACCAAGGGAAGGGGACTACCTTTTGATAGGGGACGAGCAGAACCTTAGAAGTGCAATGGAAGAGATAAGGATGTTTATGAAGGTGAAACAATGATCGACATACATGCTCATATCTCGCAGTCTAGGAAACCAATACCCCCGGAATTTAAAGACGCTGTTAGGGCATACATGTTCAACACCGGTGTGGACGTCACACATTATGGAACCGATGAAGATCTGGCGAAAGGTATGAAAGAGAATGCTGTTGCACGGGCATGCATCCTCCCAATAGCAGATTCCAGCCTTGAGAGCGCTGCAAAGGTTAACAATTTCATTAGGATGATGATGTTGCAGCACTCCTACATAGAGGGGTTCGCCAGTGTAGACCCTACTTCAGATGGTGCCGAGAGAGAGGTGGATAGGGTACTAAGAGAGGAAGGTCTTAAGGGCTTGGTGGTGGATCCAAGACAGAATTTCGATTTCGCTGGAAGTGATTTCTGGATAGTGCTAGAAGTAGCGAAGGCTTTGGATGCTGTCATTTTTGTGCATTCCGAATATCTTAGTGGAGACGAATATTTTGATGCCGAGGACGTTAACGAGACGCTCTTAAGTTTTCCAAAGCTCCGCTTCGTCTTCTCCATTTCAAAATCCAAGGGCTTCATCCTACCAGAGCCCAATGTATACGTGGATACTGCCCACGCGACAAAGGAGCAGCTGGAAAGTGCCCTAGAAGCTTTTGGGGTTGAGAAGATCCTCTTCGGCTCTGATTTCAAATATAATTTCTATCCGCAATATGAAATAAGCAAGATCCAGCAACTCGGCATATCTGAAGAGGAAAAGGATATGATCCTGGAGGGTAATGCAGCTAACATTTTGGGTCTACCGTTTTATAAGAAAAGTGACTTCTTGGATAGAATACCCTTTTTGAAGAGATTTTCCAGTGGATAGCATGGGAAAATATGCACTCAGATGTTTGGAATGCAACGCAGAGCTCACATTTGAGAAGTTTCGTTTTAAGTGCCAGGAGCACAATGCCTTAGTAAGGAGCATATATTCTAAAAAAAGGATAACGTTTAGAGATCTCCCCGGCATTTGGAAGTTCTATGACTGGCTTCCCGTGGAAGGGGCAAGTGAATATGAGGGGAGGTCTATCACCTACAAGAGTGAGGGCCTAGCCAAGGAGCTTGGCTTGGAAAATCTATTTATCTCTTTCAGCGGGTACTGGCCCGAAAGAGGGGGGCTAATTCAGACCTGTACGTTCAAGGAACTTGAAGCAATCGCTACCTTGCAGTATGCTGCAGGGTGCAAGACAAGACTAGTAATCGCCTCGGCTGGAAACACGGCTAATGCCTTCGCATATATTGGCTCAACGCAGAAGTTTCCAGTTATCTTGGTGGTGCCCAAAAAATGCCTCTGTGATATCTGGGTTCCAGAGCTGGATACCTCACTCGTTAAGACTATAATCATCGAGGATGGGGATTATTCTGATGCGATATCCCTGGCTGAGAAGCTGTCTAGGCGGGAGGGCCTAACCTATGAAGGTGGAGCAAGAAACATTGCTAGGAGAGATGGGCTCGCCACTGTACTTCTAGATGCAGTGCGAATCATGAAAGAGCTACCTGGGCATTATTTTCAAGCAATTGGAAGTGGAACAGGTGCCATAGCTACTTTGGAGTCTGGGTTAAGATTGCTAGGCGATGGACGCTTTGGAGAGGCGTTACCCAAGTTTCATCTCTCCCAAAATCTGCCATTCATCCCGATGGTGAGAGCATGGAAGGAAGGACGTAGGAAAATAACTAGGGAAGAGATGCCTAAGGAGAATGTTCTTGACATCGTTTATGCCAGAGTACTTACCAATAGATATCCTCCTTATAGCGTAAGGGGCGGTGTCTATGATGCCCTTCAATCCACGAAAGGGAAAACCTATGGGATAACCAATGAAGAAGCAAAGGAGGCTTCAAGGTTTTTCAAAGAGCAGGAAGGGATCGACATCCTCCCAGCTGCTGCTGTGGCCGTAGCTTCGCTGATCAAGGCCATCGAAGTTGGGGAAGTAGGCTTGAAGGACAAGATCTTGCTGAATGTAACTGGGGGTGGAAAGAAGAGACTAAAGGAGGATATCACCCTCCAAGAGCTAAAGGCAGATATAAGTATAAACAAGGATACGCCCGTGGGAGACATCGATATATGAATGAAGATATCGTTATTCAGCTCCTGAAAGAAGCAGGTGTAGACCTCATCGCCTCCTTACCCTGTGACAAGATCAAAGGGCTTTATATCCAGGTCACTGAAAACTTTAGACATGTACCGCTGACGAGAGAAGAGGAAGGCGTAGGCATATGCGCTGGAGCCAGCCTTGCAGGTGCAAAGCCTGCGCTACTAATTCAAAGCTCTGGAATGGGCAATGCAATAAATACCCTTTGCTCCCTTACCAAGGTCTACCATCTGCCACTTGCAATTCTCGTAAGCTGGAGGGGTATTTATGAAGAGAAGATCCCTGCACAGATACCCATGGGAAAGTATCTGCCAAGGGTTTTGGATGCCTTGGAGATAAACTACACTATGATTCACGAAAAGGGGCAGATCCCTCTTATGAAGCCCGCTCTAGAAGATGCTTACAAAAAGAATAGTGTATGCGCGGTTCTACTGAGCCCGAAGATATGGGGGGGTAGAGGTGTTGAATCCAAATCCAGCCCTGGGGAACGAAAGGTTAAGGCACTGCGCTATGAAGGTAGAGGCGTTCACCCTACTTTGACTAGATTCGAAATCATCCAACTCGTAGCTCCATTTTTAGAGGAAAAGGCTGTGGTTTGCAACCTGGGGATTCCCAGCAAGGAGCTTTTCTATGTAAAGCATCAGGAGTCGAACTTCTATATGCTTGGAAGCATGGGGATGGCCTCATCTATAGGCCTTGGTATAGCTATGAATACAAAAAAAGAGGTAGTAGTGATAGATGGGGACGCAAGCCTTTTGATGAACCCTGGTGCTCTGGCTACGATAGCACAAATAAGTCCAGAGAACATGACTATCCTATCAATAGATAATGGGGCTCATGGCTCAACTGGGAGCCAACCCACGGCTACGATGAGTGTTGCGAATCTCGATATGATAGCTAGGGGCTTCGGCCTTGAAAAGGTATACAAGGCAGCAACAAAAGATGAAATCCACGGGATCTTCGAAGAACTTGAGGGTGAGAGTGGGCCAAACTTTGTCCATGCCCTCGCAAAGCAGGGAAATGCTGATGTCCCCAATATCCCCTTAACACCTGCGGAGATAAAGCATCGATTCATGGAATTTTTAAGAAAATGAAACTGCGGATAGGGCATCTCTCAACCGCTTACCATACCTCTTTGATATTGATGGGTATGGACATTGAAAAAAGGATGGGAGTAAAACCAGTTTGGAAATTATTTGGAGGGGGACCGGGCATCGTCCAGGCACTAGCTCGTGGAAATGTAGATTTGGGGTATATAGGCTTGCCGCCAGCGATGATCGGCATCGATAGAGGTACGCCCATCAAGTGCGTTGCAGGAGGGCATGTCGAAGGAACTATAATGATCGGTAAGAAGAGCCTTAAATCGCTAGAGGAATTAGGTGATGTTAGGGAGACGCTCTTGCAACTTGAGGGCAGGGCGATAGGAGCGCCACCAAAAGGCTCGATACATGACGTGATTATAAGAGACCTACTCGAAAAAAATGATTTAAAAGACGAGATAGAAGTCAAAAACTTTGAATGGGCTGATTTCATTCCGGAGGCAATGGAGAATGGAGAGCTTACCGCCGCCGTTGGCACGCCTCCCTTAGCAGCTATCGTTCTTCGGACGCTTGATGCTAAAATAATAATCCCGGCTTCCAGGCTTTGGCCAAATAATCCGAGCTATGGTATAATAGCGAGGAATGAACTAATAGTGGATCATCCGGATGTTATCGAAGATTTCTTGGAGGTACACGAGGAGGCCTCCAATCTCATAAGGATGCATCCAAAGGATGCAGCGCGGATAGCCTCACAGGTTATAGGGATGGTCGATGAGGATTTTGTGCTTCAGACCTATGGAATCTCTCCGAAATATTGTGCAAGCCTCTCAGATGAATTCGTTGCGTCCACCCTAGCATTTGTGCCCGTACTATCCAAATTAGGGTATATCTCAAATGTGTTAACAAAAAAAGAGATTTTCGATTTCAGATTCATCGAAAAGGTTCATCCGGAAGCGCCTCATTACTGAGCAAAATTAATAATAAGGCTATTATAGGTGTGTAGATGAGGAGGTGCTGCATGGATAAGCTCTTGATTGTATTGACAGCCGGCATGGACCAGCCCAAGCTGGCGCGTACTGCCCTGATGTTCGCAGCTATAAGTGCGTCTATGGGTGTGAAAACTACCCTCTACGCTGTGCAGGACGCCATCGATGTCTTAGTGGAAGGTGTTGCAGAAAAGGAGACGCCTAAACCCAACGGAGCGAGCATAAAACAGCGGTTGGAAGAAGCAATACGCCACGGAGTAGTACTTGACGTATGTGAGACTGCCTGCGCCGCGAAAAAGATCAAACAGGAGAATCTTGTCGAGGGAGCGAAGATAGCTGGAGCAGCTACGCTCAT
Organism: Hydrothermarchaeales archaeon (SeqCode); assembly: GCA_036444275.1. GTDB lineage: Archaea > Hydrothermarchaeota > Hydrothermarchaeia > Hydrothermarchaeales > JAZGAD01 > JAZGAD01. The sequence continues at coordinate 27,088 of JAZGAD010000041.1, forward strand.
AGACCTCGCATTGGATAGTGATAGTGTCCTCTGCTTCTGATTTTTAGTTTATTGTTGCCTGTTACGCCTATTCATGCTGCCTAATTAGCTCACTAGTGGGGATGAGGGGCGAGGGAGATAACGTTATATAAACGTGCTGGACAAGATTATACTATGGAAGTTCAGAGCAGATATAGCAAAGCGATTGATGAGTTTGTTAAGAAGGTGTTGGAAAAATACGGTAACAGAATAGAGAAGATAATCTTATTTGGGAGCTATGCTAGGGGCGACTTTGAGGGTGAAAGCGATATAGACGTTCTGGTGGTTGGAGACATCACCTTGAATGATGCCGTAGATATAACTGTTCCTCTGATGTTAAAGCACGGGAAATACATTTCTCCCAAGGTCAAAACTTCCGAATACTTGAGATTTCTAGTCAGGGAGGGATCCTCCTTTATAAAAAACGTTCTAGAAGAAGGTGTAGTGATATATGACCGAATGGGAGCGACACCTCGGAAAGGCAGAGGAGAAGTTCAAGTCAGCTAGGATACTCTTCGAGCACGGTCAATATGCCGATGCGGTTAGCAGGGGTTATTATGCGATGTATCACTCTGCCAAGGCTGTACTTTCTTTTAAAGACATCCACCCAAGGAGGCATGCCGGAGTAATATCCATGTTTGGCTTGCATTTCATTAATGAGGGATACATAGAAGAAACGTATGCGAAAGCGCTTTCCAGAGGGGAGGAACATCGAAGTGATGCAGACTACGACATTTACTATACGGCAACAAAGGAAGAGGCCGAGGGAGTAATACGGGATGCAGAGGCATTTCTTGAAAGGATAAAAAAAGCTATCAAGGAAATTCAAGTGAAATAGTTACACAAGCTATTCCACATAGATGGCTGGTTTCATCGGGGCTGCATGCTTCCTCTTGTTCATCGGATCATAGACATCCTCGTCAGCTCCATAGATCTCTACTTGGGCTCCAAAATCCTTCTCCAAGAAGCTTTTAGCCTCTTTTAAACTAGATAATTCGTCTATCTCGACATCGAATCTGAGCTTAGAGGGATCCTTCATAAGCTGGTTAACGTATTTCACTGCCTCCTCGCCACGCTTCCGCACGCCCTCAAGTTTCATAACCTCGCCTATAACCTCCTTTACTGCCTGCTTTTGAAGGCTGCTCGCAACCTCGTACACCCTCCACTTCCATGTGGGGGCAGCATAGATAAGGATGCGCTTGGGCTTCATCTTGGTTACCTCAAGGATACTCTCTACGTCTCTGGCGGTGCCCTTCACCAGTTCTTCAGCGATCTCTGCCTTCCTGTCTATGAGACCTTCGTCTGCCTCAGGCCAAGGAGCTAGAGAAACGAATCCCTTCGCACCGGAGTTCAACCATAGTTCCTCACAAGTATAGGGTATGAATGGAGCCAGCAACCTAAGCCACTTATCCAGAATGCCGCGTAGGACGCTACCCTTCTCCTTTTTCTTTCCCTCAACTCTCTTCATATACCACAGTAGATCCTTAGTGAAGAGGTAAAAGGCACTCTGGATAGCCTTCCTAGTTTGAAAACCCTCCAAAGCCTCAGTAGTTTCCTTAATCGTTGAATTAAACCTCGACAGGAGCCACCTGTCTATACCCTCACGCTGTCCGCCAGTGCTCTCCATCGCGATGATACTGCTAGCGATGTCGAAGAATCTATCAATTTGTTTCCTCGTGGCCCTAACTAGGTTTTCTCTCCAGTCAAAATCCTGCCAGGGCTCAGCTGAGCCCATGAGAAACATTCTGGCCACATCGGCGCCGTATTTCTCTATTGCGTCCTCCAACAGCACGACGTTCCCCTTGGAAGAGGACATCTTATTCCCTTCTAATAGTCCCATGCCGAAGACCACTATACCCAAAGGCCAATCTTCTCTCGGGAACACAGCTGTATGATGGAATATATGAAAGGTCAGATGATTACCGATTAGGTCCTTTGCAGAGAGCCTCCAGTCAGGGGGATACCAGTATCTAAATTCTCTATGCATGCCCTCCAATACTTCGTGATCGATGCCGCTTTCCCTAGATAGGTCCTCAGGATCGCCAGCACCCAGGTAAATATAGTCAAATACCTCTCCACCGAGCCTTTCTGGCTCTATATCCTTAATGTATCTAGCGATCGTGTAGTAGCTCATATATATCGTTGAGTCGCTCAAGGGCTCGATAATCCATTTCTCATCCCAGGGTAGCTTTGTTCCTAAGCCCTGGCTCCTGGTACAGGCCCATTCATGAAGCCAGTCGATTACATGGTTGAAACTTGCTTTGGTCTCAGTAGGAATGATACTCATATTCTCCAAGCATGTATGGGCCTCTTCTTTCCAGGTTGCGTCTGAATACCTGAGGAACCATTGGTCTTCTAAGATTTTAATTACACATTCAGTATTACATCTGCATACAACCGGCCCGGTAGAGAAATCATACATGGTGTCGCCGCTTCCCTCGGCAAGCATCCTCTGTCTAATTTCTTCCCTAGCGAGATTAACGTTCACCCCTCCGAACTCAGGGATCTCCTCTTTCATCTTGCCCTTTGCATGCTCCTCTTTGTAGATCTTTTCAGTTGCATCCTCAAGCTTCTCATCGTTTTGGTCCGTGATACCCATGCTCTCGCATATCTCTCTAGCGGGAGCTGACTCGTAGCCCTTTATATCGATTATCGTTATGGGCTCTATCGACAGAGCCGCCTTATAGCCAGACTTCTTCAAGTCTACTAAAGCCATATAATCAAATGGGGCATGCGCTGGAACCGAGAACACTACACCTGTGCCATAGTTGGGATCTAAGAACGTAGCCGGTAGAACCGCAACTTCCTTTCCAGTAATAGGTGTTACCACAAGTTTATCGATGAACTCGCTTCCCATGACTTCGCCTATAATCTCAACCTTCTTTGCCTGGTGCTTCAGCTTCTCACTAGCCTCCCTGCTGATCACCCAGAGCTCTCCGTCTACCTTTGCTTTCACGTACTTCGTCTCTGGATCGAGCCAGATGTTCGTGGTTCCAAAAACAGTTTCGGGTCTAAGGGTGGCGGTCGGCAGGAACAAATCATTGTATTTAAACTTGAGGAGAGTGAACTCGTTGATCTCTGCTTCCTCTCCCGCTAAGAGGTCATGGTCTCCAACTGGATTCTTATCATTCGGACAGTACTTAACAGGGTGCTTTCCCTTGGTGATAAGCTTCTTTTGATTTAGCTTTGAATACTGCCAGCTGATGAACTTATTGTACTGCTTGTCTTTGGTCATGAACTGTCTACTCCAGTCAATGGAGTAGCCCATCCTCTTCATTAGGTCCCTGTACTCGGCGCTGAAGTAGTCTACTATTGTCTCTGGCTTGGTGAAATCCTTTAACGTATCCTTTGGCACATGATAGACGTTGCCGTACAGCCACAGGGCCTCCTTGTCGCCTCTCTGAATCCTCTCAGCGACGCCAAGAACAGGCGTACCAGTGACATGCCAGGCCATTGGGAAGAGCACATTGAAGCCCTGCATCCGTTTAAAACGAGCCATGACGTCAGGCACAGTATAGGTCCGTCCATGACCGATGTGCATTGAGCCAGAGGGATAGGGATAGGCAACTGTCAGATAAAACTTCTTCTCATCAGAGGCGGCAGCTTGAAAGACGCCAGCTTCTTCCCAGCGTTTCATCCACTTCTTTTCAATCTTCTTGAAATCCATCATGGCTCTCATCTTTTAGTCAGTGATTTAGAATTTAAAAGTAGCGGAATCGGAAATCAAAATAGGAATCATAGGATATCACAAAAATTAGGGATTCACCTATCAGAGATACTGAAAGGGAGTGATTTGCCTTATCCCGTATAGGAACCAATGGAGATACGTACGTACGTCACTCGCTCTCTATCCTTGGAGCTAAAAGAAAGCTGAGTTTGGAACTCGGACCTAGAAAATCCATCTTAACGGGTATATTGTCGCCTAGAGATATGCGCACTGAGTTCGCGATGTCACTAGCTTTGATCATGTCTTTGAGGTATTCGATGGAAAACATGCTCTTGCACTCGCCCTTAACCTCGAAGGTGATTGCTTCCTCCTTGGCGACTTTTACCTCTACGTTACCAAGGTCGCCCTTTGCCTCGATGTATAAAAATTCCTCATCAGCACGTAACATAACGTGGTCGCTTATTATCTCCGCATCCTTTATTCCCTCACTGATTATCTTTGGGTCTAGCTCCACCAAGCCTGGGAAATCTAAGCTCGGAACCTTGAGTTCTTCCTCAGAGACTTCTATAAGAGGTAGCTCGAATACACGCTTTGAAGAGTTCTCGAATTTTATCTTCAGGGAGTTTCCCTCTTCGCCGAGTTCTAGGGATATCTTGTCTGTAGCCCCCGCTCTTTTCAAAATGGTGTTGAATCTATCCAGGTCAAGGCCCAGCACGAGTGGCTCTGACACTTGGAACTCGTCGAAAGCATCCTTCTGGAGTTCGAAGTCAACCAAGGCTACGTGAGCAGGGTCCATAGCTCTTAATCTTAGCCCCTTCTCATCTACATTCACCCCGGCCTCGTCTATCATGTTTGAAATCGCTTCTAGTGAATACTTCAAAATCTTTGGATCCGTCAAACTTGCCTTAAACATCAATCTTACCTCCTTTAAGATGAAGATGAATCATTCATGATTTCAGATACGTACTTTACCTGCTCGTAAAGCTTCAAATCCAGCTTGCTCATGTCTTGCAACGCCTCCACTTCTATCTCGGTTATCTCACCAACTCTGACCTTGCCTATCACCCTCACAAGCTTTCCTTCATCAGTCCTTGCAAAGACCTCTGGATCGGAGAATAAAGCAATTACCCTGCCGGTTCCATCATCTACCATAACAGAGTTATTCGCCTCGTCTCTACCGACAACCAACCCTAGCACTTTCACCCTGAAGTCTTCACCGCTTATATCCTTTATACTCTTCTCCAAAGCCGGTTGTCTCCTCATCATATTCAACTCACCTATATATTTATTGGTCTCATCCTAGTTGTATTCCCGCCAGGTAAACTTGCATTTGGTGCACCTGAAGAACCGGGTCTCGGGTTCATCTGCTCCCCGGGTCTGGCGCAACCACCACTCAGCTAGAGTATTCCCACACCTGGTGCATTCGGCATCAGTAGTCGGAAGGGTCCCGATTTCATCCTCCAGGATGAGAAGTTTATTCTTTTTCTTAAGGGTCTGCGTAAGTTTGAACTCTTG
>JAZGAD010000042.1:0-5062 GCA_036444275.1 Hydrothermarchaeales archaeon (SeqCode)
TTCACACTTATCAGCCTAGAGAATCGACAAAGAATTCAATCTCGCGTTTAAGTTGTTCATCTTTTCCTGCAAGAATGACTTTTCCACTAGTGTAAAGGTTGACAACAAGGCCCGGATAGCGAGCCAAAAATACTTGATAAGGCCTATCCTCAAATTTAAATCCGATTCTTTCAAGGTACGCCTTTAGCTCGGCAAATTTAGATTCCGAGAGTTGAAGAGTCATTATTTTCTCTCACCGTAGCATACTCACGTTTACCCCCGGTACAACATCTCCAAATTTTCCACTCGCATCTTATCCTATTTTTTCCCTTATCATCTCGGCAAATTTCTCAGGATCCTCTGTGGTCAACACCAGAGTCGTGAATATGCCCTTCTTTTTCTCAATGGCCACAGCCGACTTATGCATACTCACATAGGCGAGCCTCCGCCTCCAGATTCTTAGACCCCAACCCACATACCAGGGGATTTTCTCTATCACGTGGACTTCCTTGATTTCTCCATATGGGACCCTGAAGGTAAAGGGAACCATCACCGCCTCCACACCGTCGGTTGTAATCCTGAAGCGCATGTTGAAAAACGACCAGAATAAGAAAGCTATAATAGCGGTTACGATAGCAATGCCCTCAAAGCCCTTGGAAGTCCCGCGGATGTCCGTCCAGGAAAAAAGAGTTAAAGCAAGCAAAAATAGCATTACCACCGCTAAAGCGGCCGTTACCGTGGTGCTATAAGGTGCTTTCTCCTCATGCATGACTTGCGGACCCCTTAAACAATCCTTTGCCATTCATAGATTGTATGATGAGAATTTTTTGCCGATTAGGCTCACGTCAGGTGTGGATATACTCAACTTTTACCGATATGATATAATATGGTAAGCCCCACCTAGTTCTCGAAACGACCTCCCAGCTAGCTCTTGTTTACCTTCTTGTGCTAAACTTATCCAGCAATGTCAAAAGCCCATTGGACATGTTCTCGTCGATCATGCCCTCCTTTTCTTTGCTTAGTACGTATTCCTTGGCATCGTCTATCCCGATGTTGGTTGATTTGTTACGTATGCTCGCAAAAATCGTTCCCTTATCCCCTGGATTCGGCAGATCAGCGAGAAGGTTTTTAAGGCTCCACTCGAAGTTGTCTATTCTACCCATATTCAACATGCTTTTTCTAGAACTATGCACCTTCTTCTTTTTCGTCCTTTTGACGCCCTTACGCATTGTGTATTTTCTGCGTCGCGCCATGAGGGCCCCACTTAGAACTTCCTCTTCTGGTAACACTCCCTGCAATACACAGGTCGGTCCCCAGTCGGCTTAAATGGCACCTCAGTTTCTTGTCCACATTCCGAACAGGTCACCTTATGCATCTCTCTAGGTCCACCAAACCCTCTGCCTCCCCTACGTTCTTTCCTCTTAGATCTACAGGGTTTACACCTCTTCGGTGTCTGAAATCCCTTTTCCGTGAAGAATTCCTGCTCTTCTGCCGAAAACACAAATTCTTCCTCACAGTCCTCACAAACCAATACCTTCTCTGCATATTCCATAGTCACACCTCTAGTCTGAAGTCAAAAAATAAGAAGATCAGACTAAACATCTAACCAATTCTTAGTTTTTCACTCCATAACAAACACGAACCCACCCTATTTAAATAATTTGGTCACCAGGACTTTATAAAGCTCAAACTTTCAGGACTCTACAACTCCCCTATCCCTATAGAAAAGCTTTAATAGGGTCTAAACCTTTTACAGACATTGTCAGTTGCATTAGTCACAAGGACTCTAGGGCTAAAGCTGGATATACCAAAAGGGTCTTGTTATGCACGAAAAAGAAAAGGAATTTTACGAAAATCAACTTAGCGAAGTGAGGGAATCCAAAGATAAGCTCAACGCTGAGCTTGAGGGGAGGAATATAGAAATAGCTGAGATTAATGCAGAAAACGCTGAGCTTAAGGAGAAATGCTCAAAACTTGAGGGCGACGTATCATCCCTGAAGGAAGCCCTTTCCACGAAGGAGAGTAAGTGTAACGAGCTTGGAATAGCGCTCACTAGTAAGAATAACTCTTTGACAGAGCATCAGGAACAGTTGAAAGCCTTGAAGACTGAGATGGATAAGAAGAATGAGCAGTTGATCACATGCACAAATGAAAACGCTGGTTTGAAAAGCAAGGTAGAATCCCTCAAGGACGACCTAGAGGAAAAGAGGGCTGACGCTTCTAGCAATACAGCTGAGATTAAAAAAATGAACGAGAGAATCAAGGACCTTGAGATAGAGGCCAAAACCCTCAAGGTGTATGTAGATGAGAAAGGGACGGAGCTGTCAACGAAAAGCAAGAAACTGGAGGAACGGGAGGAGGAGCTTTATTTGCTTAAGGAGAGGTTCTTGAAGCTGGAGTTAGAGAGGGACGATCTTATAAGGAAGGTCGAAAAACTGGAGAAGCTTTTCTAATTCTAGGTGGCGCCATGAGTGTATTTTGGGCAGATCAGAAGGCAGAAGAAATCGCCACCAAGAGGAGATTCCAGTACCTGGACAAGGAATTTGATAGGCAAGAGTATATTGTTAAGACCTCGGCTTCTATATCCGGAGTTCTACACATAGGCAGATTAAGCGACACCATCAGGGGAGAGGCGGCTGTAAGAGCATTAAGGGATATGGGCAAGGAAAGCCAGCTCATCTGGGTGGCTGAGGATATGGACCCCCTTAGGCGGATACCTGAGGGAGTACCTAAGGAATTCTCAGAATACATTGGGTGTCCAGTCTCAAATATCCCTGATCCCTGGGGTTGCCATGCTTCATACGCTGAGCACCATACAACAGACTATCTTAAGGTTCTCTATGAATTCCTATCTGTGGAGATGAAGACCTACTTCATGCAAGAGGAATACCATAAGGGTAACTTCAGACCCTATATCCAGGCGATGCTTAATAACCTAGAGAAGGTGATAGAAATCCAGAACAGGTACCGCGATCATCCCCTAGGGGCCGATTGGATACCTTGGACACCTATCTGTAAGAACTGTGGGAAGATTATAACACCGAGAGCTAAGATCAAGGCAGGGATGGTTCACTATAAATGCGAGGACTACCGCTTTGAGAGTAGCACTGCAAAGGGATGCGGCTATGAGGGGGAGAGCGATCCCCTAAAAAGTGAGGGTAAGCTCATGTGGAAGGGTGAATGGGCTGCCCAGTGGGCGAGGTGGAGTATAGCCGCAGAGGGAGCAGGGAAGGAGTACATAGTGCCTAACAGTGCCTGGTGGATAAACTCTGAGATAGCAGAGCGCATTCTGGACTACCCTTCACCTACCCCTATCTTCTACGAGCACCTTATGATCGAAGGACATAAAATGAGCGCTTCCCTGGGCAACGTGGTCTACCCAAGGGACTGGCTTGCAGTGGCTCCTCCACAGGTTCTCAGGTTCTTCTATAACAAGAAGCTGATGAAGACCAGGAACTTCTCATGGAGGGAACTGCCAAATCTCTATGATGAATACGACTTCCATGCCAAGCTTTACTTCGGCGGAGAAAAAGTGGAAAATGAGAGGGAAGCAGAGCATATGAAGCGGCTCTATGAGATATCCCAGACGCATAAGGTCCAAGCGCCGGTGCCTCTGCCATTTTCCCACGCCGCGGTCGTAGCCCAGATCTACTCAGACGAAGAGAGCATTGTAGGTAGCCTCAAACGCTCTGAGCATTACGAAGATGAAAAACATGAGGCAATTATGCACAGGGTAGAATCTGCCAAGCATTGGGCTGAGAAGTACGCTCCAGCAGAAGGTAGGTTCAGCTTGGAGATTGATGTTGAAAAAGTTAAGGCACAGCTTTCCAATGAGCAAAAGACATTCCTAAAAGAGTTGGCAGTACAGCTAAAAAGAAGCCGTTCGGCAGAAGAGATCCATGGCCAGCTATATAAACTAGCTGGAGAGATAGGAATTCCGACAAAGAAATCCTTCCAGGCGGTATATCTAGCTATGTTGGGTAGAACGCATGGCCCAAAGGCCGGAACATTACTTGCGTCGCTGGGTACAAGTTGGGCTACTGCAAGGCTGAAAGAGGTTGTTGGATAGTATGGTGTTATTAAGCCTTCGTGAGGTTTTGGTGATAGTAGGCTTAGTAGTACTTCTCTTCCTGATACTACCGCCCCTGCAAAAGAAGAGAAGCTGAGGATGAAGCTGGACTGAACCATGAATTACTTCTTCCACTCAAAGTAAACCGGGCAAAGCTTGCATTCGTCAGGGGGATTCACCTTATCTTTTATATCAGGAGGGCATTCTGGATAACTTCCACTGCAATTAGGATACTTGCCCTTTATCTTGAGCCAGGCTAGCTCACTTTCGGTCTTCTTTCGCGGTACCTTTTTTTTGGTCTTCCGAGTCATCGTATGCTCAATTACATACTAGGTATTTAAGAATTACTAAAATATCGAACATAGGTTATCTCTAAGCAGCTACATCTACCATCCACAAGTTTTAAATTAGAAGTAGAGAGAACTGAGTATATGGCGAGTATAGAGATAGACACTCAAAAATGTAATGCTTGCGCTGATTGCGTTGATGCATGCCCATCCAGCGTATTTGAGATGGTCGATGGGAAAGTCAAAATAGTGAACCTCGAGGACTGTATAGAGTGCTGTGCCTGCGTTGATATCTGCGAGCCAGAAGCCTTAGTCCATGATACATGTTGATTTTTTGAGCCGGCTAGGCTAATTAATATACCCGTATTTAACGCCCAGTCAAAATTAGAAAGTAGAGCCGACTATGACGTATGCATCACAGTTGCCCTAGTTTTGAGGTTGCCCGCTTATGAATATCTACTACATCACCCGTATGACACACAGTACACTTCTTACCAGCTAGCTCAATATGCACAAGTATGTAGTTACCATCTAGATGGAACTTACAATTCTGACACACCAAGACCTGACCCTTACCTACGTCAGCCGCTGGCATTATAAACTCCCCACCAACAACATGACAAGTATCACACTTCATAGCACCAGCATCTATCTTACCCTGATGAACACTATGAGGCACCTTATTCGGGAAGGTGAACACACCATTCACACCAACATCCTCATCATA
>JAZGAD010000043.1:0-44800 GCA_036444275.1 Hydrothermarchaeales archaeon (SeqCode)
TCCTACACAAGAATGGCTCTCTAGAGGAAAGATACGAGATATCCATGGAACCCGCCTCCTTCTCCGCGTTCTCTGCCCATGGCAGTTACGCAAAGGCGATAGGGAATGAGCTCCTGTACTACGAGAGTGGCCTCGTAGAGAAACTGGAAGAGGAAAAGCATCCCCGGGTGGTCCTCTTGGCAAACTCCGTGGACCGCCCCCTCGCTCTGGATTTCATCGGTTTCTTGGAGGAGAAGGGTATCACTGTGGAACATATCGATGCTTCGGGTTTCCCCCACAAAAGGAACGCCCGCCGCATCATAATCCTAGGTGGCCAGAAGGCTCCAGAGGGGATCGGAGAAGTGGTCTCAGGACTGCTAACTGATGAGGAACAGGCGTATCTGAAGGGACCAGGGAATTCCGGGGTGTTCGTGAAGAGGGATATGTGGCTCGAGGACCAAGTGGTTGTTATCATCGCAGGATCGGGAAGAGACGAGACGGCGACTGCACATCTAGCAAATAAGGCGCGGATCTTGGATGAGCTGGTCTAGGTCAAAAACCCAATGGTATTTCTGATCCATCGATGACAAACTGCATGGCCATGGCGGCGAGCACTGGGGATGTTACACTATTTTTTCATTCATTTAAGAGTATAGCCGAGTCTCAAAGGCCGAGTAATACTAAATATTTATAATGTCGTAACCACATATGACTACGCTATGGAACCCGGATATCAAAAAGCCTTTAGGACTTTCAAGAAAAATATCGAAAAAAGATTCAAAGAGCAGGTCAAAAAAGTAGTTCTATTTGGGAGTGCGGCAAGGGGGGAAATGACAAGGGAATCTGATATTGATGTACTCATAGTTTTGGATAAAGTAGACGATAAAATAGAAAAAGAAATTTCGAATATTGCCTTTGATGCGGGGGAATCAATACGGGTTATAATCGTGCCCATAATCTTGAGTAATAAATCCTACGAGGATATGCTCAATGAAAAATATCCTTTTATTATGAATATCGAGAGAGAGGGACTAGCAATTGCTTAAATATTCTGAATTACACCTCAAGAAAGCATCAGAGTTTATTTCTGCAGCAGAGCATGATTTCCAAGATGGTTTTTATAATGCTGCTGTAAGTCACGCTTATTATGCAATGCATCACTCGGCGAGGGCACTTCTACTTCTTATCAACGAATCTCCAAAAACTCATTCAGGGGTTATAAATGTCCTGTGGCAAAACATAGAGAAGTTGCATTTGTCCAAGGAAGAGATTCGGGCACTTTCGAGGGTTTTTGATAGAAGGATAAAAAGTGATTACGGGGTTGGTCTTGAGCCTCCAAGTGAAGAAGCCACAGGAGAGATTGTTGAGGAGGCCAAAAAGTTTCTTGATGATTCAATAGAAATCGTGGAAAATTGGAAATGATATTTGGTCTAAGGTAGACACCTCCTCTCTCCTCCTAATGATCTGTTTCTCTAAATCTTCAAATCCTTGATAAGGCAAAGAAGATCATTAAAGCTGATATCAATATCCCTATCGTCTCAATTGACCATCTAATAAAACTCAAGGCGATGTCGGGTCGAAAACAAGACGAAGCCGATATAGAAGCGTTAAAGAAAATAACGCTGAGGTAGGCAAATGGCAAAAAAGGGATTCTATTATGAGGTCTCTGACGAGAAGCTAAAAAAATGGGCCGCTGTCCCTCCCTCAGAAAAACTTGAGTGGCTTGAAGAAATCAATACGTTCATTTTCAAATTCACCGGTAAGAAACAAAAGGAAATCATTTCAAAATTCAGGAAAGGCGAAATATAACCAAATGGGACCTGTCTTAATTAGTGGAATGTTGGGAAGACTTTAGCTATATTTTTTCATTTGATTACAAAAATTTTGATGGAAACTCATCAATTTTTTTCAGGTGGTTTTTCAGCTGTGTCATGGCAAATTTCTTCTTTTCATCAGAGGATACGAATTCCATCAATAGGAAGTTATACACCGTGTTGATTTCAGAATATTCGAGCTTATGGGTCACTTGATAGGCGTCCTCAAGCGTCTCAATCGACTTTAATTCATCCTTAAACGAAAACTTTAGAAACTTTCTCGCTTCCTCGACAAGGGCGGGGTCTGCAGGGGCAAAAAGTTGGTCCATTGTAAGAGAGCTATGAATACTGCTAAGTTCCTGTATATGTTGTATCTCATCCCTCACCATTCCTTTCCAGAACTCTGAAACCTCATTCAACTCAGAGAATTTTTTAATCAAGTTGAGATAGAAATCCCGCACTGTTTTTTCTGCAGTAATTGCAAGTTTAAACAACTCTTCATTCCTATCCTCGGCCATGATCAACTCTCATCTACTCACTCCATTATCCATTGGAGCTATATTTAAATTTTTAATTAGAAGCCCTTGTTCTCAGTCGACATTCAATCTAAATATTCTGAATGAACTCGAAGAAGATGCCTGAAAGTGCACGACAGCCCATCATACCCCTCTGGTCTGGAGCAACTCCTCTTCTTTGAGGGTCCGTATGTCAATGCCCTTCATGGCCTCGCGCAGGCCCTTTGACGCCTTCACCAGAACCTTGGGATCATCGTAGTGCGTCGTACTCAAGACTATTGCTTTGGCTCTATCTGCCGGGTCCTCAGACTTGAAGATTCCAGAGCCAACGAATACACCCTCTGCACCGAGCTGCATCATCAGCGAAGCATCTGCAGGAGTCGCTATGCCGCCGGCTGCAAAATTCACCACAGGCAAGTGCCCGAGCTGTGCTGCCTCCTTAACGAGGGCGTACGGCGCTCCCATTTCTTTTGCCTGAGTCATGAGCTCTTCTTCAGGCAGGTTCTGCAGGCGCCTTATCTCACCCATCACGGCTCGCATGTGGCGCACTGCCTCAACTATGTTCCCGCTTCCGGCTTCTCCCTTTGTTCGGATCATCGCTGCACCCTCGCCTATCCTGCGCAGTGCCTCCCCGAGGTTTCTAGCCCCGCATACGAAGGGTATCTTAAATTTCTCTTTAGCGATGTGATTATGCTCGTCTGCAGGCGTAAGGACCTCGCTCTCGTCTATGAAGTCGACGCCCATCTCCTCTAATATCTGCGCCTCAACGAAGTGGCCTATCCTCACCTTTGCCATCACAGGTATGGTCACGGCCTCCATGATCTCCTGGATCTTCTGCGGGTCAGCCATGCGTGCTACGCCGCCAGCGGCACGTATATCTGCCGGCACCCTCTCTAGGGCCATTACTGCTACTGCTCCAGCTTCCTCTGATATTACTGCCTGATCAGCGTTGGTGACATCCATGATGACGCCGCCCTTGAGCATCTGTGCCAAGCCGCGCTTCACCTTATCTGTGCCTTGTTCTACCATCTTATCTACCTCTCAAAAGCCTAAGGGTTTCTTCCTTCTTTTCCATAGCTTTCCTCTTGGCTTCTTCTATACTCTCTTGCATAACCTTAATATCTTTCGGTGCCGCCTCTCCAACGACCTTTTTCACCTTGGTATAAGCAGCTTCCCTGAAACGCGGCTCTAAGTTCTTTTCTTTCCCCTCGGCTAGAAGCTTTACTCCCACACCTTCTTCCACTCTGCCTATCTCGTAAACATTGCTTATTCCCTCAAGCGCTGCTTTAACTTCTCTTACTTCTTCGTCAGGTAGGATGAGTAGGAGGGAATCCGTAGATATGCCCAGGGGATCGATTTCCAGCTCTCTAAGCATTTTCAACACCTTAGGGTTCACTGTCTTCTCTAATTCCCCTTCATAAAAGACCAGCTTCTTGTTTGCAGTTCTGGATATTTCGGTAGCGTCTCCTCTCAGCCCGCCGTTAGTAACGTCGCTCAATGCATGCGCGCGTAGCAGAAGCTTCTTCTTCAGCAGCTCTTCACATGCCAGCATAAACTCCATATTCAGGGTCTCCTTTACGACCTCGAAATAGCCGTTGTAGAGCGCTATCGTGGTGATCGTTCCCCCTCCGCTCCCCTCTGTCGCTAGGATAACATCTCCAGCTTCTGCTCTCCTCCTAGCTTTAGGCTTATCTCTGGAGCTGCCAACTGCTCCAACTGCCCCTACTAATCTATCACCGAAGACCATGTCGCCTCCTATGCGGAGTGTGCTCCCAGATACCAAGGGTGCGTTCGCCATCTCGCCTGCAGTTGCAACACCCGCTGTGAAGTCGAATAACTTGCCCACGTCTCCATCGTCAGCCAGATGCAGGTCGCTGAGAAGAGCAATCGGTCTCGAACCCATAACATACACGTCCCGTAGAGTCGCCCGTGCAGCATGGAAGCCTGCCAGGAAAGGGAACTCGCTTAAACGAGAATGCATGCCATCCACAGCTAGAGTGATATATCCGCCACCTCCATCGCTTTCCCTTACCACGCCAGCGTCATCCTGTTCCCTGGAGTCCACTACGGCACCGGTTTCACCTATGATTTCAGCTAACTTGCGATGGACGAAGAAGTCCCCTACACCCCTTGAGCCTACTCCGAATTCACCCATCTTTACATTAGCTCTAGGATAGGTGATCAGGGTTTTTAAAAAAGAATCTTTGATATCGTTGGTAAGGGTAGTCCGAACTTCATCGTGGACTGCTTTTGAAAATTCTTCCCTTTTTTTCAAGTCCCATACTTTAAATTCTTTTAGAGCCTCGCTTAACTCCTTAATGATCTCTTCTTTTTTGCAGCCCTTCAGAATTCTCTGCCTAGTAAATCCTTCTAAGTCCATATACCGACAGTATCCTTTTGATTCACTTAAACTTGATACGAATGGCTATCCCTTTAGAGCGTTGATGATTGCCCAACCGAACTTGTCTGCAGAGGATGGACCATCGCTAGTTATGATATTGCCGTCCACCTCTACGCCGGCGCCTGTATAGACAGCGCCCTTCGCTTTTATGGCATCTCCCTCAGAGTGCCAGACCGTGGCCCTGCGGCCCTCAAGGAGCCCGGCATTTGCCAATGTGACCGGGGCTATACAGATTGCACAGACGAGCTTGTTGGATTCAAATGCCTTCTTTGCAATGGCATGCGCGTTTGGGTTGTTCCAGTATTCTTGCGCTCCGCCCCCGCCCACGAAGACTACTGCGTCATAGTCGTCGACATTGATGTCGTTGAGCAGTATATCTGGTTTGACCCTTGCACCGAGCATCCCTGTAGATGTTTCCAAGGAAGAGGATGCAATAGTAATTCTGACACCTTGGTCCTCCAAGATCTTTTTAGGTTTAAGAAGCTCCTCGTCCCTGAACCGTTGATGCGCAATGATCAGCACAACATTCTTATCCAGAGCCATTTGAGACCACCTCCGTTAGATTTGAAGCATATATTAATCCCTCAGTTTATCAATTTTACGAAGAGTAAGCTTTCAACTATTTTTCCACTAGGTAGGAAATTCCTACCACTACATGAAAGCAAAGCGTCTTGAAGTAACCCACGTTACAAAGAAGGGGCAGGTCGTCATACCGAAGGCAATAAGGGACAAGTTACATCTCGAGGAGGGCACGCCCTTGGGAGTAGAGGCCACGGAGAAAGGGGTAATCGTGATGAAAGAGATTGAGACGCCCTTTGAAGAGGGGGACTTGAGGGCTATAGACAAGTTTTGGCATGACGTAGAATCCGGCAAGCTCAAACCGGTTCCAGTGAGCAAGTTCCTAGAGGAGCTTGAAACTTGGTAATAAAACGAGTAATAAGGTCCAAGGAATTTGAACGGCAATTCAAGAAGATCCGGGACAAGAAATCTAAGGAGATCCTTGTAAAGCACATCAAGAAATTATGCAAAAACCCTGATTTGGGAAAGCCGCTGGAGGGGACATACAAAGGGGTTCGGTCTGAGAGGGTTGGACCATTTAGGCTCTTGTATGCCCTGAAGGGAGAAACATTATATCTCGTGCGTTTTAGGCATAGGAAAAAAGTATACAAATAGCTCCAAAATCGTTGTTCTTCAAGCTCATTTGCAGTCGCCCTTAGTTACGTTTTGTGTTTTGTCAAAGTATTAATACGGGTCTTTCACATAATGACGAGCGAAATGAAACTCGGTGCGATGAACAATCCTGAAAAGGATGTGCTCAAGGAACTTAAGTTCTTTGGAGAGCTAGGCTTTGACTTTTTTGAGCTTGCAGTAGAGGGCCCCAGGGCGTTTCCTGAGCTTCTCACAGAGAGGAAGAAGAAGATACTGGACCTGCTCTCAAGCTATGACATGGCATTGCTGACACATCTACCCTGGTTCTTCGAGATAGGGCATCCCTATGAGGGTGTGAGGCGTGCATACTTGAAGGAGACACTCAAGGTAGTTGATATCGCCGTGGAGCTAGAGGCTGAGAAACTAGGGCTGCACATCAACGTACCCAAGGGAAGGTTTCCTGATAAGCTGGACTACAACCTTAACGCCTTGCGGGAAATCGAGGGCTACGCAAGTGACAAGGGCTTGCCGGTCTGCGTCGAGAATCTGGATCTTAAGGTATTTGACCTAGATGACTTCCATCGGATCCTTGATACGGGCGTGGGATTTCTCTGGGATATAGGGCATGCGAATATGGGCTTATTGAATGAAGAAGACATCTTCCTCTTCCTTGAGCTTAAGGATCAATTGATGCACGTGCATGCCCATGACAACGATGGCAGGGATGACCTCCATCTGCCTATAGGTGCAGGCAAGATAGACTGGAAAAAGGTGGTAAAGGAGCTTAAGAGGGTGTACGACGGCACTGTAACCCTAGAGATACACTCGCAGGACAGAGACTATCTGAAGATAAGCAGGGAAAAATTCTTAGAGCTGTGGAAATAGATAGTTTACTTTATCCTATTCTTTTGCGATCTCCACGAAGTTCTTTAACATTCTCAGTCCGGCATTGCCGCTCTTTTCAGGGTGGAATTGAGTTGCATATACATTGCCTTTCTCGACGACCGCTGGAATCTCTAGGCCGTATTGCGTGCTTGCAGTAGTAACCTCTTCCTCAGGCTTGGCGTAGTAGGAGTGTACAAAGTAGAAGAAGTCCCCGTCCTTGATGCCTTCCAGAAGCCTGCTCTCTCTCTTGATCTTTATAGAGTTCCAGCCCATATGGGGTATCCTCACACCGTCTGGAAGCCTCACGATCTTACCGCGCATAAAATCCAGACCCTTATGCAGGCCGTTTTCCTCGCTCTCTGTAAAATAAAGTTGCATGCCCAGACAGATGCCAAGTACTGGTTTTTCCCTGGCGCTTCTCTTTATTACTTCCTCAAGGGGTTTTAGGTTATTTATAGCGTCGCAGAAGGCACCTACACCAGGGAGGATTACTGCGTCACACTCTTCTATCACGTCTTTGTCAGCTGTAATCAGAGCCTGCGCTCCACTGTGCTCTAGGCCCCTCTCCACGCTCCTCAGGTTTCCAACTCCATAGTCTATGACAGCTATCCCGGTCATTTTAATATTCCAATTTCATTTTCTATTGCCATTTCCTGTTTATTAATTCACCGCTGTAAGTTATAGAATTGGAAGATACACATGAAAATTTAGACTGTATTAGGAAAAATATAAGTGGACCCTCAGACAATATAATAACGGGCGTGCTAAGGACGGGTTAAAATTTAGGGAGTGGGCAAGTGGAAGGGCTCGAAGATCCTGAAAGGAGATATCAGAATTCGGTGGAGAACTCCATCGATGCCATTGTATCTGTGGATGAGCGAGGGGTTATAACGGTTTGGAATAGGGCAGCGGAAGAGATGTTCGGCTACTCCAAAGGCGAGATCTTTGGGAAGGAAGTCGTTACCATTATATCCGAGGAATACAGAGAGCAGCATAAAGAGGGATTCACGAGATTCCTGAGAACCGGTAGGGGCAAAATCATAGGGAAGATCTACGAGGGCGAGGGCTTGCGGAAGGACGGCTCGAGATTTCCTCTGGAGCTCTCACTATCAGCCCAGAGGGAGGGAAGTGGCTATTTCTTCACTAGCATAATTAGGGACGTTACAAAGCGGAAGAGCATGGAAGAGAAACTCAAACATTCCAACAAGCTCAGAGATCTATTCGTGGATATAATGCACCACGACCTAATGAATCCCATCAGCATAATCAAGACATACGCAGAGGTCATGATGGATGAGGAGCGTGATAAAACTAAAAGACAGGAACTGCAGTCCATACTAAATATCACCGCAAGAATGCAGGAACTGATTGAAAACGCTACTAAGTATGCAAAGCTTGGGAGTCAGAAGGAATTGGAGTTTGAAAGGGAGGATTTGGACGCGATTATTAAAGACGTACTAGAGGAGTATGACTCACTACTCCAAGAAAAGAGAATGGAAGTTGTGTATACCTCAGGGGAATACCTCGCGGAGGTCAGCTCTTTTTTCAGAGACGTCATTTCCAATCTCTTGTCGAATGCGATAAAATATAGCCCAAAGGAAAAGAAAGTTGTTATCGAGGTGCAGGACGAGGGCAGGGATTGGGAGATAAGGGTTAAAGATAATGGGCAGGGGATAGCAGATGACGACAAAGCAACGTTGTTTGACAGGTTCAAGCGTATAGAGAAGGGAGGCGTAAAAGGCACTGGTTTGGGTTTGGCGATAGTGAAGCGCATAGTGCGACTTCACCACGGAGAGGTCTGGATAGAGGACAATCTGGAAGGAGGGAGCATATTCTGTGTGAGGATATCCAAGCGCAGAGAATGAGGTTTCATTATTTTCGCCCGAATGCTAGTTAGAAGATTGTTAATGCGTAACTTCGCAGGTCTCGCATTCGAATTGAAAGGTTGTATGGCTTATATCAAAACTACTCATTTTGTTCTTTATCTCCTTTGACATCTCGTCTATGTCTTTCATCCTTACGTCCTCTACTATGATATGGGCGCTTGCCGCATTTATATGCGAGCATATGCTCCACACATGCAGATCATGCACCCCCTTTACCCCAACAATACTTGCTATTGCTTCTGAGACCTTGTTCATGTCGATGTGGGGCGGAGTTCCCTCCAAGAGGATGTGTGTAGAGTCCTTGAGGATCCTGAAGGAGCCGGCTAGGATAATCACTCCGATGAATATACTTATGATGGAGTCGGCAGCATAGTAGCCGGTGAGCATTATTATCACTGCTCCGATGATAACACCTATGGATGCTATGGCGTCCCCTAAAGCATGGAAGAATGCGCTCCGTATATTAAGGTCGGTCTGTGCATGCTTTCTCAGCTTAAACACCACGAAGAGATTTACTATAAGCCCTATCACCGCTATGGCCAGCATTTGGGCGCTCTTCACAGGTAGGGGTGTAAGAATCCGCTCATATGCCTCTTTGAATATGAAGAGGGAGATTATAACGAGTGCTGAGCCGTTTATTACCGCTGCAAAAACTTCTGCGCGATGATAGCCGAAGGTCCTAGCTGCGCTCGGCGGCTTTGCAGCTAATTTCAGTGCAAACCAGCTGATACTCAAGGCAAAGAGATCTGAGAAGACATGTGCAGCATCGCTCAGCAGGGCCAGGCTATTAGATATTATACCTCCAAATACCTCGGCGACTAATATGAAAGCAGTAAGGATTATTACTAGCCGCAGCTCTTTTTCAGCTTTGCCAGAATCATGCTCATGCTCATGGTTCATCTTACCTTAGAGCCTCACTGCTACGCCTTTCTCCTTTAGATAAGCCTTGATGTCCCTGACGTCGTATTCCCTGTAGTGGAATATGGATGCAGCTAGAGCAGCGTCTGCATTACCAAAGGCAAATGCCTCGTAGATGTGCTCTAATGTGCCTGCTCCCCCAGACGCTATAATCGGGATATTCGTCTCCTCTGATATTTTCTTTGTCAAGGGGATATCAAAGCCCATCTTCGTTCCATCTGCATCCATGCTGGTCAGCATAATCTCGCCTGCACCCAGCTCTTCAACGCGCTTCGCCCATGCGATTGCATCTACGCCTGTAGACTTCCTTCCACCATATATGTAAACATCGAACCAGCACCTGCCCTCCTTTGTATCGAGTGTTATCCTGTCCTTTCTATCCTCGTAGACCCTCTTCGCATCTATAGCCGAGACCATACACTGCGACCCAAACTTCCCAGCTCCCTCGGTAATGATCTTCGGATTCTTTATTGCTGCTGTATTGATTGTGACCTTATCTGCGCCTGCCTTTAGAATCCTCCTTATGTCGTCAACTGTGCTTATCCCACCGCCGACCGTGAGAGGTATGAATACTTGATCAGCTGTAGCTTCAACGACATGCAGCATGGTCTTTCTTCCTTCTGGTGAGGCGCTTATATCCAGGTAGACGAGTTCGTCCCCACCCTGCTCGTCGTACATCTTTGCCAGTTCCACTGGGTCGCCTGCGTCGCGCAGGTTCTTGAAGTGAATCCCCTTTACTACTCTCCCATCCTTCACGTCCAGGCAAGGGATAATACGTTTTGTAAGCATAGTGGTTAATTGATGGAAGGGATATATATTTAAATTTGAAGAGATTAAATTTAGCCGGTAGTTATGGCAAACGTAGTAGAGTCCGGAGATGGTTTTGAGATTGTAGAAGAGAACGGTGAGCTACTATATAATGTAAAGCAGGTTAAGTTCTCTGGGGGTGAGAAGGCGTTCCTCAAGGATGTTGAGGACAGGGCAATAAGGGACATAGACATAACTCCGACAGGCGCCGAGGATAAGTCAATGAGGGATGCTCTACTCAGCTCATTGATTAAGATGATAGATGAGCTCGTAACCTTGAAGGGGAAGGAGGCAACGGGCTCCCTGAGCGATGAAAAGAAGCTTGCCATGGCTGAGCTCATAGCCAACAACATGCTGGGCTACGGCGCCATCGATCCACTGCTCCAGGACGACGATCTTGAAGAGGTCATGATCATAGGTATTAATGTTCCAGTATACATTGCCCATAGAAAGCACGGCACCTTACCTACCAACATCGTATTCGAAGAGGATACAGACATACAACGCATCATTGAGAGGATAGGCCGACACAGCGGCAGGAAAATAGATCTTGCGAACCCGCTTCTCGATGCCAGACTACCTGACGGCTCCCGGGTAAATGCCACACTTAGGCCAGCTTCCCTCGACGGTTCTACTGTAACCATCCGGAAGTTCCAAGCCGAGGCCTTAACCATAATTAATATCATTAAATTTGGGACGATGGGCTCGGAGGTCGGGGCATTCCTCTGGCTCGCAGTGGATGGATTCGGTGTGAAGCCGAGCAATATCATTGTATCGGGTGGCACAGGCTCTGGCAAGACCACGACGCTGAACTGTCTGGGCCTATTCGTGCCGAAAAAGGATCGGGTAATCACCATCGAGGACACTGCCGAGCTCCAGCTTCCATTGCAGCACAAGATAAGGCTCGAGACAAAACCTCCGAACCCAGAGGGAAAGGGAGCCTTGACGTTCAACCAATTGCTCATCAATACCCTGAGGATGCGTCCAGATAGGCTCATCCTTGGTGAGGTGCGAGGGGAGGAGGCGGCGACCCTCTTCGTTGCCATGAACACTGGTCACGACGGATGCATGGGCACAGTGCACGCGAACAGCGCTGATGAGACAATAACCAGATTGATAAATGCACCTATGAATGTGCCCATCATCATGATGCCGGCTCTGGACCTCATCTTAATGCAGAACAGGATAACTGTGGGCGGCAAGGTTAAGAGGCGGATAACGGAGATAGCCGAGGTCTCGGGCGTAGAGATGGATAAGGTGCTATTGAACAGGGTATACACTCATGATCCGAAGACCGATGTCGTGAAGTCCACAGGCGTGCCTAGCAGGCTCATGCAGGATATAGCCGAGAAGGCCGGAGTGACTGTTAAGGATGTACATACTGAGTTGGAGAAGCGGCAGATACTCTTGGATTACTTGATCAGCAAGGATATAACAAAGCTTGAGGATGTCTACGGATGGGTGCAGGACTATTACTTAGACCCAGACAAAATTCTGGATAAGATATCGAAGGGCGTTTAATTTAATTTAGAACTCCCTGTATAGGTCTTCTGTCGGGTAGACGTTTATACCCGTTGCACCTATGTCAATGAGGCAGATCTTTTGGCTGTGCTTGGTGCCCCTCATCTTAACTATCTCCAGGCCTCTCACCCGCTCGCTTCCCTTCTTAATGTTGTACAAGGCGATGACACCTTGGCACATGAACTCCTCCACCCCGAAGCGCGATATGCCTCCCTGTCCCTCAGGCATTTCAGTGAGCAATAGGGACGTGCATCCAAGCTCGTTGAGGAGGTTGCTCAAGCCGAGCACTTCTTGACGGATCTCGTAGATGTCCTCCATCTGGAGCGACAGAGATGCAAGGGAGTCGATAACCAATCGCTTGGCATTAAGGCTCTCCACCTCTCTAGTTATTATGTCCCTCACGAGGTCTACAGAGAACTTTCGGGGTGTGAACTCAAGGAGGTTGCTATCCTTTTGTTTCTCTAGATCTTCTGGTGAGATGTATTTCGTACCCTGGGCTATGCTCGCCTTCTGAGGTATCATCCCTATTATCTTGATCTTGCTCATGTCCCAGCCATACCCTGAGAAGTTCCGCACAATGTCGCGGGGGCGTTCCTCTAGGGTAATGTATATGCCGTTCTCGTTGTAGTCTGTGAATCCCTTGTAGAGGTATTGCATGGCAAAGGTGCTCTTTCCGGCGCCCGGTCCGCCAGCCACCAGTATCGTGTAACCTTTGGGTATCCCACCATCGAGCATCTCGTCGAAGCCAGCTATTCCAGTTAACGTCTTCTCCATAATATCCTCCTCGATTCAGCGTATCACTAGCTTGGCTACCAACGGCTTTGTGGCTGCCATTTGGTTATATATAGTATCCTCCTTGCTTTTAAATTCTTCCAAACCCTCATTGGCCAATGCCAGGACCTCGTCTTTGGGCTGGTTCTTGGCTGCGTCGTACCAATCATCGACGAGAGTGATCACATAGGCGAATCTCTTGACTTTCCATTTATGGGCATCGAGCACGCCTTCCTTGGGGCATTCAAGGCTGTACCTCTTGCAGATCTCTGCCATTGACTCCTTGTAGCCCTGTATGGTTGCATAGTCGCGCACGTCATAGAAGAATGCCTCTCTGTTCACAGGCTCGGCTGTAAATGCTATAGCTTTCTCTGGCCTCTCAACGAGGATGAGAAATTGTGTGGCAACCTGGGCCCCTGCAGCGCCCAGTGAGTCGTCGAACCTGAACTTGCCTTGGGGCAGGCTGAATATAATGCCCCCGCCTAGCTTGTTGCCTACAACGATGTGGTCTGGGAACATTTTAGAGAAATCTGCGCTCCCGACATGCCACGCCTTCCTTATGCCACCTATCGTCTGCACTTGGTTCCACTCCACGTTGATAGCTTTGTTCAAACTCTCTACGTCCCCGCCCACGGCAACGCCGGAGTCGTAGTCGCCTCTAAGCACCCAGTCCTTTACGATCTCGTCTGGGTTTCTGAAGTTTATCGGCTGGGCATAGCCCTGCATTTGGAGATTGTTCACCTCAATGGCGTCTATAAAATAAGGCTTGTCGGCAAAGATGCCGAAGAACTCCTCTCCTTCTACGTCGTAACCCTGCTTGCGGTCAGCAGTCTGGAAATCCCAACCCTCTGTACCTAGAAGGAGGAAGCCCGTTTCCTCGTCAGCTATGATTATATGGTGCTCTAATCCGTTCTCGTCGTGGATTGCCATGCTGGAGAAGGGCACTAAATTCTCAGCGTCGTGATCGGCGTATCCGAGGGTCGAGCCGGTGAGCCAGTCGGTCTTGCTATCCACCCGGTCGTTGAATACCAAAAGGTCGTGGTCGTTGAGCTTGTCGTACAGGCGATAGTAGGAGCGGTCGAGGTTCAGATCGATTTTGTAATAGGGGTTCTCTATGATAAGCCAGCCCTTTTTTGGTGCCTTGGAATCGATCCTATTTTTCACATCTATAAACGCCTCGACTCCCTTGCCGCCCACATCCACGGTCTTAGAGAGTTTGAGGGAGTAAACATCCGTAGTTTCAGCCTCCGCGGCCCCGGCTCCTGCTCCGGCTCCTGCGCCCCCTCTCAAGAAGAAAAAACCGACTGCCGCAATGAGCAATACTAAGACCCCCATGATGGCATACTTCGACACACCAACCTTTTTGACGACAACCTCCTCTGACACTGCAGTCGCAGCTGCGGCTACGGTTGCGGTTGCAGCGGCTTCGGCCTCGGCTAATGCTCTCTCTTCGCCTAATATCTTGAATCCCCTCTCGATATCGAAGAGGTACCATGTAGGCGTCGTCTTCATGCCCTTAGCGTGTTTCACTCTGAATTTGCGCTTGAGTGGCGGCCCCTCTTCGAATTCCATTTCTAGAACTGCATCTGCCATGGCGCGCAGGGCCATCACGGTCTGTTCGTCATGCATTTCCTCTTGCAGGGTGTAGAGCACGAAGCCGTACTCAGTCTTAGCCCTCGAGGATAGTACCCCTACGAACTTCTTTATTTCGCCAACAGGTGCATGGAGGAAGAGAGTTGAGAGAGAATCAAAGAATATCCGCATGGGCTTGCCGATCATGCCCGCCGCTTTGGCAAGGTGGATATTTATCAGGTTGAGGTTGGCTGGGTTGTCGATGTGTAAGCCCTTATCGTATTTCATGCCCGTGGAGTAGGAGTAAATATCTATGAAGAGGAATTGGCTCGCCTCATAGGTGTCGAGGTCAAATCCATCCTCCCTCAGCTTATCCTTGATCTCCTGGGGGCTCCGCTCAGTGGTTATGTAGACGATGCTCTCCCCCTTTTTGAGATACTCCTTCATTAGGTTCAAGCAGTATTCGTATTTTCCAACTCCGGGGGGGCCGGTGAGAAGGGCGGTATAGTTCTTAGGGAAAGGTATTTTCAATGTTACTGCCTTTGCCGGGGCTTTCTTTTTTCCAACGGGTTTTTCGACCACGTCGACCTCTTCTTCTGGCGGAGGAAGGGCCGTTTTCTTTTCCCTAGCTTGTTCTTTGGCAGCAGTATACATCATCTCATATGTAGCGTTTCCGGGATCCAGCTTCAAGGCAGTATCAAAGCTTTCAACAGCCTTATCGAATTCTTCCAGAAGACCCAGCACCATTCCTTTATGGTACCACAGCTCGCCATTCTTAGGATCTATTCCCAAGGATTTGTCGAAACCCTCGATAGACGCCCTTACTTTCTCATTGTCGTCAATAGCAATACCCCAATCCTTCAAGGCTAAAGCCTTGTGAAACCACGCTTTAGGGTTTCTTGGTTCAAGCTTCAAGGCTTCGTCAAAACTCACTACAGCCTTATCGAATTTCTTTGAATTGTAGAATTCGTTCCCTTCTGCGATTAAGGAGTCTGCGGTTTTTTCTGCCGCTTTGGGAGCCTCTTCTGGGACTTTCGTCTCAGTGGCTTCGATTTTTGAGCCGCATGTCAAACAAAATGGAGCACCTTCAGGAACTTCTTCTTTGCATTCTGGGCACTTCGCCATAATAATACCACCGTTATTGTTGTTTTGGGGGTCCATATTTATATAAGTTTTATTAAAGAATAAGAGAGTAAGAATAGGAAAAAATTAAATTAAAAAAAGAATGAGGAGCCGGTATATGGGTGAGTCGATTGTGGTGGCCTCTGGAAAAGGCGGCGTAGGCAAGACAAACATTTCCATCAATCTTGGAGCTGCTATGGCTCAACTCGGCAAAAGGGTTACCGTTCTAGATGCCGATATTGAGATGGCCAATGTGGAGCTGCGCCTTAGATTGGAGAAGGGGGGTAAGAGTCTCCACGATGTGCTGGCAGGGAATGCAGACATATTCGATGCGGTTTACGACGGCCCAGCTGGATTGAAGGTTGTGCCATGTGGGACATCCTTAGAAGGCCTCAGAGCCGCTGACCCGAGTAAGCTGGGTGAGGTTTTGGGTGAGTTATTGAAGACGACGGATATCCTTGTTATCGATGCCCCAGCGGGCTTAGGAACTTCTATGGGGGCGATGGCGGTAGCTCATGAGATGCTTATAGTAGTTAACCCCGAGATCGCGTCCATTGCAGATGCCATGAAAGTGAAGCAGGTCTTCCAGGAGTTGGATGGCCACTTACTCGGGATAGTGGTGAATAGGGCCACTTACCACGAAGAGGACTTGAAGATCCACGAGATCGAGGCGCTTCTAGATGCCGAGGTCATCTCTGTCGTACCTGAAGATAGGGCCATGAAGCAAGCTGCGGCCTACGGAAGCCCATTGGTTATATCGGCTCCATATTCCCCAGCGGCCAGGGCGATCAAAAAACTAGCTGAAAATATAATCACCAATGAATTCGGCCCGAAGGAGCCTCCAAAAGAGGACATGGTTAGCAGGATCATATTCGGCTTATTCGGGGGAAGGAGCAAGACTTAATTCAGCCTTCGTAAAATTTACCCATGATGTTTTGGAGTTCGTCCTTCTCAAGCTCCCGGACCTTGTACTTTTCCATCAACTTCTTCCGCATCGCATCCCTTTCGGCCTTGAGTTCAGAGGAGGCATCTTTGATGCTCGCCGCTTCTTGTGGAGTTATCTCCCCGCGGGCGATGCCTTCCTGCACCTTTAAAACGCTGGTCAAGACATCGTCGGGCATTATATAGCGCTTGTCGCCCCTGTTATCAACAGTCTCTATCATTACATTTTTGTCAAGGAACATTTTCTCGGTTTCCAGAATCTTGTTTCGCTGCTCCTCTTGGGGGTATCTCTGATTTATCGTGTTAATCGAAATAGATCCACTTCCCTGTTTGACTAGGTCTACGATTTCTGATATCGAGGAATCTTTCATGCTTAGAGCGCTGATTATAGCCTGCTCATTCAACATGCTGCTGATTACTTCATTCCTCATTATCATCCTTACATGCTGAGGTACTGTACATTTTATTCCATCAGTAGAAACCACGTTTTTCTTGACCAGTTCTCCGAGGGATTGATCGAATCCGGTACCGTAAGCGGCTTTCAGGGCCTCGATTTCACCGGTTTCGCTGAACAGAATCATCTTGAGAAGCCGCAGTGTGTTCTCTGGCGCGGTCTGGAGGAATACTGAGATATGGTTGATGTCGATGGCCCTTTCAACGAGGGTGGCGTCAGGGTTCTTCACAAAGATGCTGAAGAGATTCCCTTCACTGTACTTGTAGAATTCAATCCGCGATACCTTATTCACCATTTCAGGGACCTTATCAATTACTCCCCTGCCATATTCAGGTAGTCCGAACTTCAGGGCAAGGATGGCGCCCACGGGTTTGCCGTCCCTCCAGAGGACGTGGACTGTTTTCAGGTTGAAGACGAAGTCCAATCTTCCAGTCAGATGTCCCTTCTGTATGTGATCTACGGCGTGTTTTGGGCTGTTGAATACTTGATCCAATTTAGAACCTGAGGGCAGGTTAAGCATCGTCCACCTCGATTAAATTATAACAAGATAGCATGATAAAAAGTTTTAGGTATTGACCCTACAATCGCTGGTGTTTTATACGCGGATGTTGCAGTGTTTTCATGTAACAAAAATTGTTTTTGGACATAAATATATATAGTAGCCAGAAATATCTAGGTTCGGAAATAGGTGGTGAAGCAGTGAGGAGGTATGTTTGGTGGCGAAGCTAGGGGTAGTGTTGAATTACAGTGTAGTTATCTTCGTCCTTGTGGCTTTTCTGGCTCTGGCGGGGAGCGTTAATGCTACAGTGACGAGTGGGACCCATGTAATACTACATCTCGATGGAGATGGGTTTGATTTCTCTACAAATACTACTGTCGGGTTGGGGAGTGCGGATATTAGGTATGGCGAGATAGATCACCTCATACCCATTAGTGATAAAATAAAGGACCTAGGATCTGCTCCCTTTGAATCTTATACAACAATCGATTTAACTGGCAGTGTAGATCAGGTATGGGTTGAAGAAGCCGGACATACATACGGACTTGAGACAGCCGAGGGTCATTTTGCGAAGGTTTATGTCGTGTATATTGATGCGTTTGAGGTTGAACTTAATTGGACTTATCAGGATGATGGCACCAATAACTTCGGTGGCGGTGAAGGCGGCGTTGCTGCTAACCTTGTAGTGAATAATACGCCCGACGATGCCTGCACAACCGGCGATGCCTACTATACAACTATAACCGCGGCAGTTGAAGCCTCGGCAAACGGAGGAAACATAACGGTCTGCCCAGGCACCTACATTGATAACGTTTTTATTTCAGGTATAACAGACCTGGACATCCTTTCTTACTCTCAAAATCCATCTGATACAATTGTTACGGCTCTCGATCCGGCCATGCATGTTTTTGACATCACTAACGAGTTTGGGGCTGCTGGGGGCGTGAAAATCGCTGGGTTCACTGTGACAGGCGTAACCCAAGGACATGGGGAACCAGACCCCTCTGGCAGAAGCGCTTTTGCCCTCCTTGAGCAGGGTGATGCACACATTAATAATAACATCATCACAGGCAACATGTATGGGATTGAACTGTACCAGTCCAATAACAACACTATAGAAAACAACACGGTCATCTCGAACACAGACCATGGGATCGAACTTGACGAATCCACTGGAAATGATATTTATAACAACACGATCAGCTCGAATACAAACATTGGGATCGAACTTCACTTCAGTAATGACAATAACATTTATGACAACTTTATAACCTCAAGCACAGGCACTGGGATTCTCGTAGAGCTCGGTGGCAGTGATAACAGAATTTATAACAACCTCTTCAACAACCCCACCAACTTTGATGTCACTTCTGCTGGAATCAACAAATGGAACACTACGAATAGTTCGGGACCGAACATCGTTGGAGGTCCATATTTAGGTGGTAACGTCTGGGCTAAGCAGGATGGCACCGGCTTAAGTCAGATCTGCGACGATGTGGATAGCGACAAGATATGTGATTCTCCCCACATACTGGAATCTGGGAACGTAGATTATCTACCACTGGCACTAGACTTCGATGGCGATGGCGTTTTAGATGGCTTTGATAAGTGTCCTAACACTCCCCAAGGGGCTGCAGTTGATGAGCGTGGATGTCCGGAAGGGTCCTATCACCTGGATGACAGTGATGGCGACGGCATGGATGATCAATTTGAGAAGGACTTCTGGTGCCTGGATCCTAACATCGCTGATGCGGACGCCGACCCTGACAACGACACCTTCTCGAACATCAAGGAGTTCTATGGCTACTCCGACCCGTGTTACGGGGGCAGCATCCCGACGGGAGGCATAGGTCCACCGCCTGAGTTCGGCATGGAAAACTTTTCGTGGTTCGGCAAGACGAACACCAACATCACCTTCAACGAGACTAACGTGACCATTAGTGTTTGGAACGGAACTCACAACCTGGTCGTTAACGGGACCTTAAACAACACACGCCTATGCAATGATACCGTCGGCGGCTCCAACTTTTACGTTTACCACTTCGAAGCAGAGATCCTCACTGCCTCAAACCAGAAGATAGGGGGAATGGGTGCCGGGATTATGAACTTTACGAATAAAAACAAGTCCATCTCGGAAGGCACAGACATCCTCGTGGCCTCGCCCATGGGCCCAGGGGCACAACTTGCGTTTACGCCGTATGGCTCCATGCTGGGGATAGATCCGTCTTTCAATGGTAGCATTACAATAGATGTTTCCTCCATACCTCTAGCTCCAACGGAACCGGGTGAGAAGAATTGCACCAAAGTGGGCGATTTCAACATCACCAGTGGAAACCTTACGGGCTTCACCAATATAATAGCGGGGGGCCTCGGGTTCAACTTCTTTGGTAAGGGATTTAAATTCGGCGGCAATATGTCTTTCGACCCCAACCTAAGCATTGATGAAAGGAAAAAAATGGAGAATTGGAATACGAGTATCGTGTTCGGTGACAACGTGAACTTCGTCGGAATACCCGATTATATGCCGTTTGGCGCTATAATCCCCAATGGCTCAACCATAGGGGCCATGAAATACTTCGGCAAGATAACAGGCGGGTACGGCGGCTTCTTCGATGGCGATTTCATAGGAGACGATATCCACTTCGAACCGTTTGTCACGATGTATAATGGCTCGAGGATATTCAACGACGTCAGAGTCGGTCAGAATGCGACTATCGGGAACTTTACAGAGATAGGCAACTTCACAGAGATCGGTCCCCTCGTCGAGTTCGACCAATTCGTCCGTGTCGGCATGTTTGCGGATATAATGGCGGGCGCCAAGATCAAGGAAAACGCGTCCATCGGTTTTGGAGCGTTAATAGGGAACAACTCCTTTGTTGGAAAGCTCGTCAATATAATGGATAATGCGACCATTGGCAAGTCGGTCAGGATCTACGACGACGCGAACGTCGGCAAGTACACCATCATCGAGAACTTCGCAGAGATATTCAACAACTCTATACTCGGCGAAAACGTCACTATCGGGCAGTATGCGAAGATCCGACGGGATGCGAAGATCTGGGACGGCTCTATCGTTGGCAACAAGTCCAGTGTGGGTGAAGGCTCGGAGGTATATGAGAGCAGGCTCTATGACTACGTGTCCATCGGCCCGAACATTATCTTGAATAAGACGGAGGCCTGGAACAGCATCATAAACTACACGATAAACGCCGTGAACTTCTCCAACGAGGAGGTCTTCTTGAACCTGACGGTTATCGACTCTAGCGGCTACATCAGCAACAAGCCTAGCGCTAACGGGAGCATCCATCTCGCGGAGGAAGGGGTCAAAGTGAACTTCACCAATCTAAACGAGTTGCGCAGCCTCTCGAGCAACATCGTCGTCCACGATCTAATCACGGACGCCAACACTAGCACCTTCTCAGCAGTCATCAAAGATGGCAAGATGAACGTCACCAAGGATGGTGTACTCCAGGAGCTGGATGTCAACGCTGGTATTATCACGATCTTCAGCGACACGTCCATGGGTATCGACGTGGGTATGAACTTCACCGACACTATGGACGCAAATATGGGTGTCGCCGTCATTACGATAAACCCCGGTGGAGTGGCGCTTCCGAGCAAGGCACAAGGCACCAACTTCACCCACCTCTCCGCGCCAGGTGCGAACAAGAGCAACATGAATGCGCGCCTATGCATGAAGTTCCCATCGAACCTCGACACCAGCACCGTCAAGATACACTACTTCAACGAGACGGGTGGTGCATGGGAGGACTATACGACAGAGATCGTAGGCAGTAAGGCATGTGCCAATACCACTCACTTCTCAGTCTATGGAATAAGCGGAGCTGTACAACAGCAACAACAACCATCTGGAGGTGGAGGTGGTGCCGCACCTGCCACAGATAAATCGGCTGATGCTACGGAGGTTACGCCTACTGATGCTGATGTAGCCGCGCAGGTGGAGGCCTCTTTCACGTCGATAGCGGCGGGTAAGAAGGGTACTATATCGGTTCCTGATACAGAGAACATGCCTTTGACGGAGATAGCGATAAAGGTGAAGAACAAGGTCTCTAATGTTAAGGTGGTGGTTAAATCCCTTACCTCGAAGCCAGCGAATATTACCACGAATGTTAGTGGCGAGGTCCTAAGGTACCTCAAGGTGGAGCACGAGAACATTGAGGATGCTGACATAGATAATGTGACTTTCAAGTTCAAGGTGGAGAAGACGTGGATGACTGAGAAGAATATAGACCCAGCTGCGGTTGTGTTGAATAGGTATAGTGAGGACACGTGGAATGCGCTGACTACGACGAAGGTGAGTGAGGATTCCAACTATACCTATTATTCGGCTGAGTCGCCTGGACTCTCGGTCTTCGCAATATCTGGATCGGTAATTGAAGCCGAGGTCACCTCAACTCCAACGCCTACGCCCACACCTACTACTGCACCTCCGGCTACTACTGCGCCTCCGGCTACTACTGCGCCTCCAGTTGTGACTACTGTTTCGCCGACTACTACGCTTCCGCCCACGACTCCAGCTCCTACACCAGTGACTACTCCTACGCCAACGCCTACGCCCAAGCCCCTGTACAAGAGGCTCGGGTTCGTCTTGCTAGTGCTCATCGTGCTGTTAGCGGGCATAGTCTATGTTCTGGATAGGCAGGGCAGGATAAGTGTACGGGAGGAGCTGGAGAAGCTTAGGGAGAAGTATGGACGTGGGGAGAAAGAAGAAAAGGAAGAGATGGAGCCAGTAGGGGAAAGGGAAGAAGAGAAGGTAGAAGAGGTAGAGCCGGAGAAGGAAGGAGAAGAAAATCCAGGAACTTAAGAAGTAGAACTCCGGCGTCCGCTGTGTCCCGACTTACGCGTAACTTTCTCACAAACCTACAAGACCACCAGGGACGTCTATAAGAACAACAGCTAATGCAGTGATTCTCTATTCCTAGCCGAAGGGCAGTCTTCGTCTTACCACATATCTTTAAGTAGTTAAAGAATACATTTAAATATGATGATTTTCATTATACAATATAGTGAAAGGAATTGGCTGAGTATGACATTGAAACTTGTGAGCTCTCTGCAAGCAAGCACTTCAAAAACACGTGGATGAGGAAATGGAACTGGGATTACATCGACTTGCGGAATGCAATAAAGAATGCATATAAAACTGAGAGAGTCGGGAAGAAAAAATACGAAGCATACATCCGAGGTAAAAGTGGTTCAAGGAAAATGATATTCGTTTACTACGCCGAGTTTAATGCCATATTTGTAATAACAGGAGCTGAAGGAAAATGAAGGAAAAAAGATGTCCTGTGTGCGAGGAAGGAAGCTTGACTCGGGTAGACGATATCCTCTCAGAAGTAGAGGGATACATATTCATCGAGAAAGGAGAGCGTTGCACCCATTGCGGGGAGGAATTCATCTCCGAAAAAGAAGGACAGAGGATGATAAATATCGCGAAAAGGCTTAGAATCTGGGGGAAGCCCCTTAAACTCTATAGAAAGCTGTCGAAGAGTGCTAGAGGAACAGTTTTAAGGATCCCAACCGACATCGAGAAAAACCTTGGTATAAAGGGCGACGAAAAGGTTGCAATTTCAAAGAGCGGTGAGAATAAAATAGTGATCGAGGTATTATAACTTCCCTCGACAAAAATCACGGGGTTTCTCACTTCTTTACCGAGCTTGCCCTTGTGGTTAATCTCAGTAACTGAGGGCAACCCTTATATTTTAAACAATTACACTTATCCTTGGTGATAGCTTGCTTTGGGAAGTGCGCATAGCCTATAAGCCAGGGGTACAGGATAGTGAAGGGGAGAGCACTCTAGAAGGATTAAAGACTCTTGGCTTCACTCAAATTGAGGACGTGCATACCGCTAAAGTCTACAGGATCAAGGGCGATTACTCAAAAGAAGACATTGAGGAGATGTGCAGGCGTTTATTAGCAAACCCCATAAGCCAGGACTACGAGATCACTAGGGTGAAAGGGGAGAAATAGCCTTGGAGATCGACATCCTCAACGCAAGCGACGAGCAACTTCTAGAGATCAGTGAGAAAGGACAGCTCTCGCTCAGCCTAGAGGAGATGAAGGCGATCAAGGAGCACTTCTCCAAGCTCGGCAGAAAACCAACAGACGTTGAACTCGAGACATTTGCTCAGACATGGAGCGAGCACTGCGTCCACAAGACTTTCAGGGGCAGCATCGTAACCGAGGACGGCGAGATAGACAATCTCTTGAAGAGCACAGTAGCGAGAGCCACAGAAGAATTGAAGCCGGAGTGGTGTTTCTCTGTCTTCGAGGACAACGCAGGCATCGTCGACTTCGAGGGCGACACGGCTATAGCCTTCAAGGTGGAGACGCATAACCATCCCTCTGCTCTGGAGCCCTTCGGAGGAGCTGCGACAGGCATAGGCGGCGTCATCAGAGACATATTGGGGGTATGGGGCGAGCCCATAGCAAATACTGATGTGCTCTGCTTCGGCCCTTTAGACTATCCATATGAGAAGCTTCCAAGGGGTGTGAAGCACCCTAGGTTCATCTATACCTACGTGGTCTCAGGCATAGGCAACTACGGCAACAACATGGGTATACCAACTGTGAACGGCGCTGTAGTCTTCGACGAGGGCTACATCGGCAATCCCCTTGTATTCTGCGGGACCATCGGAATAGTGCCTAAGAGTCGGTATGCTAGGAACGTGAAGGCAGGGGATATAGTTCTGCTTGCTGGCGGAAAAACAGGTAGAGATGGGATACACGGCGTCACATTCGCATCTGCTGAGCTCCACGAGGAATCTCAGGATGTCTCAGCCACAGCTGTGCAGATAGGCGACCCGATAGAGGAGGAGAAAATAAAGCGTGCTGTCCTCCAGATAAGGGACGAAGAGCTAGGCTCAGCCATAACAGACCTGGGCGGAGGAGGCCTATCATCGGCTATGGGGGAGATGTGCCACAGCTACCACCTAGGAGCGAGGATTCACCTGGATAGGGTGTCCCTGAAGTACCCAAATATGCTTCCATGGGAGATATGGACCTCTGAATCGCAGGAGCGCATGCTCCTCTGCATACCCAAGGAAAACCTGGATAGAGCACTAGAAATCTTTCGCAGCGAAGAAGTGGAAGCAACGCCCCTAGGGGAATTCATCGAAGAGGAAAAACTGTGGATAGAATTCGAGGGCGCGGCAGTCGCCGAGCTGGATATACCTTTTCTGTTTAACGTGCCCTGTATCAAGAGGCGGGCAGAGTGGAAGAAGCCCAGTTTTGAAGAACCAGATTTCCTACCAAAAGACCTCACTCAAGAGCTACTCTCAGTTATTGCCATGCCAAATATTGCGAGCAAAGAGGCTGTGATAAGAACATATGACCACGAGGTCAAGGCAGCAACAATCCTGAAGCCCCTTCAGGGCGTGGAATGCGATTCTCCTGGCGATGCCGCAGTATTAAAACCTCTTCCAGGTTCTTGGCGGGGTATATCGATATCTAACGGAATAAACACCTATGGACTGATCGATCCCTACTGGATGGCGGCCAGTGCCATCGACGAGGCGATAAGGAACAACGTCGCAGTGGGCGGGCGCAGGATAGCACTGCTGGACAACTTCTGCTGGGGCAATCCAGAGCGCAGCGACCGCCTAGGTGGGCTAGTGAGAGCTGCTGAAGCATGCTATGATATTGCAAAGAGCTATGGAACACCCTTCATATCAGGCAAAGACAGCCTGTACAACGAATCCTCTTTCGGCCCAGTGCTGCCGACACTCTTAATCTCTGCATTGGGGATAGTGCCAGATGTCAGGAAGGCAGTATCCATGGATGTGAAGGAAGCGGGGGATTGTATATACCTCCTTGGTGAAACAAGAAATGAACTGGGAGGATCACATTACTACCGGCTCAAAGGCTACGTCGGCAACCGCGTCCCGATAGTCAAAGCCGATGAGGCAAAGAAGATTATGGATGGGCTGCTAAAGGCTATGGACGCAGGGATTGTAAAAGCGTGCCACGACCTATCTGAAGGCGGCCTAGCGGTAGCAGCGGCAGAGATGGCGTTTGCAGGCGGGGTAGGCATGGAGATCAATATAACTGAGGCTCCAACTGCAGGCAGGATGAGAGAGGATTACCTGCTCTTCTCTGAATCAAATAGCAGATTCCTTGTGGAAGTGGG
Source organism: Hydrothermarchaeales archaeon (SeqCode) (assembly GCA_036444275.1). GTDB lineage: Archaea > Hydrothermarchaeota > Hydrothermarchaeia > Hydrothermarchaeales > JAZGAD01 > JAZGAD01. Next base: position 25,382 of record JAZGAD010000043.1, read on the forward strand.
AGATAGTAATGCAGGGGAATTCGAGAAGTTTATGAGCGGAAGCTATGCCAAGGTAGGCACGACGATAGAGGAGGAAAAGCTCAGGATCATCATGGGTAATGGCAGACCAATTTCAGCCAGCTTATCTGAGTTGAAAAACGCCTGGAAGGGCGGATTGGAGGGAAAGAAGTGAGCTACGGAGACGTAGATATATGCATCATGCGTGCACCTGGAACTAACTGTGACCTCGAAACTAAGCAGGCATTTCTAGAGCTCGGCGCCAAAGCAGATGTGGTCAGGATAGACAAACTCGCATCCCTACCAAAGTATCATGGGTTGGTCATCCCAGGGGGATTTTCCTACGGCGACCACATCCGCTCAGGTGCGATAATGGGTAAGACCATAAAGACAAAATTTGGCGAGCTACTATCCAGTTTTGCCGAGGAAGGGAAACCTATTTTGGGTATATGCAACGGCTTCCAGGTGCTAGCTGAAGCAGGGCTGCTGCCTGGACTCGACGCTGGCGAAGCTCAGATTGCCCTTGGGACGAATTCTTCTTCCAAGTTTGAGTGCAGGTGGGTCTACCTAAGGATGGAGAGCAAAGGAATATTCACCAAAGAGATGCCTAAACTGGTGAGGATACCTGTGGCGCATGGCGAGGGGAAGGTAATATTCCAGCCTGGAAGGGAAGAGGAATACCTTGATTTGCTTGAGAAAAACAATCAAATAGCATTCAGATACGCTACTAGAGAAGGCGATGCTGCGGGGAGGCAGTATCCTGAAAATCCAAATGGTTCAATCAGCGATATCGCTGGTATATGCAATCCAAGCGGAACCATACTTGGAATGATGCCCCACCCGGAGAGAGCCTTCCACAGGTTCATGTATCCCAACTGGACTAGGAGTAATGCTGATGAAAAAGGCGACGGATACTACATCCTCAGGAATATGCTTGAATATGCGAAGAAGTTTTAGTTCAATCAAATGCTAGTCGCAGACCCTCTTCCTAACTTCCCTGTAGTACTCCAACACCGAGCCCATATCCCTTCTGAACCGATCCTTGTCCATCACTTCTTTTGTCTCAGCATCCCAGAAGCGGCAAGTGTCAGGAGACACTTCATCTGCCAGCAGTAGGTTTCCTTTGCTATCCCTACCGAATTCTAGTTTAAAATCTACCAATATGATCCCTCTCTCAACCAAGAACTCCCTAAGGATGTCGTTGATTTTTATGGTTATTTCTCTTATCTCATCCAACTCTCGTCGATCTCTAGCTGCGCCTAGCGCTATGGCGACGTCGTCATTGAGCATTGGATCGTGATACTCATCGCTCTTGTAGCCGAACTCTACTATAGGAGGATCGAGTTCCTGTCCCTCCTTGAATGGATACCTCTTAACCAAACTGCCTGCTGCTGTGTTCCTGCATATCACCTCTAGAGGGATAATGGATACCCTTTTTGCGATATGGCGGTTAGGTCTTTCAAAGCGCAAAAAATGAGTCTCAATACCCTTCTCTTCCAGGAGCTCAAAGAATCTAGCAGAGATTTCAGCATTCAGGGCTCCCTTCCCCTCCATAGTCGCCAATTTCGCTCCATCGCCGGCTGTAAGATCATTCCTGAATTCGATGACTAGATTTTCGCCTTCCTGCTGGTAGACACTCTTTGCCTTTCCCTTGTATAGAAGCTCCATGCCGCAACGTTGATATCAATTCCTTAAGTTTTTTTCCATCCATCAGTCCATGGCATGGGAGTAAGTAGTGGCCGAGTTTTATCGAATAAAACCGAAGAATAAGCATTAAATTTCAACTAGCGACATCGCAGGACTAAGCTTCGTCAACGTTCACGTTCTTAACTCTAGCTATTTCCTCTTCATCGATACCAAGCTCCTTTGACAGAAGCTCAACAGAACCTCCGGTTTGCTCCAACACTTCTTTGAGGTATCCGTCGTAGGTTATGTTGTGGCCCCAGCAGTTAGAGTAGTGCTCCTTCAATATCCTTGCAAAACCCTCCGAGGGAATTGTATAACCTTTCTTTGTGGGTTCTACCTCCCCTACAGACTCTGGAACACCGACTATAACGAGTCTATCATCCACAACCATGGAGCGGTGATCGTTTAGGAACAGACAGTTTGTATACCTGACCTCTGCACCGGCCTTTGCGTATAGGTATCCAATGTACAGCCTGTCCGGGAATTTTGGGATTATGTACCTAACAGGTATCCCTGCCTCCGTGAGCCTTCTTATCTGTTGAGTAATGTCCTCAATTCGCTTCCTATCCTCGTCGGTTGGCGCTCTACCGGTAATACAGCCAAAGACCTCTTTCTTGGCTTCCTGAAAAGAGTTGACGACTGAGGTGAAATACTCCTCTCTTGAGAGAATCTTCGTCGCCTTGGTCATCTCACCCAGCAACTTAGACCTTACTTTCCCCTCCCTGAGGCTATAAACCAGGAGGGCGATAGTTACCACTAATAGCACAGACTCAAGGGATAGGAGGATGATCTCAATACTTACCATAGTGCAATGCTTGGGTAATTTAACATCGGCAAGTTTAGTTTCGGAAGGATGTTATAGCACTATTCGGGAGAGCTATTAAGCATTACACATATGGTTTCTCGTCTATGTACTCATCCGTGTCCACTTCAGTCTCCACGTTATTGATAAACAATTCCAGAGATGCGATTGCCCCCTCTTTGAGCAAAGGCGAATTATTATTGCCGCACTGATAAGAGTAGGTACACGATGGGCAGCCGTCATCGCTGATACAGGGACACTCCTTTAGGATCTTCAAGGACCTAGTTACCGCCTCCTCGAAGCGGTCGTAAAGCAACTTGGAGATACCATTACCCCCTGGAGCGCTGTCGTAGACGAATATCGTCCCGGAGCCACCCATTGAAATCCCTCCTATCTCTCCGCTTCCACCTCCGACAAGCATGTTGCTGCTCTCTATGAGCACGTGCTCCACCGCATGGAAGCTGCCTCCGAGAAGCTCTGCTTCCTTTACCCCTGGTTTGATGACGCCTTCAGGATATGGCGCTGTAAAGACCAAACCCCTGGTCTCGAAGGTGTAGCTGATGGGTCTTTCAAGAGCTTTCTGTGTGCGCCTCTTACCAGAATACACATCCTTGACCACATAGCTGTGGACTACTTCTGTTATCCTGAGCTTGCAGTAGAGGAGCTGAGCAGAAAAGCACTTCTTGCTCTCCAGCACCTCTATGACCTCTGGTTGGGAATAGCGCAGTGCCTCTGTTCTTTCATCTACCTTTCCCGCCTTTTGCACCTGGGCAGTGCCCACTTTGTGGCTGAAGTGAAAGGATATTCCCCTGTAGACTTTTCCAGCGTGCAGGTAAAGCGCCCCTGGATGAAGCTCCCTAGCAGCCATGGGCATGCTTCTTTCCCCCATCCATCGATTTCCATCCCTTATCGACACAGTATCTCCGATCCCGCGAATGTTGTACTTCGATAAAGCCTTCTTCGCGGTATACGTAGGCACTAACCCTTGGGGAGTGCGATTGAGGAGTCCCTCTGATAATAGCTTTTCCTCGATCTCAGAAGCTCCCAGTTCACCGGATGATAAAGGCTTGTCCATTGAGCCGGCGAGAACCTGATAGTAGGCCACGACCTCGTTCTTAGGCTCTGTATACGCAGGCTCTATATCTGTGAAATAATCCCCTGAGTAGTTCCGGTAATATGTGCTTATGGGGTCACGGCCCCTTAGCGCCAAGATGGCTATGCTCTCCTGTCCCTTCCTACCGGCTCTGCCTATACGCTGTATCAAGTGTGTGAAACTCACCAGCTGCGAGACAACGGCGTCTACACTTCCAATATCTATGCCCAGCTCCAGAGTCGGAGTCGCTACCAGAACGTCCAGCTCACCTGAGCGAAAGGAATCCTCTGCTTTATGCCTGTACTCCTTGGGCAGGCCCGCACGATGAATCGCTACCCTGAGCTTGTTCTTCTGCGCTATCCTTCCTAGCACTTCAGCATTTTTATGGCTGTTAGCGAACACCAGCACCCTATACTTGTCCCATACAAGGCTCTGCAAGGCCTCTATTATTAGCGATGTATCGCTCCTCCCAAGGGGGTAGAGCATGAGGAAGTGAACCGGCCCCTTCTTACCGATGCTCTCCTCTACAACTTCTACATCGACGTCGAAGAGCGTGCTGGCGAATTCAGCTGGATTTCCGATGGTGGCAGAAGCCCCGATCACCTGGAAATCGCAGAACCTGCGAAGCCTCTTCAGGATGAAGTGTACATTCGCTCCAAAGGCACCTGTGTATTCGTGGATCTCATCTAGCACTAGGTACTCGATGTTTAATATCAGCTCCCTGAAGGCACTGCCAGGCCTCATGAGGTGGATGTGCAGCATGTCTGGATTCGTTACTAGTACTTCGGGCGGCGAGGATATGATACGCTTCCTCTCCTCTGCAGGGGTATCGCCGTCGTAGACCTCAAATCTAATGCCTGTCGCAGCCTCCAGCTTCTTGAATTTCTTCAACTGATCCCTGGCTAGGGCTTTCGTTGGATAGACGAGAAGCGCCCTCACTTGTCCTCTAGCATCTGATTCGAGGATCCTCTGGGCTATTGGCAGGACAAATGCCTCTGTCTTTCCGCTTGCCGTTGGAGCTACAATAGCAAGGTTTTTTCCATCGCCTATCAGTTCTATTGCACGCTCTTGGAATTCGTAGAGGCGGTTTATTCCGCTGTTCAAGAGGAACTTTTTAAGGGCGGGATGCAGATCAAGCGCCTCTACCTTCCTACCGTATCTCGCCTCGCTCTCATGGAAGAGTCGGTACCTAACAGGATAGCTCTCCTTCTGCATCAACAGGGCCTTAACTGCCTGCGGCAGAAGCTTGAAGTCAGCGCCTTCTTTTGATACTTCTTCTTTTATATCCTTCAGGGGCCTGCTACCAACTCCAGCCTCGCCTTTTTCCAGCTCCAAGAGGAATGCTTGATAGGCACTTTCAATGTCTTCAGCTTCTACACCGTGGCGAAGCCTGCACCTGAGGCAGACTATGCCGTAGCGATCCTTGTACTTGGTTATCAGCACGTCGCTTCCACAGCGCGGACACGTATGAACCATGTTAATTAATTAAACAAGTTTACGTTAAATATTATGCATGCTCTCCATCGATGAGCTCTACGAATACGGCATCCCTAAAGAGGTTGTCCGGATATTAAAGGGAGAAGGCTTGAGCGAGCTATACCCACCACAGGAGGAGGCTGTTAGACAGGGATTATTGGAGCTGAAGGACTCCTTTGTGATAAGTGTACCTACTGCAAGCGGCAAGACCCTAATTGCAGAGCTGTTGATGATACGCTCTATCTTGGAGCGTGGTGGCAAGTGCCTATATATTGTTCCACTTCGCGCTCTGGCATCTGAGAAAATCCAGGAATTCAAGAAGTACGAGGAACTTGGGATAAAGTCAGCTATCTCAACCGGCGACTATGATGCAAGGGATACATGGCTCGGTGACTACGACATCATAGTGTCGACAAGCGAGAAGGCCGATTCTTTGTTGCGCCATAAGAGTCCCTGGCTGAATGAGGTCAACGTCTTAGTGGCTGATGAGATACACCTTATCAACGACGGCTCAAGGGGGCCAACATTGGAGGTTACAATAGCCAAGATGCGCCACATCAACCCAAGGATACTGGTGCTTGGCCTCAGTGCAACAATAAATAACGCTGGCGAGATCGCCTCCTGGCTCGGAGCAAAGCTGGTTCAGAGCAAGTGGCGCCCTGTGCTCCTCCGTGAAGGGGTCTACTTTCAGGGCGATATCTTCTATAGTGATTCCGAACTCAGGCGGGTGGAACGCGTCTCTAATGGGGCACCTCTAACTCTAGCATTGGAGACAGTTAAGGAAGGAGGCCAGAGCCTGGTCTTCGTCAATACCAGAAGGAGCGCTGAGAGGTTAGCCCTTGATGCTGTTGCACATACTAAAAAGCTCCTTTCCAGAGATGAAGAGAAGGCATTGGAAAAGCTTTCTAGAGAAGCCTTGGGTATATTTGCAGAGCCCACTGAGATATGCAAGAGACTGGGCAAGTGTCTGGAGGGTGGCGTTGCTTTTCACCATGCAGGTCTAGAAGCCAGACAGAGGAAGCTTGTAGAACAGGCATTTAAGGGGAATCTAATAAAGGTGCTGTCAGCAACGCCCACGTTAGCAGCTGGCGTGAACCTCCCGGCTAGGCGTGTCGTGGTCAGGGACTACACTAGATATGACGCCAACTTGGGTAGAATTCCAATTCCGGTGCTGGAATATAAGCAGTTTGCTGGAAGGGCAGGCCGTCCGAAATACGACGATGAGGGAGAAGCTATCATGATAGCTAAAAGCTCTGACGAGCGCTCCCGTTTACTGGACAACTACATCCTGGCAGAGCCAGAGGATATACACTCAAAGCTGGCGGTGGAGGCAGCCCTACGCACCCATGTTCTAGCGACAATCGCTATGGGCTACGCTAGCTCAGTCGAGGGATTAATGGACTTTTTCTCTCAGACATTCTTGGCGCACCAGGAACCTCCCAGCATACTGGAGGGACACATCTTCAAGATATCTAACTTCCTGGTACGGGAGGGCTTCTGTGTAGAAAAAGACGAGTCTCTAGTAGCTACTCCTCTTGGAAAGCGTGTATCAGAACTCTACATCGACCCTATGAGCGCTGTAACCTTGAAAGGTGCCCTTTATACATCTCAGGAGAAGCTTACTAACAACGTAGCCTATCTGCACGCTATCTCCAGGACCTCTGAGCTAGGCGGGTTATACTTGCGGCAGAAGGACTACGAATGGTGCACTCTGGCCGTGTATGAGCACCAGGAATTCCTACTCTTTGACATTCCGAGTCGGGATGCTAACTACTGGGAGTTCGAGAGCTTCCTCTCTGAGTTCAAGATGGCTTTGTTCCTGAATGACTGGATGGACGAGCGGAGTGAGAATTTTATCCTAGATAAGTATAACCTAGGGCCGGGCGATGTTAGAAGCAAGGTGGAGAGGGCCAACTGGCTACTCTATGCTGCCTCTGAGATCGGGAGGCTCCTCAAGGTGCCTACTGGCGAGCTCGTGGAACTGAGGGAGAGGGTTAAGCGCGGTGTGAAGAAAGAGCTCTTGGAGCTTGTATCTTTGAGGGGCATAGGTCGAGCGAGGGCGAGGAGCCTGTATTCAAGTGGCTTTAAAGGCCATGAGGATATAAGGATGGCTGATGTGGCGAAGTTGGCTAGAGTGAAGCTTATAGGAAAGAAGACAGCAGAGGACATAAAGCTGCAAGTAGGGGAAAAGCATGGAAAAAATTAGAATTCTCGATTTCTTGTAATTATTAAGCGAGAGGGGAGTGCATTTTTCTAATAGTGTGCAATGCCCAATGGACTTGATTTTTTAACTGATTGCATCTTCATTTACATTCACTAAGTTTTAAATAGGAACATTACCAATGGTCGTAAAAGAGGTAACGAATGTTATATGCTAAAAAGGAGGTGAGTGAATGATAGATATAATTGCCTTATTGCTCGGGGCGGTATACGGCTATGTTAAACCCGGGAAAGAGGAGAAGAAGGTAATCCTGAAGAAGGGAGCCAAGATTGGGGCAGTTCTAGGTGCAGTGCTCGCTGTTGCAAACCTGCTGGTAGGCGGTGGCCTACTCATAGCGACCGCAAACCTGTTTGGAACGGTCATAGCGATAGTGTACCTAACGGTAATGTTCGTGATTGGCACGTTGGCCGGAGATTGGCTAGAGGTCAAATTCAAGTAAGGGAACTTCGATGAGCCGGCGCTCGTGGATATTGCAGAGCGCTTTTTTTTCTTTATTTTTCGGAACACTAGATTGCAGTCGGTACAATTCTTTATCATATCCAGGTATAAGGTATGAATATAAAAACTATTGAAACACTCCTGAGAGAAGTTCAGACAAGGTACGATAAAGACCCAAAGGGCTGGAATTTCGTTGTTGGACCGGGTGAGAAGTACTTTGACATCATGATTTCAAAGGGAGCGAAGGTGTGGCAGTTGAAGCTGGACACGTTATACAAGCCCAATCCTGTCGGCTTTGGATCGCTAATAGACAAGCGCGAGGTGCCTGCCCTAGATATAAGCGGTCCTTCCTTCGGATATCGCCCTCTCTCGGATGAACAGATTGAGGCACTCCTCACCCAGAGTCTCGATTTAGAGGAGATCATAGAGATCGAGCCGATGTCGTTGAACAAGATAAAGAGCCCAATAGTAGCACAGGGCCCGATACTTCATACCTCTAAGCCCATGAACTATGTCTCAGAGAAGCAGAAGGCGCTTGACTTGAAATTAAGGCGGAAGATTGATGACCTCTTGGAAAAGTCAGGGGTTACGACGTCCTACGTTTAATTGGTGATACTATGAAGGCTATGGGAAGGTACTCTTTCCTTCGGCTGGGTGAGAGATGCAGACCTAGGTGTAGAGGCGCTGAAAATCCTCAAGGGCTTTAAGGGAACCAGTCTGAAAAGAGATTTTGGGATTTCAAGCAGGTCAGTGGAGCTGGGAGTTGGGGGTCATAGGTGAAGACGAGTATGCAGTGCTAGTGAGATAACTCCATACTGCTGCCGCATTCGCCTCTTGGAGGGAGCTTGAGGTCCATGGCGTTGCACATACCGAGAGTCTGCTCCTTAGTGTTCAGCCTATATTGCATTTCCAAAGATGTTGGGCAAAGGGTAAAAAAGGGGCACCTGAGATAAATGGGATATGAAGTGAGGCAGATGACCGCTAGAAAACCAGCCTTGGCTACTGTTATTCTTGTAATCTCGACAACGATTCTGGCCATCAAGCTTCTTGCACCGAGGCCTATTCAGATAGTCCTGGGAGAAGAGCAGGCGATACTCTTGGAAGGTGCGATTTATTTCACTTTCACGGACGCGATATTAATAGCGATAAGCGCGTGGTTCGGTGGAACAGCAGCCTTTTATTTACTGCTCCATGAACGAGTGGAAGGGGTTCCTGCAAACAAAAAATCAGACATCGCGCCTTTAGCATTGAAGTTGCTTGGAGGGGACGAGAGAAAGCTTTATAAACACATATCGGACTCTGGCGGTGAGATACTCCAAAAAGATCTGATCCTAGAGACTGGTTTAGATAAGGCGAAGGTTACAAGACTGTTGAATAAGCTTGAGCAAAAGGGTTTAATACTCAGGATCAAGCACGGCATGACGAACCGCATAGTGCTGAAAGACCCGCTATGATTTCATTTTATTGAAATTGGTTTCAGATTAACTCTATATGTTGTTTCATAGAGCCTCTACCATGAACATACTCGGGGTGAAGGCCGATAAATGGAAGATATTTTGCCTAGTGATAATCGGGCTGTTAGTCCTCACCATAGTACTCGGTTATGCGCTGCATAAAGGCCGCAAGGTCCAGCTTATGGAGGAGGAAAAGCAGTTGGCAGTGGATGTGGCGACAGAGGCTCTAGCAGGGAGGATCACGGATGAATTTACCCCGAATGTTAGGGACTACGGTTGGATGGTGAAGCTGGAGTCCGGGGAAACCACTACCCTAGCATTTGTCTACTTTTCTGCAGTGACAGAGACTCGGAGATATCGGGTTGCCGTGGATTTGGAGGGGGGTAAGGCGGTACAGATCACTGAGAACAGGGGATGGATGGCTGAAGGCAGAAGAATGCGCCCAGGATTATGGCATAGGTGATATAATGAGCGACGCGATCATCCAACTGGAAGAGGTTTCTAAAGTCTACCAGATGGACGAGATTAAGGTCCACGCCTTGAGGGGGGTTGATCTATCGGTGGGCGAGGGGGAATTCGTAGCTATTATAGGACCCTCTGGCAGCGGGAAATCCACCATGCTCCACATCGTTGGGTGCCTGGACCGGCCAACTTCAGGTAAGGTGTTCTTGGAGAAGATCGACATATCTGAGCTGGGCGACTCGGAATTGGCGAGGCTCAGGGGAAAGAGGATAGGCTTCGTCTTCCAGTCCTTCAACCTCTACCCCACTTTGAGCACCCGGGAGAACGTGGAGCTTCCCATGATGATTCAGAATGTCGGGGTGCAGGAGCGGAGGGAGAAGGGCGAGGAGTTGCTTGAATCGGTGGGATTGGTGGAGAGGAGGAATCATTTTCCCTTTCAGCTCTCCGGCGGCGAGAAACAGAGGGTCGCCATCGCTAGGGCCTTGGCGAACGACCCTGCACTGATACTCGCGGATGAGCCCACTGGAAACTTGGACTCGGAATCAGGGAAGGAGGTACTTGAGATATTCGAAGAGTTGCATCGAGAGGGGAGGACTATAGTCGTCGTTACCCATGAGGCTTATGTAGCGGAATTGGCTGAGAGAACGGTCAGGATGAAGGATGGTTTATTGGAGGATGTGAAATGAAGAAGATGCTGCTCTTAATACTAATCGGGGCACTTATGCCCTTTGAGCTCGTTGGGGCGTCCCTTGTCCTCAGTGTAACCAGTGAGGTCACGCCGTCGCAGATGGTACCGGGGAGCGACGGATACATAAGATTGACTATAACCAACATAGGCGACGACGACCTCCCAATAGTCTATGTACAGCTGGTTTCCCTAGACAGCCCCCTGGTCCTCGAAAACGAGGCAGATCTTAAGAGCTCCTATATAGGGGGGATCACGGCCGGTGGGAGCACCGAAAAGGTCTACAAGTTCATGGTTCCGCCAGGCACGCCATCAGGAACATATGCCGCTAGATACACGGTTTCTCAGTTCGTGGCAGAAGAGGCTAGGCTGGTGGTCTCCGGGAGCGTCCTGATTCCTGTGCAAGCCCCTTCTTCTTTGATAGTCAAGTCCCTCTCGCCAGCCTCCTTCAGACCGGGGGAACGCGCCCGGGTAAACATAACCCTGTCGAACACGGGTGATGCCCGACTCAGCGACCTCGTAATATCATGGCAGACCTCGGGCGATATGATACTCCCGCTGGGCTCCGACAACAAGATCACAGTTCAGTCCATGGAACCCGGGCAGGAGATAGTTTTACCCGTGGAAGTGGTTATCAGCCCGGACATCGCGCCAGGGGTATATCCCTTCCGTATTAAGACCACGTACTACGATCAGATCGGCGTCGAAAAAACCACGAATTCCACGATTGGGATCGTCATAGAGAGGCTAGCAGGAACTGACATAAGCATGCGCTTTACCCCGAGCTCGTTCAGCCCAGGTGAAAAAGCCGAGCTGATATTTGATATAACGAATATAGGGGACTCAAATCTCAATGATATAAGCATTTCATGGCGGGTGAAGGACGACGTTATCCTCCCACTCGGTCTAGGCAATACGATGTTTGTGAAATCCCTAAAGGCTGGCGAGCACGTCCAAATACCCGTAGAGATAATCGTTGACACGGATGCGTTACCGGCCATCTATCCCCTCAGCGTGGAGGCCACCTATTCAGACGAAAAAGGCATCCAGAAAACGGATAATTTCACACTGGGTGTCCTGATCGGGGGAGTGACCGATTTCCAGGTAGGCGTGCAGGAAGTCTCAGGTAGAACGACTTCCCTTTATATTGGTAACATCGGTGTGAATTCCGCCAGGGCCATCTCGGTAAGCATTCCACCGCAGGAAGACTTCTCGGTGATCGGGCCCTCTGAGGTGTTCGTGGGTAACCTCGATCCAGGGGATTTCACGGTGGCCAGTTTCCAATTGGTTCAGAAACAGAGGGGAAATACCTTGAGGGTACAAATTGCTTATACCGATGCCTCAGGGAATAGGGAGACATTGGAGAAAGAGCTCACACTGAGTGATGCAGCATTCCGCGGCGTGACTTCTGAAGGCGGAACCAGGGGCACAGGCATTGCTTCGCGCAGTGGTTCTATGAGCGGCCTTCGATACGTGATGATTGGCATCCTAGGATTGGTGGGTATAGCCGCTGTATACTTGGTCTGGTGGAGAAGAAAGAAGCAAAAATGAGACTGATAGACATCATTAGGCTTGCAGTCAGCCACCTTATGAATAGGGGGTTGAGGAGTTGGCTCACAGTATTGGGTGTAGTGATAGGGGTTATGGCGGTGGTCGCCATCGTCTCCATTGGGGAGGGTCTTCAGCAGAGCGTTACCGAGCAGTTCAGCAGGCTAGGGGCCAACACCATTACTATCACCCCTGGTTTTCGCGGTGCCTTTGAAAGAAGACATAGGATGGGTGGATCCAGTGGTGGGGGCGTGAGAAGCGGGAATTTAACGGAGAAAGACATAATCTTCATCAAGACTATACCGGGAGTCGAACGGGTAAATGGAATCGTGTCCGGGAGGGTGGACATAAAGTACCTCGATGAGAGCGCATCAGTAAGCCTTGTAGGCGTCGATACCAAAGTTTGGAAGTTCATAGTCGATACTGACCTAGCGGGCGGTAGATACCTCGAGCAGGGAGACACGTTTAGCGTGGTCATCGGTAATAGAATTGCGAATGGCATCTTCAAAGGGCCTGTGCAGCTGAATAGGCAGATAAACATTGAGGGCAAGACCTTCAAGGTCGTGGGGATACTGGAGCCAGGTGTCTTTGGGGGGGAGGATTCCCAGGTCTTCATGCCCCGTGACTCAGCGAGGAAAATACTCACGGACATTGGAGGCGACCAGTTGAGCTCCATCGTCGTTCGTGTTGATGGCTCCGCGGATGTAGATGTGATCTTGGATCAGATAGAGGGCAAGCTCCTCATAAGCCATCAGGTCACCGAGGAGAAAAAGGACTTCACCGTCATGAACCCTCAGGCTTTCCAGGAGAGAGTGAGTGAAGTGACCAGCACCATCACCCTCTTTATAGGGGGGATAGCTTTGGTGTCCCTTCTCGTAGGTGGATTGGGGATAGCCAATACGATGTTCATGTCCGTGATGGAGCGAACCAGACAGATTGGGATACTAAAGGCGCTGGGGACAACAAACGGGGAGGTGACAATGATCTTCCTCATAGAGTCCGGGTTGATGGGATTCGTGGGGGGGGTATTTGGCATACTGCTTGGTTTTATAGCATCCGGCGCTATTTCCACCCTGGGGTTCAGATTGTTTGGTGGTGGAGCGGTGACGACTGTGATACCAGCCGGCTTGGTGGGGTTTGCATTGATTTTCTCTCTGTTGGTAGGGATTCTTTCAGGGATACTACCAGCGAGGAGGGCAGCCAATTTGCAGCCCGTTGAGGCACTGCGGTATGAATAAGAACTACGTTTGAAGAGTTCTGTTCTTCTTGCCTGTAAGGGTCTCCGTCATCCAAGTATCATCAATCACCATGTTTCTTCTTGAGGTTTTCAGTTTTCTATTTTTTGAATTATTAACAATAAAAAGATAAGATATATTAATCATGGCCTCATAGCTTTCTTCATGGCTATCCATCCCATTGAATTTAGATATGGAAGCGACGAGATGAAGAATATCTTCGAGGAGGGGAGCAAGCTCCAGAGGCTCTTAGATGTTGAGGCTGCCTTGGCTAGGGCACATGCAAAGGTCGGTAGTATACCAAAGAACGCTGCCGATGAGATAGCGGGGAAGGCGAGTACGAAGTACGTGAAAGTGGAACGCGTGAAGGAGATAGAAGGAGAAGTTAAGCACGATATAATGGCTGTCGTACTAGCCTTGTCAGAGGTCTGCGATGATTCTGGGAAATACGTTCACCTAGGTGCCACGTCCTATGACATTGTGGACACTGCTAATGCCTTGCAGTTCAAAGAAGCATTAAAGATAGTGAGGAGGGACCTCTTCGAGTTGGAGGGCATACTACTGGGGCTGGCTGAGAGGCATATCTCTACAGTAGCGGTTGGCCGTACTCATGGACAGCACGCAACATCTATTACATATGGCTTGAAGTTCGCTGTTTGGGCCAGAGAGGTCAGGAGGCACATTCAGAGGATCGAGGAGTCTGGGAAGCGGGTGTTTGTAGGTAAGATGAGCGGCGCTGTTGGCACCCAGGCTAGCTTTGGTGAGAAAGGTATTGAGATCCAGCGTTTGGTGATGGAGGATTTAGGGTTAATTCCGGCTGAGGTATCGAGTCAGGTGGTGCAGCGCGATAGGTATGCTGAACTCATATCCCTACTGGCATTGATAGCTGCTACGCTGGACAAGATTGGGAAAGAAATCCGGAACCTAATGCGCACCGAGATAGCAGAGGTGGGCGAGCCCTTCGGCGAGAAGCAGGTAGGCAGTTCGACGATGCCTCATAAGCGGAACCCAATAAACTCCGAGAAGGTCTGTGGATTAGCGAGAGTTATTAAGTCCAACGTCTTCGTTGCTCTTGAGAACGTATCTCTAGAGCACGAGCGCGACCTTACGAATTCTTCTGCTGAGAGAGTGATAATCCCCGAGAGCTTTGTGTTGTTGGACGAGATGCTGAAGACCATGAAGCAGGTGCTGGGGGGCTTGGTACTCAACCCAGAGAACATTGAGCGCAACTTGGGCCTCGCTAAGGGACTAAACATGGCAGAAGCGGTGATGCTCGCACTTGTGGAGAAGGGCATGTCCCGGCAGAAGGCTCATGAATTACTACGCCAGCTTTCTATGAACGCATATAAAGAGGATAAATCCTTGAAAGAGGTGCTGAAGAACTCTGAAGCAAGGGAATATCTGAGTGAGGATGAGATAGAGAAAGCCCTTGATGCACATCGATATATAGGCACAGCTGTGGAGCAAGTGAAGAAGGTTTTGGAGCTTGCGAAGAAGGAAAGAAGTTGAAGGCGTGTCCTTTCTCGGGTTACAGGGGAGTCATCGATATAACCAAAGGTGCCAAGGTGTAAACAATGAAGGGATTATTCTATCTATTAATTACATTCCTCTTGCTATCTGGATGCATTCAAGAACCAGAGCCTAGGGTGCTCGACGTTAAGCCTGTTGTTGATCAATATTTCTTGGGAGGATACACAGGAAAGGGTGCAGAGGGGTTGTTCGTACTAGCAGGGAATACTGATGCTGTCCGAAATGGTTTGGAAGAGATATTAGGTGGGGGTTCTTCTAGGACAAGTTTCAGTGCAGACGAGGACCTTAATTTGGTGGCCTTTCGTGGCATCTTTGCTACAGGGGGGCATGGGATAAAAATAGATAAAGTGGAGCAGGTTGGCAAGGTCTTCAATATTTATGCGACTTATACTGATCCAGGCACAGGTATGATGGTCACACAGGCATTTACTCAGCCTACTGCGATAATAGCTATTGGGAAAATGGTGAAGGGAAGCTATAAAGCAAAGCTCTTAGTCACTAAGATACTGAAGACGCGTTCCGGGGATAAACTTTTAGAGACAGAGGCACCTAGTATGAGCATTAGCTTTACAGTGAAGTGATGGTGCCGAAAGTGAGTGTTGGTAAAGCTCGTATTATAGTATACCTCTTATTCCTGACAATTGGCATAGTTGCAGTGCAGTCAGTGAAAGGGGAAGGTGTAAGATTAGAACCAGCGCCGCTAGGAATTTCTAGTCAAAAACATGTAGAGATGCAGTTGAAGGGAAATGGAAAGCCCCTCCACGACGATAGAATCTTTCTGAAATCAAGGACCTTTACTCCTTTCTCGCGAGTCGAGTTCTCGAAGCATTCTAGATCTAGAAGTGCCTTTGGAGTAGGCAAAAAGTTCCACGCTCTTATCCAGCTTGAGCGCATACCCGACGAGGAGGATAAAAAAGCCCTCGAAGAGAATGGTATAAAACTATTATCCTATATTCCAAACAAGGCGTGGCTTGTCAGTGTATCGACGAATGCAGGTGACATCTCTTCATTGCCCCTTGTGAGATGGGCCGGAGAGCTTCTGCCCGAGGATAAGATGTCTCCCTATATCCGAGAGGGAGGTGGCGTGTGGG
This sequence comes from Hydrothermarchaeales archaeon (SeqCode), assembly GCA_036444275.1. Classification (GTDB taxonomy): domain Archaea; phylum Hydrothermarchaeota; class Hydrothermarchaeia; order Hydrothermarchaeales; family JAZGAD01; genus JAZGAD01. The sequence continues at coordinate 41,100 of JAZGAD010000043.1, forward strand.
CTAGGAATAGAGATGGAACTGTGAATTTGACGGTTCTATTTTTTGAGGATACTTCTATAGATGAGGCAAGGCAGGTCGTTCAGAAATATGGAAAGGTAACAATCGAACCGACAACGGGCGATGCCTGGGGGGTTGCAGTGCTAGAGTATTTGGTATCAGAGCTTGCAGGCGAGGATATCGTTAAGTGGGTTGATTATTCGCATCCCCCATACATGTCATTCAACGACGGTTCTAGAGCTTCGATTGGAGTAGATGTTGTACAGTTGCCTCCGTATAACCTAAACGGCACAGGTGTTACTGTAGCCATGTGGGAAGAAGGGCACGCTGACAAAACACATAATGATTTTAGTGGGCGAGTGATCTACGGGGATAGTGCCAGCGTCACTGAGCACGCCACACACGTTGCTGGTACATTGATGGGAAACGGTATTGAGAGCAACGGCTTATACCGGGGAATGGCTCCGAATGCTACTCTAATTACCTATGAATGGCCTTATATTATTTCTAAATTGTACTCTGAGACAAATGCTTCAATTGCAAATTATAGTGCAGTCCTCTCCCAGAATTCGTGGGGCTATAATGTCCACGGCGATTGCTCCATGATGGGGAACTACGATGACTGGTCTCAAGCCTATGATAACATAATCTATGGGAATGCAGGCTTGGCCGGTGTGATAACAATAGTTTTTGCGGCTGGCAATGAGAGAGGCTCTGACCCGGATGGGGTGGGCGGGTTTTACTGCGGCCATTATGGTCATACGTACAATACTATTGTAGGACCGGGGGGAACCGCTAAAAATGTCATAACGGTTGGGGCAGTAAAAAAGAGCAGGGATATGTCTTCTTTTAGTAGCTGGGGGCCTACAGACGATGGAAGGATAAAGCCGGATGTCGTCGCCATAGGCGTTAGTGTAACATCTACGTTTCCGGGAAATACATATAAAACCTTGCAGGGAACCTCGATGGCTGCTCCTGCAGTCTCTGGCGTCGTTGCTTTGATTCACGAGGACTACAGAAGACTGTATAGCGGCGGTGATCCACTGCCTTCAACTGTAAAGGCACTGCTGATACAAACAGCTGAAGACTTGAATAATACTGGTCCCGATTATACCTCTGGCTGGGGCTTAATAAATGCCACGGCGGCTATAGATTTAATCATGGAGGATAATGGAAGCAGCGATCTGGTCAGAGAGAACAGCATATCAAATAATCAAGTCTATACGTACCATCTCTCTGTTGCCTCCGGGCAAGACAAATTAAAAATTACCTTGGTCTGGGATGATTATCCTGGAACGGTGCTCGCTGTGAAGGAATTGATAAATGACCTTGATTTGGTGGTCCTAGCTCCAAATGGCTCTAGATTCTATCCTTGGACCCTTGATTCAAGCAATCCATCGGCTTCTGCAGTTCAAGACACAGAGGATCATACGAATAATGTAGAGCAGGTCTATGTCTTTAATCCCGTAACTGGTATTTGGACAGTAATCGTAAACGGCACAACAGTGCCTTATGCTCCACAGAATTATTCCTTAATTAGCAACACGAAGTCTAATGTCATAAGAAACATAGACAAAGGTGTTAATTATAACACAATTCAAGAAGCAGTTAACGACGCTAACGCTGGCAATACCCTGCTTGTTCTGGCCGCAACCATAAGCGAGAACGTGAAAATCAATAAGACACTGAATCTAAAGGGGGGTGGAGTTGGTTCAACGATTGTAAAAGCAGCCAATGCCAATGAACATATTTTCGAGATAATTAATGTCAGCGTGAACATCAGCGGCTTCACAATAAAAGGAGCCAATGGATCTGAAGCAGCTGGCGTCTATCTAAACAAGAGTTCAACCAGCAATATCTCGCTTAACCGTATTTCTAATAATCAGTATGGCATCAAGTTCTATGATTCCAACAGCGGGATCATATCCTACAATACTATTTCTGATAATAGCTACGGCATCAAACTTTATGATTCCAACAGCGGGGTCATATCCTACAACACGATAATATCCAACAGCTATGGCATTAACTTAAGCAACACCAATGGGGCTTGGATTTATCACAATAATTTCACAAATAATAGCCTTTTGCAGGCCTATGATGCCGGTAATAACACTTGGAATAGCAGCTATCTTGGCGGCGGGAATTACTGGAGCAACCGGACGTTTCCTGACATCAAGATGGGGCCCTCTCAGAACGTCAATGGTAGCGATGGTATAGTCGACAGCGCATATACTATCCCGGGTGGTAGCAATCAAGACAATTATCCCTTTGTCTATCAAAGCGGATGGACCTTAGTGACGAACTACTACAATACCACCACTGTAGAGAATGGAACCACCGCAACGGTGATAGACCAGCCAACTCTAGTTGTAAAGGTCACCGCCATTCAGGATGGAAATGCCGGGGTCCAGATATACACGATGCTATCATCAGCTAACTACCTCTTCGGCGTCGGGGAAATCAACGCCTCAAGCGCAGGCATAGATCAAGCTTTGAGGTATCTCAATGCTTTTAATATCAGTAGCCTGGAGAACGTGAGCAACATCACTATAAGGCTATACTATACCTCCGAGGAGATATCCGGCCTCGACAACAACAGCATCGCCTTCCTCTACTGGAATGGCTCAGTATGGTTCAATCTAAAGGATTACATAGGCCAGAATATACCGGGTGGACCCCACGTATATGCTGCAGGCCTGAACATGAGTAATGACTACGTCTATGCTGTAGTGGACCATCTAAGCGTCTACGCCATGGGCGGCAACAACAACGTCGCACCAAGGATTACCTTTACGGGTCTCACGCCAGCAAATGTTGCATCCTTCGCAGCAGGTACTAGCAGCGTGACCATAAACGTGAGCATCGCCGAGGAGAACCCAGATACCTTGGTTCTCAACTGGAAGGGCATTAACACTAGTTATAGTTATTCTAGTGGGTATTGGAGCAGGACTAAGAGCGTCTCCAACGGGGAGAGTGTTACCTTTTATATCTGGGCTAACGACACCTCTGGCAAGAGCAATCAGACCGAAACAAGGAGCTTCTCAGTTCAAAGCGGAGGCGGAGGAGGTGGTGGCGGAGGAGTGCCAGTTGCCACAGATCAAACAGCCGAAGCTAAACTAGTGACGCCAACAGACCCCGATGTAGTCGTGCAGGTTAAGGCCACCTTCTCGTCAATCCCTAAGGATAAGACTGGGACCATATCAATTCCTGATACAGAGAACATGCCTTTGACGGAGATAGCGATAAAGGTGCTAAACAAGGTCTCTAACGTCAAGGTAGCTGTGAAGACCCTCACCTCAAAGCCAACTGAGATCGCCCAGGAGATCGTGGGCGAGGTCTTCAAATACCTCGAGATAGAGCACGAGAACATTGAGGATGCTGACATAGATAATGTGACGATTAGGTTCAAGGTGGAGAAGACGTGGACGACGGAGAGGAATATAGACCCAGCTACGGTTGTGCTGAATAGGTTTAGTGAGGACAACTGGAATGCGCTGACTACGACGAAGGTGAGTGAGGATTCCAACTATACCTATTATTCGGCTGAGTCGCTTGGACTCTCAGTCTTCGGCATCTCGGGATCGGTAACTCTTCCTCCACCGGCTGCTACGCCTGCTTCTACTACGCTTCCACTAGCGACTACACTTCCACCGACTACTCCTCCTCCACCAACGACACCTGCTCCTACTACGCTTCCGCCT
>JAZGAD010000044.1:0-26018 GCA_036444275.1 Hydrothermarchaeales archaeon (SeqCode)
AAACCCACTCCAACCTAAAACGATGCTCAGCTACCCCCTTCTCATCCATCATCTTCCGTATCCGCTTCTCCCTCCGAGTCATGAACTTATTACCAGATATGTAGTGACAGTCACCCTCATGGCAGCCGGCGACAAGCACCATGCCAGCTCCCTTGTCAAACGCATGCTCAATGAACTTCTCACTAATCCTGCCCGTACACATCACCCGTAGCACACGAGCATTCGTGGGATACTGCATCCTACTCACACCAGCATTATCAGCACCGCCATAGCTGCACCAGTTGCAAAGCATAGCAAGTATCTTCTCACCAGCATTCTCCTCCAAGGCAGCGTCTATCTGCGAGATAATCTGCAGGTCAGTAAAGTGCTTCATCTCAATCGCCTCGTCCCTGCACTCAGCAGCACAAGTGCCGCAGCCCTTGCAGAGTGCCTGCGTCAACTTAGCTATCTTCTTCCTAGGCTTCCCCTTAGCATTCTCAGCCTTCTGACCATCAAGCTCCACTAATTCCCACGCACCATAGGCACACGCCTTCGTACACCTACCGCAGCCAGTGCACATCTCAGGGAAGTGATAAGCGATATCCCCGCCCAAAGTGATCTCACCAGCAGTAACCAAGTTCGCAGATGCCATCGCAGTACCGCGTGCCTGAACAACAGAATTGGGTATATCCTTGGGTCCCTGACACGCACCAGCAAGAAACACACCATCAGTAGCCGTATCCACGGGCGCAAGCTTTGGATGCTTCTCCAGGAAGAATCCCTCAGCGCTCCTGGAAATATTGAAGGTCTGCCCAACCTCAACTGCGTCCTCCTTGGGCAGCATGCCCGTGCTCAGTATCACCATGTCCAATTCAATGTCGTCAACCGTACCAGCCAGTGAGTTCTCCACCGTAACGACAAGGTTCTTGGTCTCAGGGTCCTCCCGTATCTCCCCTGGTTTGCCTCTAATGAATTTTATGCCTGCATTCCTAGCCCGCGTGTAAAGCTCCTCAAAGCCCTTTCCAGTGGCACGTATGTCTATGTAAAAAACGTAGATATCGTCCTCTGGGTGCTTCTCCTTCATCATGCTCGCCTGCTTCAAGGTATACATGCAGCACACCCCACCTGAGCAGTAGCTTTCCTGACCTCGATCCCTAGTACCGATGCAGAGAATGTAGCCGTACTTCTTAGGCTCTTTTCCATCGCTCGGGCGTATAACATGGCCCAGCGTAGGCCCTGAAGCATTCATGAGCCGCTCCATCTCCATGCCTGTTATAACATTGGGATAGTCCAGGTAATGATAGTCGTTTCTGGCGCTTGGATGATAGGCATTAAAGCCGGTAGCGAGTATAACAGCCCCGACCTCAAGCTCGAACTCCTCTGGTTCATCTTCATGCCTTATGGCGTTGGGCCCGCAGACGAGATCGCAGAGCCCGCAGTTTGTGCAGTGCTCCTTGTCGATCGTAGCTTTGTTAGGCACGGCTTGAGGGAAAGGACGATATGCTGCACCACGAGTACCCAATCCCATGTCGAACTCACCTGGAACCTTAACCGGGCAGACCTCAAAACACAGGCCGCAGCCGTTGCAGGCGTCGGTATCGATGTACCTGGGATTCTTCACAATCTTTACCTTGAAGTTGCCCACGTAGCCCTCCACTTCCTTTACCTCTGCGTAGGTGAGAAGCGTTATATTCTCGTGCTTGCCCACATCGCTCATCATCGGGCCTTGAATGCAGATTGAGCAGTCCATCGTGGGAAAGGTCTTGTCCAGCTGCGCCATCACGCCGCCTATGCTGGGCTGCCTCTCCACAAGCACGACCTCATGCCCCTGGTTTGCGAGATCCAAAGATGCCTGCATACCGGCGATGCCAGCGCCTACGACCAATACACGCTTGGTGACCGGAACCTTTGTGGTCGGAAGCGGCTCTATGAGCCTAGCCTTAGCAACAGCCATCCTAACTAGATCCTTAGCCTTCTCAGTCGCCTTCTCAGGCTCGCGGACATGAACCCAGGAACAGTGCTCCCGTATGTTGGCCATCTCGAATTGATACGGGTTGAGTCCAGCAGCCATAATGGTTCTCCTGAACGTCGGCTCATGAAGCCTGGGCGAACAGGACGCAACGACAATCCTATTCAGGTTATGCTTCTTGATATCCTCCTGTATCTGGGCTTGCGTATTATCAGAACAAGTGTAATTGTCAGACTTCGAGAGAACGACATTATCAAGCTTCCCGATATATTCAGCGACTCCATCGCAGTCTACAACAGCACCTATATTCAAGCCGCACTTGCATACATAAACGCCTATCCTCGGCTCCTGCTTTGACTTTGAGGCTTCAACAGTCTTCTCAGTTGCTTTCGCCATCTTACTGCTCCTGCTCCTGAACTGGATTTACTTCAACTTCTTTTGATTCTGATTTTGATTTTGTATTCTCAATTGGATTTGGGCCCATCTTTTTCAAGGTCTCTATGAATTCCGTGACGCATTCCACGAATAATCCGCCTTCGCTCGCAGAGACCCAGTGAAGATGCAGTCTCTCAGGTTCTAGACCAACTGCTTCCAATAGGCGCTTGGTCATCTCGACGCGCTTCTCAGCCTTGAGGTTTCCCTCGACGTACTGGCAGTCGCCTGGATGGCATCCAAGTACAAGTACGCCGTCAGCCCCTTTCTCGAATGCCCGGAGTATGAAGCCGGGATCAAGCCTGCCTGAGCACATGGTGCGAATTACCCTTATGTTAGTGGGATACTGCATCCTGCTCACGCCCGCGAGGTCAGCTCCAGCGTAGGCGCACCAGTTGCATGCGAACACCAGTACTTTGGGCTCGTATTCCAATTTCATGCCTCCAACAATTCATCTATCATGGCAACGATCTGCGCACTGGCGAACTGCCTCGGGGTTATAGCTCCATTCGGACAGACAGCTGCACATGCACCACAGCCCTTGCACATAGCTGGATTCACACGTGATTTGAACTCTCCAGCCTCGTTTTCTTCAAGGGTTATCGCATTGAAGACGCATGTTTCTACGCACCTGCCGCAGCCGATGCATAAATCTTCAGCTACAATCGCAGTATTAGCTTCTGTTTCCATGATCTCTTTAGAGAGCAGGGCACATACCCTGGCTGCTGCCCCAGAGGCCTGCGCTATAGCATGACTGAGCTCTTTCGGGCCCTGTGCCTTTCCGCAGAGGTATATCCCATCAGAGGTGAACTCAAGCGGCCTAAGCTTTGGATGCGCCTCCATGAAGAAGCCGTCAGGGCTCGTTGGAACGCGCAGTATCTTCTGAAGGTCTTTTATACCCTCGGGCGGTATCTGCGGCGTTGAGAGCACCAGCGTATCAGCCTCTATCACCAGCTCCTTACCAAGCAGGGAATCAAGAACTTTTACTCTGTACTTACCATCATCTTTTTCAACTTCAGGCAGGGAATCAAGCGAGTATCTGATATACTTCACTCCCATCTCTTTGGAGTCCTTGTAGTCCAGCTCGTACATCCCGAAGGTCATCATGTCGCGGTAGAGCACGTATACATTGGAATCAGGGCGCCGTTCCTTTAGGACCATGGCATTCTTCACAGCGTCTGCACAGCACGAGCGAGAGCAGTAGGGGCGCTCCTCGTTCCTGGCGCCCACGCACTGGATCATCACGACATCCTTGTATTCGAAATTATTATTCAATTTATCCTCCAGCTCTTCTTGAGTCATGACATTCTCATCGCCGTAATGATAGACAGTAGGCTTGAGCTCCCTGCTCCCAGTAGCCACCAGTATGGCTCCTGACTTTACCGTTGTTTTACTACCATCATGGTTTATCTGGGCCTCGAAATTCCCGGTGTAGCCCTTGAGCTCATCTACAACAGAATTCAAGAATACCTCTATAGACGGATGCTCCTCGACAGCTTTCCTCATCGGCTCCACGAGCTCCTCAGATGATTTCCCGAGAAGCGAATACCTATGGTTAGCCGATCCACCGAGCTGCGCTTCTTTTTCCACGAGCTTTACATCAAATCCCTGGTCAGCTATATCCAAAGCAGCACGCATGCCTGCGATGCCCCCTCCTATGACAAGTGCGTTCGGCAGGACAGGTGACCTGCCCTTCTTCTCAGGGGTAAGCAATCTAGCCTTAGCAACAGCCATCCTCACTAGATCCTTAGCCTTCTCAGTCGCCTTTTCAGGCTCATGTATATGCACCCAGGAGCAGTGCTCCCGTATGTTGGCCATCTCGAAGAGATAGGGATTAAGCCCTGCCTCCTGGCAAGTATGCCTGAAGAGCGGTGCCAGGCCGCGGGGCGTGCACGCAGCTATCACCACGCGGTTCAAGTCGTGGCTGCGAATCGCCTCAGTTATATCCTTCTGGTTGTCAGTCGAACATGTATACACTAGACTGGTAGCATAGGCGACATTATCAAGGGTCTTAGCATATTCAGCTACGCTGTGCACGTCAACGACGCTTGCTATATTCAAGCCACAGTGGCAGATGAAAACGCCTACACGCGGCTCAGCACCTTCAACCTTCTTTTCCTTTGGGAACTCCTGGACCTCTAGCAGGCTCTTCCTGGATTCTTTTAACAGTGCCTCTGCCTTTGACGCCGCTCCAGATGCCTGGGAAACCGAATCAGGTATATCTTTAGGTCCCTGGCAGGTTCCGTTGATGTATATCCCGGGCCTAAGCGTATCGAAGGGCTCCTCCTCTGTCAATTCCTCAAAGTACCCGAATTCATCTACAGCTATGCCGAGTATTTTAGACAAAGCTTCTGCACCTGACGCCGGCTTAAGTGCAGCCGCAAGCACCACTATGTCGACTTCAAGGCTCGTCTGCTCGCCCTTCTCGGTATCCTCGTAGTGTATCACTAGATTGTTGTTCTCCCCTTCCTCGATGAGCGCCGGCCTTCCCCTGATGTACTTCACGCCGTGCGCATCCTTTGCCTTGTCCACATATTCCTGGAATCCCTTGCCGAAGCTCCTCATATCCATGTAAAGGATCGTCGACTTCAACTCGGAGTCATGTTCATGTGCGACTGTAGCCTGCTTTGTTGAGACCATGCAGCAGACCCGAGAACAGTAGGGATAATAATTCACGTTCCTCGAGCCGACGCACTGAATGAATGCTATGTGTCTAGCTTTCTCTCCATCGCTCGGGCGTATGACATGTCCGCCTGTAGGCCCGCTGGGTGAAAGCAGGCGCTCGAACTGCATGTTGGTAATCACGTTCTTGTGCCTTCCATAGCCGTACTCTTCCATAGCAGTTGGGTCAAAGAGCTCGTAGCCGGTTGAGACAATTATCGCACCGACATTCAGGACTACTTCCTCGCCCTGGTCATCAAGGTTTACGGCGTTGGGCAGGCATACCATCTGGCACTTGCCGCAGTTTATGCAGTGCTCCTTGTTTATGTAGTACTGAAGCGGTACAGCCTGCGGGAACGGTATGGAGATTGCACTTACAGCCCCGATTCCAGCGTCATGGTAGTTGGGCACTTTAACAGGACACACTTCTGAGCACCAGCCGCAGCCGTTGCAGTCGTCGGTGACATACCTCGGCTTTTTCCGCACAGTCACCTCGAAATTACCTGCCTCGCCGGTTACAGACACTACCTCTGAGACGGTGATCTTCTCTATGTCAGGATTTCTTCCCACACCCACCATCTTGGGCGCTATCGTGCACATGGCGCAGTCACCCGTCGGAAAAGTCTTGTCGAGCTTTATCATGTTGCCGCCTATGCTGGGCGCCCTCTCAACTAGGTAGACCTTGTAGCCTGACTCAGCGAGATCCAGGGAAGCCTGCATACCGGCGATGCCAGCGCCTACAACAAGAACAGAACCAACAGTCATTTTTTATCTCCTTATGTCGTCAGGTGTATTCGGGGACGTAGCTCCCTTTCTCCTCCCTCGCCTGCCTGGTTGAATCCCGCTTCTTGTCTTTGGATGAACCTGTCTTCTTTATCCCCTCTGGATCGACATCCTCGGATACCTGGATGTATCCCTTTTTCTGGGCCGTCTCCAATAGTTCGAGTCCCTTCTTGCTTCTAACAACGACTGTGCTCCAGCCCTCTTTGCTTCCGACCGAGCCGACCGATATATCCGAAAAGGTTGCAGTAAAGTCGTCGCACAGCTTGCAGCATTCAGGCACGATGTCGTTAAACACTTTCACCGGCTTGACGAGCTCTTTTCCATCCTTCTTGGTGACTATGATCTTCCCACTGGTTATGTCGGTCTTCACCACGTCAGCCATTTTGACGCCGAACTCTGATTCAAGTTTCTCCTTCAGCTTGCTGTAGGGGAAGTTCTCATAGCAGAACAGGCCTATGAGCAAAGTGTTAATCGGCGACTCTGATTCCTTTGTTTTTTCAATTGCATCCTTCAACAGGTTAACGTGAAGCTTTCTGGCACCTGCGATTTGGCATCCGGTTCCTACCAGTGCGAGCCTCCTGTGGTTCTTCAGGTTCACCCCGAATGTTGCAGGTGTAGTGGCACGGGCATACTTGGTGCCGCTGGCCTTCACCAAATCGTCTTTCTTTCCAGCTACCTCTGGCTCAGGATCCCACTCGGCGCTCCTCTTGGCCACAGCTCCACCTGCTACAAGGCCAGTTTCCACGGCGCATTGAAGTAGGGCCGTAACCGCTCCTCCATCCTGCCCGGCTTTCGCTACCCCCTTATCTTTTGCCTTGACTGCCACTATCTTCTCGTAGTAGCCGAGCACAGGATCACTTCTCGTGCCTCCGAAGACCTCTTCCTCCAGCTGCGCTCTAGAGAACGATACCATGGGGCAGTTGTCATAGCAAGCGCCCTCGTCGCTGCACTTAATCGATCCCTTAGTTAGGGTACAATCTTTCACGAGTTTAGCCCCATCCTCGTCTACCTCTATCTCGCTGCAGAAAGCGGCGCATACACCGCAGCCAGCGCATAGCTCCTGGTCTATTACGAATTTCTTCAAGCCCTCGAATCCAAGGCTCTTCTTCATCAGCGGCACAAATGTCTCAGCATCCATTCAATTACACCTCACTTTAGGTTCCTCGCCAGGGCGGTCGATAGATCCATAATTTCGATTGGATATTCTCTTCCCTTCTGTGCTTCTGAGCCGTCCCTCTGGAGGCACTTCAAATGTATCTGGCACTTCATACAGGGCGTAATCATCAATTCTGCGCCTGTAGCTACTGCATCCTTCATTTTACGCCTCCTTATCTCCTTGTTCTCGTCATCGCAGTTTACGAACTGGGGCACGCCACAGCATATGGATTCGCTCTTGTTGTTGCTCATCTCCTTTATATCATAACCGAAGCTCTTCAACAACTCCCGGGGAGCATCGTATACCCCCATATACCTTCCGAGCCTGCAGGAATCATGATAAGTTACAGTCTTATTTTCACTCTTATTTATCCCTACTTCAAGCTGATCTGACTTCTCAACTAGGAATTCGGATATGTGTTTTACATTCAGCTCTATCCCACGTTCTTTATAGTCCACTGCTAAAGTGCGGTAGCACTCAGGACAATTGACGACTATGGTTTTGTAACCTTTGAGGAGCTCTGCGTTCTGCCTTGCAAGCTCATCGAAGGTTTCGCTTTCACCTCTCCACAACTGGTCGTGGCCGCAGCATTTTATCCCGTCTATAACAGCAGGCTCAACCCCAGCAGCATTAAGGAGCTTTATAGTGCTGTCCGCTACCTCCATGCCCTCGCTTCCAACGTCATCGCGGAAAACAATGTCCAAGAAGGCAGTGCATCCCATGAAGTATAGAACGTCGCTCGCCTCGTCGATCTTCACGTCTTCTGACAGCATGTGCTTGTGCTTGGTCTTCAGCTCTTTGTTCTTCATCAGGCTGTACAGCGAATGTCCGAAGGTATTATCATGTGCTACCAGAGCATTTATTCCCCTGGCAAGCATCTCCCTCCTGAGCTCCCTTACAAGCTCTGTGAAATCCACTCCCATTGGACACTTTACCTGGCATTTTCTGCATGTCAGACAGTGCCAGGCATTGCCGGAATCTATAAGCCTTGAAGCGTTGCCGGTTACTACTTCGTACACCATCCGCCTCGGCAAAAAGCCCTCTTTAACCCTCGCCTTTGGACATGTACCAGAGCATATAGCGCATTGATTGCATATCTGCGCAAATGTTGCTAGAGATTCAGATTTCATGGCTCCACGTCCCTATGAAGATATTCATCATTATAAATGATTACAGAGTTTTGAGGATTATTAACATTAGTAATTTTTTAGAGAAGAAGAGGGTAATACTACCCGTTAAAGTTTAGTTGTCCCTACCTTTGTGATGCCGTCAATTGCTGTTATGGCTTCTACATCATCTCGGGATAGGTCTTGATCCAAGGTGAGCACCATGAGCTGAACACCGCCCCTATCCTTTCTGCCCACCTGCATACTTCCAATGTTTATATTGCGCTCGCCCAAAGCAGTGGCTACTTTGCCTATCATCCCTGGCCGATCCTCGTGCACCGCCAAGAGAATTCTACCCTTCGGTACGAGGTCTATAGTATAGTCAGCTATTCCTACTATCCTTGGTTCCTCACCCAGCAATATGCCTTTAGTCACCGTAGTCTCGCTGCTCGTCTTGATGTCGAGTATGATCAGGTTCGCAAACATCTCGGCGTCTTCCCTTTTGCCCTCGGTAATCCTGACTCCACGATTCTTGGCGATAACCGATGAGTTTAATATATTCACCTCGTTTGCCAACACAGGCGAGAGGAGTTCCATGAGTATAGCATTTGTGAGGATGTTCAGTCCTTTTACCTCAACCAAGGAGCCGCAGTAGGTTATCGATACATCGCGTACATAGCCCTCCACTAGTTGAACTGTGAATTTTCCAAGGGCTTCTGCAAGTGGGAGATACGGCTTTAATTCTTCTAGCACCTCAGGAGCTAAAGCAGGCATGTTCACTACATTCCTCGGGGGTATGTTCTTGAGCACCTTCATCACTTCCTCGCAGACTATGGTGGAGGCATACTTCTGCGCTTCTGCAGTGCTGGCACCGAGATGTGGAGTGACTATGACATTGTCAAGCTCTAAGAGAGGACTGTCAGTAGCCGGCTCCTTCTCGAAGACATCCACGGCTGCACCGCCCAATTTGCCAGAGGATAGAGCCTTATACAAAGCGTCTTCGTCTACTATGCCCCCTCTAGCGCAATTTAAAAGTACCGCACCCTCCTTCATCTTGGAGAATTCTTTCTTGCCTATGAACTTCTTGGTCTGCTCTGTAAGAGGCACATGAATGGTAACGAAGTCAGAGCTGGCAAGCAGCTCATCGAATTCAACGAGCTCTACGCCGAGTTCCTTGGCTGATTTGTCAGAGATATAGGGATCGTAGGCATGAATCTTCATCCCGAATGCGTGGGCTTTCCTCGTCACCTCTGAGCCTATCCTGCCCAGGCCTATCACGCCGAGAGTCTTGCCCCGCAACTCCATACCCATGAACTTGCTCTTCTCCCATTTCCTAGATTTAAGGGAGGCATCTGCAAATGGAATCTTCCTGGCCATACCCAGCATCAGCCCAATGGTATGCTCAGCCACAGTTATCGACGTTGACTCAGGGGCATTTACGACTACTATACCCCTTCCGGTTGCAGCGTCTAGATCAATATTATCTACGCCGACGCCTGCCCTGCCGATCACCTTGAGCTTTTTCGCTGCGTCTATTACATCCTTCGTAACTTTTGTCTTGCTTCTTACGATCAAGGCGTCTACTGCTTCAACTTTCTTCAAGAGCTCTTCTTTACTCAAAGCGGTACCATCTTCTACGTCAGCGAATCCCTTGAACAGCTCTTTCCCGCTTTCATGGATCTTGTCAGCAATGAGAACTCTCATAATCGAGGTAAGGTTTTTCTCTTTTTATAAGGATTTCTACAGTTACATCAAGTGCACATAGGAACCTAGCTGGAATCAATCCAATATCAGTGGTGCAATAGTATCTTTATTACATCGCCGCTCTGCAATTGTTTATCGCTCTTGATCTTCATCTTGGTCTTGGCATCTATGGCGCCCAGGAATTTCTCCCCTAGCTCGGTATGCACCTTGAAGGCCAAATCTCTAGGCGTAGAACCGGGATCCATTAGGAATGCATCAGGCAGTACATTCCCATCCTTGTCTGTGTAGTGATGCTCGTCCTCAACCGGATAGACGACGACTCTGCCCAGGACTTCGAATATCGCGGCATTGATGCACTGCTGCACGCCGGTATTGGAGAAGCGAGCGAAGACATTCTTCTCGATGATGCGCAGTGCTGCCTTCTCTTTTTCATTGATCTCCTCAGGCTTGAGGGTTTCGAAGCTGTCATCTCCAGGGAGATACTGCACAGCCCCTCGCTCGGCGAGCTTGCTGAGCACATACTCAGCCATAGAGCTAACTGGTATGACGAGAGAATGTGGGAACTCCTTCCTCATCCTTTCCACGTTCTCCTCTGCTATCTCCACATCGGTCTTGTTGGCAGCAATTATTATGGGCTTAGAAGCCTGCCTCAAGGCTCTCGTAAAACGAAACAACTCGTCGTCTTTCCAGATGTCCGGCTTCTCTGCGTCTACATTCGAATCCTTTAGTGCCTTGTGGATGTCTTTTTCCTTGAATCCCAGGCCGACGTACATCTCCTCGAAGTATTTAGCAAAATCTTTCCCCTGGTACTGCACCTTCTTTGATACCTTCACCCAACTGCGCTTGAATATAGCGAAGAACCACTGCTCTATCTCTTCCTCCAAGAAGCGGATGTCAGCGAGGGGATCGTGGGAGCCGACCTTCACCAGGTTGCCTTCTTCGTCTGTAGCACCAGAGGCATCAACCACATGTATCAGGGCTTGCGCCCTTCTAAGCTCATCCATAAATTTGTTACCGAGCCCCCGTCCTTCATGTGCATTCGGCACAAGGCCAGCGACATCAATCATCTCAACAGGCACGAATCGGTTGCGGGAGATGCATTTAGAGTTTCTTGGATTACAAGTCACGTCTAGCTCTTGGCAGACACAGGGCACGCGCACAAAGGCCATAGCCTTATTGGCATCGACAGTAGTAAACGGATAGGAGGCTACTTCTGCTTTGGCTAGCGTGCTGGCATTGAAGAGTGTGCTCTTTCCAACATTCGGCTTGCCGACCACCCCTATCTCCATGATAAAAAATTAGCTTGGGGGGATTAAATAATTTGGGATTTCTCCTAGCATTCGCAATACCCGGAAACTGAAACTCAAACAAACTTAAAAGATATAAATGAAAGAAGGGGATGTAACACCCATGGACCTGAACTACGCTATATCGGCATTTGTTACGCTCTTCATCATAGTTGACCCTATAGCTAATGTGCCTGTCTTTGTCTCAATCTTGGCTAATTTCTCTGCCGAACACAGGAGGGGCATGGTAGCTAGGGCAGTGGCGATAGCAACAATTGTGCTGATAGCATTCACCCTCCTCGGGGGGTATCTCCTAACATACCTGCAGGTGGAGATATATTCCTTCAAGGTAGCAGGAGGCATCCTACTCTTCATCATAGCCTTGGAGATGCTTTTCGGCAGGAAGACCGCTACTAAGAGCTCGAGGGAGGAAGAGGACGAAGCTAAAACAAGAGAAGACGTCGTAGCGACACCGCTTGCTGTTCCCCTCCTCGCCGGACCCGGAGCCATAACCGCCGGTATAGTACTCTTCGATTCAGCCGCGGCATCGGTGGATCAAGCACTTTTAGTAGTTGATATATTGTTGGTATTCATGTGCTCCTATATCATCTTAAGCAAGTCAGACTATTTCTTCAAGGTCTTGGGAAGAAGTGGTACGAAGGTGATAACTAGAATCATGGGCTTGGTGCTTTCGGCGATAGCGGTGCAGTTCGTGATAAGTGGGATAAGAGAAGCACTGGGAGCGGCTGTCCTATGAGGGAGCTCGATGTCATTGGAGTCGGTGCTTTAAACTACGACCGCCTTATTAGGGTAGAAAAGATAGCGCATGAGGGTGAGGAGGTAGGCGTGAAATCTATAAGCACGGCTCCAGGAGGAAGTGCCGCTAATACTATCGTTGGACTGACAAGGCTCGGAATGAAGACCGGCTTCATAGGCCGAGTCGGAGACGATGAGGAGGGAGAATTCATTCTTCGAGATTTAGAAAAAGAGGGCGTAGACATTTCGGCAATAGTAAGGGGTGAAGGGAAGACGGGATTAATCTTGGCCTTCATAGACGACAAGGGCGAGAGAGCTATGTACGCCTATCCCGGTGTAAACGATGAGGTGCGTATTGATGATTCTGCTGTTAGCTATGCGAAAAAGGCTAGGTTCCTGCATCTCTCATCCTTTGTCGGCGAGATGTCCTACCAAACCCAAAAACAGCTCTTGGAGAAAATCGCAGATGCAGGCGTCAGTATAAGCTTCGCTCCAGGTATGCTATATGCTAAGAAAGGGCTGGCAGAGATGGAGCAAGTTATCGAATCTAGCTACGTGGTCTTTTTGAACAAGGAGGAGACAAAGATGCTCACAGGAAAAGAATACCAGAAAGGAGCTGGAGAACTTTTGAGAAAAGGGGCGGAGATCGTTGCTATAACTCTAGGCAGAGACGGCTGCTACGTAGCATCGAAAGAAGAATCAATTGCGGTAGAATCTTTTCCAGCAGAGGTTGTAGACACCACAGGTGCTGGAGACGCATTTGCAGCTGGATTTCTCTACGGCCTCCTTAACGAACGAACATTAGAGGGATGCGGCAGGCTAGGGAATAAACTTGCGTCCCTTTGCATCACCAAGATGGGGGCGAGAGATGGGCTTCCTAGAAAAAATGAGGTAGTGCTTTGAATTGAAGAAAAAAAGATGAGTTCAGAACAGCTAAGGATGAAAACAATTTAATTGATGTCAGAGCATCAATAAGTCTCTACCTTTACCAACAGCGAGTCTACAGGGCATAGGGAGCTTCGACGCAGCTCTTCTCAAGGAATCTTTTGCCGCACCATAGCTCTTTGGATCGATCCTCACCACCATGATCTCTTGGTTCTTCTTCACGTTAGCCGCGAGACCAACGGCCTTGCCGAAGGACCGGCTCATACCATCTGATACTCTATCAGCACCTGCACCAGTGGCCTGTTTATTCTCTCTGAGCACTACATGGGGATATGGCTTTATCTTGAGGTAATAGCCGCTCCTACCTAGTTCCTTCGTCAGGTGTCTATTGACAGCTATCCTCGCAGCCTCCAAGGCATTATGTGTTATTTGGCCCGGCTCCTTCGCCACAAGGGCGAGCTCCACAGGAAATTTATCAGAATTCTCGAGATCGCCCATATCAAATATAGTGATCTTTGGGGCTGGTGTCCCTCTCATATACTTCCGCCTAGTGTAGAGGCGCTTCTTTGGAATCCTGTATATCCTAGCTGGTTTATTGCCCATGTCTATCCCTCAGGTTCCCAGAATCTTAACACTTCGATTATATAAATGTAACATATTACGTCTACGTCGGAATTGGCGTGCATCCAAAAAAGTTATCTCCAAAGTAGCGAATTCCATGGTATGGCAGACGTCTCCAAGGCACTAAAGAAAAAAGAGGGATGCATCTTACTAGATATCATTGTTACTACTGGCGCTGAACGGGATGAGATATTGGGCTTTGACGAGTGGAGGAATAGGTTATTAGTAAGGATAAAGGAGAGGCCAATCCGTGGTAGAGCTAATAAAGCCATTGTAGAACTCTTTTCAAAACTCTTCAAAGTGCCTGCAAAAGACGTTATTATCGTTAAGGGAATAAAGAGCAGGCAGAAGACACTGCAGCTGCAGATGAAATTCGAAGATGCGGGCTCGTTAGAAAAGAAAGTGAAAGAACTGAGCTTATTAACATCAGGTAGCTAATTGCAGCACTGCAGTTGTTTGTTTAGGTAGGTAGGTGGACTAAATACCTCAACTTTTTATCGTATGGCTGAAATCAGTCCTTAACTTCTTTTATGGTTATCCTTACCTTCTTACCAGCGAACCCGTCCAATAAGTTGAATACCAATTTAACTTTTCCATCTTCAGTCTTCACGCCGGGCTCGTCTTTTTCCCTCACTAAGACACCTTCGATTTCCTTTTTCACGTTCGATCACCTTCTCCAACTTCAACTAATCAGCGCTGACCGCAGAGATCTCCTTCTCGGCGTTGATAGCGTCCAGCACCGTTCTACCTAGACTAGTGTCTTTCCCAATCCTGATCTCCCCCTTTCTCCCAATAGTAGCAGCAAAGATGAATGCGTCATCTGAATATACCTTGGCCATCCTGCCTGGAAATTTCTTGTCTATCCTCAATAAGAGGTGCCTCTTCGTCTCCTCTACACCAACCGGGAACCTCTCCTCCCTACCGGTTAAAAAATCCTTCTCCTCCAGAGCTCGAACATCTATATGCAACTCCAGATTCCGCTCTAATCGCTCCACATTCTTACCTTGCTTACCTATGATCTTTGAAACATACTTGCCGTCAACCCATACGACTGCTGTAGAGCCTCTAACCTCTATCTCTGCCCGTGCCTTTGGTGCATACTTCTTGACCTCACGCAGGATCTGCTCTCCAGCCAGCTTCTCCACAGCAGAAGCACCGCCACCGCCAGCTAGCACTACCGGCATGACAATGGTCTCATCCCCAAAGGTGTAGATCTCGTATTCCACCATATCATTCTCAAAGTCCTTAATTTCTATCACTGGCCTCGCCAAGTCAGCCTCAATCATACCCTCAGGCACCTTAACCGTGAAGCCTATCTTGTAAACCTGCTTTATCCAACCATCTTTGATGAAGATCACTGTATCCACGATCTGCGGAATCGTGCCTAGGTCAACCCTCCCAATCAAACGCTGTACTGCATCTATTGCTCTGTTGGCATGTACTACTCCAACCATGCCCACACCAGCTAGACGCATGTCCGCAAAAATCTGAAAGTCCTTCGTCTTTCTGACCTCGTCGTAGATGGTATAGTCAGGCCTCACCAGCAGGAGAATGTCTGCAGTCTTCTCCATGTCCCCCTCAAGAGGAGCGTACTGCGTGATCTCCTGTGACACCAAAAGATCGCGGGGTGATTCCATGGTCTTCACGATATTTCCCTTATCCTTGTAGAACTCGGCCAGAGCCTGTGAAAAGGTGGACTTGCCTGCTCCAGGCGGCCCAGCTACGAGGATGCCCTCTGCCCGTTCACTGAACCTATCCAAGAGCTTATCTGAGAGTTTGTAGTCCTCTAAAGTTACGTTGGCTATCGGGCGAACAGCTGTTATCTCGTAGCCATCTGAGAAAGGTGGTCTAGCGATTGCTATGCGCAGTTGGCGTAGCTGCACCACAGTGGCACCTTTTCTCTCGATCTCTATGAAGCTGTCCGGGTCTATCCTTGCGTACTCTATTATCTCCTTGGCTAATGTATCCAGCTCCTTCTCTGTAGAGGGCTTACTGGCTATCTTTACAAGAGCAATTTCCCCGGGTTTTCCTTTCTTGGCTAGCGGCGCAACCTTGTCTCTGAGGTGCACAGACATCGTATCCTTATCGAAGAAGTCCATGATACGCAGCCTCTTCTTGGCCTTCCTATGCTTGAGGTATAGTACATCTATGCCCTTGCTCCTGGCGATCCTCGCCTGCACCATGTCACTGGTTACCAGGCTGGCCTCTCGCTCCTTCGCTACCCCCCTAATTATGTCGTCGTTATCCTTGAATTCATATACCCTCGGCCTCTTGCCCACATATTCTAAGCTTATCAACCCCTTGTCAGCGTATTTCCTGAGCTGCTCCAACTCGTCCAGACCTTTGAATCCGCTTTCACGCCCCTTATTAGCTTGATTCTCTAACTCGGCTACTACAGCCTCCGGTATCAAAACCCTGCTCCCCCTGTATTTTTTACCCCTCACCAAACGGGTTATTCTGCCATCAATCAGCACTGAGGTATCCGGAACTATAATCATTTCAGTATATCTCACATCCCAGAGATATAAACCTTTAACCCTTGTCCTTGTAGACATTCCGAGGCTCAAAGACCTTCTCGCCGATGATATCCAGCTTGCCGTCCTTCAACCTCCTGAAGAAGCAGCTGTAATACCCCTTGTGGCAACTCCCCACCACCTGCTGTACTTTGAAGAGAAGGGCATCTCCATCGCAGTCTACGAGTATATCCCTCACCGCTTGTCTATGACCGGATTCTTCTCCCTTGAACCAGATCTTCTTCCTAGAGGTGCTGAAGTAGTGCATAAAGCCGGTCTCTAGGGTTCTTGCTACCGCTTCCCTGTTAATGAATGCCGCCATTAATACTTCATTGGTCTCATAGTCTTGGACTATGGCTATCGCTAATCTCTCACCTGCGATCTCGATCCTGAAATTTAGCTCGTTCAGAATATCCATTCTTCCACTTACTCTCTGGGGCTTACTCCTCTGATGCTGGTCTAGAAAGGGTGAGCATTTTGATTATTATTCCAAGAATCAATATGGCGAATATCGTAGTAGCCAGAAGCTCCTTTCGGGACAGCTGGGCCTCTGGAAGAGGGGTTTCAGTAGGCGTAGGCAGCGTTGGTGTGGGCGTTGCTGCGGGCGTCTCCGGGGTAACCCCAGGCAATACCGGTGGTGGAGGTTTCTTGATCTTTACTTGTATCTGCGGCTCTTCGGATTCAGTTGAGTATTCATTCCCCAATCTATCCACCCATTTCACTTTGGCTGCACCGAGACTGTAGCCTCCTGCCGTCAGGGATCTAACTGAGTAGTTAAGAAAGACCTCTTCGCCTGGTTTGAACTCTTCTATGCTCTTGGCAGTATCCCCCGCAATCTCAAAGTTTTTAGGGGGATAATCAGTTATCTCTACTTTCATGGCGGCATCTTCACCTATGTTTTTCACAGCTACAGATATATCCAGCTCTTCGCCTACTGTGATCTCTTGTTTTTCGACGAGCTTCTTTATCTCCAGAATAGCCCCCTTCACTTTCAGGCCCAAGGATCCGGAGATAATACGTCCGTCGAAGTTCACGGAGTAGGGGATTTCGTATATCCCTGCCTTTGCCCCTCTAATTAATAGTTCCATCTTTTTTTCTTCCATAACGCCTAAATCTCCGCTCCAAGTCAGGTTTTCGACAAAGCCGTACCACGTCTGGTTCTGTTTCTTCAGCTGGGCCTCGTATCTCCCCTCCCACCGCGTATCGTTACTAAAGAGCTCTAACCCCGGGGGTAGCGATAAATGCAGTGTAACATTTTCCAAGGCAGCGTACCCAGTGCTTTTAAGGATTATGAAGGCTTCTCCATACTCTCCGATTCCAGTTTCGTTAGCCCCGCCGATAGTAAATTTAAGCTCTTTCTCTTCCACGGCTATAATGACATATGCTGGTTTAGGCCTTATTACAGTCAGATTGGTGCTGGCATTAATAGTGGCTGTTTCGCCATAGAAATCTGTGTAATTTGCCTGGGCTAGAATAGTGAATGTGGATTTATTTTCTACCAGCGGCGCCCTCATTATCAGTGTAAAGTTCGCGCTTTCGTTCTGCCTTAGCTCTTTGATATAATACAGGGGCTGTCCTTTTAAGATCGCTCCCCCGAACCTAATAGGCGCTGTCGTTAAGCTGGATGTGTCTATGTAGAGGAATAAGTCATAAACCGCGTCGGTACCGTTGCTCTCGACACTCACATTGTATTCGAACTCGAAGTCAGATAGCACCTCGATGTCAGAGGGTACTAAAACAGTAATATCAGGATATAAGATGTTTATGTCGGTCGAAACGCTGTGAGATACATTCTTCAGTTTCCTAGAGCAGTAATTTGGAGTCGCTTCTTCTAGGACGCGAGATGCATTGAAGGCATCCATATCTACGTCGAGGTATCTCATCTCGGTGCTCATATTGACGTCCTTATTGTCCAGCTTGAAAGTATATCCGAAAGAAACTTCCTCGCCAGGCTTCAAATCCCCTTCCCACCTGTTCGTTCCATTGAGTATCAAGCCGGATGTATCATTGACTACTAAGCTCCTAGCTATTGCATTTCCCTTGTTCTTTATTTTAAGAGACACGTTAGCGGTCTCTCCTATCCTCATCGTCTTAGTGCCGAAGGTGAGTTCCTTATCCGGGTCTAAATATACAGAAGCCTCAGCCATCTCTCTCTCCACTACAGGGTAAGGGGAGAACTTGGCGGTTGTATCGTTGGAAAAGGAGATATACTCATTCCCAAAGCGATCCTGGTAGGTAGCTGTACTTATATCCCTACAGATGATAGGATCCCCGGATACGACTCTGTAATAGAACCATTTTCTACTTCCCTCAAGTATGTTGCCTGTCCAGGAAGTAGTACCTTGGGTCACAAGGAAAACTGGAGGAGGTGTGTCACTCCACTCTATGTTGTATACTGTGCTCTTCCCTATATTATTGAGGATTATTTCGAAGGTGATTTCGCTAGTAGTGCTGGCTGGCGTCCAATTGCTCGCCTTTCTCTCGATCTCCAGTACAGCTGGTATGATCTCCACCTCGATGGGATAGTACTTTATGTAACGATTTGTCCTCGCCAGCTGTATGTTTTCGTCTGAGTATTCCACTTTAAGGTATAGGGTATAATTGAAGATCTTCCTAACGTTTGGACTCCTCAATCTGTACTTGAAATCATAGGTAGAGCCCTGACATAGAGAGGTGTTCCTTACATCTGTGCCTAGGATCTGGAATTCCCCGAATTCAGAGGAAACAGATACCTCTTTGGCTGGGAGCTCACCGGTATTGTTGATGGTGAAGTCCAGCTGGACTTCTTCGTTGGGGAATAGTTGCGTCCGTCCACTTATTGTTCTAAGTATATCTATGTTGGTGAGGTTAACGCTGATGTTGGCTTGCTGTGGGGTATAGATGCTTATGTTTGCCCTATTATTGTTCGGGTCGCTTGAGTATACCTCCACCCATATATCGGGCTGCTTAAAGATGCCGTCATAGCCCTTGCTGGCTGAGCCCTCCTCGTAGACGTTGCCGTGCTTTAAAACCTCGATATAGATGGCATCTCCTGGAAATACTTTTGTAACTGTGACGTCGAACTCCTCTACTACGGTAGCATCGTTTTGGTTTACATTGCCTGGAAACCTCTCTACCCAGCCAGGGTACTTATCGAATTCAACCTCGGGACAAGCACCGACTATCGGGAGGGATACTAAAAATACCAAAATAATCATGAAAAGGAGGATCCTCATCTCACACGCCTCAGCCTATCCCGTATTCTCTTGAATAACGCCTTAGCCCCTTCGGTCCATTCTACCCGCTCCTCGTGTTCTTTTGGCTTCTCAGGCAGATACTCACGCAGCTTAGAGGGCACACTTTTATCGACCTCCCTTGTAAGCGATGCCTTCAGTTCCTTAACCATCGTAGGCCCTGCTGTAACGAACTCAGGCAGTCGTCCAGTGATGAGGTAGTTATAGTGGAGGTACATCACCAGGATGTAGATGAACATTATGAGGAATACAACGTATACTGCTTGGAAAGGTAGAATATAGGCCCTTAGGATTATGGATAGACTCGGCATTACCAATATGAAGATCGCGGGTAGGTAATAGGAGCGGATGTCTAGGAGCAGGCCAAAATACTTAGCCATTACTACCCACCACATCACAGCCAAGATGATCACACTGTAAGGCACCAATCGCCATGGGAAATCTATCGAATACAGGAAGAGGCCGATGCTTATATTGCTTAGAAGTGCAACGAAGAGGAGGAATTCCCCCCACCTCGGAAAACCCAGCGTCATAGGAGGCTCTCTTTCCTCGAAGCGGAGCTTCTCCCCTTCCATCTCTCTGTAGCTCCTGAACTTATCCAAGCTCTCTATGATCTTTTCCCCGATGATACGCTGTCTGATTATCTCTTCCACTAGTGGGCGTGCATACATGACGAAATCTCTGAATTCTTTGTCCACCTTTCTGACGAGCGTCTTCTGCAGTCCGATCAACCTGAAAAGTCCGATGGCACACGCTAAAGAGGCATAGGCGGAGGTAAGCATGAGTAATAATCGAAATATCCAGACCAAGGTTATCTTCAAGCCCTCTTTCTTGAAGGCTATTGTCATATCCCTGAATAAGACGAGGGTGCCTACGCCTAGGATAAAAGCCCCTATAGCCAGGCCCGCGTATATCCCGATAGGATGTTCCTCTGGAGGGAGTTCTCTCAAGCGAAATTCCCTTAACTTCATAATAGAGTCCTCAAGCACCTGTTTTTGGGGTGTATGAACTTAGACTTAGTCATTTTAGACGTTGTCGAGTTCCTTGCTAACACTCTTAGGCCACCCCTTTCGTATCGGAATTGCGAAGAGATAAATTATACTATATCTTTGAGTCATGCGTCCAGCTTTTGCCTTTGCCCGGTTGACAGGCATCGTCCTTTTTATTTCAATGGGATTCAAACTTACTTAAAAAACTTGCCTTAAAATGATACAGATGCTGATAGAAAGGTTTAAATGTTCGAATACACTTCAAATGCTTTCTATTCTAAATGCCGATGAAAGGAGGTATTTTATGGCGAAAATGTATGTTAGGTTTGAGGTTCCTAAGGAACTCTCTGATACAGCTTATGAAGCCCTAGAGGTTGCTAGGGGGGCAGGGAAGATCTGCAAGGGCACAAATGAGGTAACGAAGTTCGTGGAGAGGGGTCAAGCGCTATTGGTCCTCATTGCAGAGGATGTTGAGCCTGAGGAAGTCGTCGCACACCTGCCTATGCTTTGCGAAGAGAAGAAGATACCCTATGTATATGTCCCCAATAAGCTGGAGCTTGGCAAGGCCTGCGGTCTAGAGGTTCAAGCAGCCGCCGCAGGTATCGTTACACCTGGAAAAGCTAGGGCAACCATTGGGGAGATAGCAGATAAGGTGAAGGCACTTAAGAAGTGATAGGAAATGGTGAAGGAAGGAGAAACTAGAGGTTACCCTGCAGAAGTCATCGAAGTAATAGGGAGAACAGGGATGACAGGTGAGATACTACAGGTGAAGTGCAGGGTACTGGATGGCCGGGATAAGGGCAGAATAATCCGTAGAAACGTCAAAGGCCCTACAAGGGTTGGAGACCTCTTGATTCTAATGGAGACTGAGAGGGAGGCAAAGGAGCTAAGGGTCCCTTAGCTGGCTTTAATTAAGAAGGTTGGACCTATATGGATGTCTATGAGTGTTCTTTTTGCAAGCGGAATATAGAGCTTGGCACAGGGAAGATGTTTGTTAAGAAGGACGGCGTTACTCTGTACTTCTGCAGCAGCAAATGCGAAAAGAATATGCTGAAGCTGGGCAGAGTATCCCGTAGGGTGAAGTGGACCAAGCCCAAAAAGAAGATACCTAAACCCGAGATTTCCAAGACACAGAGGACTCACAAGCCCAAAAAAACTGGCGCAAAAAAAGGAAAAGGGAAGAAGAGCAGTAAAGCGGGGAAGAAATAATTTTGGGCGGTCATATGGCGCGTAGTTTTTTTATGATTAAGCCTGACGGCGTTTCAAGGGGATTAATAGGGGAGGTAATATCCAAGTTAGATGAGAGGGGATTTAGAATAGTTGCTATGAAAATGCTCTGGGTTGATGAAGGACTCGCTAGGAGACATTATGCTGAGCACGAGGGGAAGCCCTTCTTCGAGGACCTACTTTCCTTCATAACTTCCGGTCCTTCAGTGGCTATGGTCGTCGCAGGCAAAGATGCCATTGAGGGGTTGCGCGCCCTAGTAGGTGCTACAAATCCAAAAGAGGCTGCGGAAGGAACGATAAGGAGAGACTTCGGCACCGACACCGGGAGAAACATCGTCCATGCATCGGATTCTGCAGCTTCAGCTGAAAGAGAGATCCCTCTATTCTTTAAACCCGAAGAGATCTTGAGTTACTGAGAGAGAATTCTTATATTAGCGGGCCCGGAGGGATTTGAACCCCCGACAAATTGGTTAAGAGCCAACCACTCTAGCCAGACTGAGTTACGGGCCCCGTTGGACTATACATAGCCTTATCGTCTTCTACTTTGCCTTATTTAATAATTCTGTGCGGATGTAAAGCGCCCTCTGAAGCACTGTCACATGAGTTACTACTGCGAGTATTAACAACGCTGGGTAAAATGCGTCGATACCCCGTATCTCGAGGAGAATAGCGAGCATGAGGATGATGAGTCTCTCAGCGCGTTCAGCTATGCCTATGTCGCCCTTGCACTTTAACGCTTCTACCTTTGCCCTTGAATAGCTCACCAGTAGAGTCCCCACCAGTACCACGAACAACAGTAGGTAGTGATCTCGTAGGTATATGACTAGTCCCAAAAGAATGAGAGCGTCTGCATACCTATCCAATAGAGAATCAAAGAAAGCTCCGAACTCTGTGGCCCTATTGCTGATCCTAGCGACAGCTCCATCGAGGGCGTCCAACACAGAGGTTAAAGCAAGGAATACGAGAGCTGCGCTTAACTGTCCTAATGCAAGGGCTGCGCCAGTAACTATGCTCCCGAGGAATCCCAGTATTGTCAGTGCATTCGGGGATATGCCAAGTGCCGCTATCCTCCGAGCTGTTGAAAGCACTATTCCGTCAAAACGATCCTTATGAGCACTCAGCATAACCTATATGTGGGACTTTTCCCTCTATTTAAATCATGGGGGTCCTATTGGTAACTGGAAAGCTCGCAGAGGCAAGGGTAAAAGAGATAGCAGCTAAATATGATTGCAGGGTCTACGTTGCACCTGTTGATGTAGCCTCTCTACTGACGCCGAAACAAATCGTTTCAAATATCACTTTAGATGAAGATGTTGATTCCATATTGGTCCCTGGTTTGATAAGGGGTAATCTCGCTATTCTAGAGGAAAAAATTGGAGTGCCTGTCTTTAAGGGTCCCAAGGATGTAGCTGACCTGGATTATGTTTTAGAGAGGCGTCCCCAGTTAGAGCTTTCTAAGACCACGCCTGCCTGTGAGCTCCTACGGGGGGAGCTAAGGAAGCGGGCATTGGCTGAGATAACAAAAGTAGACTCCAAAGAGTACATTGAAGGAATGCTCAATAAGCCTGGTAACATCCTCGTCGGCGGGTTGGCTGTTGGGAAGAGCTTCCCGATTAGAGTTCTGGCTGAGATAGTTGGAATCGAGGACCTATCTAAAGAAGAGCTGTTGACGCAGGGCAGGTATCTTCTCGCGTCTGGCGCGGACATGATCGACCTAGGGATAAACGAAGTAAATCCTGAGAAAGTGGAGCATAGCATTAGTGCTTTAAGGGAGCTAGGCATTCCCATCGCGGTAGACACCATGGAGGCTGAGAATATCCAGCGGGCATTGGAATGCGGCGTTGATTTAGTGCTCAGCTTCGATAGAGAACTTATCGAAGGATTCCGAGACGTTGTTGTTGCTAGTGTGGTAATCCCTAAAAGAGGGGATATCCCTAGAGTTCCTGAGGAGCGAGTTCGTCTCTTGGAGGAGAACATCCAACTTGCTAGAGAAAGAGGATTCCAAAGGATAATCGCTGACCTGGTTCTCCAGCCAGCTAACCTAGGGTTTTCTGATTCTCTCGCTGCATACAAAAAATTCTCTGAGAAGCACAAAGAGTATCCTGTTCTCTTTGGTGCCGGGAACGTGACAGAACTCTTCGACGCAGACAGCGTTGGTGTGAACGCCCTACTCTGCGCCCTTGCAATGGAATGCGGTGCCAGTATCGTCTTCTCGGTTGAGGCCAGTGACAAGACTAGAGGCAGTATTCGAGAGCTGGCGACCACATCGAAGATGATGTACATCAGCAGTCTGCGTGGTTCGCCGCCCAAGGACTTAGGTTTTGACCTCTTGATATTAAAAGAGAAGAGATTGAAGAGGAACAGAATGAAGCTCGATATACGAAAGCTTCCAGTTAAGCCCGGGAAGGGCTTCGTCCCTGATCCAAAGGGATATTTCAAGATTTTCGTAGACGAAAAGATCCAGTGCGTGCACTTCGTGGATGGAGAGGCAATGCTATGTATAGAAGGAGCAAGCGCTAGGGAGATATGTGACACGCTGCTCGCATTGGACCTCGTATCTACTCTGGAGCATGCTCTCTACCTCGGCAGAGAACTGAAGAAGGCAGAATCAGCATTAAGATATGGAAAAAGCTACGTCCAAGAATAGTTGTGCAATTGTACTGCAACTTAGATCGAATTGAACTGAGTTTGAACTATACTACTAACCTAATAAATAAAGGCAAACTTAGTCCTTGCTAACATTCATAAGCGCCCTTATATTCTCGATAGGTACGGTAGGTGGGATATCGCACCCTGGCATGAGTACATATCCGCCGCCGTGACCCGCCTTTTCGATACATTTTCTGGCTTCTTTCGATACATCCTCTGGTGTGCCTTGGCTTATTATGTTCACTGGATCCACGTTACCAGCGATGCACATCTTGCCCTTTAACTGCTCCTTTGCATAGCCTATATCTACTTTGCAATCCACGCTGAAGCAGTCGGCACCTGTCTCAGCTATGAGGTCTATTTTGTCCTTGGTGTTGCCGCAGATGTGCAATAGTGTGCGAACGCCCTTAGCTTTGACCTCTCTGATAAGCCTCTGCAAGGATGGGAGGGCGAACTCCTTGAAGTGGTTCCTAGATATTAGGTCGCCAGAGGCAGTAGGATCAGCTATGCTGACCAGCTCTATTATCTCGTCGTCGATCAACGGCTTGTAAAACCTTAGTATAACATCTTTAGAGAAGTCTACCACCTTTCTGACGAACTCTGGGTCTTTGTACATCCCGAACATCAGTGCCTCAACGCCTCTAAGCTGTGCCCCTAAAGTAAAGGGACCCCAGGCAGTTGCTGTGACAAGGGTTTCCTCTCCTATTTTCTTAGAAACAATCCTACTTGCTTCCCAGATGCTAGCTATGATTTCATCCCTATCTACGCCGCTTATATCCAAATTTTTGAGGTCCTCTAGAGTATCTATCAGTGGTTCAGCGAGATCAGGCGCACCTACCTCCCTTATCTTTATCTTCCCGCCGAGTGCCGCTGCATGGAAGTTATTGTAGCCTGAGCCCACGTAGACGATGTCGCAGCCCAGCTTTTCTTGGGTATCCAAGATTACTCTAGCATATTTCTCTGGCTCTCCCTTAAAGCTCAAAAAGTTATTACCTGAGTTGAAAATAGTCCAGACACCGCCACCAAAGAGGGTCGCAGGCACTCTCTCCGGTTCTCTGAGATCGAAGGCCTCAAAAACAATTTCCTTGGGGTCCATGGTCTATATTGGACGTGTGAAATTAAATCCTTTTTGGTTTGGTTGATATGGCTAGCACTTAACTGTTGAGAACATTAATGTAAACCGCATGATTATCTACTAGATCATAAAGAGGATATCATGGATTGGTGGACAGCATGAGTATATTTGACCTATCAGTTATCTTAGCAATATACGGGGCGTTTATCGGATCCCTCTATTATCTCTTTTTAAACATTAAAAGAGCAGTCGGAAAACCAGAGGACAATAATTGAATACATTTCTAGCTTCATACCCATGCAACGAAAGAATGATTAATGCATAGAGCGACTACTCATTGATGATACATCTCTCCTTCCATAAGGGCACGATTTTAGTCAAGGGCAACGTGAGACCTCCGAACACTGTTTGGGATCCTAGGGCGAATTGCTTCAGGGGCATGGCTCTATACTACCAAGACATACTGGATTACCTGAAGCGCTCTGGCATTGAATTTGTGGATGAAGTCATGGATACTGTGCTCTGCCCTGAACTCAAGGCTGATTTGAAGCTCAGAGATTACCAGGAGGATGCATTGAGCACTTGGTTCAGGTCCGGGAAGCGCGGCGTAATAGTACTTCCAACAGGCTCCGGAAAGACCGTTATTGGGATAGAGGCTATCTCCCTATGCAATGTCTCCAGCTTAGTAGTTGTGCCTACTCTTGATTTGATGGATCAGTGGAAACAGCGTTTGGAGAGTGAATTCAACGTAGAGGTTGGAAGCTACGGCGGCGGCTCCCATGAGCTCCAAGGGATAACTATGTCCACCTATGATACTGCTTATCTCCGAGCAGAAGAACTCGGTAATAAATTCGCTCTCATAATATTCGATGAAGTTCATCACCTGCCAGCGCCTGGGTATTCCAACATTGCGGAGATGTTTGCGTCGCCCTACCGCCTAGGTTTGACGGCCACCTACGAGAGGGAGGATGGACTGCACAAGGAGCTCCCTAGG
>JAZGAD010000045.1:0-5612 GCA_036444275.1 Hydrothermarchaeales archaeon (SeqCode)
AGTTTCCATGTAGAGCTGTTCACTGCTCCTGAAGATGGAGTTGAGCCCATCCTGCAGCTTTTAAACTCAGCCAATAAGTCAGTGCTTATCGAACAGGCATACATCTACACCCACTGGGGAAGTAAGAGAGCGGACACCGTGGAAACCGCGCCGAATCTATTCTTAGAGGCCGCTATCGATGCTGCTAGGAGAGGTGTGACGGTAAAGATACTCTTAGACAGCACCTGGTACAACGTGGAGGAAGAGGACCCAATAAGCAACCTGCACACCGTCAACTATGTCAATAAAATCGCCAGAGAGGAGAGGCTCGATTTAGAGGCGAGCTTAATTGACTTCGATGCTACGGGCCTCCGTAAACTCCATGCCAAAGGCGTAGTCGTAGACGATAAAGCGGTTTTGGTATCCAGTATAAACTGGAACGAACATTCACCCATTAAAAACAGGGAGGTCGGAGTGATCATTTATGGTGAGCCCGCGGAGTACTATGCCGAGGTATTCGAATGCGACTGGGCTCCTGAGAAGTGCAGGCCAGAGGAGAACTGGCAAATACTCGCCCTTGGCTTGACCATGACCTTGCTCATAGCCATTGTTTATGTAATGAAGAGGAAGACGTCTAGGGGTGGAATGACTGGTGTCTAAATGCTTTGGGGTAATGCTTGCTTGCATCTGCCATTTGGAGTGTATTCCTAGAGGTTTTCGTATATCGCATATCGGTTAAAAATTTATACTCCTAGGGTTAACTTTCCACTGATAAAGATGATGGTGGAGGCTGCAAGTCTCAAAAAGGGGGAGTGTGTCGATAGGGATGGAGAGCCCTTTAGAATTGAAAAGATTCGCTCTGTGGTTACATCGCGGCACACCCACACTAAGATCAAAATGGAGTTGACGGGCATGTTCACTGGCGCTAAAAAGGCTCTGACTCTTCCCAATGATGAAAAGATGGAGCAAGTGGACATCATACGGAAACACGGGCAATTGATTGCAAAGAAATCCATGCAATCGTGTCAAGTGATGGATTTGAGGGACTACGAGGTTCATGAGGTCAGTGCGTCAGGGGATTTGATGACTGAGCTGAAAGAAGGCGATGAAGTGACCTACATAGAGTACAAGGGAGTAGCTAAAATCGTAGGGACGAGGGATTAAATCAAAGGAAAAAAAGTGGAGACGGAACTTATCTCGGGATTGAAGACGAATCAAGTCTCCTGGGTTTCTTTATTACAGCATTCGTTCTACCTATTGGTGGGCGCATCAAGTCGGCGCCGATCACGATATATGTAATCTTGTCATGCATTAAGATGAAATTAGGCATCCTTCTATCCATGTATCTATATTAGGCGTCCAGTCCTTATAGCAATATGGTTTACGAAATTGCTCTCCAGAGTTACATTATACTACCCTTTCTCCTGTGTACCTCTAGTTTCACTAACTTTCCTTTTAGGAGTTCGCTTGTCGAATAAGTCATTGAGGCATGAGAATTCATGCTGGTGTACCAAAAATCGCCATGCATACACCACTTTATTTGAATATGTATCCAGTCCTAGCCGACCATAGGAGGAGATCCAACTCAATCATGGGTATTCCTACCTCCTTTGAAAAGGTTCTTGCTATCTCCTCCAGCCCCCTGTACTGTGTCTCTGTAATCCCCTTTGCCTTGGATGCAGGATTTAAAGCCCCTTCTAGGGCCCTCAATTCCTCAAGGCATGATAAGATGTGCCTATCGAGGATAGCTAAGTCTTTGCCGAGTCCGATATTCCTCAGAAAGTGGCTTGCCTCCTTCAGGCCTATGCCATTTCCCTTCATTTCCCCCCTGAACCAGTCCCTTAGCGCGCGATTATCTCTAAGTGTAGCTAACTTCTGGGTCATCTCCTTTTTGATGCTAAGTTCGCCCCCTTCATATGTGAATCTCTCCCAGGCATTGAGGATATAACCTGCTTTTTTCCTCCTAAACCTTACTCCATGCAAAGCCTCTTCTATCCTTTCTCGATGAATTTTAGGCTGGAACGATGTCTCATTGCTGAATAATTCTCCTAGCGCTCTATCGCAGAGACGCGCATTGGACTGAGGGGTAAGGATACAAAAGCACAACTCCCCGAATATCCTATCCTCTGAGGCTTTTAGGACCTCTTGGAACTCCATAAGCCTCTTTCCTATCCCCGCTCTATACTTTTTGTAGTATATCTTCAGCTCATCCAAGGTGATGTCCTCAAGCTTAGAGGTGGGTATGGGCTGGGTCAGGGTATACTCCACTATTCAGCCTCCGCTATTTTACCTATTCTACGTCAAAAGGTTGTCCTTGATATCATGGTCTAGGGCTTTTAAAGGCGATATGTAGATGCAGTAGACGCTGTTCTTGAGCTTGATTTCTTCCCGCAATTTGACGAGCCCACTTAGAGTTGCTACACAAAGTTAGGATAGAGTGACCACTTAAAAGATATATGCCGGGCTTGTTTGTAGGTTAATTTGATATAATACCGCTGGATATGTCCTCTCATGTTGAACCCCCTAATCATATTAATCATTGGATTACTTGTGCTCCTTAAGGGAAGCGACTACTTCATAGAGGCAGCAGCATATATAGCGAGATATTTCGGAATAGCTGAACTTATTATTGGGCTTACTATAGTCTCTATGGGCACCTCTCTGCCAGAGTTAGGAGTATCGGTATATGCTTCTTACGGTGGAAGCGGTGGCATAGCTGTAGGAAATGTGGTGGGGAGTAATATAGCAAATATAGCCTTAGTCCTGGGGCTCATTATAATCTTCACGAGTATTAAGACTGACGAGAAAATGCTTAAGAGGGATGGCTATTTCATGCTGGGTGCTTCTTTCCTATTTGCTGCTATGGTCTTCTTAGGGAACCATATATCCAGAGTCGATGGTGTTATTCTGATGCTCCTTTTTATCTTCTACTTGAGGCTCCTTTACAAACAGAGGAGTGAGGGTGTTGTAACTGGAATAGACTCTGATCCGGAAGGTGATAATGGGGTCATGCGAGCACTGCTGAAATTAGTGGGCGGCGGTATGGCTGTCTTTGTAGGAGCGAGGCTCTTGGTCACTTCAGCGTTAAGTATAGCATATATGATTGGGGTGAGTGAAGGAGTAATCGGCTCTACGCTCGTTGCCTTCGGCACTTCACTTCCGGAGTTGGTTGTCTCAGTGACAGCTATAAAGAAGGGTTATACCCATATCTCTATCGGTAACATCATAGGGAGCAACATCTTCAATATCCTATGGGTCCTTGGATTGGCATCCTTGGTTTCCCCCTTGGCGGCGAATGATGTCTTGATGTGGTTCAACATTCCCATGATGCTGGTCGTTGCAGCTCTTTTAGTGATTTTCATGAAGTTTGGCTCTGAATTAGATAGAAAGGAAGGGCTGCTATTTGTTGCTTTATATCTATTCTTTTTGGTGGTCAATTTTTGGTGAGTTTGAAAGCGATGCCAGCTGAAAAAATCCTCAAAGTCAAGAAGATCGTGGAGAGATTGAAGGGTAAAACAGCCTTGGAGAATTATAACGGCGACCCCTTCGAGGTCTTAATTTCTACTATTCTGTCCCAGCGCACGAGAGACGAGAACACTATCAAGGCTTCAAATAAGCTCTTCTCTAAGTATAAGACGCCTGGAGAAATAGCTGCAGCACCTGAAGAGGTTCTGATGAGCCTTATAAAGGTCTCTGGATTTTATAAAACAAAGGCAAAGCGGATAAAAGAAGTCGCGAGGATCATAGCCGAAGAGTGCAATGGTAAAGTACCAACGGATATAGAGGAACTGCTGAAGCTTCCGGGAGTGGGCCGGAAGACAGCTAACTGCGTCTTGGTCTACGGCTTTGGAAAGCCAGCTATACCAGTAGACACTCATGTTCATCGCATCTCTAATCGCCTAGGATTAGTCAGAACTAGGACACCTGAGCAGACTGAGGCGGAACTCAGGAGGATTGTACCAAGAGAACTTTGGGGGGAAATAAACCAGCTGTTTGTGAGGTTCGGCCAAGAGATATGCGGGCCCATAAATCCTAAGTGTAGTGAATGTCCTATCAAGGCGGAATGCGTGTTCAGAGAGCTGCGAATACCTCGGTAGAGAGCAGCATGACGAACTCCTCAAACTTTTCCTTCGGGATTCTTGCTCCAGCAGCACTCTCGTGGCCGCCACCACTACCACCCAGGCGAGGAGCAATTGTCCTTAGTACATGGTTCAAGTCGAGGGAGAGGTCATACCTCTTTCTCACGCTTATATCCACATAGCTATCTCTATCCTGCGTACTCAGGCCGACTGGGGAGCCAGCTGCGCCGATAGCGAACTTAGCAGCCTTAGTCGGTGATAACCCGTTTGGTGTCCTAATCACTGCTAGCCCCTCTAGCTCATGGACGTTCTCCCTGACGTAATCATATAACTGCCATTCCTTCTTGGATGCTTTCAGCGCCTTGCGCACAACCCTTTGCATGCTACTGGGCATCTTGCCGTTTGCCAATTCTTTGATGATTTCTCTCTTGAAAGAATAATCTCCCCTGGATACCCCTAAACACTGGGACAGTAGTCCAGCTTCCAGAGAGATGGTTCTCTTGTCGTAGAAGTCGAGTTCTTCCACCACGAACCTGGTACTATCGCAGTAGTCGGCTATAGCTCCAAAGAGGGCTAGGTGGCTCATATCATCTAGATTAAGGAAGCGGTAGGTCAGCTCTGAGGATGACTTCTTCGTGTCCCACATGATCTTGGTGCATGGTAAGTCTCCCGTTAAGGTATACAGGGGCAGAGGATGGTGATCTATATAGTTAAGCTCCCCCTTAGATGATATCCTCTTGAATTCCCTGAAAAGGGCATCTTTATCCCGCTCCGATATTGCTAGGTCGCAGATGACTGTGAGGTCAGCATTGCATGCCTTAACGTCCTTTAGCAGGCCAATTGGAGTGCTAATCCAGAGTTCTGCCTCAGGATATTTAGAATAAGCCAAGGCAGCGGAGCAGATGCCGTCGGTATCGCCGTGGGAGAAGATCATCTCCATAGTAGTAAGTTGCTGCTTCATCATTTTTATTCTTTCCTAGGAATAGAAAATAGATGGCCGACAAATCGCAAAGTTTAAAAACAATAGCCTTTTTATTAATCAAAGGGTGGTCACAGTGGCACGGAAGGTATTGGCTGGTTTGATTGCGCTTGTAATGTTAGTCGGTCTTTTGGTAGCATATCAATTTGTATTAAAGCCTGAAGGGAAGGCGCAAGCTGGAGCGCCTGTAACAAAAGCACCTGTCCGTACACCTGCTCCAACTCCAAGTCCTGAAGAGGTATTCCTTGTATCCCTGAAGAATGCAGATGTAGGTGCTTGCCTCAAATGTCACGATAAGGATCAGACTACGTCGTTTCATGTGCCTGAGGTTATTATGAAGCTAGAGGAGGGTAAGGGCTTGCGTAGGAGGCTGTGTATAGATTGTCATGGTCCTTTGGGTCCGCCTTGGAGTGCTGATGAACAGCTTACTGACCCGGCTATTATTACTTATGATGAGGATGTTGGTGTGAATGGTGTGTTCACCTTCCCGAATAAGGTGCCTCATAGTGTTCATCAGGGTAAGATAGATGCTGGTGCTATGAAGTGTGATACTTGTCATGTTGTTGGTGGGGAGT
>JAZGAD010000046.1:0-6455 GCA_036444275.1 Hydrothermarchaeales archaeon (SeqCode)
TGAGAGCCCCCTCCTTCTCCTCGTTCATTACTTTTATTTTATCGTCTTCCTTTCTCAGCATCATATTAGCTAAGTATATTGCCTGGTCCTTCTTGAATACCAATAAGCCAGTGCCCTTTATGTCCCCCAAGAGCCGGAGGTATATACCCACGATCAGTGTCTCTGCACCTCCAATCGCCTCAGGGATTTTCTCTATTTCCACCACTGATACCTTGGGAACATTTACGTAGACCTTTTTACCGATCATCTGTGCCAGTGCAGTTGATGCATGGCCTGCCCCGATATTCCCAACCTCCTTAAGCGCGTCTAGCTGTGCTTCGCTTAGTTTATCGGCTTCCATTTCTATCACCTCTGCTCAAATATACTGGCTGTATCCAAGATCAAGGCTACCCTCCCATCTCCAAGGATAGTGGCGCCTGAGAAGCCCCTTACCTCTCCAAGTGCTGTACCTAGGGACTTGATTACCACCTCCTGCTGGGATATAACCCGATCCACGACCAACCCTACCTTCTTTGTACCTCGCTCTATTATCATCACTGAAAGGCTTTCCTCATTCTCTTCCTGCATACGTGCATTATATAGATTTCTTATCAGGGGAATGATCTCATTGTACAACTTAATAACCTCTTGGTTCCTAATAGACTTTATATCCTTTGGAACAACGTCTATGATCTTGTTAACATTGACCATTGGTATGGCATATACTTCTTTGTTTATGTCTACCAGCATGGCTTGGATAATCGCCAGTGTCAGAGGAAGCTCCAAGACAACTTTTGTGCCCTTGCCGAGTTCTGATTCTATCGCTACGCTTCCACCCAGAGGCTCGATCTTACTTCTAACCACGTCCATACCGACTCCTCTCCCAGAGACGCTGGTAACCTCTTTTGCCATGCTGAACCCTGGTTTGAATATTACTTCCAGTGCTTCCGCATCACTTAGCTGGGATGCATCGTTCTCATTAAAGATCCCTCTCTTTACAGCCGCATCTTTCACTCCCTCTGGGTCTATGCCCTTGCCGTCATCTTCCACACATATTACTACATGGTCTCTTTCCCGCGATGCCTTTATAGTCAGCTTTCCCTTCCTCAGCTTTCCCATTTTTTCTCTCTCAGAGGGCTTCTCGATTCCATGGTCGACTGAGTTCCTGATCAGATGGAGCATTGGCTCTACGATTTCATCTAGTACGGTGCGATCAAGTTCTATCTCTTTGCCCTCTATTACAAAGTCTATCTCTTTGCCCTGTTCCCTAGCTAGGTCTCTAACCACTCTTTGAAATCTACTGAATATCTGCTCAACCGGGACCATTCTGATCTGCATGATCTCGTACTGCAGTTCATTCATCAAGCGCTCATTGTGTCCTAAAGCCTCATTTAGGTCTGCGTCATGGGCCTTCGCAATCTCATCTAACCGGGCCTTATTAATGATAAGCTCTCCAATAAGATTCAACATAGAATCCAAACGCTCTATATTCACCCGGACGCTCTGAAGGCTGGTGCCCTTGAATCTTACCTCCTTCTTTTTTAACTCCTCTTTCAGCAGTGAGACATCCACACCTACAACTTCTGGTAGTGACGCGATCGAGTCAGCTATCTCTTCCTTGTCCTCATGAGTAGCTAGGAAGACCTCGAATTGATATTCAAAATCCTCGTCCTCGAGTTGTTCTAAACTAGGGTTTGACCCCGTGATCTCCCCGATTTTCGTTAGATTTTTAAATACAAGAAACACTCGAGCTGATTTCAACTGGCAACTTTCATTCAATAGGACGCTTACTTTGTATTCCCTGAGTTTTTTTACCTCTTCTGTTTGAGCTCTGGACTCTTCGGCTCTATACTTGGCTAGGTCATCTAATACCTGTGAGATGTCGAGGTCAGCTCCATCTCCTTTAGTTGCTTTCTCAATGAGTTCTTCTAACAAATCAAAACTCTTGAATAATATATCAACAATATCAGGGCGCACCTCTGCCTTGCCCTTCCTTATATCATCTAGCACATCCTCAACTTCATGGGTTAATTTACCGATCTTTTCAAAGCCCATACTATTAGCCATACCCTTCAAGGTATGCATAGAGCGGAATATCTCGTTCAATGCCTCTTTACTGGACGTATTATTCTCCAGCTCCAAAAGTGCATTATTAAGGTTGTCCAGATGCTCCATTGATTCGCTTACAAAAAGCTCAAGATAATCTTTATTCATGTTCAAGCCTCAGCTGATTGTCTCCAATATCTTTGTATTCATATCCTTCAGAGATACCACTTTGTCTACGCATCCAAGTTCAATTGCAGCCTTGGGCATGCCGTATACTACGCACGATGATTTATCCTCTGCTATAGTTTTACCTTTTTTTTCCTTAATAGTTTGCATGCCGTTAGCGCCGTCTGAACCCATCCCAGTTAAAAGGACTCCTAGAACAGCTGGACCGTAAACCTCAGCCACGGACTGCATCGTTACATCGACAGAGGGTCTGACATTGTTTACTTTGGGGCCTTTATTTAGGCGAATTACCCCTGTTACCTGCCCATTAATCGTCTTTTTATCCACAGTCATGTGATGATCCCCCGGGGCAACAATGATTTTACCTTGTTGTAGCACTTCTCCATCTCTCGCTTCAACGACGTCCCATGTGGAGAAGGTATCCAAGCGCTCTGCAAAGGACGCGGTAAAGCCCGCCCCCATATGCTGGACTACGAGAACAGCCGCAGGTATATCTCTCGGAAGCCCTGAGACTATCTCCAATACGGCCTTAGGGCCGCCTGTAGAGGCACCTATGGTTATCACCTTAAGCTCCCGGTCAGCGAATGGTACTGCCAACTCCTTTAAATAGGCCGTTTCTGGCAGAGAAAATTTGAGCAGCTTTACATCAACCATAGCCGCTGTCTTTACCTTCTCCAGTAACTCTTCCCTTTTGTACCCCAACGCAGTTATCTTGGATGGCTTTGAGATGAAGTCTACTGCGCCACACTCCAATGATCTGACTGCAATATCTGCCTCCCTCTTGTCCATAGCTGAGACCATAACAACCGGCGTGGGGCATCTGCTCATAATATGGGATAACGCGGTTAAACCATCCATCTTTGGCATCTCAATATCTAGGGTAACCACATCTGGACTGATGGACTCCACTTTTTTTATTGCATCCTCCCCATTTCTCGCAGTACCGACTACCTCGATATCCTCATCTGAATCCAAGATATCTGAGATCACCCGCCTCATAAAGGCAGAGTCATCCACCACTAGAGCTCTTATTTTATCCAAATCCGCCCTCCTCTGATTACTACCGAATGAACTACAGAAGTAGAATCTTCTTTACAACCTCCTTTACCATCAAAGGCTGGAACGGCTTGACAATGTAATCCTTTGCACCTGCCTCAAGAGCATCGACAACCATTTCTCTCTGTCCAAGCGCGCTGCACATGATTATCTTGGCATTTGGGTCAGATTCTATGATGCCCCTAACTGCATCGATACCATCTGTGCCAGGCATGACAACATCCATAGTTACTATTTCTGGCCTTAGCTCCTTATATTTCGCAATGGCATCATCACCATCTGCCGCCTCACCCACAATCGTATGGCCCTCTTGGACCAGTATATCTTTCACCATATTGCGCATAAAAGCTGAGTCATCAACAATCAATATATTCGCCATTTTTTTACCTCCTAGATTTAACCTTCAATTTCTTTACTTGTTCCATTTCGCCTCTAGATAGTATTTTGCCGAGATCTAGAAGTATAAGTAGCCTATCCGTGAGCTTTCCTACTCCTTGGATATATTCGGCCTCTATGTCGGTCGCTATCGATGGCGCTGCATCGATATCCTTCGTTGACAAACGCAGGACCTCTGACACAGAATCCACTACCATCCCAATAGTCGTGTCTCCTACCTCTACAATTACAATCCTTGTATTTTCACTGATTTCGCCACCCCCTACTCCCAGCCTCTTTCTCAGGTCCATCACAGTGGTTATCTGTCCCCTCAGGTTTATCACTCCCTCAATAAACTCCGGAGAGTTAGGGATGCTGGTTATACGCGGGATCTTAAGGATCTCCCTCACCTGTGTTATATCAACGCCGAACTCTTCCTTTCCCAGCATGAAGACCACGAGTTGGACTTCTTCAAAATCCTCTTCTGGCATCCTCAGACCTCCGTAGTATATCCAGTTTAGTTTTTTTGTCTTTTTTAATCTTTCTAACTTTAGATGATTTATATTTATAGTTGCTCTCTTTTTTGTTGGTTTAGCATTTGATTTATCCGAGCTGGTTTTAACCTTTATTACGTTTATATGTACTCCTATATTAAACCTGCTTAAGGTCTTCTCGCTGGTATTTTATGGGATTTATCAGGGGCTCTTCTACTCTTATATAACTTTGCGTTTAGAGTTTAGCGTTTAGCATTTCCACCGTTCAGTTAATGCAGATTTTGATAGAGATAAATAATGAGTTTAACTTATATACCGGCTTAATTTATGTATATTTATGTTTAGCGACGATGCCTACTTCGAGAAGCTTAAGAAGAAGGTTACAAAAGACATCAACTTCCAGAGCCAATACTACGGGGAAAAGCACTTGAAACGCAGGTTCATGGTAAGGATGCGTGCCCTGAATATAGAAACATTTAGGGATTATTTCAAGCAGCTGGAGCGAGACCCGGAGGAGTACAACTATTTAATAAAAATCTTAACTGTTAATGTAACCGAGTGGTTTAGAGATGCAGATGTCTTTGAAGCCTTTCAGAAACAGGTTCTCCCTGATATCATCTCAAGGAAGAAGATGGAAAGGAATAGAACGATACGTATATGGAGTGCCGGTTGCTCTGACGGTAAGGAACCATATTCCATAGCTATGCTGCTTCATGAGGTACTGGGGGAGCGTATCAACGATTTTTACATCGTACTCTATGCCTCGGACATCGACGAAGAGATGCTCGAGAAGAGTAAAGCAGGATGGTACCCACCTAATGAGATGAAGGGGCTAAAA
The DNA here is from genome assembly GCA_036444275.1 of Hydrothermarchaeales archaeon (SeqCode). Lineage (GTDB taxonomy): Archaea > Hydrothermarchaeota > Hydrothermarchaeia > Hydrothermarchaeales > JAZGAD01 > JAZGAD01. The sequence goes on from JAZGAD010000046.1 coordinate 4,975, forward strand.
GACGAGTACCGTAGAGTGTATTTCACAAAAGAAGGGGATGGATATCGAGTAAAGCCAGAGCTGAAACGCCTAGTCAAATTCGAGAAGCTGGATCTCACCACTGATAGGAAACACCTCGGCATAGATGTGCTCTTCTGCAGAAATGTGGTGATATATTTCACGAAGGAGCTGAAGCAAAGGCTATACATGGATTTCTATAACATATTAAAATACGGGGGATACCTTATCATGGGGAAAACCGAGAGTCTGATGGGAGAGGCGAGGCCTATGTTTACAGTAGTAGATAACAGAGAGCGTATCTATCAAAAGCTCTAATTTGCTATTAATGACGTAGGTCAGACATGACATCCTCTTGATAGCTTTTGCAGTTCGCTTCATCTTCTATCGCCACGGCTACCTACCTCTACGGCGTAGATCCCTACTACCACTACGACAGCTCAAGAGCATTGTTCACAATCTAAACCTTACTTCCCAATTTTGTGTGCCAAGGCAAGGTTTCAAAACCGACTTTTTCGAAGTCCTCGTCAAAGGCGAATGTACTCTTGATATCCCTCTTCTCCATCAGAGCGATGCTGGTGCAGTCAGTGAAGCTCAGGGGCTTGTCTGTGTAGAGCTCGAATAGTCTCCAGGCTTCTTGGAAGATCTCCTCGTCTATTCTCTCTATCTCGATAGCTTTGGAGGCCATGATACTCCTTCCCCATCGAAGGGCCTCTCTGTATCCTACGCTGAAGCGTATCCTGGTCAGAGTCTCGTCGACTATGTAGTCCGATGTAACGAGTCTTCTGAATTTAGTCTTACCTCTCTTTACATCCTTAAGAAAACTGACCGCCTCCTGGTAGTATTCGTCCCCCCTGTTGGCTATTGCAACGAAGGCACTGGTATCTATGAAGAGCATCTTATCCCTCGTAGACCTCGTCGTGCTTCATCGCTAGGCTTTTCTTTGAGCTAAACATTCCAACCGTCTCGAAAAGTGGGTCTTCTGAGTCGAAACCGGATTTGCTCCGGATCCATTCGAGGAGTGCCTCTCTCGCAGCTTCCTTAAGCGTTATCCCCTTTTTCTCAACCGTTCTTTTGAGTTCTATGTACTCGTGGAGTTTGAGTTCACTCTGAACATGCTTCGTCTCAGCCATTACATTACCATATTACATCTAGATGTTTAATGTTTATAAATATTCCCAAATAAGATCCTCAGAAAAACTTTTAGTACCTTTAAAAGCAATTGCCTGTTATGAGTCGTAGAAAAGAACTCTCCCTTCTCGCTGGCATACTCTTGACTGCTTTTGCAATACGCCTCATCTTCTATAGGCACGGCTACCTCTACGGCGTAGATCCCTACTACCACTACGACAACTCAAGAGCATTATTGGAGCAGGGAAAGATATTATTCCCTTTTGGCTTGTATACCCCGAACCTCGTTTTGTATCAATTCCTGAAGTATTTCAATATCTCCTTCTATGATAACTTTCGCTTGACCACGCCCG
>JAZGAD010000047.1:0-74423 GCA_036444275.1 Hydrothermarchaeales archaeon (SeqCode)
CAACGGACAACCTGCTAGCATTTATGGCTGTTTACAACTTGCTGGCATTCCTAGCTGTTTACTTGAAGCGCTCTGGCATCGAATTTGTAGATGAAGTCATGGATACTGTGCTCTGCCCTGACCTCAAGGCTGATTTGAAGCTCAGGGATTATCAAGAGGATGCACTGAGCACTTGGTTCAGGTCCGGGAAGCGCGGCGTAATAGTACTTCCAACAGGCTCCGGGAAGACCGTTATTGGAATAGAGGCTATCTCCCTATGTAATGTCTCCAGTTTAGTAGTTGTGCCTACTCTTGATTTGATGGATCAGTGGAAACAGCGTTTGGAGGGTGAATTCAACGTAGAGGTTGGAAGCTATGGTGGCGGCTCCCATGAGCTCCAGGGAATAACTGTGTCCACCTATGATACTGCTTATCTCCGAGCAGAAGAACTCGGGAATCAATTCGCGCTCATAATATTCGACGAAGTTCATCACCTGCCAGCGCCTGGGTATTCCAACATTGCAGAGATGTTTGCTTCGCCCTACCGCCTGGGTTTGACGGCCACCTATGAGCGGGAGGATGGACTGCACAAGGAGCTCCCTAGGCTGGTGGGCGGCAAGGTCTTCGAGATGGAGGTGAAGGAGCTAGCGGGTAAGCATCTGGCGAATTACGATCTTGAGCTCATCCGCACTGAACTCACGCCTGACGAGAAGAGGGAATACGACGAGAACTATGGGGAATATCTAAACTATCTCAGGGCTACTCGGATCAAAATTAAGACGCCTAGGGACTTCCAGCGCTTCATAATGAGAACAGGCACAGATCCTAAGGCGAGAAAGGCGCTGCTCGCCAGGCATAGAGCCAAGTCGATAGCCCTTAACTCTTTCTCGAAGATTCATGTATTGAGGGACCTACTAGCAAAGCATAGCGGCAGTAGGATGCTCATCTTCACCCAGCACAACGAGCTGGTGCACCGGATATCTAGGGAATTCCTGATACCGTCGATCACCCATAAGACGGCTAAGGATGAACGTAGGGAGAACCTGGATCGCTTTAGAGATGGAAGGTATGGTACCCTGGTTACGTCTAAGGTGCTTGATGAGGGCGTGGATGTGCCAGAGGCAAATATTGGCGTGATACTGAGCGGCAGTGGCAGCACACGGGAATACCGGCAGCGCCTGGGTAGATTGTTGAGGAAGAAGGATGGAAAGCGAGCTATCTTGTATGAGATAGTGTCCAGAGGCACATCCGAGGTCGGCACTTCTCGGAGGAGGCACACACCAGTTGCTAAAAAGCTGAGGGGTTGAGAAAGGATAATGCTCCCGAGCGAGCTTTTAGTGGCGAGGCAGAGAAGTGGGAAGGTATTCCCAAAGTTCGTTGAGATAACCGAGAATAACTTGGAGCTGGCTTCTAGCCTTATAGACATTTTCAAGGGCTACATTGGTAAGAAGTTCGGTGAGTTAGCTAAGATAGTTGACGAGATAGAGGAAGACAGTGCATTTGACCACCGCCTGATAAGGGGTCTTGAAACGCTATTGCTGAGGCGCTGCGAGTTTGAGTTGGAGAGTGTGGTAAACCCGTTTACGGCGAGGCGGGCTGTGTTTGAGGAGGCAAATAAGGCTGGAGCTGTCACCACAGATGAAAGTAGGAACGCAGTGCTCGCCAAAGTGGCTGATAACTTTAGTATATCAGTAGATGATCTGGAGAGATCCCTATGGGCTGACCAGGAGGAAGAGCAGGTGCTCCGGAACTTCGATTCCCAAGCACCAGAAGACCTACTAAAGCAATACAATCTCTCCCTGGCGCAGACCATGCTTTTCAGGGCTTCTGGCATGCAGGTATCACTATCTGGGAACTATAAGGAGGTATTCAAGAGAATTAAATATTTTGGTTTGATGTACACTGCCGAGAAAAAAGATGAGAGATTCTATGTCGATATAGAAGGGCCATTAGCTCTCCTGAAGATGACCGAGAAGTACGGCGTGTCGCTGGCGAAATTGCTGCCAAGCATAATCAGAACAGAGGATTGGGATATACATGCAAGGGTATTGTGGAGGGATAAGAAGACCCTGATTTTTGAGTTGGATAGCAGTTATAAGAGGCTTTTCCCATCAGATAAGGTAGAGGAGGCATATGACAGCACTGTTGAGGAAAAGTTCGCCTCTAAATTCAATTCGTTGCAGACTGGCTGGACCTTGAAGAGGGAGCCAGAGGCCTTGATCGCCGGTAGCTCCATTATGATCCCTGATTTTGGGTTTCAAAAACGCGGTATGAAATTTTATATGGAAGTCGTGGGGTTCTGGACCCCCGAGTACCTCAAGAAGAAGCTGGAGAAGCTATCCAAGGTAGAGGAGGACCTTATCTTAGCTGTGGACAAAGCCCTAGCGTGCTCTAAGTTCGAGGAATTCGGGAAGGTAATCTACTACACTAAGGAGGTCTCGGTGAAGGCTGTTCTCGACATCCTGCGGATGCATGAAAAAGAAGAGACAGAGAAAGAGCTGAAGGAGATCGCTACACGGGAGATAGATCTGGGTGGGAGAGCTGTCATAAGCCTTGAGGACCTATCACAGGAGCAAGATATCAGTATAGATGCAGCAAAGAAATATTCTGAAAGCCTTGAGGACTATGTCTTGATCGGGAGGGAGTTAGTAAGCTATAAAAAGATGGAAGAAATCCGAGAGGAATTAAAGGATAAGCTAGGTTCAAAATACTCTGACGTAGCCTCTTTTCTAGAACAGGAAGGTATCTCAAGTACAAATCAAATGCTCAGCCATCTAGGGTATGCTGTGACGTGGCAAGGTCTGAATCCTGATAGCGCAGTAGTGGTTAAAAAAAGCTGAGACTAGCTAGTTAGTATCGTATCGTTCCGGTAAATTTATATCATGAAATTCGAATGGAGAAGCAATGCCTGGAGTCGTTGAAGCCCTCTTAAAGCCAGACGCCTATGATGTGGAAGTGAAAGGCGAGATCAAGCTGATGCAGACCCACATCTCCTACGTATTCCTCACAGGTGACTATGCCTACAAGGTTAAGAAGCCTGTGGACTTCGGCTTCCTGGATTTTACTACCTTGGACAAGCGCCAGTTCTACTGCCAAGAGGAGCTCAGGCTGAACAGACGACTTTGCGGCGATATGTATCTCGAAGTTGTACCCATTAACCGCTATAACGATGTTATAAAGATGAAAGGACCCGGCGAGACTGTGGAGTATGCTGTTAAGATGCGACAGCTCCCCCAGGAAGCGATTATGAGCGAGCTGCTGGAGAAAGGGGATGTAACGGAAAAACAAATCGAGGAGATAGCCCGCCTGCTTGTGGATTTCCACACTAGGGCAACGGTTGGTGGATTAGATGAGGACTACGGCTCTGTCGAACAGGTGCGGGCGAACTGGATCCAGAATTTCGAACAGACTAGGCACCTGCGCGGAGGCGTGGTGGATGCTAGTGCTTACGACCGCCTTGAAGATAAAGTCATGAAGTTCATAGAGGAGAAAGAGGGACTGATTGAGGAGCGCGTAGTAGCGGGCAGGGTGCGGGAATGCCACGGCGACGTGCACTCCGGGAACATCTTCATAGTGGGCGACGAAATTTACATCTTTGATGGTATAGAGTTCAACAAGGCCTTCAGCTTCACCGATGTGGCTGCGGAGGTGGCCTTCCTAGCCATGGACCTGGAATTTTATAATAGAGAAGATCTGGCTGGACTATTCCTTGAGGAATACGTGAAGAGGAGCGGAGACCAAGGGTTGAAGCAACTCCTTCCCTTCTACAAGTGCTATCGAGCCTACGTCAGAGCCAAGGTGACGGGTTTAAGGCTGACAGAAAAAAATCTTGACCCTGTGGAAAGGAAGGGGATAGAAGAAGGGGCCCGGCTATATTTCGAACTGGCATCGAGATATGCAGAGGGGCTCTAGTCATTTGAGCTATCTGCGACTCCACTTTTGGAGGTCCATCTTATTGTAAAGCTCGCTCAAGTTGTCCCTCAAGGGATTACTAGTATCCAGTATGATATGCTCCCTCTTTATGGGCTCGTACTGGACCTTGACTTTCTTGTAGACCTCGTAGTCAGCGTCAGACAGAGTCCTCCGCCTGGCACGCCTCTCCATCCTCCTCTTAATAACGCTTTCAGGGGCGATGCACTCCACTACGGTCATCTCACTCCTCGTCGCAGCTGCAATGCTGTATATCCGCCTCCTTAACTCCATTTTATAAAAGGTGCCGTCTATAATGACATTCCGCCTCGCTCTCAAGAGGTGTTCAGCGATGAGAAAGGTCGCCTTGTAGACCAGTTCCTTTTCCTCCTCAGAGTATGTGAGCGGCTCAAGGATGCGCTTTCTCACCTCGTCTGTTCTAAGAACGCTGGCTCGAATATTCCTTGCGAGACGATAGGAGATGGTGCTCTTTCCTGTACCCGGCAGTCCAGTAATCAATACCAGCATAGTATGGAGTTAGAGCACACATCATATAAATTAAACGTTGGGAAAATACTTATACAGTCCCAGCACTCTTTAATATAATGATTGCCATAGCCCATGATAGAGACGTGGACGGCCTAGCATGTCACGCTATCCTACGCAGATACTGCTTTTCCAGTGACAGAAAAATCAGACACATATTTGCAGACTACACCGACCTCTGTTTGAAAGTGGAGGGAATACGCGGGAGCAGAGGGGAGGAGATAGTTATAGCAGACCTAGGTTTCAGCGAGCCTGTAGCGGGCTGCCTGCCTCTTTTGAAAGAGCTGGCTAAAGATAATGAGGTAAAATGGTTTGACCACCATGACTGGTCGGGAGTAAAGATTCCAAGGTCCATCAAGTTGCATGTGGATATGGAACACTGTGCCGCAGAGCTCGTGGCCGGGAACTACATGCCAAGAGATGATGTAGCATTGAAGCTTGCAGCTTTAGCTAGAGCGCAGGATTTCATGGAAAAAAACAATGATGCATGGAGACTTTATGACGTAATTTCAGCAGGCTTTGACAAACTGCACCTCGTAAAGCTTCTAGCCAAAGGCGTTTTCTGGAACATTGAACTGGAGACATGCTACAGGGATTACCAAGAGGTAAAGGACCAGGGATTCGTATATCTAAAGGAGCACTCCAAGTACTATCGAATCGGCGAATGGATGTGTCTAATGGGCTATTCCAAAGACGAGTTGAGTTCCACCATAGCAAGCACACACTTATTGGAGAAGAAGTCCGACTTTGCCATATGCACCTGGCCCAATGGAAAGATGAGCTTCAGGAGGAATAATCCCGAAATAGACCTCAAAAAGATAGCCGCCCTATTCAAAGGCGGTGGAAGAGAGACTGCAGCAGGAGGCCACTATGAAGGCGAGGTAACAGAAGAGGATTACCTCCGAGTATTCGATGCAATAATGGAGAGGATCAGTCGGAGCTACGAGGAATTGAACGGATTTCGATCTTGACTCTGAGTTCCTCTTCTTCTAATCCAGAGAGTTCTTCCTCTAACTTGGATCTTAAGTCAGGTATTTGTTTTTTCAAATCCTTGCTTTCTTTCTTGAGCGTTTCTTTTTCATCCCTTATACGCTTCACGTCATCCCTGATTTTTTCCAGATCACCAAGTAATCTCTCATGCTTCTCTTCTATCTCAGGATCTATGGGCATGTCCGTTAGTCCTTGGAATTCCTTCATTAAGTCGTCCATCAGGGCTTCCTCCAAATGAAGTTTCTCCTTTTCCTTCGTGCTCAGTACGAGGGAGCCCTCTTCTACTGTCCTTCGAAGCCCTTCCATGATTCCTTTTAAGCCGGAATATCCGGCTTCCTCGGAGAAGAAGGTGGATGATGGGTCCTTGATATACCCATTCAAGATTTTGTCTTTTTCACCCGGACTTCCTAGTAGTTTCTTGTATTTCCTGAATATTCTATTCTTAGGTCCAATTATGTTCAAAACCCTAGACCTAAGCATTTCCCTCTTTTGCTCCTGCCCTCCCAACTGCTCTCTTTTTTTAAGATACCCCTGGTATGTCTCACCAGATTCCCAAGCTGATATCTCCCTCCCCTTCGCCTTCTCCGCACGCTCTAAATCATTGCTCTCTTTTTTTAAGTCCCGCTTTCTATCCGCTATACCTCTCAGCAGGACAAGCTTCTCTTCTAATTCCTGTCTCTTTGAATCTAAGTCCTCAATGAGTCCCAGCTTCTCCTCGCTTTCACTCAGCAGCTCCCCCATCTCCTGATTTATGTCTATAATACGGTTCAATACTTTCCCCAAGCTAAGCAGCTCCTCCCTGAAAACTACTACGAGATATCTCCCTTGATGGAGCTGGACCTTTTCAACGGCCTTTAGTGCTGCAAGAGTAGCTTTATAAAATTCCTTAAGCCCTTCGAATGACTCTTGCGGCAGCGACATACCTGAGATAGCCTCATGGACACCCCTGATGTAAGTGGGCCTGTGGGTAATGGCCGGCTTATACACCCTCTTCTTAACATCCTCAGGGAATTCATGCTCTCCCAGCTCATCCACACTGTCTACTACCCCCTTCTTCAGGTCCAAGATTTTCTCAGCCTTTTCCATCAGCAATTTACTGGCCCGTTCCCGCTCAACAGCCATACTGCTCTTAAGCCGCTTCTCCAGACCTTTCAAATTCAATTTTTCCCCAGAGAGTTGCTTCCCTTTATCCTCTCTCTTTTTCTTCATGCCAAATAATCTATCTAGGAATCCCACCATCCTCCATACATTATACCTTACCACATAAAAATTATTTCAATCCCCCCTCACCCCCACGACCACTAAAATCGAAAGACTGTCAGTTCATGGAGTATTCTACTATCCTGGCGAATGCCGTTCGGGTTATAAATACGCCAGCAGTAGCACCTATAATGGTTGTTACAGCAAAGCCCTCCAACATACCTAGTGCTATGATAAAGAGGGGCACCATGGCCGCGACTAAGGTGAAATACGTGCCCATGACAATGAAGAAAGCCTTCGATATCCTGGTCCTGACCCGCCCTGCCGTCTCCAACAGGATCTCATCGAGTATGACTATCTGGTCATCTACGCCTGTGCCAACTGCAGCTATTATCCCTGCTATGGCAGGCATGTCTATATCCCATCTTATCAGGGAGGCTACCCCTAAGATTATTATCACCTCGCTTAGGCCTGTTACTAGTATCGGCAAGACCAAGACTGGCTTCCTATACCTGAGGAACACTACTGCAGCGACACCTAGGAAGGCCAAGAAGCCAGCGAGTAAAGCATTCCTTGCGAAGCCTGCGCCCAGAGTAGGGGATATACCATAGGTCCCAACCACAGAGACCTTTATAGGCAGAGCCCCGGATCGGAGGATCGCTTCTATACGCTTTGCTTCCAGTCTTCCATCCTCACCGCTACCTGTTTCGATGATCAAGCCCTTTACCACCTGCCCAGCTGCCAGCTCTGCCTGCAGGCCTGGGCTGATAGGGGCAGCATTGACCAAGCCGGTTCTAGCATAGGTTATATTTCTTACATCTACACCTCGGTCTTCCAGCACCCCTTCTATTCTCTCTTTTCCACGCTCCCCTAACTCGTCTAGGGTCACATCAAGGGTTATAGTAGCAGCAAAGCCCGTTAGGTTACTACTGGCAGTGACAATCTTTCCCTCGTATCCCAGATCCTTCAGTATGTCTTCTCCCACCTCTTGGTCACTCAATATCCTTATCCCTGTTTCCTCGTCCATATACATGTAAACCCTATCGAAATCCGTAGCCACCGCAACATCCCTGAATTTCTCCGCCGCCTGGTCTGAGAGAGTAAAAGGCACCCCCCAGCCTCCAGAGCGGGTATTCTTCCCAAATGGGTCAACCCTCTTCAATTCATCACCCGTAAAGGCAATGAAGTCACCGACTCTGACCACGAGCCTTCCGGGCTTACCTAGTAATTTCTCGGCGTCCTCTGGACTGACTCCAGCTATCTTTATGATTATGAATTCCTCGCCCCACGGTACGACGCTGACGTCCCTCACCCCTAAGCCGCCTCTCAGCCTCTGGTCCATTATCATCACTACTTGGTCCATTTCGCTGGCGCTCAGGGAGCGCTCAGTCTGAATCTGAATAAGGCTTCCACCTTGTATATCCAAACCAGTGGATATACCTCTAGAGAATATGAGTAAAAGGGATATAACAACGGCAGCTACCATCAGGCGGACCCTGAAGTCTTCTGTTATCTTCTTGTTCATTCCATAGTCACTCCCGTCATATTCCTTGTTTCTCAGCGTACCACTGGAGTATCCTCGCATTCTGGAGCCAGGTATTCACTAGGTCTACTAAGAGCCCTATAAGCAGGACCACGGCTATCTCCCTCAATACCTCAGAAGTGGCTACCAAGAGGAGGATGACGACCGCAGAAAGCGTGGTGACTGTCATAGTTAGGCCAGTCTTCATTGCTTTTTCAAGTCTCTCTTCAAAACTTCCAATCTTTCTTACCAATATGCGGGTTGCTAACACGATGTCTGTATCCACAGAATAACCTATGAGTAAGAGGAGCGCCACAAATGAGCCTGGTGACAGTTGAATCCCTAAGAGAATCATCACTGCGATAGTGGTAACGATATCAGAGAATGCAGAGAGTACCACTGCTAGGGATGGAGCAAGGGCTTTAAACCTTATGAAGACTACTGCTGCCATGAATAGGAAGGCAAAAAGCACCGCTTTTACAGCTTCCCTTAGAAACCTTGCAGAGAGGCTGGGGCCAACGCTCTTGATGGCTATCTCCTCTTCTGGCACGCCCCTGGAAACTAGGAAAGTCGTTATCTCATCCTTCACAGCGCCCTCCAGATAGACGTTGGTCTCAATAGTCCTGCCTACCTCGTTGCCTGAGAGATCATTTACTGTGCCGAATTTAAAATCAATTCCAAAGTTCTCTTCTAGTGCAGCCTCTAGTTCGCCACCGTTCGGCACATTATAGGCCGTGATCAGTGTTCCCCCTTTGAGTTCGATGCTCATTGGAATAGTGCCAGCTCTATAGTTAGACGCAAGGATGAAGCTGGCAATAAGGAGCATCCCAATAGGGACTAACACAAGTTTTTTTAAGTTCATCCTAGTTATAATAGCAAGCAATTCCATAAGACCTTGAAGAATCCGTTAGGATATAAAAATTTTGGGTAAAGAAAAAATTGGAGGACTAGTAAAAATGAAGGGCTACGAGATCCTATCCATTGGTTTTATCCTCATACTTCTAGGCTTCTCGCTAGTATTCATAGGTATTATAACCCACGCCACTAAGGATGCAGGTGAAATAAGGGGCGGAGGAGTGGTGATGATAGGGTCCATACCAATTGTTTTCGGAACAGACACCGAATCCGTTAAGATAGTAGTCGTCCTTGTGATAATCCTAATCCTAGTCGCCATGCTAGCCTTGAGGTGGTGGAGTTGAAACTACTCATCGACTGCAAAGGGAGGAAGTACTTAGTCGAAGGAGAAGAAATGCACACCAATATGGGTATAGTGAAGTTCGCAGACACCAAGAATGGAAAAGTGAAGTCTCATTTAGGCCATGAGTTCTCGGTACTTGAGCCGAGAATAGTAGATCTATACGAGAAGATGCCCCGTGCTGGAAGCATAATCCTTAAGAAAGATCTAGGAGCCATACTCGCCTACACAGGACTGGGAACCGGCGACGTGGTAGTGGATGCTGGTGTTGGAACCGGTGCGATAGCCATTTACCTTGCCAATATAGTGCGCCCCACTGGGAAGGTCTATACATACGAGATAAGGGAGAAGCACGCTGAGATAGCCAAGAAGAACATAGCGAGGGCCGACCTCGAGGAATTCGTTGAGGTAAAGCTCATGGATATTCGTGAAGGCATAGAAGAAAAGGAGGTGGATGTAGTCACACTAGACCTTCCAGAACCCTGGAGTGTAGCGGCCAGCGCTTATAGTGCACTGAAGCATGGTGGCTTTATTGCGGCCTATACTCCTTATGTGGAGCAGACCCGAAGGGCTACTGAATCCTTCAAGGATATCGGCTTCCGGGACTTGAAAGTCCTTGAACTTTTGGAGAGAGGTCTGGAGATCAAGGAAGTAGGATGCAGACCCAAAACGAGGATGCTCGGCCATACTGCCTACCTTACCTTTGCGAGAAAGAGGTAGCTGTCTACTTCTCAACTAGCAGTCACTTCTAACTTCAAAATCTCAAGTCTGACAATACATCGGCCAAAAGCTTGTTATCCCAATCCAGGGGGTCTTCACCCAGTCTCTTGCCTAGGACATTGTTCAAGATGACGTATTCACCCTCATTGATATCTTTAAGCCAAGAATGTTCAACATGACTTGGCAAGACTACCTCACCCTTCAAAGATTTCCGATAGGCATCAGGCATATCCTTATCAAGGGGAACTAGATGGAACCATTTCTTATAGAACAGCGGCCGTGTCTCCCTAGATTCCAGCTTCTTTAAGGTAACCTTGTCCTCGAAGGGAACCAACTCAGTACTCTCCAAGTGCTCCCTATTGAGCCCCAACTGATGCTCCTTCAAATCCACTGACCAGCCGCCAAAAGGCGCCAAATACTGATCCCTTAGTATACGGATGGGAAACTTAAAACTACATTGGAAGCGTGACATCGGATTCTCTCTCCAGCATAACATTTGCGTCAATTTCTATAATCACGTCATATATCGGAAACTATAAAAGCCAAGACGCTGAAGCATTTTTATTTAGCCCGGGAGGCTAGAGATGTTTGATGGACGAGACATAATCTCCATAAGGGACTTTCAGAAAGATGAAATTGGACGCATATTGGACCTCGCCTTGGAAATGGAGGAAAGGCCAAAAGCCGATCTCCTCAGGGGTAAGATATTAGCATGCCTCTTCTTCGAACCCAGCACACGCACCCGACTGTCTTTCGAGACAGCTATGGAACGCCTCGGTGGCTCCACCATAGGCTTCTCTGAAGTAGGTGTAGCTTCAATAGCAAAGGGTGAGAGCTTCGTGGACACTATAAAGACTGTTGAGGAATACTGCGATGCCATGGTAATACGCCACCCCCAAGAGGGCTCGGCACGCCTGGCAGCTGAAATCTGTGAGAAGCCGATAATCAATGCAGGCGACGGCTCTAATCAGCATCCCACGCAGACCCTCCTCGATCTCTACACCATAAAGAGGGAGAAGGGAAAGATAGACGTGGACATAGCCCTCATTGGGGATCTGAAGTACGGGCGCACTGTGCATTCTCTGGCATATGCTTTGGCGATGTTTGGTGCCAATATAACTCTGGTATCACCACCTACATTGGAGATGCCGAAGGAAGTAGTCTCAGACCTAGCGAATTTCAAGACTAAGATCAGGAAGACAAGAAACTTAGAAAACGTCATGTCCAATTCAGATGTCTTATATGTGACTAGGATCCAGAAAGAGCGTTTTCCTGACCCTGAGGAATACGAGAAGGTAAAGGGCGCATACAAGATAACCCTGGATAGCTTAAAAGGAGCAAAGGACGACCTCATAATCATGCATCCACTTCCTAGGGTCGACGAGATAGCGCAGGAAGTAGATGCCACTAAGCATGCGAGATACTTCCAGCAGGTCCACTACGGTATACCTGTTAGGATGGCCGTATTGAAACTAGTCATGGAGGCTGTGTAATGGTCAAGGACATAAGGGTCAGGAAGATAAAGAGTGGAACAGTAATAGACCACATCGCTCCTGGGCAGGCCATGAACGTCCTCAAGATCATCGGTATAACTGAGGAGTATCCCAAGACTACGTTAACTGTAGCCATGAACGTCCCATCTAGAAAGGCCGGCACAAAGGATATAGTAAAGGTGGAAGGCAGGGAGTTAAGGGCAGAGGAAGTGGACAAGATCTCCCTTATCGCCCCAAATGCAATAATAAACATAATCCGGGATTACGACGTTGTTGAAAAAAAAGAAGTAAGCATTCCAGATAGAGTAGAGGGCGTGCTGCGCTGCGCTAATCCCAACTGTATAACCAACTCTGAAGGGATAAAATCCAAATTCATCGTAGAGCGAAAAGAACCCATAAAAATTCGCTGCACCTACTGTGAGCGCATTATGGAAGAAGAGGATCTCGTGAGGCAGTTCTGATCCACGGATCAACCTTGGAGGTTAGAACGCTGCAGAAAAATCAATTTTTCATTCGTTTAAGTATATATTTGCTCTTCTTCTCAGCAACCATCTATTAGTTCCTATTGGTTGGCAATCATAGCCTTGATTACTAAGTTCGATTATTTCCTTTTCGGTTGAAACTATCTTGCCTTTGTTTTTCTAACGTGGCATGCTGCTGCGAGCTCCACGAATCCACCGCATCGTGGACATGTCATGACAGACGTTGCCGTATAAGTAAGGGAAGACGGTACGCCAGAACAGGCACCACACACCACGATATTGCACTTCGGACAATATCTAGCTGCCCTTCTTGCTATATCTGGAGTCCATATCGGGATTGTGTCAGAGCCTAGAGGCCTACCCAATGCCATACATGCCCTACCACACTTTTTGCATTCTACTGCAAAAGAACTATTGGTGTGTTCAGCATTCTCGAGCTTCTCAAACTTTTCTTTATGTTCCCTTTCGTATGCCTTTACAGCTTCTTTGGCTTTCTTGGTGCGAAATTTCCTTAGTGCTCTGAGAGCATCTTCAGGGTCCCACTTAGTCTTAAGAGCCTGAATAAGTGGTTCTACAGCTCGGCTGTCTCCTATCTCTCCAAGAGCCTCTGCGGCTTTACGTCGAACATCGCTATCTTTATGCTTCAAGGCTTTTATCAGCCCCTCAACGTCTTTCTTCTCCACTAACATCTTAGCCCAAGATTCAGGGTCCTCTTCAAGCTTTTTGCGAGCAACATCTTCCTTTATCTTTTCAAGAGCCTCTAATGCCCTCAATCGAAGCTTTTCATCCTTAATATCATCGATGATAGGTTTTAATCCTATGAGAGCTTTTGCCGCTGCCTCCCGAGGTTTTTGTTTTTTATCCTTTAAAGCCTGAATGAGAGGCTCTATCGCTCTGGCGTCTCCTATCCTTCCAAGAGCCTTCGCGGCTCTAACTCGAATATCCCACTCTGCACTCTTTAAAGCCTGAATGAGGGGCTCTATCGCCCTTTTATCTTTCATCTTTATCAGGGCTTCTATCGCAACTTTCCGAACACCCTTATATACGTACTTTAGGTCCTCATCCAATGCAACCTGAATGAGTGGTTCTACTGCCCTTGTATCACCTATACTGCCAAGAGCCTCTGCCGCTTTCTCACCCGTAATTCCATCTAGAACTTCTGAATAATTCTTATCCTTGAGAGCTTTTATCAGCCCATCAACATCTTTCTTAGCTTTCATCTTTTCAACATTCGGCTTAAATAACGAATCAAATATTCCCATTTTTTACCTCTAAAATTCTAATCTGCTTTTCCACGTATAAACATCATTTTGGATTTATAATTCCTATCACTTTATATTCTCCTTCGCCTCACAAAATATGCCACTGCTAGCAATCCAGCTAATGCCACTGTAGCCAGTCCAACTACTGCGAGCACTGCTTCGAATCCAGGCTGTTCAAGATTCTCACGGGCTAGTTCCCTATTTTGCAACGCTATCTCATGTGTTGGATCTATCTCAAGTGCCTTATCGTATGCATCTATAGCCTCTGCGTATCTACCTAAACGAGCAAGAAGCAATCCCTTGTTGTGCCATGCATCCACATCTCTTGGATCTATCTCAAGCGCCTTATCATATGCATCTATAGCCTCTTCATACCTGCCTAATTCATCTAAAGCAAGTCCTTTGTTGAACCATGTCCCCTCATTTTGTGGGTCTAGCTCGATAGCTTTATTACAGGCTGTTATAGCTTCCTCATACCTGCCCAAATCAAGTAGAGCAGCTCCTTTGTTGTGCCATGCATCCACATCTCTTGGATCTATCTCAAGCGCCTTGTCGAGTGCATTTATGGCCTCGTCGTACCTGCCTAACTCACCAAGAATCCGTCCTTTGTTGCTCCATGCTTCTTTTAGAGTGGAGTCTATCTCAAGCGCCTTATCATATGCCTCTATAGCCTCTTCATATCTATCCAAATGAAGAAGAGTAACTCCTTTACCATACCATGCTTCTTTTAGAGTGGAGTCTATCTCAAGCGCCTTATCATATGCCTCTATAGCCTCTGCGTATCTACCTAGACTAGCAAGGACAATCCCCTTGTTGTACAATGCTTTCGTGTCGTTTGGGTTGATCTCAATCGCCTCGTCGTATGCTTTTATAGCATTTGCAAGATCGGTATCATCCCACCACCTATCACTCTGATTTGAGTCTATTGACACAGGATCTGACGGTACGCCACCTGGTTCCACGACAGAGGTCTGATACTGTTCTACTACCACGGTTTTTGTCTTAGCCAGGTCCGAGAGCTCAACTGCACCATCGAAAACAGTGACGATGGTGGTGCCGTCTTCAGCCACCTCTAAGGTGTATTCAGTTCCACGGCGTCCTGTAGTGGAAGTAGGCGTGTGAATCTCATGTTTATGTTTAACCCGAAATTTTTCTATTGTTCCTCTCCAGAATGTATGGACCTTGCCCCACCAGATTTTCAGCACGGACCCCGTCTCTTTAAGTTCCACAACTTCTATTTTGGTGTTTTCACCGACATTTACCCGCGTCTCATCACCAAATGACAGCTCCGCTCGCTGGTTCTTTCCTGTAACCGTAGTATCTCCTGTTTTTATTGTTTGTGTTCTGTAGCCAGGAGTCGTATGTTCCCTTGTTTCTGTTCTGTATACAGGCCTCTTAAAACATGTGTCTGACTTTTCTTTTCTGTAGACGGCCTTCTCAAAACACGTCTCTTTTGTTCTTCCTCCCCCTATCCGTGGAAAGGAAGAGCATATAGTTTCGTAATGGTCAATCACAAACTCAGTAAGGCACAAAGGTTCTTCGTAATGGTCAATCACAAGATAGGACAGAGTCATCGTTTTCCAGGTCCGCATCTCTATCGTCTCAGACCCCGACTCAGCACTCGCAGCTCCAACGAATACCGACACCAGCATTACGATTGCAAAAACACTCACAGCAGGTTTTCTTACCACACAATTTAGAGCTCTTAGGAATCCGGGCATGGTTCTCACATCTTTAAAGGCTATCCATGGGGATTCGTAACTACTTATCGGACACCGCCCCACAGGCCACTATCTTTTAGTTTCTATTGCAACGCCACGGTAACACCTGTCCTTTATCTCACGGTCAGTTATTTTTTCACAAATACTAGCGTCTTTAGCTTCTTCTGCAACGATGCTGTAACAGGTGTCCTTATTCTCACTGTCAGTTATTTTTTCACAAATACTAGCGTCTTTAGCTTCTGCTGCAACGCCAATGTAACACGAGTCCTTTATCTCACGGTCAGTTATTTTTTCACACAGACTAACATCTTTAGTTTCTTCTGCAACTTCACCGTAACAGATGTCCTTAACGCCCTTATCAAAATTGCCAGTTATTTTTTCACAAAGACTAACATCTTTAGTTTCTGCTGCAACGCCAATGTAACAAAAACCCTTATCAAAATTGCCAGTTATTTTTTCACAAAGACTAACATCTTTAGTTTCTACTGCAACGTCACTGTAACAGACGTCCTTATCAATACTGTCAGTTATTTTTTCACAATCACCAGCAGTTTTGGTTAGCACTTTTTCAGTGGGCAGAGCTTTCTCTTCCGATGGAGGGGTTGTTTCTCCTGGTAGCGTTCCTGCTCCTGTTTTTTCCCCAACACATCCTCCCACTACTAGAACTAAACCAATAAGTAAAACGATTGAAACCGTTAAACCAAACTTCTTTTCCAACCGCCCCATGTTGAATACCTCCGGTCTTATATCACAACCCCGAATATTTAAACTTTACTAAAACTTTACTACATACAAGTAGCCTTAGAAATATTCAACAACTTTAAATTTCTTTAAAAAATTTACTTCATGAGGTGTGCACTAATCGTGCACCATGAACAAACTCATAGAGGTAGTTAGCCGTAAAGGTGCAGAAGAAATCTTACATTTGCTTGAGGATGAGGGGAAATACTACATGCAGATAGAAACGAATGTTGGTCTAAACTCAAGAACTTTGGTGACAAGATTACGGGAGCTATCAAAAATCGGATTAATTGAAAGAAAAGTCAGAGACAATAGGAGGGTTCTGTACAGCATTACAGAAAGAGGAAGAAGAGCCGTTGAAAAACTGCGTGAATTTCAAAAAATATGAGAATTTTTTGCTCTCATTTTATAAACCCCCAATCCTTTGCCTCATCGAAAACAGCGTACATTTTTGCCTCCTATCTCCAATTCATATCGCCACCCATCAGTCCCATTTAAATAGATCCTCCAGCGACAGTCTTTTCAGGTATTTCGTGTCTATGGCGACTGTAAGGTCTCCAAGCTTGTCCATAAGTTCCTCGATTTCTTCCTTGGTTCTCCCGGTTTTCCTTACCAAAGTGCTAACCGGCGTGTTCAACAGATTTACTATTCTTTCGTCCCCGATGCTCTCGTAGTTGCTCCTGCTTACTTCAACGGCGCACGCCATCTCCGCCTTTCTTATAAGTTCTGCAAGCTTAAGCGTGGAGATGCCTACCACTTTGGATAACTCCAGGGCTTCCTTTCCGACTAAGTCGCCTATCCTCCTTATCCCAGCGGATGCCAAGCTCTCCTTCCTCTTCTCTCTCACCCCATCGATGTAGACAACGCTCAGCTCCACCAGCGAAAAAACGGCGCACCTATATTCTATCTTATAGCACCCGGCGATGTTTATTCCCCTGCCGCTCTTCAACGTCGCCACGTTCTTAAACGCTGTTCCTCCCTCCGTCAATACGCTCTCGACGAGCAACTGAGTTGTACCGGTATTCTCCAAGCGGAACCACACCGGCAGGGGGTCTATCCGTCTCCAGTAGGGTAGAAGAGTTAAATAGAATGCGCCGACTTCAAGATTGATTTCTTCCGTTGACCGATAATCCTCAAGCCGCCAGCTCTCTGCCACCTTGTTATCCAGATATCCTATCTTTTTCACCTCAACGCCGTCTATCCTAACCGCCACGTCAGGGTCAGTGATCGTCACTTTTACAAATGCTCCTTCTGTTGGGCTGTTCATCTTCCCTTCACCCTCCCAAAGATGTCTCTTAATCTAAGCGTCTTGAAAACCTGGACAATGAGGGCCTGGGATAGATTGTCCAGCTGCGAAAGAAGTTTTTCTGCGTCTCCCTCGGTTGCACCGCTTTCTTCAGCTATCTTGGCGGCGCTCCACTTCAGGACAGCCCTCACGTATCTATCGCCGATTTCAGCGAACTTGTCCTGCTCTACCGAGATGTTGCATAGCAGTCTTGCCCTGTCGAGTATAATACCGGTATTATCTCCAAAAACCCGGGATATCTGTGCATACTTATCTTTGTTTAGCAAGTCCTTTACTATGACTATACCATTTTCCACAAGCTTCTTCAGGTGTTCTACCGTGACACCATTGATTTTAGTGGCGTCTAGCCAGCCTAGCCAAAAACACAACAGCCTGTATTCCAAGTTCAGGCACGCAGGCACAGGAAGATTCTTTCCTCTTTCTATAATGCCCAAGTCCTTGAACTGCATCTCCTTTCCCTTTTGCAACTCACTTAAGACGCATTTTGCGATCAACTTCCTCTTGCCGTTATTGTATACCTTGAACCACACCGGGAGAGGATCTACTATTTCAAAATACGGCCAGAGCCTCAGGTAGAATTTCCCATCTTTGAGGTCTATGTCATCTGTAGATTGATAATTTCCAAGTCGCCACACCCTCCCTACTACCGCATCATTCTTTGTTCTCCTCCTTTCCACGCTTACTCTATCCACAACGTCTGGGTCGGCTATCCTTATTTTGACAACATATTTTGGCATTTCAATCTCGTCTCTTACAATATAATCTTGAAACAAGATTTGAGTGTTTATCGTTCTTAAGCTTTTCTTTTGAACCTTTCAAGTATGAAACAAGATTATTTTGCACAGGCGAAGGTGACGGTGAGGAAGCAGATAGCGATCCCGAAGAAAGTCCGAGAGAAGCTAGGCGGCGTTGAAGAGGGGGACTACCTGCTCTTCTACGAGGAAGGCGGGAGGATATACGTCGAGAAGGGTGTGCTAGTCCTGAAGAGCAGATAGAATGAGGATTATGGAAAGGCTCATACTTCCTAGGATCTAGAAATGAGCTTGATTCTCCTTTTATTTGTTTAGAACTGAATATAGATGAGTGATAGGAAGTGTTAAACAACACAACTTTCTACCTCCTCGACATTCCTCTATTAGTACCTCATATACTTAAAAGTAACGTCTTTAGCACGTCTACTATTCTTAACGTGTTTCAACTTATTTTTCTAGTGGTGTTTATGTCTGAGAGGATTATCAGCAAAAAGGCTAAGAAATTGGTGCGGTGGCATGATAACTACGTTGTTTTTGTAACTCCTGAGGCTAAGCAGGCTAATTGGAACGAGAAGACAATTGTCAAAGTCTCTTTGGTAGAGAAGAATGGGGAAAAGAAGATTATTATAGAAAAAGGCATGGAACTTTAATAAGGTAAAAAAATCTAGCTGAGACCTTCCCCTCCACAAAACGTTAAATTTAATCGCTCTTATACGCTATGCGTCTGATGAGCTATGGAGCGATACATTTTCCGGGACCACTAAATATTAAAATACCTTGGATGAGTTGTAAAGTGGATATGAGCAAACATGTTTAACCAAATGGGAAGTTGAACTTCGCAAAAATCAATTTTTGTAGTTAACTGGAGAGATATATGAAATCTGCTTCAATTGCTACTTTCCAGCTGGTTGGAACTTGAACCCATAGTGAATTAATCCAGCATCGCCGTCCTCTTGTATCCTCCTGAATACCCGCTCCACCTTCATTCCTATCTTTACATCGCTGGACTCGCAGTTGACGATTTGGGTGGTGAAAGCAGGTCCCTCTTCAGATTTCACGATAGCCATTATATACGGGGATTGGCTCTCAAAACCCACTGGAGCTGCATGAATAATAGTATAAGTTAGTACTTCACCTCGCCCACTAAGCTTCGTTTCCTCCAGCTTGCTCTGCCTCCTGCATTTTGGACAGAACTTCCTTGGCGGGAAATACACATTGTTGCAGTTCAGGCACTTCGTCGCTATGAGGTTATACCTGCTCGGCAGATTCCTCCAGAACCTGGGTATGCTCATTATCTCGTCACCCCTTCTCCAGTATGTGCACTACGGCGGTGCCTCCAGAGCCGCCCACATTATGGGTCAGCCCTCTATCTGCATCTACCTGGCGCTTGCCAGCTTTTCCCCTCAATTGGAGGACTATCTCAATTGCCTGCGCCACTCCAGTAGCTCCCACAGGATGCCCCTTCGCCTTTAGCCCGCCCGATGTATTCACAGGTATATCCCCCCCTCTTTTGGTCATACCTTCCTCAATTGCTTTCCCCCCTTCACCTATCTCAACGAAGCCCAGCTCCTCGATAGCCAGTATCTCGCCAATAGTAAAGGCATCATGCACTTCAGCCACATGGATATCCTTCGGTCCAACCTTAGCCCTCTTATATGCCTCCTTTGCGGCGTTGACTGTTGAGTCTATTAATGCTATTCTATCCCTATCGTGCAAGGCTATACTGCTCGATGCTTGGCCGCTTCCAGTGATATACACCGGGGAGTTTCCATATTCTTTTGCCTTCTCCTCACTTGCCAGGATCATGCAGGCTGCACCGTCAGTTATGGGTGAACAGTCCAACAGCCTAAGAGGATCGGCCACCATCGGCGAAGACAGTACCTGCTCAACGGTTACATCGAATCTGAACTGGGCGTATGGATTATCCTTGGCATTGCTGTGGTTCTTGACGCTTACCATTGCGAGTTGCTCCCTTGTTGTGCCGTATTCATACATGTGCCTCCTGGCCATCATAGCATATAAACCAGGAAAAGTCATGCCCAAGAAGGCCTCCCATTCTTGGTCTGCAGCTGTAGCTAGAGTCTGCGTGGTCCTCTCAGTCAGGATATCGGTCATCTTCTCCACCCCACCTACTACGACTAGGTCATGGAAGCCGGAATTTATCGCCGCTATTCCCTGCCTTAAAGCCAAGCCCCCTGAGGCGCATGCTGCTTCCACTCTAGTTGAAGGTATAGGTGTTAAGCCTACTTGACCAGCTATTAACGAGGAAATGTGCTCCTGGTCTATGAAGCGCCCCCCAGACATGTTGCCCACGAATATCGCTTCAACATCTTTGCCGTCTACGCCTGCATCGCGAAGTGCATTTGCCCCTGCTTCAACGAAGAGATGGCTGAAGGAAGCCTCCCAATGCTCTCCGAATTTGGTTAACCCGACACCTATAACTGCAACTCTTTTCATATTCAAACCTTTATTTTCTTCCTCAACCTGACGTAAGTGGCATAGTCTATGTACTTCTTCACTTGTATGAAGTCCTCAACATGTGGGGAGTTCCTCTTTCCCTCTATTCCATCTTCCACAAGGATGCTGAAGGAGTCCCCTCCAGCTCCCGAGCCAAAGGACGTGATCATAATCCTTTCCCCCGGCTTGGCATCATCTAAAATTCTAGCCAGACCTAAGAGCGACGAACCAGAGTAGGCATTCCCGATCCTGTCAACGAGAAGTCCCTTCTCCATCTGCTTCTGTGTGAAGCCCAGCATATCGGCTACCCGCCTAGGAAACTTGCCGTTAGGCTGGTGGAAGACCACGTACTGAAAGTCCCCTGGCTTTAACCCCAACTTGTCCATCAATCCTTTCGAGGCATTATAGACATGCTTGAAATAGGCTGGAGCACCAGTAAAGCGCCCGCCGTGACTTGGATAAGATTGCCCTTCCCTGCGCCAGAAGTCTGGGGTGTCAGTAGTATAGGAATATGTGCCCTCGAAGCTAGCTATGACTCCATTTCTACCGATGATGAAGGCTGCACCTCCAGCAGCAGCTGCAAATTCTAGGGCATCTCCGGGCGCCCCTTGAGCTGTATCAGCCCCAATTGCTAGACCATACTTGATCATCTTAGATGCTACTAGGCCCATGCAAGTCTGCATTGCGGCAGTGCCGGCTTTGCAGGCGAATTCATAAGACGCTGCAGTTAACTCCGGTGTTGCTTCTAGCGCTTCCGCTACTATAGTTGCCGTAGGCTTCACAGTGTAGGGATGACTCTCGGAACCGATGTAGATGGCGCCTATCTCTTGGGGATTGATGCCTGCCATTGTCAAGGCATTCCTACCCGCCTCTACTGATATCGTCGTGGTATCCTCGTCTAGATCAGGTACCGCCTTCTCTGCGATCTGCAGGCTCTTTTTGATGTTCTCCGGGTCTTTGCCCCATACTCTAGCTATCTCCTCCACCTTTATCCTGTATCTCGGGATATAGGCTCCATAGCCAACTATGCCTGTCTTCATGCAGTATTCCTCCTCAACTCACCGAGGAGTTCTTCTACATCCTCTATCCCTGAGAGTATGACTGGAATCCTCTCTCTTTCAGCTATCTCTATCCCTAACGCATCTACTTTCTTAAGCCCATGTAGGACCACGAGACCCGGTTTTATGCTGGAAACACGGATTGCGATGAAAGGCGACCTACCACCGCCAACCCTGGTGAATATCAAGGCCCTTTCAGACGTGAGCCCATAGATGCGGTAGAAGTCTCCAGAAGATAATTCCAATATTGCCGTCACGCTGTCTAGGGCCGTATAGCCGTAGACATCCTTGTTTAGTAATCCCTCGTTGACCACTACCGTCCCCTTAACTATATCTAGGATATCACTAGCTTTCATGGGCGATGCGAATTCTTTCATGTCTAGGATGCCTTCTAGGCTGGGTGTACCACTTAGACCCTTGGTATATGCCTTTAATAAGCTGGAGCCTCTCTCGCTGTCTGCCTTTACTAAAGCCTGGACTATCCTCTTGACCATCTTAGATCCAGGGCTCCTCCGCTTCCGCTCATAGTCGCTTATCACAGAAGATGAGACATCAAGGCTCTGTGATAAATCACTCTGGGATATACCTACTAACTCCCTCCACTTCCGGATGGTCCTTCCTTGTTCGCCTGAAAGCACTATCTCTCCGGCCATCTTAGTGGAAAGTTCATCTTCCACGCTCAACGTATCACCTTCACCTTTCCCGAGTAAAGCAGAGGCACTATTTAAGGTTTTCGTCAAAAAACTTATATATTATAGACAATCGTCGAACAAAGGTTTAAATTCTTCCTTGGACGTTGGGAGATTTAGTTGGGGCCGTAGGGTAGCATGGTCGATCCTCGTGGCTTCGGGAGCCATGGACCTGAGTTCAAATCTCAGCGGCCCCATCAATAATTTCTGAATTATCTTCAGAGAAAATATAAATCCAAATGAAGCTCAGCAAAAACAGCTAGGACTGGATTCTTCATCACGATAGAACAAGCTCGATCTCCAAGGTCTCTGCTATCTCTTTGTATCTATTCCTTATTGTGACTTCTGTTACGCCAGCGACATCGGCGACTTCCTTCTGCGTTCTTCTCTCCCCCATAAGCACACTGGCTATATAAATCGCGGCTGCTGATACTCCGGTTGGCCCTCTACCTGAAGTGAGCTCCTTGTCCATAGCCTTCTCTGATATTTCTACAGCACGACGCTGCACATCCGTATTCAAATTAAGCTCAGAGCAGAAGCGCGGGATATAGTCGATAGGCGTGGTGGGATTCAGGTTGAAGCTCAGCTCTCTAGAGATGTACCTGTATGCCTTGCCTATCTCCTTCCTACTCATGAGGGAAGCCTCTGCCACCTCATCGAGAGTGCGCGGTACCTTGCACTGCCTGCAGGCAGCATATATGCATGCGGTGGCGACAGCCTCAATACTCCGCCCCCTTATCAGCCCCTTTGCCAGCGCTTTCCTGTAGACCATGGATGACGCCTCGCGCACATTCTTGGAGAGATTCAGCTTTGAAGAGAGCTTGCTGAGCTCTACGAGGGCTATGGCGAGATTCCGCTCCTTTGCATTGGATATGCGGACACGCTGTTGCCACTTCCTTATTCTGTAGAGCTGGGCCATCTTCCTCGAGGCTATGGGCCGCCCTGAAAAATCCTGATTCCGCCAATCTATAGTGGTAGATAAACCCTTATCATGAACTAGATAATTCATTGGCGCTCCAGTGCGGCTACGCTTACTCATCTGCTCGCTGTCGAAGGCACGCCACTCAGGGCCATAGTCTATTATGTCTTCATCCACTACTCGCCCGCAGTCGTTACAAATTATCTCAGCCCGCTCATAGTCTTTAGTAAGGCTTTTGCTCCCGCATTCAGGGCAGGCAATTGTGTACTCTACTTCCATGTTATCACCTAAAGCGCTTATACCTAACCTCAACAAATTATTTTCAGATAACCTCTAATGAGAATTAGATTTCAAGCCAGGCAGAAGTAAATCGTCGACAGTGGATTCCCAGCTCTAGATGTGACAAAAGACCCACCATTTTTTTGAAATTTTGCATTAAGCATGAAGCAATAGCATTCTTATATAACATTATTTAACATTATATTTTCATATGTTAAAATGGAGAAGTAGGCTACTATCCTGGCCTAAAAGTAAGAGGTAAAGCGCATGATAAAGGACCTTCCGGTTGATGTCGGGCTTATCTACGAAGGGGAGAGGATAAGAAAGAATTTAATGTATGTGGACCTCGCCGGGCCTAAAAGCAAGGGGGCAGAGCTTCTTAGAGTGGCACCAGCGGCGAAGGTGAAGGACACCAAGGTAAAGGTTGTCGGCCTTGATATAACTGACATGGAAGAGGGCAAAGCATATCCATTCAGCATTCTGGTGGAAGTCGCCGGCAAAACATTGGAGGAGGACTTGGAAGGAGTCTTCGAGAGACGCATTCACTATTTCCTCAACTATATACAGGGCTTCATGCACCTCAACAGCAGGGACATAATATGGTGCAGGGTTGGCAAGGATTCAGCCAAGAAGGGCATTACTCTAAAACACATAGGGCAAGCCCTCATGGACCTCTTTAAATCCGAGTTCGACACCATAGAGAAGATACAGGTGACCTTTTACACCAGCGATAAGGAGGTAGATAAGTTTCTAGCTAAAGCGAGGAAGGTCTATGAAAAACGCGATTCCAGGATACGCGGTCTTCGCGATGAAGACGTCGATACATTTTATGGTTGTGCCCTGTGCCAGAGTTTCGCCCCGCAGCACCTATGTACGATAACACCGAGTAGGACATCCTCCTGCGGATCTATATCCTGGTTCGAGGGCAGAGCTGCTGCCAAGGTGGACCCGAAGGGGCCTATATTCGCTATATCCAAGGGAGAACTAATAGATGAACTAAAGGGAGAGTACTCCGGGCCAGACGAAGCGACATATGAGCGCTCCAGTGGCACTGTATCCAAGGTATATCTGCATAGCCTCTTCGATTATCCTCACACATCCTGCGGTTGCTTTGAGGCCATAGCCTTCTACATGCCTGATGTGGATGGGATAGGGATCGTATCCAGGAGCTTTAATGGAAAGACGCCCTTTGGTATACCATTCTCAACTATAGCTGGACAGGTTGGCGGCGGCTTGCAGAGCACTGGATTCGCCGGTATAGCCGTAGAGTATCTGCGCTCACCCAAATACCTCCAAGCAGACGGCGGCTGGGAGCGAACAGTCTGGTTGCCCAAGGAACTCAAGGAGAGGATCGGCGATGACATACCAGAGCACATGAGGGATAAGATAGCCACTGAGGAGGACGCTACAGATCTAGAATCCTTAAAGAAATTCCTCCAAGAAAAAGGACATCCAGTCATTGAGCGGTGGAAAAAAGAAGCTGTCGAGGTAGAAAAAACGAGTAAGCCTGTTGAGGTATCAGAGCTTCAGGTACTTGAGGGCATGCCGCTTGATGGAAGTGGGGTAACTATCGTCTTCAAGAACGCCAAGATCTATGCTGAAAAGGTGATCATCAAGCGGAAGGGGACGAGATAATGAGGTATGATCTCGATGAACTTATCGCCTCCTTAGTTGATGCGGAAACAGTCGAACTTGAGAATGTCACTATAGATACTGAAGAACTGGTCCTTGAAATCAGGAGGCTCGCAGGAGCCCGAAGACCTCTACATCCACCTATTCTGAAGCCCGAGAGACTGAAATTCCAAGTTCCCAAGGGAGAGTACAGGGGAGAAGTAGTAGAAGTGCAGTTCGGGGCTACGAAGGGCGATGGCGGGACTAGAGGAAAGGCAATTAAGATAGGTGGACAGCGAAGCCTCTACTCCTTTGAGGATGGCATGCCAAATAGACCAGTTATCGCATATGATGTCTTCGATATGCCTATGCCAAGCTTTGCTAAATCGCTGAGAGAGGAGTGGCAGGATGCCTGGGATACCCCAGCGGAATGGGCAAAGAAAGCTGTGAAGCTGGGTGCAGATATGATAACCCTCCACTTAATATCAACAGATCCAGGGATCAAAGATACCTCTCCTAAGGAAGCTGCTAAAACCGTGGAGGACGTGCTGCAGGCCGTAGATGTTCCCTTGGTTATCGGGGGCTCAGGTAATCCAGAGAAGGACCCTGTGCTCTTCGAGAAGGTAGCTGAAGCTGCTGAGGGGGAGCTATGCCTACTCGCCTCTGCAAACCTTGACTTGGATCATAAGAGGATAGTGGATGCTGCCAATAAGTACCGACACAACGTCCTATCCTGGACTTCTATGAATATAACAGACCAGCAGATGCTCAATAAACTCCTCCTCGACGAAGGGCTTCCGCAGGAGCGCATGGTCCAAGATCCCACTACAGGAGCGCTCGGCTATGGTTTGGAGTACACGTATTCCATCATTGAAAGGCTTAAGCTCAGCGCACTTAAGGGAGAGAAGATATTGCAGAGCCCTATCTCCTGCGGTGTGACAAATGCATGGGCCGCTAGAGAAGCCTGGATGAATGAGCCTAGCTGGGGTGCACGGGAGTACCGCGGTCCCCTGTGGGAGATAGTAACTGCAGTCACTGTGCTATTGGCAGGAGCTGACATGATGATGATGCTTCACCCTGGAGCCGTGAAGGCTGTGAAGGATATAATAGGGGCTATATCTGGAGAATTGAAAACCGAGCCCCTAGCTTACGAGGAATGGATCGCTCTATAGGGGGCCTGTGATGGTCAAGATATCACCACTGGAGATATACAAGCTCCTCCCAGGTACCAACTGCAAAGAGTGCGGCGAGGAGAGCTGCATGGCATTTGCCTCCAAGCTCATTGAGAGAGCGAAGGGAGTGGGAGATTGCCCACCTCTTGCAGAGGATAAATATTTAGAAAAGAGGGAGAAGCTGATAGAGCTCGTTACACCCCCGGTGAAGGAAGTAGTTGTAGGTGTTGGGGAAAGAGCAGTTGCTATCGGTGGGGAGGAAGTCATGTATCGCCATGAGCTCACCTTCTTCAACAAGACAGCCTTCTTCATAGATGTTCACGATGAGATGAGCCAAGAGGAG
The DNA here is from genome assembly GCA_036444275.1 of Hydrothermarchaeales archaeon (SeqCode). Lineage (GTDB taxonomy): Archaea > Hydrothermarchaeota > Hydrothermarchaeia > Hydrothermarchaeales > JAZGAD01 > JAZGAD01. Next base: position 26,347 of record JAZGAD010000047.1, read on the forward strand.
TTGGCAAAGAAGGTTGAAGCCATAGACAAGTTCACCTTTGGAAGGGTCGGCCAAGAGTTGAAGCTCCAGGGGGTAGCGGTTAGGGCTAAGAGCGGGGAGCCCACGAAGTTCGGCGAGGCAGTGCTAGTAGTGACTGAGAAAACCGACCTCCCTCTAATGCTCTGCTCCTATGATCCAAAGCTGCTGGAAGTGGCTCTGGAGATAGCATTGGATAGAAGGCCTCTCATCTATGCGGCGACAAAGGATAACTGGGAGCAGGTTGTGAATCTAGCCCTGAAGCATGCCTGCCCGGTAGTTGTGTCGTCGCCAGGCGACATAGAGGGATTGATTGAGCTATCACAGAACTTGATGGAGAATGGAATAGAGGATATTGTCTTGGACATAGGCACTTATCCTGACGGTGGACAGCTTAAAGCCATGGAGGAGAATCTGGTCATGCTCAGGAGATCTGCTATAGAGGAAGAGGTAAAGCCCTTGGGATTCCCCATCTTGGGCGTGCCGATGGTAGCTGGTATGAGGGAGAAAGATCCAGTTAAGGCTGCTATGGCAGAGGTAACACTAGGTGCTTCGTTGATACTGAAATACTGCGATATCATGGTAGTTAGCTCCATGGAGGTCTGGTCCCTTTTACCACTTCTCACCATACGGCAGAATATCTACACGGATCCGAGGATGCCCCTCCAGGTGGAAGCAGGTCTCAAGATTCTAGGCAGCCCCGACGAGAATGCACCTGTCTTTCTCACCTCCAATTTCGCCTTGACCTATTACACTGTGGCATCTGATCTGGAGGCAGCGAAGATACCATGCTATGTATTAGTAGCTGATACAGATGGACACGCAGTGGAGGTAAGCATGGCTGGTCAGAAGCTAACTGCAGACGTGGTCAAAAACGTTCTAGAGTCTTCTAAGGTCGCGGAAAAAGTGAAGCATAAAAAGCTCATCATTCCTGGTAGAGCATCTAGGATAAGCGGAGAGATCGAAGACGCTACGGGCTGGGAGGTAATGGTGGGTCCCATAGACTCGGCCAGAATACCAAAGTTCCTGGATGAAAAGTGGAATGGCACGGCAGTCAGTAAAGGTCGTCAATAAATCGTTGGAGCTCCTCCAGGTCCTCTTCTACCCTCTCTTCTACTTTTTCTTCTGCCTGAAACAGCTCTTTCTTCATCTGTTTCTTCTTCTCTTTGTATTCCTCGATATCACGCAGGAGGCGGCTTATCGCTGTCCTACAGAAATCAGACATGCTGGAGAACATCCCCTTGTCTATCAGGACTTGGATCTTCTCCTTATCATCGCTAGGTATTTTAGCACTTAGGGAAGCCATGTTAAACCCTCTTTGGATATTTAAATTTAAATAATGTTCTCAGCAGTGATGTTTTTTGGGGTATGGTTAGGGGTGACAGGCAGAAAGCAACGGCAGGTAAGTAGATTAATTTGACTTCAACTTTCTGGGCCATCGCGCTTCGCCTTCTTCATCGCGCCGACGCCCTACTCTCCGGCTTGAGCTTCACGAGCAATATAGAGCCCAATGCAGCCCCAGGATGAGTGAAGTAGGGTATGCTGACCTGCGCTTGCACCGCACCTCTAAAAGTGTAATACACTGCAAATAACTGATTATTATGATTTTCCACATTCGTATGAAGCGTGTGATAAATAACTGTTATAACGCTGTAGAGTCCTACAAGTTTGAGCCTTATAAAGCCCTCTATTTTCTATGTCTTCTTTCAACATTCCAACTATCACTCCCCGTGCTCCAGAAACACCTTTAGCAATGCCTTAATCCCCTTGTCTCTTAGAAGGCCAAAACTGGATCGCCAGCACTTTATCGACGGAGTTAATACTAGTCCAGTCTATTTGGACGCACTATCTTCCTTTTCTTTTTCTGATTCAGCAAGATATACTCCGAAGAGCACGAGCGCTGCATTAGCAATTACGAAGCCTGTGACGGCCTCCTGGAGAAAGAAGTAGGCGAAGATTGTTGCAAAAACCGGTATAAAGAAGATGAAGAAGCTCACCTTCGAGGCTTCCATCCTCTTCAATGCCTCAAACCAAAACAAGAATGCAACAGCTGTAGGCAGAATCGCCAGTGCAATAACTATGCCCCATGCATGTGGACTGAGACGCAGTACCACATCTACAGGCTCGTAGAATGGTGTAAACGCAATAAGTAGGAGGGAGCCCAAGATAGTGCTCCAGCTGACAACGAGTATTGGATCTCTGTCGCGTACTCCGATTTTAGCGAGAATAGTGGACGGGCCGTAGCTGACAGCTGAAAGCAGTAAGAGGATATTCCCAAATGTGTGACTGGACAGTTCCCTCACAGCAGCGATATCACCCTGGGTGGAAATCATAGCGGCGCCAAATAGAGCTATGCCTATGCCGATTATCTTCCTTGCACCGAGACTCTCCCCCAGGAAAATAGCAGCTAATACAGCGACAAATATCGGTCCGGTTGCCATGAGAATGCTCGAGATAGAAGCTGTCGTGTACTGCATGCCAATGTTCTGTAGAACGTTAGGAAGGAATATCCCGGTAAATCCTATGCCAGATAATATCAAGAAGTCCTCTTTGAGGCAGCCGATGCTCTCCCTCAACTTATACCGTGATATAGCAGCTAAGAAAATCAGAGAAGCAAAGGAGAAACGTAGGGTGGCTAGGGTGACAGGCGGGATCTCCTCTAAACCTACTTTGATAAGAACAAAAGAGGCACCCCACATGAGGGTCGCAGCTAGGAGTAGAAGGGTCGCTATCGTTATCATTATTTGTACCCTTCCAAGCTCTCAGCAGCATATTCTATGACGCCTGAGAAGAAGTCTCTGGTTTCTGAATCTAAATTTGCAGGCATTCCCTCATAAAGCTCCACTTTACCGCCTCTTACCCGTTAGTAGGACGTGGTCCTTATCATATGGTTCAAGATTCAGCGAAACAATCTTGAAGCCAGCTTCCTTAAGCCTCAATTCTTCTCTTCTAAAGATCGCCTCTGGTTCCTCGGTGACATCTATACTCCTCGCCTTTACAGCCATAGCGACATACCCCCCTGTCTTTAGATAGAGGCCAGCATTCTCCAGCAATATCTCACCCTGGTTTGGCTGGGCTATATCCTGATAGACGAGGTCGCACTTCTCCAAGAAAGAGAGATATCTTCTGGGTTGAGAGGCATCTGCGAGGATCGGTATCATATTCTTTCTTGGCTCGCACACATACATGAGCTCCCTGAAGACCCTGGGAGAAAAGTCCACACAATATACCATACCATCAGCGGCGATGTCTGAGACATGAGATGCAGTAGTGCCAGAGGCAGCACCCAGGTAGAGAATCCTTGAATCTCTTTTAATGGGAAGATTTTCTAGCCCGTTGTATATAGCAGCAGCAAGCTTGCTCCTCTTAGGGTTCCAGAGACGGTACTCCACGCCGTTCACAGGTACAAGCCTCTCCCCATAGACAGCTGTCCCCGGAACGAGGTTCTTGGTCGCTAACCTATCTCCTATAACGGCTAGGTTATCTACAGCATTTACATCGAGCTTGAATATAGACTCATTACCCTTCGGGTGCCTCGCCATTAGCTCTCTTCCTTTTGCATCTCATCGTAAAAGGTGTCCCTGCAGTTCCTGCTGCAGAAGAACAACCCGTCTCCACATCCCTGATAGGCCTCGTCTTCCTCCACCTTCTCACTGCAGTAGCTACACGTCACCTTCATTTTGACCACTTTCTGCCTTTCTTCCTCTTATTTTTTCTGCCTTGCGGTCTTTCTCTGCGTATTATTCTCATTCTTTTTGGCTCGGGCAGCTTCCTCACTTCGGCCACTCTTGCAGCGAGGGCGTCCTTCAGCTCATCAGCTATATACGCTTTTGAATAGGCGTCTGCCCTTGCCGCGATCGCAATCTTACCAGCGAAGCTCCTGGCTATCCTTCCTCTCTGCCACCATGGCGCTGTTTTAATAAGCGGGTGCTGGAAGATGGCACCATGTTTCGGCGGAGTTCCCTTCTTCCGGAGGTGTCTGAATAAGGCCTTCTCTGCTCCGATCACCTGAATCCTGCTTCCAGGCATTCTGGCCAGTTTCTCTAGGCCGCCTGCTAGAGAGATGAGTTTGGCGCCCACAAGGGCACCTGCTAAACTAGATAGATTCGGAGCAACCTCTTGCATCTTATAAGATATATAGCCATCTAGCTCCGATCTAAATTCATAGAGCGTGCATACTTGCTCCGCAAACTTTGAGAGTATATTGCTGTCCTTTTCACCTATCTCCGCGCCTGCTGATGTAGCAGCGAGCTCCCTGAATTCCGAGCTGGCCTTGAAGCGCTCTCTGGAGCCGAATTCCCTTAGCAATCTGGCGTACTTCTCGTGGTCCTCCACCTTGTCCAGCTCTGGGAAGTGTAGGGAATACCACTCCCTAATCCGCTCTGAAAGGATATTCAAGCTTTCATCAACATCGGCTAGAGCCTCAGCAGCCTGTATAATGAGTCCGTCCTCTCTCCCGAAGGCCTCCTTCATCTCGCTCTTAGCAGTAGAGATGGATACCTCTCTAAGGATATTTTCGTATTCCTCCCTTGATACATCGAGCTCTTTGAGGATACCATCCAATTTGCTCACCAAGAACTCCCCAGCTGGATTTGTAACGCGAGCATCCTCGAAGATGCATTCATATCCGCTCAGCTTCTCTATAATCCTCTTTCCCTCGAGCGTTGATGCACTGTAAGTCCTTAACTTCTCCGAGATCTCTTTTGTATCTCTAGGGAATGCCTCGTAGACAAGGAGCTCGCCCTCCTTGGTAAAGGCAAAAAGTCCAAGGACGTTGCCTGCCACATATGCTTTTTTCGACATAGCTTCACCTTAAGTGGTGCTCTTGAATAGTTGACTGCCCACCGCAGTACTGAAGATCAGGAACGCTAGCACAATAAGGAAATCCACCCATAGGGGGAACTGCGACATCCCTATCAAAGAACCTCTAAGCCCATCCACCCCGTAAGTCAAGGGGTCTGCATAAGATAGCATCTTAAGCCATGTGGGGAGCCTATCTAGGGGGAAGAGAGCGCCAGATAGGAAGAAAACAGGCAGGACAACGAAGCTCATGATGAGTTGGAAGCCGTGTGGATCCTCCATCTTTGATGCAAAGGCGATGCCCAAGCTTATAAAGGAGGCTGATATGAGCATCATGAACACTATGGATATGAGGACGCCTTCCCAGCCCACGATTTTTACTCCCATAAGTATGGATATCATCAGTATCACTATCCCTTGAAGTGTGGATATAGTAGCTCCTCCTAGCGTCTTACCAATGACTACTGCCGCCCTACTTACCGGTGCAACTAGGATCTCCTTGAGGAAGCCGAACTGTCTGTCCCACAGCACTGATAGTCCTGAGAACATCGCTGAGAAGATAAGGGACATGCCTATTATTCCTGGCGCCATAAAGGTTAGGTAATCGGTTGAGAGGTCCATGCGAAAAGATGATTTAAAGCCTATGCCTACGAAGGCAAGCCAGAAGAACGGGGTTGCTATACTTCCAAGCAATCTGCTCCTAGCCCTTAAGAACAGTTTCATCTCCCTCAGCCAAATTGTCGATACTGCACCCATAATGTCACCTGGTCCTAGCGCGTACGATGCTCCTTATCGTCTCTCTAGTGCCGCCTTCCTCTTCCCTGATAGTCTTCCCGGTGTAATGGATGAAGACATCTTCCAGCGTAGGCTTGCGCAGGCCTACAGAGCTTACTTGGATCCCCATGGTTCGCGCTGCCTCTATCACCTTCGGGATTGCGCCCTCTCCGTCCTTCACATTGAGGCTTATAACCCCGTCTACCAGCTTCATGTTAACTATCCAGTCGAGGTCCTTCAAACCTTTCATTAATTTAGCTTGATTTGAGGATACCAAGTGTACTACGTCACCAGCTAAAACATTCTTCAATTCATTAGGGGTACCTAGTGCGATTATATTCCCCTCATCGATTATGGCTATGCGCTGGCAGAGGGCATCGGCCTCATCCATGTAGTGTGTTGTCAAGATGATGCTGATCTTCTTCTCCTGGTTGAGCTTTTTGATGTATTCCCAAATGGCACGCCTGGTCTGGGGATCTAAACCTAAGGTGGGCTCGTCTAAGAAGAGGACTCTTGGAGAGTGCAATAGTCCCCTAGCTAACTCCAGCCTGCGTCTCATGCCCCCTGAATATGTCTTCACGAGATGGTCTGCCCTCTCTCTTAGCTCTACTAGGTCAAGAACTTCTTCAATATGTTTTTTCCTCTCCTCTTTCTCCATGCCATAGAGCCTACCATGGAAATCCAGGTTCTCCCTGCCGGTTAAATACTGATCTAAACTCGGATCTTGGAATACGACGCCTATGCACTTCCTGACCTCGCTGGGCTCTCTTTCAACGTCATATCCACATACCTGCGCCTTGCCACTAGTGGGCTTTTGCATGGTGTAAAGCATGGATATGAAGGTGGTCTTCCCAGCTCCATTTGGCCCTAATAAACCGAAGAGTTCTCCTTCAGGTATATCCAAAGTAACCTGGTTAACAGCTAGCAAACCATCGAATTCCTTGGTCAACCCTAAGGTGGATATAGCTGGCATATCTGAATTATAAATGCTAGCATAGAAAAAAGTTATTGAGCCTAGCCTTCTCATCTTCTCTTAAGTAAGTATCGAAAAGAAGATAAGGTAAGAAATAAATACAAATTTAAAAATAATAACAATAATTTTAACAAAGGGTGGCTGAAAGATGGCGAGGGAATCGCAAGAGGGGCATTATTGGGTGGTAGTACATTTACCTGAAGGTGTACTATGACAGAAGCTAGTCTCTTAATAGTAGATGATGCGGAGGGTATACGGGAAACCCTCTCGGATATATTCAAGGAGAAGGGTTACGGTACCGATGTAGCTGAGGATGGCCGGGCAGCTATAGAGAAGGTAAAGAAGAGCTTCTTTAACGTCGTGCTCCTGGATATAAGGCTACCTGATATCTTGGGTGTAGAGGTATTGGAGAGTTTGAAGGAGATACGGCCAGATATAGAAGTGATAATGATTACAGCATATGCCTCTCTTGAGACCTCTATTGAGGCACTGAATAAGGGAGCATATGCCTATATCATGAAGCCCCTTAACATGGGGGTGGTGATAGCTACCGTTAAGAAAGCCCTGGAGAAACAGCGCCTATCCGCAGAGAACATGTGGTTAACGGAATTCAACGAACGCATTATAAAGAATGCACCGATTGGGATCTTAACCACCGATGAAAAGGGCGATATAACGAGTGCGAATCCAGCTATTCTTGAGATTCTGGATAGCTTGGAGACGGAAAAATTGATTGGGCTTAGCGTATTAACCCTCCCAACCAGTAGGGCAATGGGCTTAGATAAGGAACTCAAGAAAGTATTGTCTGAGGGAAAGGAGATAGAGCTAGCGGGGAAGTATGTTTCTGAATCTGGAGCAGATGTTTTTCTCCATATCAGAAGCACCCCATTGAGAAACGAAAAAAGAGACATAACAGGGCTCCTAGCGATAATCGAGGACGTAACTGAGAGAAAGAAGCTTGACAGCATGAAGGATGCGTTTATCTCCAATGTCTCGCATGAGTTGAGGACTCCCCTTACATCTATCCTCACTTCTCTGGAGCTTCTTTCAAAGGAAACTGTAGAGAAGGAGAAGCGTAAGCTCTTGGAAATCTGTGATAGGAATGCTTTGAGGCTAAATCGATTGGTGGACAATCTATTGGAAGTCAGCCGGATTGAAGTAGAGACATTAGATGTTCGGACACTCGACGTTACTCGGGTAGTGGCAGAGATAATATCAGAGCTGCAGGATTTTGCCGTTGTGAGTAAAGTTACGCTAAAATCCCTTATCGAGGATGAGTTCCTCGTAAGGGCCGATAAAAAATCACTACGGCTTGTCTTCCTGAATCTGATCAGCAATGCCATCAAGTTTAATAAAGAAGGGGGTAAGGTAACGATATCCGGCGAGCGGGAGGATTCATTTACCAGGTTCTGCGTAGAGGATACAGGCATAGGCATTCCAAGAGGAGATTTGAAAGAAATATTCAAGAGTTTCTACCAAATCGATGCAAGCATAAGGCGCAGGTACCCTGGAGCTGGTGTTGGTCTAACTATAACGAAAAACATAGTAGACGCCCATGGAGGCAAGATATGGGCTGAGAGCAAGCCCGGTAAAGGAAGCAAGTTCTGTTTCACTCTACCCTCTGGAAGTAGAACCGGGAAGAAGATAAAAGAGGTAGGATAAGGATAGAAAAAGATTAGATAACCCGCAGAAGACGTTTAGTAATTTACGTCTCACAATTCAGGGGGAATAGATGCAACATCTAAGCAATGACAAGAGAGCAATTTACGAACGTATAAGACGGAAAAACGGATGAGCTCTATACCTCTTTCCCCTCTGCCAATTCTTCCAGCTCCAACGGGTGCTCATGTTCCATTTGTTCTTTACTCAGTGTTCCAGTTATCCATTGCTTTGCCATTGGAAATATATCTGGATTCAAAATCGCCGCGTATAAATGTACGACTATTACAACAGAAAATGCCAAGATGGCCTCCCACCCATGTATCAACCAAGCATAATTGACGAACTGTAGCGGTAGGACTTCCAAGGTCATATCGAATGTGAACCACATCATAAGTCCTGTTACAACTACTATGAGAGAACCAACAGCTCCGGCCCAGTAATCGAACTTCTGCTCCCAGGTATACCTCCCCATTTTTGGCATTTCGTCGGTCATCCGTAAATTGTATTTGATGTGGTGTATAGCGTCATCGAAATCTTTCCTTTGCGGCATTATGTCCTTCTTTCCTCTGTCGATCATGGTGTAATATATCACATGTATAAGGCCTGTACCGATGAATACTACTGCAGCAATTTGATGATATAAACCTCTATTAGCCGGACCCCCAAGCAAGTCAACTATACTCTGTGCCCAGGATGTGTGGGCGTATTTCAATGGGAATCCCGTCAATGCCAAGATGAAAAACGATAAAGCCCAAAGGACGTGTTGTATCCTCTGAAAGACGGTAAATCTTAAGAATTCTTCTTCGGTCATTTCGCACGCCCCCCTTTCCTACTCTTACCTAACCTCCGACTAAAGTCCAATATCTCAAAGACTACGAAGAATCCTAGCACCGCGGAGATAAGTGTTTTATAGAAGAAGTTTATCAGCCCATTCACGGAGATTGGGCCTAGAGAGTATATATCGCTTCCATGCATCGATCCCTTGCCGGCATTGGCCAATTTAACATCATGACAATCTTCCCTCGCGCATATATCAGGTCTATTCTTAGGATTAGTGGGTGAATTTGGATCGCTCTGCGGAAGGAAATACATCCAGTCCACCATGCCGTGGCAATCCGTACAAGTTGGGACACCCTCTTTTCCGAGGGCAGCCGCTTTACCATGAGGGGACTCTTGGTACGTCTTGTTCGCATATTCAAAGGTATATGCAAGGTTATACCTCGTCTTAGCCTCAGAAGGTAGGGGGCTCTTCCATCCCTCACTCCTGTATTTCTCCATGTCCCTCTTCTGGACTTCCTGAGCCTCCACGACATGGCTCAGGGATATGAAGCCTAAAAGGAAGAGTATTAGAACCCCGCCCTTTACCAACTCTCTCATTGGTCCTGTTCTCCTTGTAAAATTTTATTATTCATGCAGACGCGGAGGTTCGAGGTATTCTTGGAGTACCCAAGGCGAAACGTGGTTGTGGCATCCGTTGCATGAGTTGGGCTGCACATTCCAGAGCAGATCGTCCAGGGTTTTTCCTGCGGACATAGCTTCTCGGGCTTTTTTCTTGAGCAGCTCTTCCACTTGGGTCGTGTTAAGGCCTTCTACATCTTTAGCCTCGAGGCCGTAGAAACCCAGGACGGTGTTATCCTTCTTCGCGGCTTTGTCAACTAGGAGTTTTATGCTGACCTCTGGTTTAATGACCTTGAACCTGTGGCTCCTAATATCTCCGGGGTTAATGTTCTTTGCAGTCGGGGGCATATGGCAGCCGACGCAGTTCCCGAAGTCGTGGATAGTATGGCTCAACCCAGCGAGGCCTGGAACCCTCCTCGGCTCACCGTGGCAGGCTTTGCACAGCGCAGTGCCTGCTAGCTTGGTCTCGAACCTGCCTTCACCTTTAGAGTGAACGGTGTGGCAGTCCCAACAGGTTATTCCTGCCTTCGCATGCTCACTTATCTGCCAATCTGGATACTGTTGGTGGTGTGATTTGGAGTCTCCACTCGGCCAGAAGCGTTTTGGTGTATCTTTTTCGCGTGTAACAGGATCGTACAGGGGTATCAAGTTCATACCGGGTTTGTAGCCAACGGGATATCCGTATTTCGCATCGAGGGTAGAATGACCTCGGGTGTGGCATGAGCCACAAACCATGACCCCTATATCTGTTTGTGGGATCTTTGCTGGGTTTACGATCGTATCCTTCTTGTAGGGGGTATCGGCCAATATGTGGTTGCTCCCCGGTCCGTGGCAAGCTTCACATCTGGCTCCGTTATCTATCCAAGTTGAGGCATAGGTATCCGTGACTTCATCGTAGTTTATTTGAAAGCCTGTTGTATGGCAACCAGCGCATTTATACTGCCAGATCCTTCCCTTGCTGCTCCAATAATTTTTGGGATCATCATAATCATATTTCTCCAGCCCATGGTAGTCTTGCCACTTCTGTTCCCTAATATTCCATTGAACAGGGAGTATATGGAATTCTCCATTGTCGAACTTCGTGAGATATCTCTGCTTCCAGGCACTACCGATGGTATAGAGCACTTCGTAGATGTGCTCTTCTCCATCAGGACCGATAGTAGTTATATAATATTTTCCGTCCTCTGTCGACATCGTGGTGTTCTTATCCTTAACGGTCAATTCGTTGTTCTTGACAAAATCGCCGAGGACGACGTTTTCGCCGATTTCCTGTATTTTATATGGATGCAGTGTCGTTTTCCAACCGGCGTAAGTTCTCTCGTGGCATTGCTTACATTGAACAGAACCGACGTAAGTAGCCCCCTCAGTGGTGGTTGGCTTTTCTTCTCCTATTCTAAATCGTTCTAAGAAGCTGAATCCAGGCGTTAAGGTTATAAATGCAATCGTTACTACTACAAACGCGGCTACAAGCAACCGCGAGATTCTTTTTCTCTCCTCTTGCTGCATGGATTCCGCTCCATTTCGAGATTTTAAAAAATCTATTTTAGTTTTTGCTCTTCCTCTTATATATATTTATATTAAGTCGGCATGGGTATTGCGCTGAATCGTCGTTTAGAATTATTTGGTCCCCCTCTCTTTAGGTTGGCAATTCATCTCTAAAAAAACAGAATAGGTCAAGATAAAAAAAAGAACCAGTAAAAGCAACCCTAGATTGGAAGGGTATGACAACTCGTATCGAATAAAAACTCAAAGAAGTAAGGCATCAGTCCTTTTTCTTACTCTTATAGGCTTCAAAGACTTCCAAGAACGGTTTAAATAGGTCTATCGGCACCGGGAATATGACGTTTGAGCCCCGTTCTCCTGAGATCTCGACTAGGGATTGCAGATATCTCAATTGGAGTGCCATTGGATGGGGTCCAATAATCTCTGCTGCTTCCGCGAGTTTTTCTGCTGCTTGGAATTCTCCCAAGGCGTTGATCACCTTTGCCCTTCTCTCCCTCTCTGCCTCGGCTTGCCTCGCCATAGCCCTCTTCATGACTTCTGGAAGCTCGACATCCTTGACCTCAACACATGATACCTTCACTCCCCAGGGTTCTGTATGTGAATCTATAATCCTTTGAAGAGTATAATTGATCTTATCCCTCTCTGCGAGCAGTTCGTCCAGCTCATGTTGCCCAATAACACCCCGTAAGGTTGTCTGAGATATCAGCGTGGTAGATGCCACGTAGTCCGCCACCTCTACTGTGGATTTCACTGCATCCATTACGTTGAAGTATATAACGGCATCGACTTTGGTCGTCACATTGTCCTTGGTGATAACGTCTTGGGCCGAGACATTTTCTGTAACTACCCTCAGATCTACCCTGAAGATCTTATCCACAAAGGGTATTATAAAGACTAAGCCCGGTCCTCTTGCATCTTGCAACCTCCCCATCCTGAAGAGAACCCCTCGCTCGTACTCTTTAAATACCCATATCGACATCTTGAGAAGTACCGAGACTACCAAAACTACGAGTATAGTAATTATAGTAATATACGTCCCTACAGGCATTAATTTTCACCCTACAAAAAATTGTCAGTACTCCTATATATTATTTGTCCTACCTACTGCCTAGCTAGGGCAATTCGTTCTCTACCGTGCCTCAGATTGCAGAAATCATTTTATAGATTGAACTTCAAATATTATACACATATATCCTACCAATGGAGAGATAAAAAGATTGGAGGAGAGATCAAGGATCACATAGCCTTTATCTGCAGGAAAAAATGTATGGTGTGGGGGGTCCAAAATAAGAGGAATTGGTATGGTAAACACCTTACCTCAAGTTCATAGGCGTAATAGATGATTGTGAGGTCCAAAAGTCGATATGAAATACCGAAAATGGAGAAAATGGATTGGATGAACAAAGAACAACAAAAAGCGGCGCTCATTTTGGTAGTGGCATTTATTGGTAGTGCACTTACAGTAAACGGAACGCTTACAGCGGCGGAAGAAAAATATAGTACGATATTAAGCGCTGTGAGAACAAACGAAACGATAATCATAGATGGGCAGTTAAAGGAGTCTTCATGGAATGAGACAAAGACACTGATCATCCCAGTGGTGGATGGAAAGGTCGGGGATGTAGATGTGGAGATGAAGGCATTATACGATACTGACTATATCTACATGTACATCGTATGGCCTGATCCGACCCAAAGCGATGCTTTATTCTGGGGATATAATGGCACTGCTTGGAACCCCCCAAATAAAAATACAGAGGATATTTTCACGATCTTCTGGAATATAAGGGACTCGGTTGAGGGATATGATATAGCTGGATGCGCCATTACTTGCCACGCAAATAGGATGCATACCAATACCCCCGAAGAAAGACTCGATTACTGGAAATGGAAGGCAGAGAAAGGCAACCCCTCCGGCTATATGTGGGATGGATTCCTAGACGATATCGTGGTTATCGGGGAGAAGATATATCCCGGTTTTTCTAGGACCTTTATGATCGAGAAGGCATGGCATTCACACAAGCTAGATGAAACATCGGGTGACTATGTGGAGGAGAGAAAGAACGCGATTATCGATGAGAGAGGCAATTTCATTGGGCCGAGATATTATGAACCTGACGCAAGGGGCGAAGATGCGAAACACATCACGATGGAGGAGATCCTTAGGGACGAGGCCGTGGAATTTTTGAATTTAACAAAACTGAACGATGGAAGAGAGATCTCGATCGGCTTCAAAGTGCCTGTATACATCTCCGAAAAACCGACAGGAAGTGCTAGAGATATAAGCGCCAAAGGGGTTTATTATGACGGGAAGTGGCATCTGGAATTCAAGAGAAAATTGCAGACCGGGCACGACGACGATGTCCTGTTCGATATCGCGAAGACCTATCGTTTCAGCATAGCTGTGAATGACGATTCTCACGGATCCGCCAACGAGGGTTATGGCCAAGGACACAGCATAAGCATGCTGGCGCGAACCCTAGAATTTGGCGGGATTGGTTCTGAAGAGATAACCCAACTGGCACTAATCCGCGATTATCTTCAGACCGCCAAGGCATATACCGGGCGCGGGGAATCGGGAATGGCGCTTTCAGAGGTCGATCATGCGTTGGCGATTTTCAATGCGATCAGGGGAGCAGTCGCCGACGAAGACCCAGAACTCTACATGGACATTAGAAAGAGATTTGTAGAGGCCAAGAGGAATCCCTCGATCGATAACCTTGATGTCGTGCTTCAAGGCATCGAGGTTGCTACATTAACTTTGCAGGGAAAGAGAGAGCCGCCAGAAGCGCCGTGGAATGTAAAGCTCCTAGTTCTCTGGGGGAGCGTACAACTTTACGTCTTTGTCTTTATATCGATATTTGTTCTCTATCCCCTCTACAAAACGATACAAACAACTAGAATACCGGAAATGCGCTATTTCGGCATCTTCCTATTTATAGTCATCCTCCCCCTATTTCTTGAAGGCGTTGGGAGGTTTGGGGTCCTTTTCAAGATCAGATTTTTGCAGAACTTCAGTTTCACAACAAATGAATACATAACCTTGCTCTGGGCGATAGGCATGTTCATAGCCTTGCTCATAGCCAAAGTTGGATTCACCGAAATAGATGAGACCATTCGCTCATTAAAATATTACAGCGCTGAAGTCGAAACTAAGATGGAGGAGTTGAGAAAATCGCAAGAGCAACTGGTCAAGTCAGAGAGGATGGCTTCCATAGGGCAACTGGCAGCGAGTGTTGGCCACGAGTTGAGAAATCCTCTTGGAGTGATCAAGAACGTGAGCTACTATCTCAGCATGGCCCTAGCCGAGAAAGATGAAAAGGTGAAGAAGCACTTAAATATCCTAGAAAGGGAACTAGATACCTCCAACAAAATCATCACCGACTTATTGGACTTTTCACGGGGGGAGATAGAACCCACTTTTGGGGAAGCCAACATCAATGCGATCCTTAAGGATACATTGGCCAGGGCATCGGTACCTGACAATGTCAAAGTGGAAACTTATCTGGCCGATTTACCCTCAATGAGAGTAGATGGAGAGCAATTACAGCGGGTGTTCTTGAATATGATTTCAAACGCTGTTCATGCGATGCCCGATGGTGGTAAATTGATTATCAGAACCAAAAGTAAGGGCAACTCCGTAGAGATAGAGTTCGAGGACACCGGCAAAGGGATTTCGAAAGAGGATATAAAGAAGATCTTCGAACCGCTCTTTACCACTAAGGCAAAAGGGATTGGGTTGGGGTTAGCGATCTGTAAACAAATCATCGATGGGCATGGGGGCACCATCGATGCGGTGAGCGCTGTAGACCAGGGGGCAACTTTTATCATCAAACTACCCGTGATGGAAGTAGAGGAAGATGAAGAAAAGGAAAACTAGCATTTTGGTAGTAGATGACGATATAGGCACGTGTGAAACCTTGGCCGATATTCTGACTGCGAAAGGATATAATGTAACTACTGCAGAGAGCGGAATTGAAGCGGTTGAGAAACTCAAGGGGGAGCTCTTCAAAGTTATCCTCATGGATATAAAGATGATGGGAATAAACGGCATAGAGACAATTAGGGAGATCAAGAAGATAGTATATCCTGAGGTGGCGATAATTATGATGACGGCCTACGTCGCCGAGGCCCTCGTAACAGAAGCTTTGAGGGAAGGGGCATATGCCGTTGTCTACAAACCTTTGGATATTGAGAGGATAATAAAGCTCATTGAAAGTGCAACAGTTAAGTAGGATACAAATGGCCGTTACATTATGTAAATGTGAGATATTTAGGGAGAAGATGACTCGGAATGTCCGAAGAAAGCAGCATCTTGATAATTGACGATGATAAAGGGATGCGCGAGACCCTTACAGACATACTCCAGGTGAAGGGCTACAAGACGGAGAGCGCAAAGGACGGAGAAGCGGCCTTGGATAAGCTGAAGGAGAAGTCCTTCAATGTAGCGCTCGTCGACATAAAGCTCCCGGATATTTCAGGCACAGAGGTATTGAAAAAACTCAAAGAGATTCAGCCGGATACGATAGTGATCATGATCACTGCTTTCGCTTCTCTCAATACTTCGATTAAGGCTTTGAAAGA
Source organism: Hydrothermarchaeales archaeon (SeqCode) (assembly GCA_036444275.1). Classification (GTDB taxonomy): domain Archaea; phylum Hydrothermarchaeota; class Hydrothermarchaeia; order Hydrothermarchaeales; family JAZGAD01; genus JAZGAD01. The sequence goes on from JAZGAD010000047.1 coordinate 42,056, forward strand.
GGGGGCATATGGCTATATCATGAAACCCTTGAATATGGATGAATTATTCGCTACCATCGGAGAAGGTCTCGAGAAACAGCGGTTGCAAAAAGAATTAAAAAAGTACTCTGAGCAACTGGAAGAGATGGTGAAAGCTAGGACTGAGGAATTACAGAATGCCTATGAAGAACTCAAAGGCCTCGCCATCGAGAGAGCCCGTAATATCGAAGTAATACAAGAGCAATCGAGGGAACTCAAGGAAGCTAAGGACTTCTTGGATAACGTGATAGACAGTAGCGCTGACGCGATAATCACTACTGGGTTGGACGGTACGATAACCTCTTTTAGCAGGGGTGCTGAGGAGCTCTATAAATACAAGGCTAAAGAGGTTATAGGCAAGCCGGCCCTCTCCCTTTACCCAAAGGAGCTTCGAGAAGAGAGGAGGGCTGGGTTGGATACGCTTCTTAAGGGCGAGACTATACGGAATATGAGAACCAGGATATACAATGCCGATGGAGAGCTTGTAGATATAAGTCTCTCTCTTTCCCGGCTCAGAGATATCTCCGGAAAGGCTATTGGTACTGTCGGAGTCTCAAAGGATATATCCAAGGAGATAGAGGGAGAAAAACGTCTGACGGAGGCATATGAGAGGCTTGTCGAATTGGATAAGATGAAGGACGAGTTCCTATCCAATATTTCACATGAGCTACGCACACCTATAACCTCGATTGTGACCTCCCTAGAGTTATTAGAGGAAGAAAGTCTACCGGGGGAGAGGGAGAAACTTCTGGAGGTATCTAAGAGGAATGTTTGGAGGCTGGATAATCTCGTCGGCAACCTACTGGAGTTCAGCCGCTTAGGAACGCAGAAGCTGCAAATGCAACCATTGAACGCAAGTGTGCTGGTTCGTGAGCTTATAGCTGAAATGGAGAACTTTGCGGCAAGCAATGAAGTGGAGGTTAAGTCCTTTCTAAAGGAAGAAACCATGATCATGGCTGATAAAAAGTTCGTAGGGCCTATATTCGGGAATCTCATTGGCAATGCCATAAAATTCAATAAGCGGGGGGGCAAGGTTAGGGTATCGGCGGAGGAAGAGAATTCGTGGATAAAGTTTTGCGTAGAAGATACCGGTGTAGGAATCCCCAAAGAAGGCTTGGACAAGGTATTCGATAGATTCTACCAGATCGATGCAAGCATCAGACGCAGGTACCCAGGCACAGGCTTAGGGCTGACCATAGCCAAGGAGATGGTGGAGCGCCAGGGAGGCATGATATGGGCTGAAAGCGAATTGGGAAAGGGTAGCAGGTTCTATTTCACTCTGCCCTCGGAACCTAGAACTAGAACCAGAAAAAAGATAAACGAGAAATGACAACAAGGTATTGGAAGGGCTGTTAAGGAATGCAAAGGAGAGCGAGGGACTTTTATCAATTAAGCTTGTTTAGTAGGGCTAAACGTAAGGATACGGCTATTTACATACCTAAAATTATACTTATAGTGATAATACTCGCTAGTTTTGCAGTTGTAGCAGGAGAGGTAGTGGAAAGACAGAGCACCATTTTGACAGCTGAGAGGGTCACTGAGCCGGTCGAGGTAGATGGGCTAGCTACTGAGAGTGCTTGGGATAGCGCGAGGCCGCTGGTGGTCACGGTCCAAGATGGTAGTATAGGGAGGATAGACGTATACCTCAAGGCATTATACGATTCTGACTACATCTACATCTATGCCACGTGGCCTGATCCAACTGAGAGTGTTAGTAAGCGTATGTGGGGCTTCAATGGCATAAACTGGTCTTTTTCTGACGACGAAGACAGATTTTCGGTCTTCTGGAATATAGACGATTCCGTCAAGGGCTTCAATGTCGGTGGTTGTGCGATGCTCTGTCACGGTGATAGGATGCATGCTAATGCAGAGGGTGAGAAGGCTGACTCTTGGCACTGGAAGAGCAGTAGAACCAATCCAGTTGGTTATGCAGACGACAAATACGTAGACTCCCACGTTGTGCCTTACGAGGGTGGAGAGAAAATGGTAGGTCGCCATGGAGACCAAGCAGTCAGCGGGGGTTACATGCGTAACATCAATGACGAGGGCACTAAGCCACTCTACTATGAGCCCTTGCCTGAGGATGAGTTGGATGCCTTGTTCCTATTGGAGGAGGAAGTCGAGGATGGTGAGGCAGTATTGTTGGATGAGGCGGAGCTTAAGTCGGGTATAGTTGTACCTGGTTATATCCTTAGTAAGCCAAGTGGCAGCAGAGGCGACATCGATTCTAAAGGTGTATGGCAAAACGAGAGGTGGGCTGTGGAGTTTCGTAGGAAGCTTGTGACTGGGCACGATGATGATGTCCAGTTTGATACTAGTAGGACGTATCGTTTTGGTATAGCTGTGATGGACAATACGGGTGGCTTTGAGGGCTTCGGAAAGGGTCATAGCTTTGACTTGGGTGCCAGGACGCTTGAGTTCGGCGGCATTGGGAGCGAAGAGGTGACTCAGTTGGTCTTGATACGGGACTACCTAGTTACTGCCAAAGCACATGTTAGAGATGGAAAACCAGGATTGGCACTTTCAGAAGCCAACGATGGTCTCACATTGTACAACGAGATCCGCGACGAGGTTGCAGACGTGGATCCAGAGCTCTACATAACTATAAAAAATGCATTCGTGGATTCTGTGAGGAATCCCACACTAAGCAATATAGACATCCTGATAAGAAACATCGACGATGTTGTGCTAACTTTCCAGGGAAAGAGGCAACCAGCTGAACCGACGTGGAATCTAAAGCTCCTCATCGCATGGGGGCGGATACAGCTCTATGTGTTCGTCGTGCTCTCAATACTTGTAACATACCCCATCTATAAGACAGTAAAGACGAGCGCGAGACCAGAATTACGCCATCTGAGTCTCTTCTTGCTGATAGTAATGGCTCCGATATTCCTCGAGGGAGTGGGCCGCTTTGGTGTTCTTGCTAAGATTCATTTTCTGCAGAAGTTCAGTTTCACGACAAATGAATATATAACAATGATATGGGCGATAGGCATGTTCATAGCTTTGTATGTCGCTAAGATAGGATTCAACGAAGTAGATGATACCATCAAGTCGCTGGGTTACTACAGCACTGAACTCGAGACCAAGATGGAGGAGCTGAGGAAATCACAGGCAAAACTTTTAGGAGCAGAGAAATTGGCTTCTATAGGGCAGCTGACTGCAAGCATCGGGCATGAGCTGCGTAATCCGTTGGGCGTGATTAAGAACATAAGCTACTATCTCGACATGAAATTAGGCGATAGGGATGAAAAAATTAAGAAACATCTGCGGCTCTTGGATGAGGAGCTTGTCAGGTCAAATGAGATAATAAGCGATCTTTTGGACTTCTCTAGGGGTATAGAGCCGACTCTTCACGATGTTGACATCAATCCAGTCGTGGGGGAAGCCCTATTGAGAGCCACGATACCAGGTAACATCGAAGTGAGCACAAATTTTGAGGATGCATCACCTAAGGTCTCCGTGGATAGCGAGCATATAGTGAGGGTATTTATGAATATAATCTCGAATGCAGTTCAGGCGATGCCAGAAGGTGGGAGTTTAAGGATAAGAACAGTGAAAAAGGATGATTTCATAGGAATAGAGATCACGGACACAGGCGTTGGAATCCCGAAAGAAGATGTAGGGAAAGTCTTTGAACCTTTATTTAGTACGAAGGCGAAGGGGATAGGCCTGGGCCTAGCCATTAGTAGGCAGATCATAGAGAGACATGGCGGTAGCATTGAAGTAGAGAGCGTCCTAGATAGTGGGACTACATTTATTGTAAAACTCCCGATAAAAAGGAGTCAGGGCGATGAAGGGGAAGACTAGAGTATTGGTAGTGGACGACGACGCTGGAACCTGCGAAACCTTATCAGACATCCTCTTGGAAACTACCTGTCAAGTTACTATGGCACGCGATGGATTTGAGGCCATAGAGAAGATGAAGGGGGAAAGCTTCGATGTTGTTCTTATGGATATAAAGATGCCAGGCATAAACGGGGTGGAGACTTACAAAGAGATGAAGAAGATAAATCCAGAGGCGAAAGTGGTTATGATGACAGCCTACGTTGGGGACGATCTAGTGGCAGAGGCCCTGAAGGAGGGGGCATCTACTGTGCTCTATAAGCCTTTGGATATAGGTAAGATGATAGACATCATAAAGGGAAAATCCACATAAAAAGGAAGGAGAGGGTGTATAATTGGCACCAAATGATGGTAAGGTTTATATACGCACCAGTAACTGCGATAAAACGGTGCCGAAATGAAGGTGCAAATAGACTGCAAGTTTGTGGAGATCGTGAAAAAAGAGGACTATGGCTATCTGAATTGCAATCTCCGGAGGTCTACGACCTTCAGCTGTCCCACCTGTTTGGAAGGTTTGATGGTCAGCAAGCGATAAACAAATTAAAGCTCCAGAAAAATAGAGCGATCCAAGCCGGAGTCCGTTAGACGAGAGAAGTCCTGTAGCAATTCTAATGTTTCAGTTCGCTCGTATGGAACTTCTTTAATAGGTTCTTTATCTTATTAGCGTATGGATAAACCAAGGGGTGCATCAAGAGCTTCCTAGTTGGACCGTGCTCTAGTAGTAGTGTCCCCAGCTTCTCTATGTTTCCTCTCACGGGTACCTCTAAGTCCAAATTCAGCTCGAAATTTGAGACAAGCTCGTCTGTTGCTCCATATTTCTCAGAGGCTAAGTGAATGTGCTTTATCCTCGATGGTTCCATGCCTATTATCTTGCAAACAGCTCTATCCAGAGATACGACATCCTTGGAAGCTAGGAGGAAGTCAGTCTTCCTCACCCTACCACTTATAGGTCCATATCCGTCCATAACGTAGCTTGCATCCAATATGTTTATACAGGGCTTGAGGAATCCCAGTAAATAGACTAATAAATCATCTATTACTGAGTGATACTTCGATTTATCTTTATCCTGCAACAGGCCGAATAGATTCTTTATACCGAAGGTTACACCTGTGAGGGAGTGGGTCTTCAGTACTGGGGCATTTATAATTTTTGAGTCCAGTGCTATCTTGGGGAGATTAAGGGTACCCCAAGGAGAATCGATGGCATGGGTCTCCTCGTCAGAGAGGTTCACGAGGTCGCAGTCTAGGTCGAAGTTTGCCTCTAACTGTTTGAAGTCCTTTCCGAACGAATGCGTCTCCCCTATGAATACATCCTGCGTCCTCTCCTTGAGGATCGCAATTATGTGTCCTAAAAGCTCCATATTAGTAGTGACTCCGTTCCTGAGCCTGTGTGTACAGAAGTTGGGCTTGATCATCACCCTGTCGCCGTTGCCTATTGTATCTCTCCAGGATAGCTGCTCTAGTAGCTCTCTAATATTAGACTCCAAATCATCTATTCTCTTCAGATATACTTCCATAACGTAGCCCTCAATATCAACGTAGACGTTATCCCAGCAAAGACGAAACTTATGCTAGTGGCGTAAGCAGCACCCAGGATTTGGTATCTCGGTATTAACATAATATTGAGGAATATGTCGAAGACCGCTGCGAATGCAAGGATCCTCAGTGGTACAACCGGCTTTCCCAAGCCCTGAAAGATCCCGGAGTTCACCATAAAGATACCGAAGAAAGCGGCGCCCACAATGAGAACCTTGAAGGAAGCACTAGCCATGATATAGGCACTGCCAAATAATAGGGAAATTATTGTACTGGAGAATAAGATAGAAAAAGCAACTACGGGCAGAAGTACTGCAAATGCCATCTTATAGGCATAGACTATGTATCTCTTTATTTCTCCCACTTTTTTCTTGGCCTTCAACTCAGATATAGAGGGGAGTAGAGTCGCATATATCGCGGTAGTGAATGCTAGGATGAGCCTGGATGTAGGTGAGGCTGCCGAATAGATACCCACTTCTTCAGGCGTGAGATAGACTCCCAAAAGGAGTACATCAGCGTAGGCAAGAGTGAAGCCAGCTAGTGCAGTGGCTGATACTGGTAGAGAGAAGCGGAAGACCTCCTCAAAGTCGCGTATGCTACAGTTGGAGAATCTCTGACCTATTCTTTTGAAAAGGAGATAGGCTATGGGAACAGCGACTACAAAACCGAGTGTAGAGCCCCAGATGGCCCCGATGACGCTGAAGCCAGAGTAGACCAAGGCAAAAGCAAAGACTATCCTCAGCACTTGTTCCAACACGAGCGTCAGCCCCATATAGTCCATTCTCTTGTATCCTTGGAAGACCCCGGTATAAGCAGCAACTAGAAAGCCGAAGCCCAGTGCTATAGAGGATACCTTCAATGGCAGGATAACATTGAGGTCATGGAAGACGTAAACACCTATAGGCGAGGCAAGAGCGTAGAAGAGGAAGCCTAGGAGAAAGCCCAGCAGGGTGAAGAAGACTAGTGATGAAGAGATAATAGAATCTCTCCTTTTAAAATCTCCTTTTGCCTCTTGTTCTGCCACGAACTTTGCAACACTTGGTGCCACACCTGCAGAGGTTAGCACCAGAATCAAATATTGGAGGGGTAAAGCCAGGTTAAGCAGGCCGAATTCATAGGGCGTGAGCATACGCCCCATTAGGATACGGTAGATATGGCCAGCAACCCTGACAAGCAGATTGCTAGATGCCAGGATTATGCTCCCCTTCAATAGGTCCCTCATTAACCAGGGTTATTGATTTAATTAATAAAAATCCTTCGAAGTCGTTATAGTAGTTTAGCTAGACGGCATACTTGAGAATGGCAGAGAAGTCAGTGTAGACTAGAATAGCGTAGCCCGGTTGAAACCAACCGGAACCAGACCGACAGATTTAAATATCTTCCACTTAAATTCCATCCGATACCATGGCTCAGAGACCTCTCGACGTTCTGCATAGCTCCTTGGAATCCCCGGTCCTAGTGGGGTTGAAAGGGGGAAAAGAGTACAGAGGAATCCTCAAGGGATACGACATACACATGAACGTTGTAATCCAAGGTGCCGAGGAATTGAAGGACGGCTCTGCTGTAAGAAAGCTTGGCTTGGTAATAATTCGAGGAGACAGTGTAGTCTTCATCTCTCCGTGAGGCGCGAGTATGTCTAAGGGCACACCTTCTATGGGAAAACGGAATAAGCGGCTTCATATCCGCTGCCGGCGATGCGGCAGGAACTCTTTTCATGTGAAGCACGGCTATTGTGCAGCCTGCGGCTTCGGCAGGACTAAGAAGCTACGTAACTATTCTTGGCAGACTAAAACTAATAACAGAAAGAGAAGACTCCACTAGTCGGAAAATTTTATAAGCCTATGTCGGGAGATCAAACTTGATGGAAGGTATCGAAGGTCCCTTTACCCTCTACACGTCTTTTAGCCTACAGCTACGTCCTAGTGTGGGCAACATAGGCATTATGCGTATTGCTATTGATTACCCATGCATCTCTAAATCTGAAGGTGGATGATGTTGCTGAGAGAGAAATGCGGCGTCGTTGGGTTCTACTCAAAAGGAGCACACCGTGTGTCATCCTCCATGTTCTACGCCCTCTTTTCCCTTCAGCACCGCGGTCAGGAGTCATGCGGTATCACCACCTTTGATGGGGAGTTCCATACCGAAAAAGGTATGGGCCTTGTGCCAGAGGTCTTCGACACCGAGCGTTTGGAGAGGCTCCCAGGTAGCTTCGGAATAGGCCATGTGAGATATTCCACAACAGGTGACAGCAGGATAGAGTGTGCCCAGCCCTTTGTTGTGACTCACTCCAAGGGCACATTGGCAATAGCCCACAATGGAAACCTAGTAAATGCTCTTGAGCTGAGGAAGAAGCTCGAGGATGTTGGCCAAACATTCGTATCTGACACTGACACCGAGGTAATAGCTAACTTAATCATAAGGGAATTTGTGAGGAGTGGCGATATCGTCGATGCAATAACAGAGGTGATGAAGAAGATGGTAGGCTCCTATTCCCTAGTACTGTTAACAGATGAGGAGCTCATTGCGGTCCGCGATCCTCTTGGTATCAAGCCCCTTTGCATGGGCGGGAATGAAGATGCCACGATGATTGCATCCGAGAGCGTGAGTTTCGATGTCCTGGACATGCCCTACACCAGAGAGGTAAACCCTGGGGAGATAGTGGTAATCAATGAAAATGGCGTCACCAGCCATAGGCCTTTTAAGCTGAATAGGAGTGCCTACTGCATGTTTGAATACGTCTATTTTGCTAGGGCTGACTCAGTGCTAAATGGCATACCAGTCTACAACGTGAGGGAGAGGATAGGAAAGATAATGGGAAACGATGATGATATAGCCGCTGATTTCGTTACCCCTGTTCCAGACTCTGCGATACCCTTTGCCTTAGGTTACTCTCGGAAGACTGGCATACCATACAAAGAAAGCCTGATAAGGAATAGATATGTTGGGAGGACCTTCATCTTGCCCAATCAGCAGAGCAGGGAGCTTGCTGTTAGACTGAAGCTCAATCCCCTTTTGGAAGAGGTCAAGGGAAAGCGTGTGGTGCTATTCGATGACAGCATAGTACGGGGGACAACTTCGGGTAAGGTGATACGCATTCTCAAGAGGGCTGGAGCAAGTGAGGTGCACATGCGTGTTGGGTGCCCGCCCATAAAGTCTCTCTGCAAGCTGGGTATAGATATGCCCACTGACCGAGAGCTCATAGCCAGCGACAAGGAGATAGCGCAGATACAGGCATGGATAGGAGCGGATTCCCTGAAATATCTGACATTGGAGGGCTTGACGGATGCAATCGGATTGGGGGAGAACGAGCTCTGCCTCGGTTGCCTGACCGAGCAGTATCCAGTGGAGATTTCCAAAGCGGAACAGGTCTCTCTGCCGTCATTCGTAGATGATTAACTAAGTTTGTTATCGATAGGTTTATTTCCCACTGGAAAACAATATAACTGCTTTTCTCTTTTAGATTAGGGCCCGTAGCTCAGTTGGAAGAGTGCTCGCTTGGCATGCGAGCGGCCCCGGGTTCAAGTCCCGGCGGGTCCACTATCCTTTTTGATCCAAGTATTGTACACCCTCCACTCTATGCCGCTGAAAAACTCATCTTCCTTTAAAGAGCATTTTCCCCAGGCCTGAAACTGCTCCTACTTTTTCATACTTGGCCTTAAATATATCACTCGCAGTGATTATCCCGGCCAGCTTCCCCTCGCTTAAAACCGGCAGTTTTTTGATATTCCTCTTTGTCATCAAGTCAATGGCATAGTCTATGTCTTTATCCTCTTCAACTGTGAGTATACCTTTCGTCATAATATCCATAATACGCAAGTTTTCAAGGTGCATATCAGTTGCAAGTGCTCTTTTCAGCATATCCCTTTCAGTGAGTATCCCTTTGACTTTTCTGTCTTCGACTACGAGGAGACATCCCACATTATTTCGCGACATCAAGTAGGCTGCGTCCTTTATCGTTGCATTTGGACTAATCACAATTACATTCGTGGTCATCAAATCTCTTATCAACATGAGATTGTCCTTCCGTTGAATGTATTATATAATTACTATCATATCTACTTTTCTTATTATACCCTCAACATCAGTGTACATAACATACAAAGCATTAAATTTCCTCTGATTAATAGAAGCTCTATATGCTCCTGGAAATTTTAAAACATCATGGCCCAGCTAGGCTGGGTAAATTGGAGCACGAGGGCTGCGAGATAGCAACGCCCAACTTTTTCTCTATCATAGCTAGAGATGTCGCCCTAGATCATGACATCTATATAGTATCTCACGATGTAAAGACCAGCAGGAAGCCACTTATCTACAATTATGGGAGTCTAAAAACCAAGAAGGATATAGGTGCATTTGGGATCCTACCCGATGACGGGGCGGCGTTAAAGGTCCCAAAGGAAATCGCTGAATTCTCAGTAGAGAGTACGCTGAAATTCGCAGAAAAGTACCCTGGTTACGGTGCAGTCATACAGGGCTCAAAATATCCAGCGCTAAGGATGAAATGCGCCAGAGCTCTTAAAGAACATCCCTTACTAGTGATCGCGGACGCAGGAGAGCTCTTAGAAAACCCGAGACTCCTAGTGGAGATAGTTACAGGAATAAGGGAGGTGATTCCCCCGAATACAGCTTTGTATTTCCCCTTCGCCTCTCCTCACATGTTCTACCTGCTAGCATATATGGGCGTAGACCTCTTCGATTCAGGCGACTGTATACTAAAAGCCAGGAGGAACGAGATCATAACTACTAGGGGGCACCTCTACCTGAAGGATTTAAAGGAACTTCCCTGCACATGCTCTGTATGCAGGGATAGAAGTCCTGAAGAATTGGTAGAAGATTTCAATGCTGTATTGAAGCATAATTTTGATCTCTCAGTATGCGTCGTTAGAGAGATAAGAGAAGCGATAAGAAAGGGCATACTAAGGGAGCTAGTGGAAGAGAAAGCCGCAGGCGGCACCCTAGCAATGACGATGCTGAGGCTATTGGATCAAGAAAAACAGGACTTCTTAGAGAGATACACGCCTGTAGTGCCCTAGAAAATGAAGCTCGAGTCTAAATTTAACTCTAGAAAAGGCCTCGACTGCAAGAGCTGAAAAGCCGAGTATTCCAGCGAGAATCAGCATCTCCCTCCACTTCGCTCTAGAACCAGAAGGCTCATCTACAGCTGCGGGCGAGGGCGCTCGAAGCACGAGGTCGTCTTCAGACTCTTCTTGAAGTCTTAGTACAGGCTCCTTCTGCTCCTCTTCATGTCTAGACCTTTCCGCGGCAACATCTACTACAGTCACTTCAACAGCACGAGGTGCAATTTCTTCCACTGGCGCAAGAGCTGGAACCGGAACCGGCATCTCCTTGATTACCGGTGGGAGCGCAACTTCAATCCCAGCTACCCATATATCGTACATGCCGCCCTCATCAGAGGCATAGGCTATCTTGGCGCCGTCTGGACTCCAAGCTGGGCCCACCTGCCAGGATTTCTTGGTAGTCATCCTCTCCATGCTTCCTTCTTCCAATATCCAAATGTCATAATTGCCCTCCCGATAGGACACAAAGGCTATACTCTCACCGTCAGGGCTCCAAGAGAGCTGGCCCTTCCAATAGGCATCTCCTACTAGAAGCCTCTTATCTTCTGTCTCTGGATTTATTAGCCAGATGTTGTAGCCCCCGTCAGTGGAGAGATAGGCTACTCCATCCCCCTTAGGATTCCACACAGGTGACCGAGACTTTCCATCGCTGGTGACGCGCTTAGCACCATTTCCATCGGCATTGATCACCCAGATATGTCCTTCACCGTTTTGTCTTGGAGAAAGGATGAATGCTATCTTGCCATCTGGACTCCACGTAGGCGAATGCTTCCAGCCATCCCCTGTTGTTATCTGCCTTGCATCGCTTCCATCGCTTCTCATCACCCAGAGCTCCTGCTTCCCCTGGTGCTCAGAGATGAATGCTATAAATTTGCCGTCAGGACTCCAAACTGGCTGTTCATCCCGGTATATATCCGATGTCAAAGCCTTCTGCTGGGCCCCATCAGCATTCATAACCCAGATATCATAGCTGGGGGACTGATATACTATAAATCTGCCGTCAGGACTCCAGGAGGGGGCTACGCCAAGAGAAGAGGTCGGCTGCCCCTCCAATGCATAGCCTTGACTGACGCAGACAAGCAGTGCCAAAAAGAATACCCAAACCCGCATGACTATATATTACGTGAACACGGTATAAAAATTTAGGGTTTCAAATATGCTTCTATCGACAGCAGAATCATTAAATAGACCAGAAGTAGCTAGGTGGCATGATAGAATTCTGAATAGGTATACTCCGCCACCGGGAATAAAGCTTAGTGTGCTCTTACCATGCTCTGCCAGGAAGCCGTACTCCAAGTCGAAGTCGCATATCCTCTTCAGGAAGTACATCAAGAGGGGAGCCGGGAGTAAACTGCACCTAGTGCATGAGGTCATCCTCACCTCGCCCCTGGGTTTAGTTCCTCGTGAACTTGAGAACCTCTATCCAGCTGCCCACTACGACGTTCCGGTAACCGGTCACTGGAGTGGAGAGGAGAAAGAAATTGCTATCAATTTGCTCTCTAGCTATATGAAAAAAGCTGAGGCACCAGCGCTAGCCCACGTCGAGGGTGCCTATCGAGAGATATGCGGCAGCCTATCGATTCCAATGACTGCAGGTGGACTGAATAAGAGTACGCTTGAGGAGTTACAAAGAAAAATCTACGACGCTCTCAAGGACTGTCAGCCTGTCAAGGTGAATAGAAGGCTTGAGAATCTGAGGAGAGCCTGCGACTTTCAATTCGGCTTGGGAGCTGGTAACATCTTGATCCCAGAAGAGACTGCGATTAAGGGGTATCAGTTATTCCTCAAAGGGGAGCAGATAGCAGCGATTAAGCCTGGAGATGGTTTTCTAGCTCTTGCCTCTGCCGGTGGAAGACTCCTCAAGGATTATGGCAGGTATTGGGTGGAGATATCCTTCAAGCCAGATACCAACAGCATCTTCTCCGTCGGCGTGGATAAAGCTGACAAACGAATAAGGCCCAACGATGAGGTCGTCGTCCTCTACAATGGTGATGTGGTAGGCGTTGGAAAGGCACTCTTAAATGGCGAAGAGATGACGAGAGCAGAGAAAGGATTGGCAGTAGAGCTGAGGCATAGGCTTTAGTTCTGCTTAGCGTATCTCGACCTTTTCTTCTATAAATCCTTCTTTCTCGTCCCAGATCCAAGAGGTAACAGGTATCTTACTGGGCAGGGATACGACGACGTAGGAGTGCCCCGGCCAAGTTGCTGTGGCCTCATCAACAGCTGAAGGTTCTGAAAGAGCCATTGGATGTGAGTGGTAGAAGCCCAGTACCTCTAGTCCACTTTCCTCGATCTCTGTAATTACACGAAGAAGTTCCTCTGGGCTTATCTCATAGCGTGCGTTTGAAAAAGCAATGTTTTTGCATTCGTAGACCTGCTCTACGAACTTATCCTTCGTTGATACTCCGGCAAGGATACCACAAGCCTCCTTCGGCGCTTCTCTCTGGGCATGAGCAATTAACCTATGAATTAACTCTCTAGCAAAGACAAGCATGAATAGGAATCACTACGATGGATAGATAAATTGTTACCCAATAATATTCCGACTGCAAGAGGGCTAGACCTTGTGAGAAGTTATAAGACTACATCTCTCCTTCGAAGACAAACTCTACTGGACCCCGCAGTAACACCTTCTCTATCACCCCGTCTTTCTCCACAACCTCGACGAATAACTTTCCTCCCTTAGCATCAATTGCAATAGGGCTATCGCTTTTAGCTTTGCCTAGAGCAACCGCCACTGCCGCGGAGGCCCCTATCCCGGTACCGCAGGCAAGAGTCTCGGCCTCTACACCCCGCTCATAGGTCCTTATCTTGAACCTGTTTTCTCCTGCCGCCTGCAGGAAGTTCACATTAGTACCTTTTGGGAATAGCTCGCTCCCCCTTATCCTTCTTCCTATCCCGGAGACATCGATGTTATCTATATCCTCGTCCTCGGCAAATGCTACGACATGGGGCACACCTAGATTGACAGCTGAGACTAATATGCCTTCCACTTCCTCGTTTAGAAACGTGCCATTCCCACTAGCGGGGATCTTTGCCCTATCAAATTCAGGCCTCCCGAGGTCCGCACCTACTTCTTTTCCGTTATCTACAGTTACTTCTAGAGGGCCTGCTAGGGTCTCTATCACCATCCTCTCTTTAGCAACTATACTCTTATCGTATGCATATTTAGCCAAGCAGCGTATGCCGTTTCCACACATCTCAGCTTCACTGCCATCTGGATTGAAAATACGCATTTGAATGTCAGCTGTCGTGGAGGATTCAAGAAAGATAAGCCCATCCCCACCCACTCCAAATCTACGGTGGCACAGCCTCCTCGCTAATTCAGCCTTTTTATCCTGTGGGACTTGATCCAACAGTGAATTAATCAATATGAAATCATTTCCAGCGCCGTGATACTTGTAGAACCTCATGAGGTTGGATATCTTATTAGAGTATTAAAAATTTTGTGACCTCCGTATGTTCTGGAGTTAAATTAATCCCCCGTCTTCTTTTTCAACGATAATACCTTTCCATTGGCAGTGAGCTCAAAATCCACGAGAAGCTGCGGAAGGAACGATAAGGAGGGACTTTGGCACCGGCACTAGGAGAAAGGGTATATCACCATTCATCGGATAAACATCTCTTGCAGAGCAAGACCTCGAGGTCTCCGCAGCCAGGGCAGTACAACTCCTCACATCTCTGACATTCGTATATCATGAGCGAATTCTGACCGCAGACATCGCAGGCTGTCATTTAGCATTCAATTTTTTGGATACCCTTTTTAAATCTTTCGCTCAAGCGACCAGCACTAACACCCCAAAAGACAGATATCATTGTCTAAGGATTATCCGTTATTTCTCCTTTCAGATATCTCAGGGTCTTCTCTAAGCCTTTCTCGATGCTGACCTGCGCCTTCCAACCTAATTCCGCTTTCGCCCTAGAGGCATCGAGACTTATTCTCCTAACTTCTCCTGGAATCGGAGAGCCGAAGTCTGCCTCCATCTTTACACCTAATATCTGTCTCATGGTCTCAAATATTTGGTTGACAGAGGTCTCTTTACCAGTGCCTATATTGTAGATCCCGTTCCCCTCTTCCATTGACAATAGATTTGCCCTGGCAATATCTTCAACATAGACGAAGTCCCGGGTCTGCTCTCCGTCTCCAAAGATCGTCGGTTGCTCACTCCGGAGCATCTTGCCTCCGAAAATTGCGATCACTCCGGCTTCGCCAAATGGGTCCTGCCTTGGACCGTAAACATTGCCGTATCTGAGGGAAACATAGCCCAAGCCATAGACATCACTATAAATCTGTAAATACTTCTCAACAGCGTATTTAGAGGCTCCATAGGGAGAAAGAGGATTTACCGGATGCTCTTCGTCTACAGGCAGGTACTGAGGCTCACCGTATACAGCCCCACCACTAGAGGCATAGATGAACTTTTTCGCGTCTCGGCAACATTCCAATAGGTTCAGCGAACCGAGGATATTCACCTTAGCATCGAATACAGGATCCTCCAACGATCTTCGTACCTGTGCCTGAGCGGCATGATGCACCACATATTCAATCCCCTCTTTCCGGACAAGTTCCTTAATCTCCTCGCTGGTGATATCTACCTTGTAAAAGGTTGCCTCTTTGCTGACGTTTTCCAGTTTACCTGTAGAGAGGTTGTCTACTATTACGACGTCGTATTCTCTAGCAAGCAGTAAATCAGCCACATGCGAGCCTATGAAGCCCGCTCCACCAGTAACGAGAACCTTCATCTCAAAAATACCCTTTGGCTGTTTATGACATGCATTACCTTAAAAAATCTCTTTATTCTCCTGGATCCAGTTCACCAGTCTCTCCACCCCCTCCTTAGGAGATACCTCTGGGCTCCAACCCAGCTTCTCTTTAGCCTTGGAGATGTCGGAGATATAAGCACGTTGATCACTGGGTCTCCAATCATCGAAGGACACATCAGCTTTCTTACCTGTGAACTCCTCCAACACGTTCAAGAGTTCTAATAATGACAGTGTATTCTCAGGGCCCCCGCCCATGTTGAAGACGTCATGGCGTATCTTCTTTCTTCTTTGGATGAAGGCATCGAAGGCGGCTACTAAATCCGAAACATATAGGACATCTCGCACCTGGTTTCCGTCGCCATATATGGTTATAGGTTTGCCTGTGATAGTAGCTATAGCGAACCAGGACACCCAGCCTTGATCCGCTATTCCAAACTGCCGCGTGCCGTATATGCAAGACATACGGAAGACCGCAGTATCCAAGCCATATAGGTGACCATAGTCCTGGACATATAGGTCTCCAGCTAGCTTGGAACAGCCATAAGGGGTATGCTCACATAAATCAATGGAATAATCTTCTGGTACGCCTTTCTCTCGCGTGAGCCCATATCGCCCATTCTTTTTCACCACTAGCTCGTTTACATTCCCACCATAGACCTTGTTAGTCGAGCAATAGACAATTGCTGGATCACTCCCCGAATTCCTTGCAGCCTCTACGACATTGAAGGTGCCCAAAGCATTATCCCCGAAATCACCTCTAGGATTCTGGACTGAAAGAGTGACTGCTGTCTGGGCTGCAGCATGCACAATAACATCTACGTCTACTAACCCTTCGAGATCCTCGACCCTACGGATATCCCCCTTAACTAGCTTTACACCCTGCTTTTCCCTAAGGTAATCCCAATTATACTTGGCTTTAGGCTCCAGGGAAACTCTAGATGCGTTATCCAGTGCTATGACCTCGTGCCCCTGATCTGCATAATATTCCACCACGTGCGAGCCTACAAACCCAGCGCCACCAGTAACAAGAAGCTTCATACCTACCTAACCTCCTATCAACTTCCGCTTCTCCAATTCAGCCTGTGCCTTCTCGAAGAGATCCTCTACCTCATCCGCAGATTGGGCATTGACCCATTGCACCAGCTTTTGCATGCCATCACGAAACTCGGTTTCTGGTTTATAGCCAAGCCTCTTGATCCTAGAGATGTCGGCATAGCAGTGCCGGATGTCACCCTCTCTGAACTTATTAACGATCACCGGTGAAAGGTCCTTTCCATATAGGCTTATGAGGACATCGGCAATCTCACTTATGTTCACCGGTTTGCCTGTCCCAACGTTGAATGCCTGGTAATCTGCATTCCTCTTCAAGGCTAGGATATTAGCCTGGACTATATCGTGCACCGATACGAAGTCTCTACTCTGTAGACCATCCTCGTAGATAACCGGGGGGTGATTGTTCCTTATTCGCGAGGAGAAAATAGCACACACACCCGTGTAAGGGTTCGACAGGGCCTGCCTCGACCCATAGACGTTGAAATATCGAAGTGCCACAGTTGGTATACCATAGGCTTCGCCCACGACGAGGCACATCTCCTCCTGGTCTCTCTTGGTTATAGCATATATGGAGGTTGGGTGTAGGGGTTTATTCTCGTCTGTCGCAAGGGGTATCGCTTCTCTGCCGCAGGAAGGACACTTCATCTCCCATTCCCCAGCCTTGAGTTGCTCCTTGGATCGCAGCTTAGGATATACTATACCGCATTCATCACACTCGTATTTGCCCTCGCCATAGATGCTCATGGAAGAGGCGACGATGAGCTTCTTAACATCATGCTCCTCATTGACGAGTATCTGCAGGAGCTTGGAAGTAGCGTAAGTGTTATCATTGACATAACTCTGGATCTGGTACATGCTTTGTCCCACTCCTACTGCAGAGGCTTCATGAAAGATGATTTCGCTTTCCATTACTAGGTCTTTTAATCCTTCATCGCCTACATCGCCCTTGATGAATTTCGCATTTTCATTTAGGTACGACGGTAGCCCCCTATGCACTTGTGGATTCAGATTATCCAAGATGGTTACTTCGTTATTCTTCACCAATTCATCTACTAAATGCGAGCCTATGAATCCAGCTCCACCAGTAACCAATACCTTGTAGCTCATACCAGTTCCTTCTGACCTTGAGACCTATGTGTTTCAGAGACTAGGATACTTAAATTTTGCCTCCACTTCACTTGCTACTCACGTCCAAAAAGATTTAAATATTTGAAGTATATTTTTGAAGTTATAACAGAGTAACTGTGAGGTGTTGATTTGGCAAACGTTTGGTTGATAGCAGATTTTGTGTTGATAGCACTCTCCATAGTCTTTGGGCTGCAAGCGATTGTCAAGTTCAAAAACAGCGACATAAATAGTGTGTTTAAAACGCTCAATAATAAAAAAAGACATAAAACGAGCCTTCTTTATTCAACGATATTTCTGGGCATAACCTTCGTCGCTATTGGTATAATCCAGGGTTTCAGATATGTTATGGAGATCGAAGTCGCATTCCGGGATTTAATCTTTACCTTATTCTATCTATCCTTTTTAGCGATAACCTACTCTTGGTATGCACTGCTCAAGGAAGTACCGGCAACCAACTGACTTCTATTACTTATTCTTTTATCATAGCCGTCTGAAAAGCTGGAGAAATAGAGGGGATTTACAATACACTATATAGATGTACAATGTAATATAGAAAATATCAGCCTCCGCCCTCAACCCAGACCATAAAAGGTGGCATACACCATCAGGAAGAAGGAGGATACGACGAAGAGGAGGGCAATCTGTAGAAAGTGTTCATGGTGCCTACTCATGAAGTAATGGACCCTATTGGGCATATAATACCGGTAGGCAGTATTTCTAAACATCTTTATCAATACAAAGTCAGCACTGAGAATATTAAGAATATGGTTTACATATTTGCTTTAAATTGATACACAGGGATTGTTCACTGATTTTTCTGCAGTTGCTCCAAGACCTCTCTGGCTCGATCAATGCGCACCTTTTTTTCCCGCAGCAGCACCTCTGCGACTTCATCAATAAGTTCTTCCTCGGCTCCAGCCATAACCGCTATATTCCTAGCATGAAGCGCCATGTGCCCC
This sequence comes from Hydrothermarchaeales archaeon (SeqCode), assembly GCA_036444275.1. GTDB lineage: Archaea > Hydrothermarchaeota > Hydrothermarchaeia > Hydrothermarchaeales > JAZGAD01 > JAZGAD01. The sequence goes on from JAZGAD010000047.1 coordinate 60,438, forward strand.
TTCTGTATCCCTTCTGTTGCAAGAACACGGAGAGCAGCTAGGTTCTGGGCTAGGCCGACTGACGCCATTACCTCTGCCAACTCCACTGCTGATTTCACCCCCAGAATCTTAATATTCGCTTTTGCAACCGGGTGAACTGCTGTAGCTCCACCTACCAGACCTACTGCTATGGGAAGCTCTATTTTGGCTAATATATCTCCATCAGCGTTCTTTTCATAGGTGGTAAGCGGGCTGTATCCACCCTTTATGGCGGCATATGCATGGGCTCCAGATTCTAGGGCACGAGTGTCATTTCCAGTCGCCAGCACCACAGCAGTGATGCCGTTCATTATCCCTTTGTTATGAGTGGCGCATCTGTAGGGATCAGATGCAGCGAGGGCATATGCAGTGAGGATGGCATCTACTACTTCCCTACCCCCTAATGCTTCCTTGGAGAATGTTGCTTCTGCTTTTGCTAGGCGGTGGACCGCTAGGTTCGATATGATTCTCAGATAGACCTTCCCCCCTGTCAACTCCTCAACATATGGTGCAACTGCTTCTGCCATGGTGTTTACGACATTAGCCCCCATAGCGTCTCTGCAGTCTACAAGGAGGTGTAACACCAGCATTGGGCCAAGTGCTGTCTGCAGTTCTCTGATCTCAAGGTCCTTGGCTCCACCCCCCAGTTTTACAAGTAAGGGGTCCTGCTGGTTCGCTATCTCAATTATCCCTTCTTTGCTGGCTAGAACTGCATCTTTCGCCCTAGTAAGGTCTTTAAGACCGGATATCTGGATCTGGCCTATCATCACAGGTTCTGTACTGCTGGCTGTAAACCCGCCCTTGTCTCTTGCCATCTTTGCTGCGTTGCTAGCTGCTGCTATCACCGAGGGTTCTTCTATGGCCATAGGCACGAGGTATTCCTTGCCGTTGATCAGGAAATTAGTGGCCACGCCTAAGGGCACCTCCATGGTACCAACGGCATTCTCCACCATCCTGTTTACCTGCTCTATCGTGAGTGCACCTGTACTCTCTATGGCTGCTGCTTCTTCATCTGTCAGACCGGCAAATTCCTTCACAAACTTTAGCCGTTCCCCAGGGCTGATTTTATAGAAGCCTGGTATGCGCGAACTCCTAACCATATTTTTATTAAATAACGGAAAGCATATAATAATCTTGTGAAACTGATTGGTGTCCCCTCCTGTGCTTCTGTCCAATCCAAACTACTTTTTCAGCCTCTCTGGTACTCTCTGCTTGGCTAACAAGTCATCAAGAGTTTCTCTCTCCCTTATTAACTCGTATTCGCCTTTGCAGACTAAAATCTCGGCAGGCCTAGGCCTTAGATTGTACTGTGAGGCCATTGCAATACAGTATGCACCGGCATCCAAAAACGCGAGTATATCACCCTCCTCAACCTTAGGCAACTTCCTATCTCTTGCTAGGATATCCCCTGTTTCGCAGACATCACCTGCTATGTCGACCGCTTCTTCACCTCCAGCTTTCATCTTATTCGCCACTATCACCTCGTGGTATGCATTATACAGGAACGGCCTTGGAAAGACACTGAACCCAGCGTCCACGCCTATGAACTTCTTATAGGGTGTCTGCTTAATCGTGCTCACTCTCGTCAGCATCACCGCTGAGTCGCCGACTATATACCTACCGGGCTCTAAGTAGAGCACAGGCTCCTTCAACCCATAGTCCTCGATCTTCTCTCGTAATATAGGGACCAGCGCCTCAGCTAAATCTCTCGGCGTAATATACTCCTTGCTTTCTTCGTACCGGATTCCTAGGCCCCCACCTAAGTCGACGAACTCCAAGTCTAAGCCGAGTTCTTTTTTCAGGTTCCCAGCAATATCGAGGAGCTTTACAGTCGCCTCTTTGTAGGGCGATACCTCCGTGATCTGGGAGCCTATATGCATGTGAATCCCTAGAATTCTAAACCCAAGGTCCCGTGCCTCTTTGTATGCCTTTAGAGCTTCCTCTTCGTGAATCCCAAACTTGCTCTCCTTTAAACCGGTTGCAAGATGGGGATGGGTCTTTGGAGAGACCGAGGGATTTATTCTGAAGGAGACGCCAGCGTTCTTATTCTTCTTGGAACAAATCCTCTTGAGCCTTCGGAGTTCATGAAGCGCATCTATATTTATCGTAATCCCGGCGTCTACCGCCAGCTCCAACTCCTCGTCTGTCTTGTTATTCCCTGTGAAGATTATTTGCCCGGGCTTTAACCCGACGAGCAGCGCAGTCTTGATGTCGCCGTAGGAGAGCGCATCTGCACCGGCGCCCTCTCGCCTGAGTATATGACAGACCGATAGACTTGCATTGGCCTTGTAGGCATACCGGATCTCAACTTTCGGGTAGAGCGCCGTAAATGCGCCTAGAAACTCCTGGTAACGCTCTCTGATGCGTTCCTCATCAATAACGTAGAGAGGTGTTCCAAAGATACGTGCTAGCTCCAGGGTATCAATGCTGCCTATCGTTAAATTACCTTCCTTGTTCACCCCAAGGTGTGATCTGTAGTCGAGAATCATAGGACCCCCTCCAGTCTCTCCAATGCCTCCTTAATCCTCTCCACCGATTGGGTCAGAGAAAAGCGTATGTAGCCTTCTCCATGCGCGCCGAAGCCCACGCCAGGAGTGCATACCACGTCAGCTTCGCCCAATAGCTTGTCAGCGAAGGCAATAGAGCTTCCTGGAACTTCCACCCAGAGATAGAAAGTAGCCTTAGGTTTCTCACACTGCATTCCCAGTCTAATCAAACCGTCAACGAGGACGTCCCTCCGCTTCTGGTATACCCTAATGTTTTCTTGGACACATTCCTGGGAAGAGGTCAGCGCCGTTACCCCTGCCTCCTGTATTATCTGAGATGCCCCTGAGTCTATGTTGGCCTTCACTCTTCCAAAAGCCTCAATGAACTCTTCACTGCCTACAGCATAGGCAATCCGCCAGCCTGTCATATTATATGTCTTGGAGAGGGAGTCGAAGACTATACCTACTTCCCTAGAGTTCTTGACCTCAAAAAGGGACACAGGATTATAGCCGAAAGCTATCTTGGAGTATGCTTCATCAGAGCATAGCACGATCTCATTATCGATTGCGAAGTCCACCACCTCCTTGTAGAATTCCATTCCAGCCACAGAGGCGGTAGGATTATTAGGATAGTTGATCCACATCAGCTTGGCCCTCCTAGCAACTTCCTTTGGTATAGCATTCAGATCTGGTAGGAAGGAGTTCTCTTTCAAAAGGGGCATAGCATGTGTCTCACCACCAGCGAACAATGCACCGGTCCTGTAGACAGGGTAGCCAGGGTCAGGGTAAAGCACCACGTCTCCAGGGTCGACGAAGGCGAAGTTGATGTTGTGAATCCCCTCCTTGGAGCCTATTAGGGTTAGGACTTCTCTCTCGGGGTCAAGCTCTACTCCGTAGTCCCTCTTATAGCGCTCTGCAACTGCCCTCCGAAACTTCAGCATGCCCTTATAGCTGGGATAACGGTGATTCTCAGGGTTATCAGCTGCCCCACAGCATGCCTCTACTATGTGTCTCGGAGTAGGCAGATCAGGGTCCCCAACACCGAGGTCTATTACGTCTTCCCCTCTTTCAAGCGTCTCCTCGATCTTCCTGTCCAACTCAGCAAAGAGATACGGTGGAAGATCCCTAATCCTATGAGCAAACATAAACTGGCTACTGGTTCCATAACTTAAATAAATTCCGTCAAAAAGAAAAACAGAATCTATTTTACGGCTCTAGCTCCTCTTGGTACTTTGCCTTCAGCTTCTTGTATACGCTCTCTCTGATCAGGCCTTTCTCATAGTTTTTGTCAAGCCTACTCAAAGTGGCCTTGATCGCTTTCCTCTTAGCATCCATGGGTGTAGGAGCAATGGTTTCGTCTCCGTAGGTCAGCTCCACTAACTCCTTCAAACCAGAGGCAGCCTTTGCTCCTCGCTCCTCCAGCGGCCTGCCCTTCCTAGCTACGCCTATCGGTGCCTTCGCTTTAGCTCTAGTGCTGGCGCTAGGTACTTCTACTCTTCTACCGAATCCAAAGATTCTTTTGATCCTTGTTATAAGCCTCTCCAATATCCCTGGGACGTACTTCACTCCCACGAGGGCAGCTGCCAGCCTCTTAAATTCCTTCGCAGCCGGCGAGTTAGGCTTGTTTAGCACCACTGGAGAGCCTACGGCTATACTCTCTCTAACATTGGGATCCTCAGGCACCACTGCTATAACAGGGGCATCGAATACGAGTTCCACCTCCATAGGCGATAGCTCATACTTTTCCCCCCGTACCATGTTCAGGACCATGCCCCTTATGGGCACGTTTGCCCTTGTAGCGGTTACTATTGCCTTCAATGCCTGTGTTATCGCCGGTATATCTAGGTTGGTTACGATGAGCACTTCGTCGCATAGATCTAAAGTGGGAACTATGTCCCTGCCCAATCCAGGAGGCGAGTCAACAAGGATGATTTCGTATTCCCCGCTCAATTCTTCCAAGAAGTCTCTAAGGCCCTCTAATTGTGCTTCTCCACCTACGGTTAAGGGAGAGGGAAGGACTTCCACCCCAGATACGTGTTGCTGCATCGCGGATTCAATAGGGATCTTCCTATCCAAGACCTCCTTAAGAGTCTTATCGAAACTATAAATCCCTAGGTGTAAGGCGAGATCCGGAGTAGTGGGATTACCGTCTATGAGGGCTACTCTCCTAGCGAATTCAGATGCCAATGCGGTTCCGACATTCGCAGCTGTTGTGGTCTTGCCTACACCCCCTTTTCCTGAGATTACCCCTATTACGTTCACTTCAGCCACCAACTTCCTTCTTAAGCTGCCTAAGCAAGGCTATGTTCTCTTGTCTATATGCGTTTCTCCTCCTGTTATAGAGGCGCATCCTTCCTTTTAGTATGTTTTTAAGGGGCGCCAAGCTGAAAGAGATGCTTAATCCCGAAGGGGGTTGGATGTTGAGGTCCTGCCAGGGCGTCCTCTCTCCTCTGGCTTCTCCCTTGAGGTGTTTAAGTAATTTTACCTTCTCCATCCTATAAATCCGCTTCGATCTACTCACGAGGGCTATAGCAGTCATTGCCAATAGAACCGCTATGCCGAGTTGCACTAATAGGGCGCGCTTCACCTTAGGCAAGCGGGGTAACGTAGGTAACGTGGGTAATGTAAATGGCCATAGCGGTGCTTCTTCCACTATCTCTGGCTGTGCTTCTTCGATCTTTTCTTCTGGAACTTTTTCTTCTGGTACTACAGGCTTTTTTGGAGTCACAACTACCGGGATTGAGTCGCCATAGGAATGATAGAGGACACCACGGGGGTCTCTATAGCCTACACTTAGCGTAGGAATCTTATAGGTGGTGATCTCTTCTGCCCCCTGGGCATGTATGGTATATGAGATTGAACTAAATTCTCCCGGCATTAATTCCCCTACCCACTCACTCTCCCCCCCAACAATCTTAAGCCCTTCGGGTGTACTATCCATCAGCCTTATTCCGATGGCTTCTTCTCCTCCTATATTCGTGACTTCTATCCTGATAGTGGCATAGTCGTCCACCATCAACTCTTGACTAGTTATTGTCCTAGTAACTTTTAGGTTAGGTGGTTCAGGGGCTTTTTTCTCTTCTTCTCCAGAAGGGGCTCGGATATTGAGGAAGTACACCTTATTGTCATAGGACCCGGCAGCCACCCGCTCTCCATCAACGGACATTGCCACCGAAGTAACCCTTGACCCAGCTCCATATTTTCCTAAAAGAATGCCGCTTGAATCCAAGACATAGATATTATTATCCACGGACGCAGCTGCAATCTTACTTCCATCAGCGGAGAGGGCGACATCCCAAATCTCCCCCCCGGTCTCATAGCGTCCGGTTAAAACACCCGGGGCGGAGGCTCCAGGTCCTCGAACAAGTTGGAATATGTATACTTTGCCGTCTTGAGAGCCGACTGCGAAATACTCTCCACCTGCCGAAATATCGACGCTTAATACATTGCTACTGAGTCGGTATTTTCCAAGCAGTCTCCCATCGGAATCAAAGGTGTAGACCCGGTTGTCATGGGACCCGGCCACTATGTAGCGGCCATCATCAGAAATAGCTACAGTACCTACTATACCCTCAGTCTTGTAGTTCCACAATAGGTTGCCCTTAGAGTCAAGAAAATATATGCTGTAATCCCAAGAGCCGGCTACCACATATTCTCCATCGGCAGAAGTAGCAACTGAGAGGACATCATCCCCGGTGCGATACTTCCATAGGAGTTTGCCATCTTGTAGGAAATAGATGTTGTCGTCATAGGATCCAGCTGCAACGTAGCGCCCGTCTTTAGAGATGTCGACAGACCAAACAGTATCCTTAGCAGGATATTTCCAGAGCAGGGACCCCGTAACGTCCAAAAAGTAAATGTTGTTGTCCCCGGATCCAGCGGCGATATATTCAGCGCCGGACGAGGTAGCCACAGACCAAATTGAGTCCTCGGTCTCATATTCCCAGATCATATTACCTCTTGAATCAAAGAAGTATATGTTGTGATCCCAGGACCCGGCCACTACGTACTCCCCTCGCTGCGAAGTTGCCACTGCCCATATCCCTGATCCGCTCTCAAAGCTCCAGAAGAGCATCAGTTCTTCAGCATAAGCTATAGGGAATACTAGCAATGCTGCTACTAGGAGTACTATAACCAGTACTACTCTTACCTTTTTCATTTTTGAATCCTTTCAATATTCTTTGAATTTTTCACTGCATTATAAACCTTATTAGGGTATACGCCCTAGGATAGAAGCCTCCTGATCGTTTGATACAGCTTAGAGATAATCTCTATCTCTACCATGAACTTTGGCATGGTTAAGAATCCCTGTATTTCAGCCACTGCATCGTCGTTTACTCCTACGAATACCACCTTCAGTTTTTTACCTCCAGAGGTCACCTTGTGGTCTAGAATGAATTTCTTAACCGTAGAGGGTACCCTCGCACCGTCTACATAGAGGAGAGGCGCCTTATACTCTGCCGAGACCATGAGTGCATCCGCGCTGGGAGCATTTCCATCGGTTACCACCACCACCTCTGGATCCTCGACCATTCCTGCGAGTTCCACGGCAGTCTCATAGCGGGATTCTCCCCAGATACGCTCTACTCTTGCTAACTTCGCCAAGTTCGCTTCAACATCATAGGAGACTGCAACCGGACCTCCAGCGATTATTATCTTATCTGGATCCAACTTCTTCAAGGCGCCGAGTGTGGCATCGGGGAGCTCCCCGGGCTTGGTTAAGAGTATGGGGATCCCTTGGGATTTTGCAAAGGCAACAGCTGCCATAGAGTCCACAAGTAGGTCGCCTCTAGCTATTATCACTGCCTTGCTAGAGAGATACCTCTGCATAACCGCCTTGGCAGAGCTCTCATATATCTCGGGCGATGGCATTTCCAGGGGGCGTGGTAAAGCAGCTTGAACTATGGGATTGCTGGGTATCAAGTACTTACCGACCAGTGCCAGCGAAGCAGCGATTGGTGTCGGCAAAAGATAGAAGGGACCTACCTTTAGTCTGCGCTCCTCCAAAATGCATCTGGAAAGTTCAGGACTCCAAATATTAATCGTTTTCGTAAAACAAGGAGGCGGAGTCGGCACAGCAGGAGCTCCCCCACCACCTGGTGGAGTGATGATGATTCTTTTTTTAACTATTGCAAAAGGTGATAAGGTGCTAACGCGTCCACAGATTTTGTCATTATCCGGGTCAACTTCGGTGGTGACGTCCATCCATGAAACCTCCCAGTGGAAAAGTTTGTGGTCTGATTGAACATCGATGTCTGTTATGCAAATAGTGATCTCTCCTTCCCAAGTGGCATTTGCCACTGAGATGTCGTAGTAGTGGCCCACGACTTGAAAATTGGATGGAAGGGGGTCGCCTAAAGGAGATGAGGTCTCGATAACTGTTGCTGTCCCACCACCCGTTATGTTTTCGAAAGTCATGGTCACGTCTTGATTTGGGAAATCCTTGGTTACGTTCCCGCCCTCAGTGACTACTACCGTAGTGTAATTCGCATCCAATGTCTCATTCCATCCAGTGCCAGGGGTTCCAGGTTCCCAGTTACCAAGCCCGAAAACGATGGCTAGGCTAAGCGTAGCGGTTAATAAGAAAGCCAGCAGAGCTTTTTTCCTCATCTTTTGCTCCCCTTAATCTTATGATTTAAAAGATATATTAACGTTGGTGTAGATATCTTAACATCGACGTAGATGATATTATGTTAATCACGTGTATATAACCTCAAAGAAAGCAGGTGTATTTATTGAAGTTGGCTACTCTCTTCATTATAGGGATAATCGTGAGCATCACGGTGCTGGAATACATCTTCGTGTACACCAGCGTGTCCTATGGGATTCTTTTGGCTCTCTTTCTCACAATCGCTATTTACATCCTCATATCCCTGCCGGAAAAAGAGAACGAGATGATATTAGCGGCAGAATCTCTCGCCTTACTGCCGTTATACGTCCTCTTCACCTCCTCGCTGCCCTGGTTTTTCGTAAAGCAGAGCTACCTACTACCAGCCATCTATACCATAATCCTCGGACTCTGTGCCTGGCACATTTACGATAGGGGGATAGGAATGCATGCATTGGGGCTCACCAGGGAGAATGCAGTGAAGTATGCCCTTATGGGTGCCTTGATCGGGATCCCTACAGGCGCGATAGAGTATCTGGTCTTGAAGCCGAGCCCTGCTTTCCCTGCCTTCGAGATTGCTTACTTCTTTAGAGATTTCGCGTACATGACTCTCTTCGTAGCCCTGGGAGAAGAGCTTCTGTTTAGGGCGATAGTCCAGCTGGATCTTCAGAAAGCCTTTGGAGATCGGAACGGATTGCTCATGGCTGCCTATCTCTTCGGAGTGATGCATCTCACCTGGCGCTCGCCTACCGAGCTTGCCTTTGCATTCTTCGCGGGCTATCTTCTAGGCTACATCTATTACAAGACCGGAAGCCTGATGGGGCCGATAATGCTTCATGGCATCAATAATACGATGTTAGTGGCAGTAATGCCCTATCTATTACGATGATTGGAGTAAGAGTAGACATAGATGCCGTAGGGGATATCAAAGCGGTGCCCTCACTGCTGAACCTCTTTGACGAACATGATATACGAGCATCTTTCTTCATCGCATTTGGACCCGATAGGGTTGGTAGGAACCTCTTCAAATACATACAAAGACCGTGGGATATTCCGAAGGCAAAGCCCGGGCGCTATGGATTTGGCAACCTCCTTCGCAGTTTCTTCAATCCGCAGATCATCGAAGGGTACAAAACCCAACTCATCGAGATAGAGAAGCGGGGTCATGAAGTAGGGCTCCACGGCTATGACCACTACAACTGGGTCAGGGAAAAAAGGGATATACAGAAAGGCTTGGAATCCTTTAGAGAAGTGTTCGGGAAAAAGCCTAGGGCCTTCGCGTCCCCTGGATTCAAGACGAATTCAGAATATCTTCGTGCGTTGGACTGCTTCGGATTCGACTACGCCAGCGATTTCTTAGGTAGCGAACCCGTCTACCCACTTCTGAACGGAAAAAAAGCAGATACCATGCAGATCCCTGTGAGCATCAAGTCTATTGGTGAGCTCTCAATCAATGGGCAGTCAGATGAGCAGATTCTGCGTTTGTATTCCCAAGGTATGGAGAATGAGTTCTTTACTTTTTACCTGCATCCATCCTATGAAGTGAACCATAATTACAGCCTCCTCTGCCGAGTCTTTCAAAAGGTAGGGAAAATGGGAACTGCAACCTTCAGCGAGATATGGAGGCAATGGAGATGAAGATACTCCAGATATATGAGCTAGGTCCCTTGGATGAGGTGAACGTTCATAGTGGAATCGATGTAGCTATCTTGGAGCTCTCCAAACACCTGTCAAGGATGGGGCATGAGGTGAGCATTTTGTGCGGCGCTGGTAATGGAGTCATTGGAAAGCACTACGTAGGTGATGTTGAGATAATTCCTGTGGAATTTTCGGGTATCATGAGGAGGACCTGGAGTCCATCTAATCTGAGGTTTATAAGGCAGGCGGCTTTTCCATTCGTGGTGCAGGCAAAGAAATTAGACAAATTCGACATCTACCATGGGCATGTCTATGCTTCTGGGCTTTTGGCGAACTACTTGGCGAGGCGATCTAGAGGTAAAGCAGTCAATACCATCCACGGCTCCTACTATCCAATATGGAATGAGATCGCATCCCCCTTGGAAGCAGGATTCTATGGGAACTGCGAGAGAATACTGGCACCCCTACTGGCTAGGATGTCTAACCTCCAGATACACACCGCAGGTTACTTTGCCAAGCAGGTACTCGAATGGGGTGCGCCCAAGGAAAAGATTAGGGTTATCCATAATGGAGTCGACTCCGATGTCTTTCATCCCAGCGTTAAAGCAGTTGAATTCGATAAAGATGCGCCAGTGATTTTCACCGCTAGGAGGCTGGTGAGAAAAAATGGAGTGGAGTATCTGGTCAGAGCCATGAAGCATGTGCTTCGGAAGGAGGATTGCTCGCTCTTGATTGCTGGAGATGGTCCTGAAAGGTCGAGGCTGGAGGGCCTTGCATCCAAGTTAGGGATTTCTAGTCGCATAATTTTTTTGGGATTGCTACAGCACCGCGAGATTCCCAGCTATTTAGCTCTAGCAGATGTTGCGGTTGTGCCGAGTCTCATAGAAGCTTCCAGTTTATTCATTCTTGAAGCCATGGCGATGGACAAGCCGCTTGTCGCCACTAAAGTGGGTGCAATCCCGGAGATAGCTGCTGGTGCTCTCTTGGTCGAGCCGAAAGACGAAGTTGCTCTCGCCGATGGAATCCTGCAAGCATTGAAGGACGGTTTCGATGGCTATGCAAAGGTCCAATGCACCTGGGAAGACGTAGCCCGTCAGACTGAAGATTGCTACTTTAATATCATGTAACTTTTGACGGGATTATAGTGTGTGGTTAGACGGTGCTTTCCTTCTTCTTCGGCTCTCTAAGTCCGAGCCATACCGCTAATAAAAAGCCTACTATTATTATTCCAAATATGATTGCTGTTTCATTCATCTCCGCCACCCGCTATAATATCGAGTTCTCTTCCTAAGTATTTATATTTTCGTATTAAGAGGACCAATCCGGCCAAGCCAACAGCTGAAATCGCGATATATACCCCTATCGGTGAAACCCTCTGCTGAGCTGCTAACAACAGTAATGCAAAAAAGAAAGCAATAAGGGACTGGATACTCATCTTTACGATGTCCATCTCGGCTTTGATTTCATTTTTCTGCATGATAAAAGCAAACTTCTTCCTTGCTATAAATTTTTAGAAATCCGGTAAAATTCGAGAGCTCCTCCAACTCAAGGCCTATTAAAGGATTAGACGAAGCGCGGATTCAGTATATCTAGATATGAGAAAGCCCTTCGAGGAAACCTCTTACTCTTACATCTTCCCCTCCTTTGAAGTACGATGCACATTATTTTCGTACTAAGTAATTCCCTATTGCTAGGCCGTCCAAGCCAGAGTTTTCGAATGTGTCTATAGCTGTCTCAGGCGAGCCCACAATAGGAAAGCCGTGAAGGTTGAAGGAAGTATTCAGGACCCCGCCAACACCAGTTAAATCTTGAAATCCCTCTAGGATCTTCTTATAGCTCGGGCTCCATTCGTTGACTGTCTGCGGCCTAGCGGTTCTGTCATAGGGATGTAAGCCGGCTATAATATCCTCTGCTTTCTCAGTGGTGTCGAAGGCCTCGATCATGTACCTCGCCGGCCTGGCATTCTCCAAGTAGTCGTGCATCCTACTTTCAAGAATTGAGGAGGCAAATGGCATCCAGAAGTCCCGTTTTTTTATGGCGCGGTTGATTCTCGCAATGACTCGAACATCCCTTGGGTCGGCTAATATAGATCTGTTCCCCAGGGCCCTAGGCCCGAATTCCTCCCTGCTGTCGAATCTAGCTATGATCTTGCCATCTGCCAAGAGTTCTGATATCTTACCCCCTATGCCCTCTGAAAACTCTGCTTTCTCCCACCAGCCTTTTTCCTTTAAGGCGAGGGCGATTTCCTCGTCGTTGAAGCTCCTGCCGAGGTAGAGGTCTTCCAATGCATGTCTTTCTGCCTTTATTCCCTCCAGTTCACAGAATCGATAGTATGCTTCTAGGGCGGCGCCCACAGGCGTGCCCCCATCCTCGGATACAGGTGCAAAGAAGGCGTCGTCAACCTCCTCTAGTTCCCTGATCAGCTTGTTGGCCTTGACATTGAGAAAAGAGCCGCCTACACACGCTATCCTATGAATATCTGTTTCACTAATAGCATTTCTGACCCACTTGAGCACGATCCTCTCGAAATGTAATTGAACAGCTGCAGCTATGTCGTCGAATCGCTTGCCGGGGAGCATATCCTTCAGTTTTTGTTGTATCTGAGTTCCACAGGCACCCAGGGTATTCTGGAATTCCAATGGCCTCTTGGGATTTACCCTTATCATCTTCTCCATCTCTCTAATGCATCTCTCTGGCTTGCCGTAGGGAGCCAGGCCCATCAACTTATATTCGTGCTCCCATCGCTTCATCCCAAGGTAGCCTGTTATCTCGCTGTAGAAGGCATTCCCAGGGCTGTCATAGTACGTAGTGGAGGCGATGCGCTCCACACTATCTCTTCTTCCAATGTTCACAGTGGCACAAAGTCCATCTCCAGCTCCATCAAGCGTAAGGACTAATGCTTCTTCCTTCCATGAACGCTGGTAATTGGCTAGGGCTGCATGTGCAGCGTGATGCTCTATGAATACTAGCTCCTTCCCAGCTATGCCGAGCTCTTCGAAAACCTTATTCAGCTCCTTTATAGAGCGGAATCTGTGCAGGGCCTTAACATACAGCTTGGAGAATGTGTGGCCGTGTAGAAATGGAGATAGCTTTTCGAACAACCTTATTCTGAGAGGGTATTCTGCTAGCGGTGCATACACCCTGTTCAGGCTCACCACTGCGATGAGATCCACTTCTCCAGGTGGTATTCCAGCGATATTAAAAACAGCTTCTACAGCTCTCGTGGGGCTGCCGCTATAGTTCTTTATATTCCTCAGGCGCTCCTCTTGCAGTGCTGCTAAAACCCTGCCGTCTCTGACGATTGCAGCTCCAGAATTGTGGCCGTCATTGATGCCTAGTACAACTGGCATGGCGCGGTTCACCCTTCATCTTCGGCTTCCTTAAGAGCGAGCGCCCTCACTATCTTTTCGATCCTTCTCTCGCTGTACTTGAGCTTGATGAAGATCGTGAATGTCAACCCAAATACCAGGAAAAGAGCCCCTATCGTTAAAAGGTCCATTACCCTTATCACCTGCAGGGGATTAGCTATCACTTCAAGCCACTCCGGGAAGGCCACGACGACCATGAATCCGATCCAGATGAGAGACCATAGCGTTGCATCGTGGGAACGGAAGATATCCCGCTTATAGTACAGGTATGTAAGGAAGATCATATCTAAAGCGAAGAATATCCCTATTACCTGAATCCAGGTTATCATTTCTTTATCCACCACCAGACCATATTTGAGAATATTCTTATGCCGTCTAGTATCGTTGCGCCTTTGAATTCATCTAGGTATATCGTATCTATAGGTATCTCCTTGTACTTTAACTTTCTTATTCCTATCTCCTTGGCTATCTCCGAGCATATCTCGTAGCCGTTGCTCTCAGGCTCTAGCTTCTTCCAGGCATCCTTGGTGAGTATTCTGAAGCCGGACTGTGTATCTGAGATATTTGAGCCGAACAACGCCTTGTCCATAAGGGTTAGGAATTTATTCCCGAGTTTAAGGGTCAGGGGAAACCTCTCAGTTGTTTTCAGGAATCTTGAGCCCAGCAATATGTCTAGATTTTCCTTTTGCAGGAGCTCTAAGCCGAGGGGTAGGGATTTGGCTGAGTGCTGCCCATCGCTGTCCAGGTTGACGATTACATCGAAGCCCTTTCTTACTGCGTACTCGTTGCCTGTTACGGTGGCGAAGCCAACGCCCATGTTAGCTACATGTCTCAGGACTTCTGCGCCTCCCGCCCTTGCTTCCTCTGA
>JAZGAD010000048.1:0-82541 GCA_036444275.1 Hydrothermarchaeales archaeon (SeqCode)
GACTATTCACACCCGCATGGATAGACACGCCAGACTGGTTCATAGCACCAACATCCAGCTTCTGGGTGCCCTTCCCAGTGTCATGGCAAGATACACAGTCCCGTCCACCAGCCACACCAATCTGGACGTTATGCATGAAAGCCGTCATATTCGAAGGCGCAGGCGAAGGCTGGTGGCAGCTCTTACACGTAGAATCATTACCAAGGTAGCTACTGCCCGAGTGATTCTCGTAGTAACCCGGGTTTACGTTATAAAACTCGCCAGTATCATTAGTAATCTCAGGAGGCCTCGGAGAGAACACGTCACCCTTATAGTAGGGGCTCTCGTTGTAATGGCAACTCCTACACCAGATAGAAGTGTCGTTTATGCTGCCATTGACCGTCCCAGGGATTATGGATACATTACCAAGGCCCGTAGCATTATGCTTCGTATCACCATGACAATACCAACACGAGTCATTAGTCTTCACACCATCACTGTCATTCCAATAACTACCCCATAGGTTGCCCGCTGACTCGTTGTTGCTATGATTAAAGACCAAGGGAATCTTGGGAGGGGCTGTCCCATTCACTTGGGTTATCGTGGTGCCCTGGTGACAAGAAGCGCAGTTGGCAACACTGCTGTTATCATAAGCGTCAGAGTAAGTGCCGTCCTGCTCTATGTATCTTATCCCGTGGATCTGCTTCTGGGGGGAGGCAGTATAATTAATAAACAATTTTGGCCTACCGTTGCTGCCGTTTCCTGCTATGGTGAAGTTCTGAGATGAGTTGCTCTCGTCCAGCGCCCTTACCTGGAAGGCCGCATAGCTCTGGCCGTTAGTCACTGCTGCTTGGACGATGCTGGTGACTGTGACGTTTACCTCGCCCAGGGAGGAGACATCGAAGGTACCTCCAGTGCTTAGGGTTCCTCCACCATGAACCGTATCATTGTCAGCCCCATCCTGAACATCTTTGGAGCCGTTGACGATGCCTATCTCGCCTCCAGGTCCTGCAACCGTGATGTTGAGGGTTAGGTTGGCCTCGGTTATATCGGCGCCAGCGGGGATGGTTGAGATGTCGAACTTGACGTAGTAGCGGTAGACATCCTTGGTGGGTGGTGGTGCTGCAGCTGCTGGACCCGGGATGTACTCGAAGTAGACGGTTAGGTTTATAGTTATAGCCTCGTTGCCCGAAACGCCCGAAGCAGTGCACTTGATGTACTCCAATGCGCCGCCTTCGCCGTCGCCCTCCACGTAATTTGTCACCCCCCCCGTGGAGTTTATCCATTTGTAACCTACGGTATTTATAAGGGTCCACCCAATAGTCTCATTGTCGGTAGCATCGTCATTGGAGTGGATGCAGGTCAAATTTTCATCTCCATCTATGGTGCCGCTGACAGATTCTACCCCTATCATGACTGCATACTTGTACGTGGTGCCTGAGTAATTTACCGTGGCACCATTAGTGTCGTTGATATTTAGATATCCGCTAGCAGGGACAACTAATTGACCGCCTTGACCAATTATATAACCGTCCGCCACAAGCGTGGATTGCCAAGTCGCCGCCGTAGTAGTGATGTACTGCAGGCCTGTGGTGTTCATCTTCCCAGTGGAGTCGTTGGCCCAGACCTGCCACTCCACCATTGCACCGACGGTATTGTTGAGGGTCTTGGTTATGTTGGAGTACTTGGCGTCTCCTCCGCCGAAGGGATATGTCTCGTTCACCCATGCTCCGGTATTATTGGTCCCGAAGACGTAGGAATCCAGGGTCCCGTCGTCCTGCCAGTAGACGGAGAAGAGGGTCGAGCTATTCGCTATGGTGTTGTTGGACTGGTTCTGGGAGAACCACGGCGGGTTTACATCTCCCACCGAGGATACAGTCAAACTCTGCAACGTAGTGTTGCTATCGATGTTGCCTACAGTATCGTTGGCATAGCTGGCATTGAAGTAGAAGGTGCCCTCGACGGAGCTAACGTTCACCTCCACGCCGTAGGTGTCGCCGCTGGCACACGAGGCAGAAGTGAGCATCGTCAGGTTTGCTAGAGTACCATTGGAATAGGTTATCACAGCCCATACATCGTCTATCTGCCAGTTGTCTGTCACCGTAGCATTGAGGCACACGTAGGTCCCCGGCGATACGGTTCCGGACTCATTTATGAACTTGGATATCATCACCGGGGGCACTTGGTCAACGACATCGAAAGTCATGATATCCGTAGCGTTCCAGTTGGATGTGGTTGCGTTGTCCCTGTACCATATCCTCCAACCCACGGTTGTCCCTGGAGCAACTGAGGAATTGCTCCAAGTGAAGTTGCTCCACGTCCATGTTGTTACATTACCCAGATCCATGGGCGAACCATAACAGCTTGCTCCGCAGGTCTGGTTATTCCATGTCCCACCTGATTCGTTGGTCTCCAGCTGCGCCTGCCATAGGCCGTTGTCATCGTTGCCCTCTGCGGAGAGGTTGACGGCACCGCTGACATTTATCGTCGAGACATTCTGCCCTTGATTCTGCCACGTGGGTGGGTTGTCTGCTGATGTCTGAATCGTCACACTCACTGGGTCAGCGAAAGTGCCCTCAGTCCCGCCCGCCTGTAGACTATGAGCTGCCGGTGTACCACTGGCCACGAATGTGTAATTGATTACCACAATGGCATTTTGTCCAAGAAGCGGTATGTTGACGCTACAATCTGCATTTACACTGCATCCGGTGGGATCGCACTGGACTATAGTAACTTGACTTGAACCTGTACAATAGAAGTCCGCCACCCCCTCTGAGGTGGTGTTTATCATGAGTCCATCGTCCTCCATCCATACATCACATGAAGGATCGCAGGCAGCACCACCGCCGCCCTGACCTTTGAGTCTACTCGAGATGTTGACGTTGTTGTTTTGGTTTACCGGATTAGGGCTTGCCGTGGGGGCACCATCATCTTGCACAGTTGTGTCGCTCGCAATCATCCACTCCCTAGCTTCCTTCCAGCTGCCTATCTCCAACTTCCCAAGGACGTAGAACTCCGGCGAGATGTCAGGCGCGTCGAACTCGTAGGCCAAGATGTATGTCTGACCTTTCTTCAGTTGCTCTCCCCAACTGAGGACCTTCGTATCCCCGATCGTCTTTACCTCCAACCCTTCTTGAGGCGTTATCTCAAACGACGAAGGCACATACTCTCTGATAGGACCGCTGTAATCCTCATTGGCCTTGATCATAAAACTCATCGTATAGGGCACGAGTGGATATATCCTCGTTGGACCATCCCTTGCAACGTCGAATGGAATCGATGATTGAACCTCAAACTCATCCACGATGCTCCTTTCCCCATCCTCCGTTATAGCCGTCAAATCCATCCGATAACTCCCAATGCCCTTAACCTTGTAGTTAGTGTAGTAATCAGGTAGATCGGTCACGCCGTAGTATGAACACTCCTCCGAAACAACAATACTCCCATCCTCTGTGCTCAGGGTCGTCTCAACGCCCATGGGATCAGTAATCGTCAACACTACTTCGGCATCACACACCATTCTACCTTCATCATCAAGAACCGCTATGCCTATGAAAGCCTCCTCAGTGGGCAGGTAGATGCTCTTGTGCGTATTAATCGCCAAGACACCCCAGGTGAAATCCTGCTCCTTAACAGTCGTAACTCCATCCTGCGTCGTTTCGACCCTCAGTGTGTACAAGCCCGGCCTGAAAGCCCTCCCCTTATCCAGCTTGACCCTGAATCCCTTTTCAGTTTCCCTGACTTCTTCCTCAAGCTTCAGCTCCTTTCCACTTGGACCTATTAACGTGGCACGAATCTTTCCTCTGCCGGTCCATAAAGTTCTCAAACTATTCTTACGAAGGAGGATGTCGAACTCTGGCTGTTCATTAGCACCAAAATTATTCCTCTCTGTTATCAAATCTATGGGTACCTCCCTCGCCCTATCCTTAGGGGTATACACCTCCAGAGTATCTGAGAAGAAGGATGCCCCCTTCAAGATACTGGACAAGAAAGATGACACCTCGTCTCTCAAGCTCAATCCATCGAATCTTCCCAATTCCTGCCTCTGGGGTAGGGTCTGGTATCCTGCCTCGACCTGAGACGTTCCCCTGCCTGCAGGCGGGTCCCCTACCCTCGCTGTTGCAGGGGACTCGTTTCCGGTATATGTACCGCTACTGTTCTTTGTGACCCTGTCATAGGTTATGTTGAAATAAGCCGCACCTCCTCCAGAAGCACTATACACACCCGGATCAGCGTGGCAGGATGCACACTCCAAGGTATTGCTGTTCCACTCCGCTACGCCATGCACCTCCTTTCCACCGTGACAGGCCTTGCACAGCGACGAATTGTACATACCACCCGTATCCTTGAAGGGAATTGTTAGAGCTGCATCGTGAATCCTGCCCGCATCGTGGCAAGTAGAGTTGGTGCAGTAAGGTCCGCCGGTATTATTTGTGTGGTTGCCCAGGTTTATGTTCACAGTGTTCTCCATGGCATCTGAAAAGGCGGTTGTGGAGTTCTGATGACAGTATGCGCAGTTTGTGGATGCAGCATCTAGGTAAAGCCCGTCACCGCTTTCGTGCCTCTTCTTCCCGTAGTGGGAGGCGCTCACGTTGCCGCCGTCATAAGTTGAATATATCGTGAAGGAACCAGTATCAGGATCATTGACCGCGCTTGCCAAGAGGATCATCTCGGATTTTCCGTAGTGACAGGAGACGCAGGAAAAATTCACGTCCCCAGTGTATTTGGAGACATTGACATCCGTGGCATTGTTAAAGTGCTCCGAGACGTTCTTCGCACCGGCATAGTTCCCATAGTTAGCGCCGCCCTCAACGTGGCAGTCGTAGCAGGTCCACGGATTCTTGTACTCAGCGGGATGGCCGCTGCCTGGATCATCTCCTGTACCATGGCATGCCCAGCATATCCTATTCCGCGGGTCAACCCCAGCATCCACCGAGCCGGAATTGAGGTTGTTATGTATCGCGTTTGAAGAATTTATTGCAGAGATGTTAACATGCTTCGGAGCAGAACCGCTCAAGTCGTGGCACTGCGTGCAGTTCCTCCCTCCTGCAACGCCAATCTGGACGTTATGCATGAACTCGTCCATACTGACCGGGCTGCCTATCGTATGGCAGTCGTCGCACTTGCTATCATTGTAGTTGCCATCACTGAAGGAGTGGTTATAGTACCTCGGTACGCCTATGTTGTTCCAAGAATCATTAGTTATCTCAGGCGGATCAGGCTCCAGGGCAGCCTGAGTACTTGTATAGTTACCATCATTTTTATAGTGACAGCTACCGCACCAAGTGCTCGTGGAGAAGCCTGTGTTATTCACAGAATCCGAGCCCTGGGCACTCGAAGCATTCCCCAGTGCATTAGTATCGTGCTTCGTGTCACCATGGCAGAAGCTGCAGGCTGAAAGCTGGTTTCCAGTAGTCCAATAGGGATCGCCAGGACTCCATATCCCGCCCTCGTCAGTTTCGTTGTTGCTGTGGTTCATTGGCGAGGGAATCTTGGGTTGCGTCGTGGTTTTGCCGTCAGCACCGGTGCCCTGATGACAAGTGGCGCAGTTGACAGCGCTGCCGTTACCACCATACGCGTTGCCAGAGCTCTGCAGGTAGCTCCCATTTATGCCATGGATGTCCCACCCGCCCTTTGAGGTATTCGTATGGCACTCCGGACAGCTAACACCACCAATAGAACCGCTGTGATTTTGGCGATCAGTATGACAACTCGTGCACAAGACGTAGTTAAACTGGGGCTTCGTCAGGTCAGCGTCATGCATCCTGCCCTGGTTGTGGCAAGTGGAGTTGGAGCAAGTAGGACTCCCCGTCCTATCGGTATGATTATACATGCCCTTGCGATTCGTAACAGCCATGACGTCGGAGAAGGCAGTCGAAGCATTCTGATGACAATAAGTGCAAGAAGTTACATTCGTGCTATTCTCCACATACCTGAGGTCGTCCCCTCTCTTCTTGCCGTAGTGGGAGACGTTGGAGAAAGAGCCGTTGCCACTCCCCCCGCTGTCATCTTCGGTGAAGGTATTCAGCATCTCGGTCTTGTTGTGGCAGGCTATGCAAGAAGAGTTTATGTCCCCTGTGAGCTTAGAAATATTGAGATCGGATGCATCGTTGTAGTGCTCGGCAACCGTCGGGGCGTTGCTTACATTGCTGTAGGGTGCAGTGCCGTTGTGACAGTCCCAGCAAAGATAGGGTGGATCCCGGTTCTTGTGCTGAGCCTCGCCGTTGGTGACGTGGCAGCCCCTGCATGCTCTTTCTATGGACTCGTTCCCAGAGGCCTCGCTGGCGTTGTTTATCCACCTGTGGATGGATTCGTTGAAGGCCGTGAAGTTCACATCCGGATAGGTCTGTGCATCGCCAGTCCTATGGCACTGAGTGCAGGTCTCACTCCCTCCTTTGAGGTCGAGCTCTTCCTCGTGGAAGGACTCACTTACCTCATCGTTGTGGTGGCAACCATTGCAGGTCGTCCTTCCCGTGTGGTCTTGCCTCGCAGCTGTACCATTATCGATGGAAGGACCTACGCCGTAGTCGTATCTAACCGTGGCAGTTCCCCTGTGGCAACCTTCACAATCAGCGGTGTCTGGAGCGGTGTTGGGGAGGCTGGTGTTCTTGCCGTAGTGAGAGACGTTGGCCAAGAGGTAGTTGGTGAGGGTGTTGAACTCCGTTCCCCCTGTATCCCCCAGGTCGTTCCTGTGGCACCACTCGCAGGTGGCGTTTCTCTCCGTCTGCGAGTTCCAAGAGGTATTGGTCATGAGGTAATCTGAATCGGTTTCTCGGGCGTCGAGGCTGGAGTCTATGCCCTTGGGGAAGTGCTCCTTAACCGTTGGAGCAGAAGGATATGTGCCCCAGTTCGGACCCGCATATACTCCTGTCACATTCAAATGGCAGTCGGGGCAAGTCCACGGGGTCTTCTGCTTATCCGGGTGCCCGCCTTCGACGGGCTCGCCGTCGGTGTCGTGGCATCCCCAGCATATCTTGTTGGCATCATTAGTGGTGCCGGTGGTTGCATTCTGGTTCAGCAACCTATGATTGGCCCCAGAGGCGTTTACAGAAGAAAAGTTGATACCCGTGTTGGAGGAGGAGCCACCCGATGCGTCATGGCAGTCGGAGCAGTGCTCGGTGGCCGTAGAGTGCGTGCCATCATTTAGAGTAGCATCCACTTGCATGCTATAGCTGTGAACGGTGAATTTGCTCTGCCCGTCATCGGTATGGCATTCTTCGCATGCCAAGGTATCAATAATATAAGTTGTGTTGTCGTGGCACGTCTTGCAGGTGGAGTTCACGGTGCCGCTGGATCCGGTCATATTGAAGGGGGTCATGTTCGCCTTGCCAGTGACCACCCGATCAGTTGCATGGAAATTCGTATTTATAGTCTTGGTGCCGTTGCTCGAATAGCTCTTTATGGTCTCGTTGTTGTGGCAGTCGGTACAGCTCAGGGTGGAGTGACTCTCATCTATGTCATAGATTGCGCTGCCGCCATCCTCATGGCAGTTGGTATCGGAAATGCCGCATGAAGTGGGCTTCGAAGGAGTAGAATGGGCGGTGCTCATATGGCAGTCCTCGCACGTCTTGCTAGAGCTCCCGTGGTATGTGTTAGAAGAGTCCCATCCCGGTATATCTCCTGTGCCGTTTATTTGAGCCACTCCCCACGTTGAGGTTGAATTGTGGCACTTGTTGCACGCTGGGATGGTAATGTTGTGTGCTTTTTGTCCACTGGGTACGTGGCAGTCGCCGCAGTTCGGACTGTTGCCGGCGGATACGTTGTGGTCCACCGCCGCTATGGATTTCGACGAGCTAGAACCATGGCAATAATCATCTTCATCAGAACCAGCTCCCTGACTCCCGCAGGTTGTGCTCCATGTGGTTTTGTAAGTAACATTGTGACCGTGACCGTGGCAGTCCTCGCAGTCCTTGCCAGCATGCAGGCCTGTGGTGTTGCGTGGGGTTATGGTGTGGCATTCATAACATTGCCTCACGACAGGAGAAGTGGCTCCCAAAGCGGTCCCTGCCTGATGGCAGTCGTTGCACTGTGCACCAGCAGTTGTTCCATGCTGATTATTTGTGCTGGTGACCGCGGGCATGGCGTCGTGGCAATTGGTGGTGCAACCTATAGTATCTGTCCTCGGAGTGGAGGTCATTTGGGCAGAATCATCCAAGTCATAGGTTTGTACACCATGGCATCCCCAAGTGGCCGTGAGTGAGTACGCACAGCCAGGAATTGTCTCGGGATTAAAGTCTATACGGCTTGGATTCCCAAAGGTGTTGTCACCGTCCTCTTGGTCCCCCGCCAGTATCTCTGCCTCGTAGTCGAATCCGTACTCCTTCCAGAACCAAAGCCGCCGGGGGCCGATGGGGTTGCTTCCGGAACCAATGGTAATATCAGCGCTTCCTGAATTAAGAACGGCTACCAAAGGGCTGGTAATATTTCGCCATCCCGGAAATCCTCTCTGATTGGGGTCGTCCCAAGCTGCCATTCTCCACTGGGGCCAGGAGGTGTCCCCGTGCATCCCGTGGACCCACTCAGGGAAAGAAGCCGCCGGGGCCCTGTCAGCCCCCGGGTGCAGCACATTGCCAAACTGCAAATTGTTAGGGGTGGTGGTGCCGGCTTTATTCTCCGTGACCAGGTGGCACTTTGATCCCTGGCAGCTGGCGGAGGTGATATTTACCTCCGCGTTAGGTGCGGAAATATCATATCTGCTGAGGGCAAAGGCGCCCGGGATTAGTAGAACGCTCACTATTAAAACGGTCAGTATCCCGATAGCGCAACGTCCTATCATTTATCCCCACCAACAAATCAATACAGAAATGGCCTTTCCCATCGGTCTTGCCACCCGCCGCCTAAGGATGAAAATCACCAAGGCGAACATGGCTAAAAATTTCAATACACTAGAACCTGAACCACTGAAAGAGGATGGGAAGTCTCCTGAGATAGACACGCTAGCGTTTCCCCTGCCGTCTACCCAATACTGATGCCCATCTCCTGCCTTGACAGCGATGTAGTGGTCCCCGGGATTTGGAGAAGTGAAGTATTCGCCCCAATTGGCCCCGTTCCAATTCATATCAGCCTCGTAATAGTATCCAGGGCCACTGACATACATAGTAACGGTGGGTTCGTTGGTCGTAGAACCCGTTACGGTTACCCCTGCATTGTCTTTGACAGTAGCATTCACTGCGATTGGACTGTTGGCCTGGCTTCCGGTGGTACTAATTGAAGTAACATTTAACCGGCCCCTTACATACAAAGCGAAATCTGACTGTAAGTTAGTAGTAGTGACAGTGACGTTCCATTCGCCCGGATCATCACCTGTGCTCCAATCGTAGGTATAGCTCGAAACACCTTTAATAGGCGAACTCATGCTAGCGCCATTAACAATTGTTTGTCCTGCACCATCCTTTATTGTCACCGTAGGAGTGATAGTACTGGAAGTGTACCACCAACCGCAGTCCTCCTCCCAGTAATCCTCTCCTCTCCCAAAAATCTGAATCTTTTTTCTGCCATAGTCATAGTATTCCCTATCCGCCGAACCGGTGAGCCTCTCCGTATACCCCTTATATACCTGTTGCCAACCATAGCCTCCGGGACCAGTGCTCTCCACGGTCGTCGGGGCGGAGCCGGTGGTGTACGTGATATCTACACTTACATAGTCGAGCTTATACCACTTCTTTGATCCGCCGGAAGAGGGGTTATTAAAATAGACTCCCATGTTTGCAACATCAGTTAGTTGATCGCAAGTTGCGGAAACGTCAAACTGAATGAGTCCTACTGAAGGGTTATAAGACGTTGAAGTATATTTAGAGGAGCATTGGACTTCAACTTCCATGCAGTTGGTTGAACAGGGCTCTACTTCGCCAACGTCAATATTTACCACAACCGAAGTCGTAGTGCCGTAGCCAGCGTCCAAGGCATCCATAAACAATTGAAGCTTTTCGCCGCCGCCATCTTGTGTAAACTCGTTAGCGCCGTCGTCGTCGTTAATATCTGCAAGAGTGCCGCAAGCAGTTAAAGAGCAGAGATGTAACTTACTCACCTGCAGAGTTACATCTGTAGCCTGAACTACACCGACACTCAAAAAGAGGATTGCCAAGATGAACACTATCCTGACATACCTCAACGTATTTCCAACTGCTACCGCCCTTCTGGAATGTAACATAAGCTCTCCAAAATATCTTAAGATATTTACACACTTTGTAAATTTGGGAAATATCTTATATGCCTGGATATACGCAACGAATCTTCCCAATATAGAGACGACAGCATGGATTAAACTAGCTATAATCATCACAGCATTTAGAGCATTCCTCTCCTTCATCTGACGGCCTCCTCTTCAAGGACTGTATGTAGACCCATTCTTTCTCCACCTGTTAGTTTCAAACTTTTCAAACCTGGATTAGACATTTATCTCACCTGACCCGATCTCTCTTTTAGCCAGCTCAGCGCCTTCATAGACATGCTGCCACCCATACCCACCAGGACCTCTAGATTCCACAGTAGGAGCAGCATATACTCCCTCCCCAAAACTAAACAGACTGAGTAACATAGCCAACGCTAGCACTATCTTTAATGTTCCTCGAATCCTTACTTGCCGGTTAAGCTTTCCTTCCCCCTTTCCTTCCCCCTTTCTTTCACCTACTTCTACATCCTTCTCTATAAGTATAATTCCTAGAGGTACTAAAGGCTTATTAGAACTACTTATTTCACGTATTTCTTTAAGCTTATAGCCCATTTTTACCTACCTTTGCCACACTACCCTTTCGTTCTTCCAGTCCTGCCATACGATCCAATTTACCATTGCAAGACCCTATCATCCTAGCACACTATTACGAACTTATTTTCCTCCTTTTAATCTGTAAATATTTGGCCGGGAGAGTTCCTAAGGGATTCTTTGTCATTTGAATTTAGGTATACTAAAATTCCCTTCCACAGATTGCGCCTTGCCATCTGCTCCACGCAGCCCTACTTACTCCTTCCTTCTATGCCACCCCAGAAGTCTTTGTAGTCTTCTCTTATCTTTTGGAAGTACCTCCTATTTAAATTTGCGTGACATATGTGTCGATTTTAAGGACGCAGACGTAAACGCTAAACTACACGAGCTCTGGGCGTCCACACGCACTTCCACGAGTTTCACCCTTAGGGATGCCTTCAATAGCGGCCTGTGAAGTGGTTGTTAAGAAGGCATAGACGAAGACGTTGGTATCAATCAAAAAGGTCTGGATACCTCTTGCTTGCTGAATTAAATGATGATAGAAGAGTGGGCATGGTTAGCGTGAGCAGGAATTTAAACGTTAAACGCTTGAAGTAGATAATGTCTCATCAAAAAACTATGCTGCAGGAAATAAAAACTGGGATAGGTATAGCCTTTACATCGTCAAAGTCTTTCCATTGATTTTTGCTTAAGAGGATTTTATTTTTAAGATCAATTTTCGGAAAGTCTTTTTTATCAACCTTGCCGTACTTTACCTCTATTCCGGTATTATTGACTATAAAATCAACTTCTTTCCTGCCGTGAAAGAAGAAAGTTTCTCTATTTCTCTTTAAATACTCCCCTACTATCCCTTCTACCAGGCTGGGCTTCTTTTCAGCTGAAACATCGCTGGCGCCGAATGCATATCTGCTGAAAACCCTGAAAAGAAAGGGGTCAATAAAATAAACCTTTCTTTCAGCCCTATAGACAGGCAAATTCCTGCTTAAATCAAACTTAAAATAGTTTCTCAGCAAGAAGCATTTTTCCAAAAACTCCAAGTACTCCCTTACAGTCACATGGGAGCCAATCTCCATCTCTTTTGCCACAGAATTCAAAGAAAACCTGCTGCCGTAGTTTTTTATAACTCCCTGAACAACCGATTTGAATATTCTTTCGCTCCTGTCCAGCTTGCTGATATCTCCCAAAATCCAGTTGACATAGGTTTCATATGTTTCCTCTTTTATACCCCCGTTTTCCATCAGCTGAAAGGCGCTTAAAGGAAAACCTCCACAGACAATATATCTCTCAAAGAGCTCTTGCAGCTCATCTATGAAAGGGAGAAGCTTGAAGGATTTATCAAAAACTTCCTCTATTCTGGCCTTTGCATCTTTCAGAGTATTTTTCAACTCCCCGCTCCCGAACAAAAGGCAGAATTCCCTAAAATTTAAGGGGAGGAATTCCCTGAAGTTTATCTCCCTTCCCGGAAATCTTTCCTTTTTTAAGGTAGCCGAAGTAGAGCCGGTGATATACAAATTTTTCATGCCAGAGTCAAGTAAAAATTTTACTGCGGCTTCCCAGTCCCTGACAAAGGTTATTTCATCTAAAAATAAGAATTTCTCCCCTCTACCAAGCCTATCAAATAGCCCCACAAGCTCGAATATATCTTCTTTTTTCGAGAGCGGCTCACAAGAGAAATAAAGAATATTGCTTGAAGCCGTATTTTTAAGTAAATCAAGGATCATAAGCTTTAGAAAAGTGGTTTTGCCAACTTGCCTGGGCCCGATTATTAAGAAATTGCCTTTTTCAAATCTCTGTATAAGCTTGTGCTTTCTTGAAAGCGCCTGCAAAACTTTTTCATCTTTTTTAATCTCCTCTCTATTCTTCCACCAGGAGTTCTGCTTTGACAAGAGCTCAACATCCATGGCTTGATTATCCACTGTCAAAATATATAAATTTTTTGATAGTCACTATCAAATTTGTATATACTTTGGTCAGAAGAGTGTCATAGTTTCAAGGTCATGTGCGATTAGTTTGCCAAACCAATAACTTCCAATGGCCAAGCCAGACATGAACCAGGTCAAAATCGTGCTCACAGCATAGATAGATATGCCAAAGATAGGTAAGCTGCCTGCTCCAAACTACCTCGTAGATGAGGGCTGAGACATTCGAGAGTGTGAACCCGAAGAGAAGCACCTTGTCTTTATATTTCATGAGGATCATCTCAAAGGGATTCTATTACGAGTAGAGTAGTAATTGATGGCCCCGGTATCAGTTTGACTGCTCTTTATTACATTAAAGATAACCATTTGGAGGTATGGCTTTTAGGGACTTATAAGGATAATGCATAAACAAAAACAAAATATCCTGCAATAGCATTTAATGATAATATTTAATATGAGATTAGAGCACGCTAATTGGGTAGGGTTCCTTCAAGAAAAGGGGGGATAACCAGCTCTGGAGCAACCGCACTTGGAAATGAGAACCTAGGTGATGCTGAAGAATTCATACTACTCGCCAACCGCGAACTCGACGCTGTAGAAGCCGAGTATTCCCTGGTAAGGGCAAAGTACGATGCAGCAAGGGACAACATACTCACGTATATCGTTGCGAGAGCAGTACGGGCTAAGCATAGGCTGAGCGACATAGAGTTGGAGAGACAAGTGCTGGACGATTTGATGAAGAGGACGCAGAAGAAGTACTACAGGGAGACGGCGATGAATAGGCATAGCTGAGGCAAGGATGACAGGCTACCGAATCGATCTAGGACACTAGAGATAGACGAGCTGGAACCACTGCTAAAGGCAAAACAAGAGAAGTTTAGATCAATGCAAATACTCGGAGCACTGCGTGCCTCCACTTTATCTATCTAGCTTATTTGAATTTTCTGATTGTTGATTGTTGAGTAACTCAACAATTGCTAAAAATTTGTTAAAAATAGGCCTATAAAAGATTTCAGTGTTTACAAAATAAAAAATAACATTAAAATTAAAAGAGAGTATAATAGTCCCAAAAAAAAACTACTCTCTTAATTGGGCGAGCGAAGCGAGTCTTATATTATATCTCCTTCAAAAATTCATCAGGACTTTTAAAAGTAACTCTGTCCTTGATTTTCATCCCACTAAGGCGCCTATTTGCTGTCACAAAAACATCACACATAGCATGGATACAAGCCGCAATGTGAGGAATATCATCGGCATCGGCTACAAGGGGCTTAAACTCTTCAAGGTTTAGTTCTTTGATTTTAACAATTTCAAGTTGAGAAATCGACATGATCATCTGCCTCATTTTTCCAGCTGTGTCTTTCCCATATCGCCGTTTGATATTTAGTATAATTTCTTCGGTAGAATAGTCAGATATCACGCAGGTGAAATCCCCTTTTAACGCATTTATAATAATCTGTGAAGAATAATAATCTGTGAAGAACTACTTTCAGGATGATCTAATGCCAATAGAAAGACATTCGTATCAAGGTATGCCTTCATTTAAAGTGCTTCCTGAAAATCTCTTTCCGTGTCTCTTTTAGAGATGCCAGTATCTCTTTCTCAGAAAGCATGGCCCCACCTGACGCCTTGGCTGCCCTCTTGACTTCTCCCAGCAGGTCCTCGGGCGTAATCTTTCCCCTCTCAAGTAGGCCTTTAAGAATAGTCGGCTCTTCTAGGGTTATCGGAGACGATTTCTTTGCTACAGTTTCCATATAAATCACATTTATCTCTGTATAGTAACGTTTATAAATTTCGCGGCTTAGAACATAAGCGCTTCCAGCGCAACTATGTACAATTTCCTGTGCTATGAAATTCGTACATTTCGTACATGCCCGGACGGATGCTTTCCCTTCTCGGGGTGCGGATGCAACTTGGAACAACGTGAGGCAAAGTTAAAAGGAAAAAAGGGGCGAATGATCAAATATCATTAACTTTTGAGACATTGCCAGCTACCGCTCTAAGACACTAGAGATAGACGAGCTGAAACCAGTGCTAAAGGCAAAACAAGAGAAGTTTAGATCAATGCAAATACTCGGAGCACTGCGTGCCTCCACTCTATCTAGCTTATGAACATTTTTGATGTTTGCTCTAGAGAAATGAAACCTTAAATACTGCAGGTTTACAGAGCCACCCCTCTACCCATTTACCATCCATGAAATGGGTTATTTAATGGCCTTAGCGATCCTTTCTGGTAGGGAATCTAATTTTGAATCTATACTCCCCAAAGAATCTATTATCACTCCAGTATTAGCCTCAACCCGCTCAGTATTAGCCTCAATCCCCTTCAATCGTTCATTACCTCGCTCAGTATTAGCCTCAACCCGCTCAGTATTAGCCTCAATCCCCTTCAATCGTTCATTACCTATATCTAGCTTTCTCGAAATCTCACCGAGTTCCTCTACCTCCAATCTCGCAAAGCTAGGTGGGAGTGGAAATTCAATTGAGATCTCTTTCTTTTCCAAACTCTCAACGAAAATACCGGATGGCAACTCTTCTTTGATCTGAATATCTTCTAAGAACCTGTTCAAAAAGTCCTCATGACCCTCGCATATGATTTTAACAGAACCGTCAACATCATTCCATGGGAAACCCTTGAGATTGAAAAGCTCCGCTGTGCCTTCCACCCGCTTTCTATACCCTGCATCTTGGACCTGCCCTCTGATGACGACATAATATCGTTTAACCCTGTCTCCCATCGATTCGCACCGCTTTACGATTGGCTATTATCACATATAAATATAGCGAGGAAGCAGTACCAATGCGCATGCTGGCCGCTGTTCCAAAGAATGGGACACTATATGGAGGGAAATACTAGACTACCATCTGCATTATACCTCAAGCCCCCCTTTTCAACAATCAAATACTCAATTCCTCCTTACCAGAATCAAGCTGAGACACCAACTCATCCCTTTCCATTGAGACAAGGGGCAAAGTGAACTAAGCTAAGCTATTCCTCGACAACCTCTTCGCCCTTGTCGTAGTTGCTGCAACTGTTTCTGGAGTAAGTGTATTTGGATACTATAGGCTTCTAACTGCTAGGAGGAGGAAAAATTCCCTTCTCGTCTTGGTATCAAACTTTGTGTCCACGATAAATGGTTTAATAGCTCCATTATGCAGTGAATGTATCAAGAAGCTGAGGCTAGCTTGATCCTATAGCTTCTCAAGTTCTTCTTTAATCACGCTGTAGTCTTTTGGGCTTATCCTCCAGCCAGTTTTGACCATGCTTTCAAAGGCGTCTATCACCTCTTTCTTGCTTATCATTTTCTTTTTGTAGAGAACTATGAATAGATATACGCTGCCCCTCGCCGGGATATTCAGTATCCTGCTTATTTTTCTTGCTGTGTATTCATCTACTATCGCCGTAGCATTTTTCTCCTTCGCAAGGGCTAGGACTTCTGATTCTCCCTCATGCAGCGGCTTCAGCTCATTGGATGCAGCACTTTTTACTAGATCAAGAAAGTCTTTATCTTCTACGTCCGCAATAACTATCGTGCCGTTCTCTATGAGCTTTTCTATCACGTAAGAATCTGGAGCGCCTTTTTCCTTTCCATGAACAACAACAACATTATAAACTTCTCTTGGAATCGCAAGATCTCCAAGCTTCTCAAAGATATTGCTATAGCCAGCCCTGACGATGTGTATCAGCGGGCTGGCGTTTAAAACAAACTTCATCTCATCCCTGCTTTAATATCTTCTAAAACGTCCTCTGCCCTGATTGGCAGGATTATCCCTTTTTCTTCTAGGAGGTCTAACATTTCCCATATTGTTAGGTCTGCGATCTTGGCAGCTTTCCACAAGGTGGTTTTACCCTGCTGCAATAGCTCTAAAGCGTATTCCTTTTTCCACTCTCCTATCCCTTTCTTTAATAATTTCCTTAGAGCTGTTGATTTGTCCAGCCCCTCTGTTTTCACAACAACTTCAAACTCCTTTTCTATATCCTTTGGGATTCGCACAGCTACAGTCTTCATATATATTGTTTGCAAATATAACGAATGTAAACATTATAAGATTCAGGTCTCAAGGTGTTGGAGGATAACAAAAACATTTTTCCGAGATATGTGTTTGATAACTATACGTGGTTCGTGGAATAGAACCTACAAACTAAAATATAACCCACAAATTATTTAATTCCAGTTCTACTGTATAATAGCAATGAGGGCCCTAACGATTGCGCTTGTACTCCTACTGTTATCTCTCCCAGCAACATATGCAGGGGACCTCGACGTAGCCCGTGAAGCTGGGAAGGAGTACGCGAAGTTCCGGGAAAGGATAGCTGTTGAAGGCCCATTCTACGTAGCTGGCCAGCCTTACTATGTTCTGGATTACGTTTCTAGAGAAGGTGTCAGGGCATCACTTGTCTATGATTATAGTGCAGGAGAATTCATCTCTGGAGAGACTGCAAGCAAGGTGCTGGCGACCCGAGATTTGAAGAGCCTCTTGCTCTGGGATCCGCTCTTCTATGCCATTGGCGACGCCGATAAGATCCCGCTTGCAGCTAGATATGAGACACAGAACGTCCGCAACTTTGCAGAGTTCGCTACTCTGAGCAAGGAAGAGAGAGAACAGTTAGAGCAATTCCTTGCCGACTATGAGCAGACCGCCAGGGATATAGCAGAAGTAAGCAGGATCACCAACTCTATGCTCTACCCAAAAGGCATAGAGTTCATCTACAGGAGGTCATCCCCATATATCACCATCAACATCAGAGATACAGCTACCGAGGGACACTTCTCATACGAGGGCTTCAAGGAGTTGATAGATTCATATAACACTGTTTATTCTGATTATCAACGCCTGATATTAGACTTGCGTGTGTTCGCAGGAGAGCTTGAGGAATACCTACCAGGCGAGACGATAAGGGAAAAATGGGAGGTGGAGATGACCAAGGAGAGTCTTCTGACAGAGGTATCTCTAGCTGGGCAGAACGCGCGCTTACTTAAGGGGGAGATAGACGTGCGAAATGATATAGCATCATGGCCTTACAATGAAACAATAGGCACCCCTGAAGAGGTAGGTCGAAAGGAATTTCCAAAGGGCTTTTTAATTCTATGGATACTCCTAGCTGTTGCAGCCTTGCTGTTCTACTTCAGGAAACGCCCGCCTGCAATACTGCTTCTAGTAGTGTGTGCAACCCTAGTAGGGACCTTGGGTCAAGCTCTCGTGGAACCTCAAATCCCCAAGCCTGAAGAGTTAATCTCTAAGAAGATAACCGATACAAGCGCAGTGCCGGTAACAATACTGGCGGAAGGCGTAGACGAGAGTACGATAAGAGAACTCCTCAAGGGTTTCCCTCTCCTCCTCGAGGGTCAGGGAGTCTATATCAGGGGGCCGTACTATTACTACGGCAGGCCCAACTACCTCTTTGATGTGGTTGAAAACAATGTATCCACAGGCTTCGCGTTCCTCATCGATGCCACTACCCTGCGTTTCGTTGGGGATCAACGCATGGCATTCCAGCTCTTTAAGGCAATCTTCTTATCAGACATGGTGCAGCGCCAGCCTCTCTACACGGGCGTGGACCATGAGGCTATTGCAGATACTGCAGCCGAGTCCGCACCACCCCTAGATGTGTTCTTAGCGAACCTCTCGACGAATATCGAGGAAGGGCAGACGCTGGAGACGAGCCTCGTGGAAAAGCCTGATTTTGAAACAGTAATGAAGCTGACAAAGAATTACATCAAAACCTTCATGCTCCTGCATAACCTGGAGAAGCTTACATCGCCAGAGGAAACGAGGAGTATGACCCAAGGATTCTCTGAACAAAAAACTGCCATCGAGGCATATGCCAGAGCCATGAGGGGCCTCTCAGCCGACGAGTACCTAGAAGCGAGAAGGGCCCAGTATATAGGGCGCAGTTTGAATAGGCTGCCCCTGATGAAAAAGCTATCAGCGATGGGGATGTCACCAAGTAGAGCCCAAGTTGTGCATGACCTGACGAGCGACCTCCTCTATGACAACATATTCCTATGGCGCTTGGAGAAGCCGAGAGATCCAAACCTCTTCGCCCGCCTAGCCTTTAAAGAAGGTACATTTACCCTACCGGGGACAGCGAACGTCACGCAGAGTTAGGATGTAGTAGTCGTACCTAACTTAGACTCTACCCTCTTGCTGCATCTTCCATTAGGGAGAAACACCTTCCCGTAATTCATGATAGAGTTACGTGCAACGTAGCAAAAGAAAGGGCATATTAGGCTTTATTAGGCGTTATAAGAGTTTTAATAATTATTATTAATGACAAAATTTATAAATGGGTTTCACCCTCCGGTGTTCATATGACTATTTACGAATATTACATACCAGTAGCCATATTCATAATTGTTGGATTGCTTTTCCCGATTGCTGCGATGGTGTCCTCCTGGCTTTTTAGAGTCAAAAATCCCTATCCTGAGAAGCTCACGACCTTTGAATGCGGTGAGATACCAATTGGCAATGCACAGATCCAATTCGACATACAGTATTACATGTTCGCAATCCTCTTCGTAGTGTTTGACATAGAGACTGTCTTCCTCTATCCATGGGCGCTGGTATTCCCAGAACTCGGGATGCTAGCTGTGCTCGAGATGATCCTTTTCATCGCTATCTTAGCACTCGGCTTGATATACGCCTGGAAAAAGGGAGTCCTAGAATGGATGCCCCTTACCTGGAGGGATTAAATGAAGGTTCCAGTGGCCTTTGCAAAAAAAGACGACCTCTTGAAGATCGCAGAAGACGAAGATAAGAGGTCCGCTGTCGTAGAAAGCATGAAAAACGGCAGGGACTACCTTATCAGGTGGGGGCGTAAATCATCATTATGGGGGTATGCCTTCGGCCTCGCCTGCTGTTCAGTAGAGATGATATGTTTTGGAGCAGCGAGGTGGGACGCTGACAGGTTCGGCGTGATCTTCAGAGGCTCCCCTAGGCAGTCAGACCTCATGATCGTGGGGGGCACTGTAACCAAGATGATGGCACCCCGCATAAGGCGTTTGTACCATCAGATGGCAGAGCCCAGGTGGGTAATCGCCACTGGAGAATGCGCCATAACAGGCGGCCCGTTTTGGGATTCCTACAGCATCGTAATGGGCACAGATAAAATAATCCCAGTAGACGTTGTTATCCCGGGTTGCCCAGCTAATCCAGATGCGCTTTTCGACGGCATAATAAAATTGCAGAAGAAGATAATGGAAGGGGACGCTGGAAGGTGAATGAGGTAATAGATGCGCTGAAGATGCGCTTTAAGGAGGATATCCTCCATATATATGAGCAAAGAGAGAAGAGGATAGTTGCTGCCGTAAAGAAAGCAAGCATATTAGATGTCTGCAGGTATCTAAAAGAAGAGCTGGATTTTGATCATCTCTCCACCATTGCAGCTGTTGACCGCTCAAGGCTCGTCTCTGGTATAGACCACGATGGAAGCATGATGTATCGCAAGGATTTCGAGGTCACCTATCATATCTGGTCCTATTCCAGGCATACGATAGTCGAGTTGAAAACCATTATACCATGGAATTCCCCAAAGCTGCCTTCAGTTACTCCAATATGGAGGTCTGCGAACTGGCATGAGCGGGAGCATTATGATTTGATGGGCATAGTATTTGAGGGGCATCCGAATCTGCGGAGGATCCTATTACCACAGAACTGGAAGGGCCATCCGCTGAGAAAGAACTATAAACTTGCTGAGAGCTCCTGGTTTCTAGAGAAAGATGAAGCTGAGTCAGAGGGAAGTGAACTCGATGAGCAGGTGCCTTATTTCGAGCTTGATGATAAACTAGCAGATAAAGTGAAAGAGGCGCAGGTCTCGGAGATGATAGTCAGATGCGGTCCAGTGCATCCCGGCATACATGGGCCTTGGCTGATAAACCTTAAACTTGACGGCGAGATCATAGTCGATGTTGATATTCAAATCGGCTACATACATAGGGGGCTGGAAAAGATTGCCGAGAACAGGACTTACCAGCAGTATCTGCCGGTTTCTGATAGGTACTGCTGGCTTACAGCGATATCGAATAATCTCTCCTATGTGCTTGCAGTCGAGGACTTAATGGATATTAAGCCGACTGAGAGGGCAGAGTATATCAGGGTGATCGTGCTGGAGCTCAACCGGCTCGCGAGCCACCTGATATGGCTGGGTGCAATGGGCATAGATCTAGGCAACATCTCAGGGCTCATCTATCCCTTCAGAGAACGGGAATGGATGCTCGATCTCTTGGAGATGGCCTCGGGTAACAGGATGAACTACAACTTCGGAAGGTTCGGGGGAGTACTCTTCGACTTGGATGAGAAATTCATAAAAAAGGCGA
The DNA here is from genome assembly GCA_036444275.1 of Hydrothermarchaeales archaeon (SeqCode). Taxonomy (GTDB): domain Archaea; phylum Hydrothermarchaeota; class Hydrothermarchaeia; order Hydrothermarchaeales; family JAZGAD01; genus JAZGAD01. The sequence continues at coordinate 20,919 of JAZGAD010000048.1, forward strand.
AGAAGACCATGGAGATCTTCATGCCGAGGCTGCAGGAATATGCGGACTTCTTCAGCGGCAGTAGGATATGGAGGGCTAGGACGCAGGGTGTAGGTGAACTAACAGCAAAGGATGCAAAAAATCTGGGTGTCACAGGGCCGATGCTCAGAGCTACTGGTGTAAAGGCTGACACGAGGAAAGACGATCCTTATGCTACCTATGAAGAGATCGACTTCGAGATTCCAACGAGGAAGGATGGCGATGCATTTGCAATGTATGAGGTAAGGATGGAAGAGATGAGGATAAGCACAGAGATAATTGACCAAGCCCTAGATAACCTCCCAAATGGCCCTTACCAGGAGGAAGTAGGAAGGGTTGAACCCAGTGGAGAGGCCCTCAGTAGGATAGAGGAGCCGAGGGGGGAGATCGCAACATACTTGGTCGGCGACGGTAGCGACAAGCCGTATAGGCTTAAGGTCCGGGCAGCAGAGTTTGTTAATATATCAGCGCTGCCCCACCTCGTGCGGGGATTTAAGATCCCTGATTTAATAGCAATCATAGGAGGCATGGACCCATGTCTTGGGGGGATAGACAGGTAAGTAGGAGATAGGCGAGGCGAGGTTAGGAGGAAAAATGGGACTTTATGCTGAGGACATGGATCGGCTCTACCATGGGAGAACCGCATTTATCCAGCTAGTCGTGGCTGCTGCTACGATGGTTGTAGCTCTCGTTGGCGCCTCTTTGCTTGTAAGCTATATCGGGAGCCTTGCCCCTCCCTGGTTTTGGGATAATCCCTGGATCAGAGGCATTATAGGAGCGATTTTGTGGGCAGCGATCGCCGGTGTAGGCGGTCTGTACTTAACATGGCTTGAAAGAAAGGTGATGGCGAGGATCCAAGTAAGATACGGGCCGAATAGATGGGGAAAATACGGGCTCCTGCAACCGTTTGCAGACGCCATTAAATTACTGACAAAAGAAGATGTGATACTGGATGCAGCGGACAAAGCGGTCTTCAGAGCTGCGCCTATCGTTGCCTTTGCGCCTGCATTTCTAGCATTTGCAGCTGTCCCTGTTACCGCGGAGCTCATTGTTTCTAGAACTGATATAGGTATCTTATTCATAATCGCCGTGAGTTCTCTAACTCCTATAGGCGCTATCATGGCTGGATGGGGGCCAAATAATAAATGGAACCTCATAGGAGGGATGCGCTTCGCAGCCCAAATGATAAGCTACGAGGTGCCGATGGTACTGGCGATCATAGGCCCGATAGCCCTTGCACGATCCCTTAACGGCGTAACGATAGTCATGGCACAGGCTGGCTACTGGTTTGGATTTATCCCAAAGTGGTATGTCTTCCTCCAGCCCCTGGGCTTTCTCATATTCCTCATAGCGTTCATGGCAGAAACCTGCAGGATACCCTTTGATCTTCCAGAGGCCGAAAATGAATTGGTCGGTGGCTGGATAACCGAGTACAGCGGCATGAAGTTTGTCATGCTCCTCCTCGTCGAATACGTTCATTTAATCGCCGGCGGCGCCTTGGTTGTGGTGTTGTTCCTAGGGGGCTGGCAGGGGCCATTCTTGCCTCCTCTGGCTTGGTTTATGATAAAGTTGCTAGCTGTGATTTTCTTCATGATGCTGGTTAGGGCAACGCACTTCAGGACGAGGATAGATCAACTCCTTGCTTTGGGCTGGAAAGTACTCCTTCCACTAGCACTTCTCAACATAGGCATAACAGGAATTATATTGGCATTGACGGTGTAGGAAATGGTATTAAAACCCACGATAATAGGATTCAAGCACCTCTTTAGAAGACCGGTGACGATACAGTATCCCTTCGAGAAACTGAAGGTCTCAGAGAAATACAGAGGCGTACCAGCTGTGAATCCAGATGCATGCACTGCTTGCGGTAGGTGCATAGAAGTATGCCCCAATGACTGTACCATACTTGTAGATTGGGAGGGTGGCCAGAGAAAGGGAAACCAGGTGCCGAATTTGTATACCTCACGCTGCATGTTCTGCGGCCTATGCGTTGAGGTCTGTCCCACTGGAGCACGAGTGAGTACGCGGGAATATGAGTTGGCGGAGTATACGCGAGAAGAATCCCTCTGGAGTCCTGAGCGTATGCTACCTCTCGTTATAGATAGAACCGTATCACCTATCGTTAAGGCACCAGAAATAAACGAGGATGAATGTGTAAACTGCTTGGAATGCAAGCGGATCTGCCCTGAAGATGCGATTTCGAATATCGATAAAGGTGACAAGAGGACGCTCGTGATAGACTATGATAAATGCACCTTCTGCGGGAAATGCATAGACATATGCCCGCCTCAAGCATTGAGATATGCGGAGAAAGAGATTAAAGAGGGCATGAAGCTCGAGTGGAAGAAGAAGATACCGGTTAAGGACATAGAAGTCAAAAATTACTTCGAGCTGCTAAATAAGAAGGTGATAGAGTCCAACTGGTGCTCCCACTGCACTGCATGCATAGTGGCATGCCCAGTCGAGAGGATAAAGGGAAAAGACGTGGAGATATACGAGGACGAGAGTATTGAGTGCAGCGACTGCAGTCTCTGTGTTCGTTCTTGCCCAAGATATGACTACGAGAATCCAAATGGTCTAGGCGATTATCTAGAGGTATTCTCAGCTGGCTCAAAGAGGTTCGTAGGCCAAGATGGAGCTATGGTAACAGAGCTACTAACGAGTGCGATGGAGATGGGCATCATAGACACAGCTATCGTGGTTTCTGGAGACAAGCACTGGCACCCGGTGCTTAGGATTGCGCACACACCTGAGGAAGTAACCGCTGGTTTGAAGACCAAGTATGCCCTGGCTGACGTTCTCTCTATTTTGAAGCTTGCTGACAGTCAGACTAGAAAGGGTATTGGAATTGTGGGTACGCCGTGCCAGATAGAGGGCTTTAGGAGGCATGCCGAGAAGACCAAATTCTTCACATCAAAAGTAAAGCTGGTTGTAGGCATCTTCTGCTTTGAGAATTTCTATTACAAGAGGTTCTACGAGGACTTTCTAGGCGGACACGGCATAGTTGCAAAGGATATAGAGAGGGCTGACATGAAGAAAGGCGTGCTCACCGTGGATACAAAAGACGGGAAGATATACGAGTTCAAGGTCGCCGAGTTCGAGCACTATGCACTGCAGGGCTGCATGATCTGCCAGCACTTCATCAACATGACCGCTGACATTTCTGTGGGTGGAAGCGGATCCGAAATGGGTTTCAGTAGCGTATTCGTCAGGAGGGAAAACGTGACGCCCATAATAGAGTACATGAGAGAAAAGGGTTATATCGAAGAAGCTGGGGAAGAACAGATGGAGAAGGTTTTGAAGGTGAATAATTTTATGTGCAGGTTTAAGATTAAGAAGCATCCGATTGAGCCCTATCTAGAGGCAAGAGGTAAAGCAGGAGTCGTTGCAGATGGCAGCTGATTTAGCAGTATTTTTAATAATAGCTCTGATTACGATAGTTGCATCTGTTTTAGTTCTAGAATCCAAAGAGATATTCCATGCCGCATTATTTTTGGCCTTATCCTTCATTGGCGTAGCCGGATTATTTGTACTCCTCGGGGCTGAATTCCTAGCTGCTATCCAGGTTTTGATCTATGCAGGGGCTGTGATTATACTGGTCTTATTTGCAATCGTACTGACGAAGAGGGACAAGGTAGGAGCGGGACTGGAAGAGCATGACAGCAGCTTGTTGAGGTTCGTAATAGCTGCGGCGTTTGTATTCCTACTGGCGCTGCCCATTGCAAGTGTCGCCTGGCCTACCCACATGGTGGTTGAGTTTTCTACAGCCGCAATAGGGATTTCGATGTTCACAGAGTATGTTATCCCGTTTGAGATAATATCATTGGTATTGCTAGCTGCTTTGATCGGCGCGGTTTTTCTTGCGAAGAGGGAGGATGCATCGTGATTCCACTCCTCTATTACTTGCTCCTATCGACCGTTCTCTTTGGAATCGGAGCCTACGGGGTCATGACGAAGAGAAACGCAGTACGCGTGCTGATGGCGATCGAGATAATGATGAGTGCAGCGACGATAAACCTCGTGGCCTTCTCGGCGTATATGCCACACTTAAATATATCTGGACAGATATTCGCATTGTTCGTAATAGCAATTGCTGCAGCTGAAAGCTGTATTGGACTAGCGATATACATCCAGCTGTTCCGTGTCTACGGCACTATTGATGTTAGAGAGATGAGTACCCTGAAGTGGTAATAGGAAGGTTTGACATGCCTGAAGCTGAAGTGATACATTCGCTAAGACCGTTTACCCCACTGCAACTAGCGCATACAGCTGTTAAAGAGTTCTTGCACATCGGAGGATTATGATGAGAAAGATAAGAAAGAAATTGGCTACAACAAATGTTGCAAAAAAAATCTTTGCCATTGCCCTGGTATTTATCTTTATTTCAATCTTACTCTCTCCTGCATGGGCGGTCAGCTCCTCAACTTCAGAGCTTAAAAAGTCTCATGGAGAAGGCGGTGTTCAGGAACCTGAAGGTGTTATGAAGCATGGAGAAGCTGTAGCTGTAGAAAGGAAAGCTGAAGTCCACGAGGAACGCGATCATGAGGTAGCAGATCATGAACACGAGGCGGCTCACGAAGAGCCCTGGTGGAGATTTCGTGGATTTGAAGCCGTTTTTGCGGTCTTCGCCTGCCTTTATTTCTTTTTGGCGGTGAAGGGGCTACCCTTGATACTGGAAGACAAATCGATGGGCAGGAGACATTAGTAGATGGATACCATAATCCTCCCGGCACTGATATATATTATAGGTGCGTGCTTGATCCCCTTTTTGAAGGGGAAGACCAAGAAGGCTTTCCTAGTCTTAGTACCTTTGATAGTCCTAGTAGAGGTACTCTTGATTAAGGCGCCTATGACTGGGTGGCGTTTTTCCTATCTAGATTTCACTATCACCCTATTCTACGCCGATAGATTGAGCATGTTGATGGGGTACATATTCAGCATCATAGGCTTCCTGTGTATCCTCTACTCCCTCCATGTCGAAGATGATCAACATCACGTCTTCACCTTCCTCTATGTGGGCGCCGCATTGGGCGTCGTATATGCCGGGGACTTCTTCTCCTTCCTGGTGTTCTGGGAAATAATGGCCATCACCGGTGCCGGGATCATATGGGTAAAGAGGGACGAAAAGGCGGTAAAGGCCGGGTTTAGATACGTGATGATGCACGTCATAGGTGGGGCCGTGCTGATGGCGGGCATACTGGTGCACTATGCTTCTACCGGTTCCATCGTCATGGGTCCAGTGGAGTCGGGTATAGCAGCGGCTTTGATCCTCTTTGGAATCGGCTTGAATGCGGCATTCATCCCGATCCACACATGGCTGCCTGATGGCTATCCCTCTGCCCCTCTCACTGGGAGCATCTTCCTCTGCGTATTCACCACCAAGAGCGCGGTCTATGCCCTCGCTAGAACATCTCACGGCCCATCCATGTTCGTCGCTTATATGGGGGGTTTGATGGCGGTATACGGCGTGACCTTTGCGTTGATGCAGGGCAATGCAAGGAAGTTGTTGTCCTACCACGTCATCAGCCAGGTGGGCTACATGGTGGCGGCCGTGGGCATAGGAACCGCCATCGGTGTAAATGGCGCCTTCTTCCATGTCTTCAATCACATCCTCTACAAGTCCCTCCTCTTCATGTGCATAGGCGCCGTCATCTACCGCACGGGCATAGAAGATCTCAAAGAGCTCGGCGGACTCGCGAGAAAGATGCCGATAACGACTCTAACTGCCATCGTCGCAGCGGCCTCCATTTCCGGTGTGCCCTTCTTCAATGGTTTTGCGAGCAAGGGTCTGATATTCGAGGGCGCCCACAACATACACGGTCTTTACATACTCCTGGAGATAGCGGCAGTGGGCACCTTCCTATCCTTCTGCAAATTCATCTACTTCGGGTTCTTGAGGAAGAGGGATGTAGAGCTCGATGTCAGCGATCCTCCTTTGCATATGTCCCTCTCCATGGCGATAACAGCCTTCATGTGCTTTTTCATCGGCGTCTATCCCCCGTTGGTAGCTACTATATTGCCATTCGAGACGCCCTTCCACTATTACGGGTTGGGACACCTCTTTGGCGCATTCCTCCTCCTGGGAACCACAGCGGTGATCTTCTGGAAAGGGAAGAATCTATTCGCGCCCCACAAGTGGGTGATTCGCGATTTTGATCGTATCTATAGAAGGGCCGCCACCGGCTTCTTCTGGTTATGCAATGTCCCGGGGGTTAAGATAGACAGGATGATAAACAGGGGCTACGAGGGCGGCAGCAGAAAGCTGATGACGGTCGCCATACCAGCGACGGAATTCGACAGGGTGATAGACAATGCCTATGTGGGCACGGGTAAGAGGCTGGTTGAGACAGCTGCGCCCGCTACGGAATTTGACAGGATGATAGACAAGGGATATATTAAAACCGGTGAGAAGCTTGTGGATGCAGTTGGTCCCCCCGCTACGGAATTTGATAAGATGATAGACAAGGGATACGTAGAGACCGGCGAGAAGTTTGTGGATAGCATCGGCCGTGGTAAGGTGAGATACGAGCCTGGAGAGTCTGAATTTTTCGACGTGAAAAGTGAGGAGGAGTTTCGGTTGTTTGGGAGATACTCTGTTACCATTCCTAGTTTTGGGGAAAGGATGCCTTTGAAGAAGAGCGAGGGGATCTTCTTTGAGTTCACTAATCATGTAGCCGCATTTGACCTGAAGGTCATCGATGGGGTTGTAAATCTATGTGGCATGGGTGTCTGGGGCATTTCAAAGATATCGGATATATTCGATATAAGAGTTGTCGATGGTACTGTGAATGGCATCGCTGATGCACTTCGTGTGTTCGGGAGCAAGCTGCGGAAACCCGAGACAGGGATAATACATGACTATGCAAGTGCAGTGATAATGGGAGTAATCGCTTTGGGGATAGTAATACTAACCTAGATGAAGGAGGAATAATATGTTTCCTATACTGTCTGCGATGATTTTGTTGCCCTTGGTGGGCGCATGTGTAGGCTACCTTATAGGTAGAAAGAATGTGAGGACTGCGAAGTTTTTTGATGTAGCAATAATGCTTTTGACCTTTCTAATATCAGTCATAGCATATACACTGATTGACTTTTCAAAGCCTGGGTATCACCTCTTGGAGAGCATGCCCTGGGCGAGCTCCCTGGGCGTATCCTACACCCTAGGCGTAGACGGCATTAGCTATCCCTTGGTGCTACTCACTACCTTTATCTCTATACTCGCGATGGCCTCGTCGTGGCATATAACCGATAGGACGAACACGCATTATGCACTGTTGCTCCTGTTGGAGGCAGCCCTCTTAGGCGTCTTTGTATCGCTGGATCTCTTCCTATTCTTCATCTTTTGGGAGGTCGTCTTGGTGCCGATGTATTTCTTAATAGGGATCTGGGGCGGACCAAGGAGGGAGTACGCAGCTATAAAATTCTTTATATATACGCACCTCGGAGGGCTTTTTGTCTTGCTTTCAATCATAGCCTTATATTTCAATACAATCCCACACACTTTCAGCATGATCGAGATAGCGAAGGTTGCGCCTGGATTCTCGCAAAGTTTCCAGACCATTGTGTTCGCTGCCTTGTTCTTCGGTTTTGCGATAAAGCTCCCGATTTTTCCCTTCCATACATGGCTGCCGGACGCCCACGTAGAGGCACCTACTGCAGGAAGCATACACCTCGCGGCACTTCTCCTAAAGATGGGTGGCTACGGCTTAATACGCATTGGAGTTATGATGGTACCAGACGGTGCTAGAGCTCTCGCTCCAGTCATGATTTTGTTGGCTGTGATAAGCGCCTTCTACGCAGCATTCTGCGCTATGGCGCAAAAAGACCTCAAGAAGATGATCGCCTATTCCAGTGTAAGCCACATGGGCTACGCCCTCCTGGGTATAGCTACATTCAACATCATAGGTATAACGGGCTCGATCTATGAGATGGTGGCACATGGATTAATAACAGGGATGCTTTTCTTCCTGTCAGGCATCATCCACGACCACGTCGGCTCGAGGAACATAGAGGATATAATAGGTTTCGGGAAAAAGACGCCGAAGATTACGTTTGCAATCGTCATAGGGTTCTTCGGTGCTTTCGGTCTGCCCGGCCTAGCCGGATTTGTAGCCGAGTTCATGATATTTGTCGGCGCCTTTGAGGCATTCAGGTTTATAGCAATAATAGTGGTCTTCTCGATTCTCTTCACAGCGGGATACTTCCTCTGGACGCTGCAGAGACTCGCCTTTAGGACGCCGCTTCCAACACTTAAGGAGCACATCGAAGACCTGGAGTTCTGGACCGAGCTGGTACCTATCGCTATGACAATATTCCTTATAATCCTGCTTGGAATCTACCCCGCACCACTGCTGAACATGATGGACACCTCGGTTAAAGCCCTGGTCGCTGTTCTTGGGGGATAGGCATGAATTACCTTCTAGTAGCTCCAGAACTTATCCTCGCTTCTTTTGGCATAGTAGTACTACTCCTAGATCTATTCATAAAGGAAAAGAAACTGCTGACCTACTGGACCCTGGCTGGATTACTGACAACTCTTTTAGCGGTGTTCTACCTGCTCGGTTCCAGTGGCTTGATCTGGAACGGTATATTGATTATAGACTCGTTTTCCCTGTTCTTCAAGATCGTCTTCCTTGTTGTCGCCATCCTCGTGACCCTCGCGTCTGCAACATACATCCAAGACGGCGATCTAGGAGAATATTTCACGCTTATCATCTTTTCTACTCTGGGGATGATGTTTGTCGCCTCCTCAGGGGAGCTGATCACCCTCTTCGTATCCCTCGAGCTCGCCACCGTGCCGACCTATGCCTTGGTGGGCTTCTTCAAGAAGGATCCTCACTCAAGCGAGGCTGCCATAAAATACTTCATCATCGGCGCACTCTCATCTGCGATAATCGTCTTCGGCATGAGCCTAATCTATGGTGTAACCGGCTCAACGTACCTCTACGAGATCTCTGCTGCACTAAGAGAACCGGCGGTACAAGGCATGTACAACCCGGTCTTGCTTCTTGGGACTATCCTGCTGGTCGCTGGTTTTGCTTTTGAGATTGCTGCCGTGCCCTTCCACATGTGGGTCCCGGATACATACCAAGGAGCTCCGACCACAATCACGATTTTCATGGCAGCCCAGGCAGAGGCAATGGGGTTTGCAGCGATTTTCAGGCTCTTTGGAGTCGCACTTGGGCCATTACAGCTCAACTGGCAGTCCCTCTTCATGGTTCTTGCCGTGATGACGCTGCTCCTCGGCAACCTTGTGCCACTAGTGCAGACGAGTGTGAAGCGTTTGCTGGCCTATTCCTGCATCGGGCATGCTGGCTACATTCTGATTGGCTTAGCGGTTGCCACACCCCTCGGATTCACTGGCGGGATGTTCCATGTTTTAACATATGCATTTATGAAGGGCGGGGCTTTCCTCGTTGTAACCATGGTCTCCTACACCCTCCTCGTGGACGACATCGATGATTACGCTGGACTGAGAGATAAGGCACCGCTTACAGCGTTTTGCATGCTCATATTCCTTCTTTCGCTCGCTGGAGTCCCACCGCTAGCTGGTTTCTGGAGCAAATTCATTATATTCTCAGCCGCAATAGAGGGGGGCGTAGCATGGCTTGCCGTATTGGGAGTTATAACAAGTGCTATATCCCTATACTACTATGCGAGGATCATAAAAGCTATGTACCTCACCCCTACCGAGAAAATGGAGAGGATTAAGGAGCCGAAGCCCCTGCTTCTTGCCATGCTGATCGCACTAGCAGGCACTATTTTAATCGGGCTGTATCCCGAGCCTATATTGAAGTTCGTGTCAAGTGCAGTACAGAGCCTGCTCTTCTATTAATTTGCCTACTCCACTCACTAACTTTGTATATCACCACACCACCATAGGAATCCAAGAATACGTTTGAGACCCCATACCTATCGAAGTAATTATGCGCATAATCCGGGGTTGTAATAATAGAAATTCGCGGACAGTTGTTATACTAACAGTTAAATCTCCGTGACATGTAAGTTGATTGACATGTCAGGCAATGATGGTAACGGCTAAATACAAAGCCTTTCCTCAGTGTATTTAAAGAATGGGTGGAACATATGAGTGGTAAATATTCGCTGGGGGTTTTCGAGAGATACCTTACTGTTTGGGTGCTCTTGATGATGGCCCTGGGAACCATCATAGGCTTAGTGTTCCCGAGTGCCATTGCCATTCTTTCATCGTTTCAGATTGCCCAGGTCTCCATACCGATAGCGGTTGTCCTTTTCTTTATGATCTACCCCATGATGGTCCAGATAGATTTTTCAAAGGTGAAGGATGCTGGTAAGAGGCCCAAACCCCTTTCCCTGACCTTATTCATCAACTGGGCCGTAAAGCCCTTCTCGATGGCAGCCATCGCCTGGCTTTTCTTTAAAGTAATATACTCTGGAGTCATATCGGCAGAGACAGCCACGGAGTATTTCGCAGGCGCGGTTCTCCTTGGCGCGGCTCCATGCACTGCCATGGTCTTCGTTTGGACACACCTGGCAAAAGGGAACCTCAACTACACCTTGATACAAGTTTCGGCGAACGACCTCGTCCTCCTGGTACTCTACGCGCCTATCGTCGGTTTCCTGCTGAAGCTCGGCTCGGTCATCGTGCCCTATAAAACAGTGTTTTACTCCGTGCTCATCTACGTGGGCATACCTCTCGTCGCGGGCTATCTATCTCGGACGTGGGTCCTTAAGAACAAGGGGGTGCACTGGCTTGAGAACGTGTTCCTCAAAGCCCTTCACAACGTGACGATCGCTGGACTCCTGGTAACCCTCGTGCTTATCTTTATGTTCCAGGGAAAGACAATTGTCGAGCACCCCCAAGATATCTTTCTTATCGCGATTCCTTTGGCTTTGCAGACTTTTCTCATATTTTCTCTTGGCTATACGATGGCGAGGCGTCTGTGCATCAGATACCAAGATGCGGCGCCGGCCGCCCTAGTGGGAGCAAGCAATTTCTTCGAACTCGCAGTAGCCACGGCGCTTGTGCTCTTCGGCTTAGACTCGGGTGCCACTCTCGTGACGGTTGTAGGTGTTCTCGTCGAGGTGCCCATCATGCTGGCACTCGTGAGCATATGCCTCAGGACTCAATACTTATTCCAGGACGAGTGTTTCTATTCCGAAGAAAAATCAAGGAGCTGGTGGGGATGTTTGAGAGGATAGTTGTCGCCCATTGACCTTTGGTGAGGCCCTTGCTTCTTGTCCTGCTGATCGCACTAAAAGGCACGATTTTCTATTAACAAACATCTGCCTACCCCACTAATCACTAACTGACTTTGTATATCACCACACCACCATAGGAATCCAAGAATACGTTTGAGACCTCATACTTATCGAAGTAATTATGCGCATAATCAGGGGTTGTGAATTCATAGGAGTCTATCAGGATATGCGTTATATCCTCATCTTCGATTATTCTGTCAGCGTCTGATGGTTTGCTTGGTATTGGGTATGTCGGTCTCTGTGCAAAGAAATTTATCTGCCTGAATGACTGGGTCATAATCCTCGAATTCTCAGGGGTGTTTTCTCTCAGCCAATGGCCAGCGTCTTCCAGCAGTATGTACTTTGGGCATGCATAATACTCTATAGAGTTGGTCGCAATTACAATCTGGCTCAATACACCGATTAATAAAACTAAAGCTACGAGTCTATTCTCCGTAAGGCTATCGAGGAATCTCATTCCCAGATAGATTACTGGGAAAAACGCAGCTAATATGTATCTTTCAACCTTAATCGGCCACATAACAACTGGCAGAATCGTTAATACTAACAGAAGGACGTATAGGTTATTATCAGTCCCAACTTTTCCCTTTTTAAATTTAAACTCTCTCAGGATCTCTAAAATGGCTAGAACGAGGAATAAATGTAAAGGCCAGGTGTTAAAGGAGGGGCGAGCGATAGCGAGAAACTCTCCTATATTTACGCTGATATGCGATAGGTAGCGAGTCGAGTGTTCCACAAGAGGCGTTCCATGATTCAAAAGGGACCACACACTCCAAGGAAGCATAATTAATATGCCGGTTATTAGCGACAAAGCAAGGGGTTTTTCTCTTTTGACTAAACCATGGAAAATAATGGGCAGTATATACAGTAGTGCAATATACTTTGTCATAAAGGCGAGCGCCATAAAAACCCCTAAAACAAGATACGCATGTCGAGATGCTTGCCTATTATGATGGTGAATGTCTTCATAGATTAGGTAGCAGATCATTACAAACATTAAGACGGGTATATCTCTCAGGACATATACAGAGGATTTGTAGATCAAAGGGATAGAGAAGAACAACAGGGACCCGATAAAGGCATATTGGGGGCTGATTTTTTTGTTAAGTATGAAATAGACGGTTAACACTAAAACAGTAGCTATTAGTACTGTAAGGAGGTATATTCCCTTCTCACCGACCACGCCCAACATGACCGCCAGAAGTATGGGGAATACTGGTGCAACATCCCCCGGGGCGCTGTTGAAACTGTATTCCCTGTTATTGACTAAAGAGGATCCAAGAGAGGCGTATAGCCCACCATCGTAACTGAGTCCGCATTTGAAGGAAAATGGAACCAATAGAGAAAAAGTCAGGAGCGCTAAAAGCAGCGGATATAGTATCTTCAAGGGCAATATCGAATCTAACACTGCAGATATGGATTTTTTTCTTATGATAAGCACAAGAAAAATGGAGATTACCGTGAAAAAGAATATTAAGCCACGTAATATCTTAAACATGACCTCATGCTGCTTGGATTGATACTCTATAAATCCCTCGGAATCCATTGAGGATCTATAGAATTGGGATGCCTTCCCGTAGTACCTGTATGCATTTAGATAATCCTTCTTCTGGTAGGATTTCTCCCCGAGTTCAGCGTATATAAAGGCTATTCTGCCCCTATAATGCCTAGCCGCCTTTGTGTACCCCATACGTCTATAGATGGGGAGCGCCTCAAGGTAGTACTCTACTGCACTTAAGTCATCTCCGCTTTTCCGTTTCTCCTGAGCTAGTTCCACATATATATGGGCTACTATATCTCGGTAATGTAAAGCCTGGCCTAGAGCATTCGTTTCCTCGTATGCAGCTGCTGCCTTGTTGAAGTCCTCTATCGCACCCAGCTTATCCCCAGTTTCATATTTCATCTGAGCTGAGCTAACATAGTCTTCTGCCTCATTTGGAAACGCCCAAGAAACTTCTAGCGTCAGAAAACAAAACAATGTGAAAAGCAGCAAGACCAAGGTTTTATGGGCTAGCCTATTTTCTTCCATCACAATCCCCTTCGACCTCAGTATTGCTGGCATCGTATATAAACGCTAGAACCAATAGCAGTACAGTAAAAAGATCAAGTAAAGTCATGGGTTGAATTACGACTCACAACCAGGACAGAGCATAGGATTTAATGCTGTAAGATCAAGTAAATCAAATCACAAATCTTAACTATTAATAATGGTATAATTAAGTTTTTATAGTGCCATCAAATATCGCTACTAAAAGAGCATTTGGGGGCATACCGTGGACCAAAGGACAATTTATACCCTGGACAAGAGGATAGTTTTTGTTATAGGGATACTGACGGCGATATTCTTAGCGGGTAGAGCTATACGAATAAAAATGTACACCGACCTAAAGAAGAAGCTGTGATTAATGCATGTGTTTGTGGCTTTCGTGCTCTCTAAATCCATAGACCATCAGTAGTAGAGAGATGACAATCATTATGAGGAACCTGCTGAATCCTACTATCGTGGGCTCGTGATAGTGGGCAACGGCAGGCATTAGGGAGATAACGATTGCCCCTGCTGCAAATATCCCGATTGTAAGGATATATCTTGATGTTTCATATTTCGTCTCTTTGCCATGCTTCATTTTTTTAATGTTCTTTATGTACTGCACTAGGTATGCTATAGCTAGGAAAGCAAACAACCAAAAGAACCAGTATACGAAAGGCGCCCCATGTTCTTCCTCATGCACTTCTCCTTCTCCATGTCCTACCTCTCCAACTTCCTGCACCTCTACCCCACGGGTGGGCTCGGTTTTAGCCGCTTCACTGGCACTCGCTGTTGCAAACAATCCTACAAATAAGATCACATATATACCAGCGAGTATCAACATCTGTCTTTTCATAGCATCACCTAGAATATGCACTCCTTGTGCTCTTTCTTTGTCAGAGTGTATGTCGCTGTGAAGAACAGGACAGCAACGACGACTTCTATTATGTGTCTGAATGCATCCATCGGTTCTGGGAAAAACCCTACTAACCCTATGAAGTCTGAGAGTAGCATTAACGTAGCGCTGGCTAAAGCCATACACGTTAGGAACCAGAAACCACTGTGCTCTGTTCTCCGATAGACTCTAACCGCTAGGTATGTTGTAAAGGCAAAATATAGCGCCCCAGCCAGCCCGAAGATTACGTGCAGCTCCATCTATGACTCCTCCTTTGGGCAGCATGTATCCAAGAACTTCACCGATAGGTAACAGCTTAGAGAAAAGGATATGCCCGCTAATGCGTAGAGGCCATGCTCCAATAATAGCCAAGAACTGTTCGCGTAAAGATCCCCCAAGATCTCGGTCATTCGCCCCATTAATATTGCTATAAGCCCGCCTGCATAGAATAACCCGCGTTTTTCATATCTCTTGCTGCCTGCGATAGTCAGGAAGGCAAACGAAAACAATAGGAATATTGCCGCGATGCCAGCAGATGCCAAATCCCATATCAGGTGCAACTCCATGTTATGTTACCACCTTTTGCCTTTCCTCATATCTAACTGTATTTAATATTTTCTCTATTCTTATTCTTATTCTTTCTTATCTTCCTTCCTCTTTCCCTTTCGTTATTCCTTTTTCACATCGTACCTAGTGCTGTTAGCAGGTATATGGTAAGCATGGTTGCCATTATGATAACTGCAATACTAATACCACTGATATTCGGTGTCTCATACAACAACTTACGGCTTTTTTGCTCAAATTCCGCTGCTCTATTCTGGAAGCCCGGTATCTCCTCCTCTCCAAAGAGTAGATCAAAGGGATATGAAAGCATTGCATATGGATATTTGGCCACCGTGATTACGTCCTCACCTATTTCCCTGAAGAAATCCTCTGCATTCTGGTCGAATATCGAGACCGGCTCCCTAAGGTACTTGAATCTTACTTTCACCCCCAGAATCCTGTCCTGTATGTCCTTTGGTAGGCTTGAAACCTTGATGAATTCTTTACCTCTCTTTATGTATAAATCATCTATGCTATCAAACCTTGTCATGGGTGACTTCGCTATCTCAATAAACTTTCTACCGCGCTTTATATACAAGTATAACATGCCAGACTTTCCAGGTGGACCGACTGCATCCACAAGCTTCTCACCGGTTTTAACGTATCCCTTGTCTATCATCCTGTCAAATTCCGTAGCGGGCGCAGCAGCCTCAACCAGCCTCTTACCCGTGCCCACATAGGCCTCATCTATCACTCTATCGAATTCCGTAGCAGGCACAGCTACCCTCATCATCTTCCTACCCGAGCCCACATAGGCATTATCTATAACCCTGTCGAAACTCGTAAACGGACCCATGCAAAGCCCTACCAAGGCACCGGCAGTCCGGCCATACCAATAATCAACCCCCAACCAACTCGGCAAGTGGATGTGGAACCAACCCTGCTTTATCCCAAGGGCATAGACAAGAGCACCTATAAACAAGCTGACGCCAATACCTAAGAGGCTATGCACAGTCCACACGTCTATATAGGCCAACTCCTCTACGAAGACCCCGCCATAGGTATAGGCAGAGGCAGCGGGAATCAAGAAACGGTCAACCAAGAGATTCGGCAACACACCCAAGAGGAGTATCACAGAGGCAAGGCCGCCCATAGCAATCTTCATAGGCAAGGGAGCATCCCTAACCTCGCCGAAACGCTCATCCTTCTTACCCAGGAACGTGAACGTAACCAGCTTAATAAACGAGGCAGCAGTACCGCCGCCCGTGACTACAAATATGAGTTCAGCGAGATGCAGGGAATTCATGCCAAGCAGGGGAATCACCACGCTAGAGGCCTCCTTAGCCTCGATGATAGCATCATGCAGGATAGTCTTACTCGCATAGCCATTGAAACCAGGCACACCAACAATACCAGCGGCTGCAATCACCATGACCAAAAACGTGAAAGGCATATCCCTCCACAGGCCGCCCAACTTATACATGTTAAGCTCTTTGGTACGATAATAGACAGCGCCGACGCCAAGGAACAACAAGGCCTTAAACAAGGCATGGTTAATGATGTGGTAGACACCACCAGCAAAGCCAATCACACCCCCATAGCCGAGGTAGGCGCCAACGCCAATACCCATGAGTATGTATCCCATCTGGCTTATACTATGATACGCCAGCATACGCTTAGAATTCTCCTGCAACAAGGCCATGCAGACAGCAAAAAACATAGTCACAATACCAATCCAGATCATCCAATAACCAATAACAGACGTAGCATCCCAAGCACCACTAAGAGAAAACGCCCCAATGCTAGGCGTGAACATCATGTTCACCACCCTAACAATACCATAGGCACCGGCCTTAATCATGACGCCAGAGAGCAAGGCACTAGCAGGCGAAGGAGCAACAGGGTGCGCCTCAGGCAGCCAAATGTGCACAGGAAACATACCAGCCTTCACGCCAAAGCCCAGTACCATCAACCCAGCTATCGCATACCTCCACGAGCCTAGGAAAGCCAATTCCTCTGCCAAAGGAACAAGAGCGAGAGAACCAGTATAGATATAGATTAGTACAATGCCAAACAAGAGCGAGAGGCCACCCCCAATCCCCATGAACAAGTATTTCCTACCGGCACGCATAGCCGCAGGCGTCTCAGTGTGTACAACTAGGACCCAGGAGCTCAGGGTAAGCAGCTCAAAAAAGATGAACAAACTGAAGAGGTCACCAGTCAACAGGACGCCAAGGTCAGCGGCGAGAGTAAGCACAAAGAAGGCGTAGTACCTATCCCTAGCGTGTTCATGCGTCATATAACTGATAGAATAGACCGCTACAAGAAGCCAGACAAAAGAAGTGACCAGGGCAAAGAGGAAGCCAGTGCCGTCAACCCAGAAGCCAATGCCAAAGATCATGAGGCTCCCCAAGTCGTACCCGACGACACCGCCGCCACTTATAACGGGGTACATAGAGGCAACAAGGACGAACGAAGCGAGGCAGATGGCTACGGCAAGGGCATCTCTAAGGCGTTCGGAACGCCTGCCCAGTGGATACAAAAACAAAGACCCCAACAAAGGCACAAACACAGCCAAAGCTGGCGTTATTGATATTTCCATGGGTGTCATACTCTATCTATGCTCCTACTAGAATAGTGCAGGCATATGTAGAAATTGTCTAACAGCTGCATGAGTTAATCTGAATGGCGTATACGGCACGTTTACAAAAATCCCGAGAGCTATTGTAGCTATTGCTAATACAACTGCAGGCAATATTAATCTTATTGGTGCTTCATCATATTCTGTTATTCCGTCATCAGGCTCTTCAAAGAAGCCATTGTAGATAATGGGGAGATAATACCCAGCATTCAGAAACGCACTGATCAATATCACGATTACGAAGATAGGGTGCCCTGCCTCAAGGGACCCTATAGCAATAAACCACTTTGTTATGAAGCCCGTTAGGGGCGGGAAGCCTATTACCCCCAATGCACAGATGGAAAAGGTCATCATTGTTATGGGCATACGTTTTCCGAGGCCGCGCATCTCGCTTATATTCTTTTTTCCGGTATGCACAAACATCGCACCTGCAATGAAGAATAGCCCACTCTTCATGATAGCCTGGTGAACTATGTGTATTATACCGCCAGTTAGGCCGTTTGGGCTTAATAGCGCTACCCCCAAGACGACGTAGGAGAGCTGACTCACAGTCGAATACGCAAGCCTCAACTTCAGATTATTTTGTCTAAACGCGTATATTGAAGCCACGAGTATCGTTATCGTTGCAACATAGGCGAGGATTATACCGAGGCCGAGCTCGCGCATGAGGTCCACACCAAATATATTATACACTACCCTAACGATCCCAAATACCCCTGCCTCTACTACTGCAAGAAGAGCGTTAGCCGGTGTAGGCGCAACCATAGATGTGGGGAGCCACCCATGCAGGGGCATTATCGCTGACTTGACGCCGAAACCCATTATATACACCAAGAAAAGCAGACGCAGTGTATTCACCGGGGCAGTGCCTGCCAGTATGCCTGTCTGGGACAGCGTTACAGTGCCGGCCAACACATATGTCATGGCCATAGCACCTAAAACAGTTACCCCCCCGAATAATACATACATCAAGTATTTTCTACCAGCGCGCATCGCCTCTTCTGTCTCATGGTGTATTATCAATGGATAGACACTTATTGACAACATTTCGTAGAATATGAACAAAGTGAACATGTTGCCGGCATAGGCTATGCCATTAGCCGCTGCAATAGACATTGCAAATGCCGCATAAAACCTAGTCTGGTTTCGCTCACGCATACTCCTCATGTACCCTATTGTGTAGATCGCCAAGAGGATCCACATAGAGGAGGACAAGAACGCGAAGAACTGCCCAAGAGCATCTACCCTGAACTCCAGTGTAAGCATCGGGGAAATCCTAATTAGATTGGACTTATATTCTATTATGGTACCCTGCAAAGTAGGCGGCAGCAGTGACGCAACAACCCAGAATATGGATAACGCCGCACCCATAGTCCAGAATTCTCGTAGGTTTTTGCGCTTTTCGCCTGACAGCAATATTAGGAAAGCACAGATGATGGCTCCCAGCGGAGCCAACGCAGGTCTAATAGACTGGACTACTTCAGCTACCAATTCATCACCTCAAATCAAAGCCCCAACAACTCTGCAGCAGGGTGTATCAAAGCCAAGGGGATATTCGGGAGGATTCCAAACAACAATACGCCTAGTGCCAGCAGGAGTATTGGGATCAGCATTACAAGGGGTGCCTCATCTATCTCTATTTCCTCGTGCGCCTCCCCGAAGTACGCCCCTATGATGATCGGCATGTAGTACACGGCATTCATCATACTGCTGATTAGTAGGACCGCAACGAAGACTGCGAGTACCGTGCTGCCCGCATCCATCGCTCCTAGGAGCAGGTACCACTTGCTTATGAATCCAGCTAGTGGTGGAAAACCAATCATAGAGAGCGCGGATATCGAAAATGCAAGCATGGTAAGGGGCATCTTTCTACCAATACCTTTGAAGTCATCTATATGCGTCATCCCTGTCTTGAATATCAGAGCCCCTGCGCAGAGGAAGAGGGCATCCTTCATCAACACATGGTTGAAGAGGTGGAGTATGCTTCCCTCTAGGCCTCGTTTAGTGAGGAACATTGATCCCAAGATTACGTATCCAATTTGGCTTATGGAGGAATATGCTAGCATACGCTTAAGCACCTTCTGCGATATCGCCACGGCTGAGCCAAGGATTATGCCCATGCCGGCGAGTATAGCTACTGGCACAGCGATGTTCATCTGGCGGATCAGTTCGATGCCGAATATGTTGTACACCGTCCTGATGATCCCGAATGCACCTGCCTTTATCATCACCCCTGAAAGCAATGCACTGCACGGCGCGGGAGCGACAGGATGCGCATCAGGCAACCAGATGTGCATCGGGAACATCCCCGCCTTTGTTCCGAACCCGATTATGTAGCACACGAATATTATATATGTTATGGTGCCCTGATACTCCAAGAGCCCCAACCTATTCAGGTCCAGTACATCTGCTTGTATATATGTCATGACCACAGCGAAGAGCAAGAAGAGGCCGCCCCCAATACCCATGTATAAGTACTTCTTTCCAGCAGTCATAGCCTCCTCGGTCTCCTCGTGTATAACAAGTACCCACGATGCTAGGGCGAGAACCTCGAAGTGCACGTAAAGGGTGAAGAGGTTCTTCGCGAAGACGACGCCGAGCATGGCGTGGAGGGTCAGGATTAGGAAGGCATAGTACCTATTCTTAGCATGCTGAGGCTCCATATATGCTATGGAATATATCGTCGCGAGAAGCCAGGCGAATGCACCGACAATGCCGACTACCAGCCCAAAGGGATCAGCCATGTACTCGATGGCGATAGGGGAGATCGTGGACGGTAGGACAATAAACTCTGGTACAATGCCCTGCAACACCCGCGGGATCAGAGCCAAGAGCGCCAGAAAGGAGATTGCAGCAGTAACCACTGCTAACTTGTTCCTCAGACTCTCAGACCGCTTTCCAGCGAAATAAATTGGCACCGCCATGAAGGCCGGCAACCAAACTGCTATAACGGGCAATATAGAACTTCCAGTGCTGAATGTCATGCAGCCACCCTTCTAGTTTCTACGCAACCATGGGTAAGCCGTTCTACTTACTTATAACTTTCTATTCGTCTTGTTAATCACTCCTAAGTGATGACCTAATATTTATTATTAATTATTATAATTTTAGATTTTAGGATGAACTAGAGGCCAAGTAATCTAACTGCGGGCCTGATCATGGACAAGGGTCTGCTAGCGAATATTCCGAAGGCTATGCTTGCAAGCGCTAAAATAATAGTGGGTACCAGCATGCTTATCGGTGCCTCGTCTACTTTGATCCCCTCTTCGATGTGGCCGAAGTATATATGGTTTATTACCCTGAAGAAGTATACAGCATTAAGCAGGCTGCTGGCCAGTATAACAAATACAAATGCTAGGTTTCCCGCCTCCAAGCTTCCGAGGACCAGGAACCATTTGCTCATGAAACCTGCTAGAGGTGGTATGCCGACCATTGCGAGAGCTGCCACTGAAAAAGCTCCCATCGTTAAAGGCATCTTCCGCCCAAGCCCGCCGTAATCCCTTATATCTCTTATACCTGTCTTATAAATTACGGCGCCGGCAGCTAGGAACATGGCAGTCTTCATAACAGAGTGATTGATTAGGTGAAAGATCCCACCAGTTAAGCCGCTTTCAGTAATCAATGTTGCACCCAGGATGATATAGCCGATCTGGCTTACACTCGAATATGCCAGTAGCCGCATCACATCATTTTGCGCTATCGCGAATAAAGAACCCATGATTATTGCCGTGGCAGCGAGGAGAGCCAGTATAGTATCGATATGTGTTAGCGAAACGAAGGATATACCAAATATGGAGTAAAAAAGCCTTATGAGGACATACGCACAGACCTCTATCTTTATACCCGAGGACAATGCATTCACTGGAGCGGGCGCATGCGTATAGGCATCTGGCATCCATATATGCAGTGGGAACAATGCAGCTTTTAAACTGAATCCAACGACAAGAAAGCCAAGCGCCCCGGCAACTATAGTCGGGTAGATAAGTCTCGCCGTCTTCAGCCTTATCGCTAGGTCAGCCATGTTAAGCGTGCCGGTAATCATGTAAAGCAGGCCTATGCCGATCAACACGAAGGTCGAGGCAATTGCAGCCATGTAGAGGTACCTGAAGCTAGCTTCAAACTGGCCCTCCTCACCCTTTTTCCCAGCGATCGGAACCAGTGCATACGACGATAATGACATGATCTCTAGGAAGACGAAGAGGTTGAAGATATCCCCTGTAACGACCATCCCGGTGAGACCAGCCAGCAACAACATGACTAGGGCGTAGTATATGCCAATGTTCCTCTCTTCGATTCCCTTCTCGGCGTATCTAGCAGAGTATATGACTATAAGTAGCCCCACGCCGGCAATCATCAAGGCCATTAACGCCCCGAGGTAGTCTATAGATATCTCTATACCCCACGGCGGCTGCCAGTTGCCTACGTGATAATGTATGGTACCTGTTGCTAGCACCCTGAGTGCGATATTTACAGCCATATAACAGGACATGAGCATTGCGGAGACTGCTGTGAGTACGCATAATTTTTTTTTCCGCAGTGCAAGTACTGGTATGAGATACGCCCCTATCAAGGGGGTAACCACAATCAGCACTGGAAAATGAGAAGATATGCCCATCTGCCCCCTCCCTTAGCGCTTCCTGATCTCCCTGATCTTATCTGCATCTAGGGTCCCATATTGATCATACAGCTTCACTATGAGGCCCAGCGCAAAGGCTGTGACGCTGACTGCGACGACTATCGCTGTTAGTATGAGTGCTTGTGGCAGGGGATTTACATAAATAGGGTTCTCAACGCCGGGTATTACGATTGGTGCTATGCCGCCACGGACGCTTCCCATGGATATAAAGAAGAGGAAGACAGAGGTATCCATGATATTCATTCCGATGATCTTTTTTATCAGGTTCCTCTTGGTGATCACGGTGTATAGTCCTATTAAGAAGAGCGTTGACGAGATGAGGTAGTTGTATTGGAAGAATAGCGGCGTCATTTACTCATATTCCTCCGCTATTGTGTAAAAGAGCGTCTTCCCAGTGCTCGCGACCTTGAAGCCTATTACCACGTTAATCGCTAGGATTATACCGCCGCTGAAAAGCTTTCCAGGGCTCCCTATTGGTATACCTACAATCTTATTTGCAAGGAAAGTGCCCCCCAAGACAATGCCTACTAGACCTATCAATGCATAGAAAAAAGTAGAGCTCTCAAGAACAGTAGACAATAGATGGTTGGCTCTTCTACGCCCTTCGTCTAAGCCGAACACCACGGCGAGTAATATCATGCTCGCCCCTATTACAGCACCCCCTTGGAAACCGCCTCCAGGGGTTAGGTGTCCATGGAAAATGATGTACAGCCCATACATCTGTATGAAGGGAATCATTAACCTAGCCGTCGTCTTAATGATGAGATCTTCCATCTTTTTCCTCCTGCAATGCGAGAATAGAGATAACGCCAAGGGCAGCTGTATAGAGCACAGTGGCCTCGCCTAGAGTGTCGTAAGCTCGATAGTCAGCGATTATGCTGGCAACGATGTTCAGCGCCCCTGTCTCCTCCACGTTTTTCGTTACGTATCTCGGTACAACATGGGTGTATGCTGGTGCGTTGGGATCACCGAATCTAGGCATCTCAGCGACTAGGGAGACGAGGATGTAGCCTATTAACAACACGAAGACTAGAGCTACAAGCCTCCTCCCACCTATCCTCTTCATTCCTCCTCCCACCTCGTGGTCTTACTTATCGTTGCTACAAAGAGCATCGTCGTGATACCAGCTCCAACCGCTGCCTCGGTTATGGCTACATCGGGTGCATTCAGTTGCTGCCATATAATCGACATGACCATGCTATATGCAGAGAAAATCACCGTCGCTGCGAGCAGGTCCTTTGTGCGTATGACCTCTATGGCGCATACTACGAGGAAGAATAGAAATATCAGGTCTAGAATCCATATCATCTCTTCACCCCCTTGTACTCGTCGACCACGCTTCCCTCCCATAGCTCCACGCCGCTTACATAGGCGGCTTTAGCTATAGCGTGCGCCGTAGTGGGGTTTACCCATACAATGAAGACTATAATCAGAAGGATCTTGAAGCTAGTAAAAGATAAACCGGAATAAATAGCAAGGCCTAGGAATATGGAGATAGCACCGAGGGTATCGCATTTTGTCGTTGCGTGCATCCTCGTGTATACGTCTGGAAACCTTAAGAGGCCTATGGTGCCGATTACGAAGAAGAATACCCCCATCAGTAATAATGCTAGAACGACGATGTCGATCATCCTGTCACCTTCCCTGTTTCCAAATATTTCGATATGGTTATAGCTGATAGGAAGTTGATCAAGGCATAGACGATGGCAACGTCTATGTAGAGGGGATGACCGTATATGAATGCGAATAGCACTAGGATAACCAGGGTCTTGGTGCCGATGACGTTTATCGCGATAAGCCTATCCGGCAAAGATGGGCCTTTTACACCCCTATAGAGACAGAGGAAGCTCGTGAAGCCGAGTATTATGCCTATTGCCACGAAGACCGTAGCAGGAATCATTCCATCGCCTCCAGCTTTTCCAGTCTGTCCTTCATATGCCACTTCTTCACGCCTTCAGCGGCTTCTGTCGTCAGTGCATGCACATAGTAGGTGTTATTTATGAGGTCTACAGTTAGAGTACCTGGAGTGAGGGTGATGGAGTTCGCAAGCGTAACCTTGGTGATGTCCTTGCGGAGTTTCGTCTCGAATTTCACTATACCCGGAGATATCGGCATCTTTGGGTCTAGCACGATGCGTGCAACCTGGATGTTGGCCTTTATTATCTCAAATATAAAGTGGGCTACATAGCTAAAAAGAAATAATGCAAGAACTTTCGGTCTTGGAAGCTTCTCTCCCCTCTGCACGAGAAGGTCACGGGAAAACGTAGCTATAAGCAGGGCAGAGAGGATGCCAACGAAGACGTGTTGCAGGTCAATGGTGGATGAGACGAACATCCAGAATAAAAACAGGATAGCAGATGCGATCAGGATATCGCTATTATCTCTTATACCTTTACTTCTTAATCTTACCACAATACGGCCTCACATTATTGCTTAGTAGTCGACTCCGATTTTAGGCCTGGATTTTGGCTTGGGTTTCGACTCATCTCTAGGGAGACTCGCCAGCTCTGCCATCTTCAGTTTATACGTGCGTGAAAGGCTCACAGCAAACGGCAGCAGTACTGTAGCCAGCACTACATGGAAGATATCTTGGAGTGCATGGGTCATGATGTACGCGGCAGCAAGCCTCTCGATGTCTACATACCTGCCAATCATGATGTCGATTGTTAGCAGGGAAACCAGGATGGAGACCAACGGTACGTGCACCGACAGGAAAGGATCGACTATCTCGCGGGTTTTACGAAGCAGAATTGCAACAAGGATTACTGTTGGAATTGAAGTGAGATACAAAAAGGGGCCCTCGACCCGTACATCCCAAGGTGACTCAGCCATACTTGCCATAATTATTATGAGGGTACTCGTAGCAGCGAGAGCTATCATACCTATCTCCGTCGATATCGCATCACTATCATCGCCTATTTGTTCGCTGCTGAATTCTTTAACCCCGAGATAGAGGAATATCAATGCAAGAGGAGCAGCGATCATATGCATGTAGTGGAAGAAGTCATGGATGAAGGGCTCAGCAGAGAAATGCTCGCCTGCCTCGCCCAAGCCTATGAGGCCAATGTAGAATATCGCCCACAACATCGCCTGCCATGAAAATTTTGTGTCCTTCAGCATGGTGTATATGATCACAATGGCTGCAATACTCGCTAAAAACAGGAAGGTCGCAGCATAGATATGGACATAGAGTTCCATCATGCCGTGGTGCCCAATCGTCTGACCTATCAACATTCCAGCTTCATCAAAATAAACCATTCTCTTACCTCTCTATCCCAAGCATTTTTTACATATTTATATTTTTTGAATTATGTCGCAAAGCCGAAATTATAGATTACTGAATTATTGAAACCCAATCAAAGTAAGGTTTAAATCTCGTATTGCCTTAATAAGCGTATGGTCTTCAGCATCTCGTGCGATAACGGCACGCTGAAGATGTTCGATAAGGTGGAGAGGAAGGTCGTCCGGTTTGGGGTGGAAGGCTGGGAGTTTACTGATAAGAGCTATTGGTTCCGCTTCCCGGTGGATGAGACATTTTCAGGTAGGTGTAAGAAGGTAGAATATGATACCCATCTCACTTACATCCGAAGGAAGGAAGACTACGAGCTCCTAGTGCACGTGAGGAATGGTGTCAAGCGTTCGCTACCGAAGGATAAGTACATCATCGAGATTGATGCCCATTTCAAGATCTACCTCTATGTATACTCTACCATACGCGTGGAGTGTGACAAGGAGGCTAATGTATCCCTCTCCTTCGATCCTAAGGCCCAGTTAATTTTCGGGGTTAGGTCCTACCGCCGCCGCCCAGAAGCAACGATCAGGACTACTAAGGATATCGAGGGCATCGCTAGGGCTATATCTCTGCTGTCATCCTCCATCAAAGTGGCTAGCCCAGAGAGAAGTTATCCCACACTACGGGGCCACCCACCTCTTATTGAGTTTTCTGGCGAGCCTTCTACAGATATTGAGAAATTGGAGAGCGGGGTGGAGATCTTCTTGCCCATGAAGCTTGCCTATCTCTACGTGGCTTCGCCACTAGCATATTACCTGCTAGCAGACATAAGGTTCGGGGAGCCCAGGATCACCTGTAACAATGGCTTCCAGTACCCACTATCCAAGTTACCGAGGTTCGAGGACGAGGTCAACCAGACCCTTCAGAAGGTGTTCTTCTTAGACTGCCTGGTGAGGAATGCCGGACTGTACAAGCCAGATCTATACGAACTTAAAGCCTTGAAAGGACTAGATTTGGATATAAAGGAACTTTATTCCATGAGCATCCAGGAGCAACTACCCATATACATGGGCATCCCAATAGACAAGCTCAAGCCCTTTATGCCTACTTGGCACCTCGCCTCTTACGTTAACCCAGATATGGATAACGCTAAGGCCTTGCCATTCTTGCTTAACAACCTATCCACTATCTATTTGGCTCGCTCTAGGAAGATTTCTCCAAGGGATGTGTCTAAGCTAAGCTTTAACGAACTCTTCAGAGGCAATGTGATAAGGGAGATAGAGGAGAAGACTATAGCAAAACCGGTGCTGAAGGAAGCCCAGAGCCATCTATGGCTGGCTCCAGAGAAGCCTATAGACGTGGCCAAGATGAATCCCGATGCCGTTTATAATCAACTTAACTTTGAACATGACAAAGGGAGGATAAGAGTTGCCTTAGTGCTGAACGACGAGGAGATGCTGCGGGAAAAAGACACGGTACAGAACATTTATGCTCAGCGAAAGGACATCCCTCTGGATGTTGAGATATTTGACTTCTTGCAAAAAGATGAATTGGCAGGTATCTTTGAGGAGGGATACGACCTAGTACACTACATCGGGCACTGTGATGAAAGGGGGCTCCAATGCGCAGATGGCTTTCTCAAAATCAAGGAAATCCAAAAGAACAATACACCTGCCTTCTTCCTCAATGCTTGCAAAAGCTACGAGGAGGGAATGGACCTGGTTAGTAGTGGCTCTGTCGGCGGAGTTGTAACCCTCTACTACGTGCCCAATGAACAGGCTTTAAAAATTGGATACACCTTCTCCATATTGCTGACCCTTGGCTTCCCTATAGAAAAGGCGATCAGTTTATCAAAAATGGGGAGCTTGAGCGGTAGAGATTATCTGGTATTGGGAGATGGGAATTATTGCCTCATGCAAAATCCCCGACTAAATACCGTATTTTTATTCGAAATAAGCAGTACAAAACAGGGCAGATTCCGATTACTTGAAAAGAACTGTGGATACCAAATAGGCGGATATTTTTACTCTGATCTCGATAAGAAGTGCTACCTTTTTTATAACGAGGCTAAATCGGAACTCAGCCGCTCAGAACTCTTAAAGCTACTAGAAAAGACGAAGACCAGTGTTCCCGTTATATACGAGGACAAACTCTTTTTCTCTGAAGAAATTTCTGATATATTTAAAAATAAAAAGAAGGGAGGATGACTCCCCCCTCTAAGGCCCATAGCTACCGCCGCCAGCAGCTACGATGCCGCTGAGTACCGTCAGAGTTGTAACTATTACAACTGGCAACATCGGCCTTGACAGGACAAAATCCGAAATTTTTTGCCTCATGCTTCTCACCTCCTTTGCGTTTGAGGTGAGGTAGGGAAGCCCTACTATTTTAAATTCGGGAAATCCGTAAAAAATTATAACCCTCTATAAAATCAAAATATTACTTAAAAACTAGCTAAACCTTGAATGAGCGTATATTAGAATGTATATTTAAATAATAATGAGATATTATGCCCCCAAAGAATATTACGTCCCTAACTTGCCCTCTGTTGATAACTTCTGAGCATATCGTCGATGGTATTTGCTACCTCTTTGAAGTCGAGTTCCTTGCTTAAATGCTCGTCGGCTTTTGCATACTCAAAACTCCTCTTCTTATCCTCTGGATCAGACCTCACGGGAAAAATTCTTGAAAGATTAAAATAAGGGCACCCCTCCCCCATCGGAAGGGTTCCCCCCTATCCGGAGGGTCCATAACCCCCTTATCCTCATCCTTTATTATATTTTGGTAATCCGGAAAAAACTCAAAATAGCTTAAAAATTGATAAAAAGCTTTATATGCGATTAAAACATAATTTGAGATATGGGTATCGAAGAAACTGTGCGATCAATAAAAGGGCGCTTCAAAGAGGATACTATAGTGGATTTTGTGCAATTGACTAAACTATTTGGAGAGCCTAGGTACCAGTTGCTCATAAAGAAGGCCCTGGATCTAGAGTCACGGATCTTGATTTCAGCAGCAAAGAATAGAGAGCTCTACCAGGACGTGATGAACTGGGCCGATAAAAAGGGGAAAGTAAAGAAATCAACCTTATCTGACCGAAAGCACTACCTCGTTGAACTCGGCCTTATCTCTGAAGAAGCTGAAAAGAAAGATGGAGGGAGGGGACGCCCCAGGAAGCGCCTCTGCATGACCGAGGGGAATAGACAGCGGTTTGAAGAGTTATTCGGCGAACCTCTTTGAATGCTGGATTATAGTAACGAAGATGCCCCGGTCGGGATTCGAACCCGAGTCACAGCCTCGAAAGGGCCGCATGATTGGCCGAGCTACACTACCGGGGCTTCAACTATTATAATTGAAGGCGTTTTATTTATTTTTGGGCTTCCCTGGAGTTATCTGAGCTGACAAAAAAAAGGCAAATGCCTTCCTATCGTCTATAATCCTATCTATCTACCATCTAAAGTCTATCGTATGTTAGTAGAATGTGCAGCCGCCGGGATTTGAACCCGAGTTGGGAGCTTGGAAGGCTCCAGTCCTAGCCAGCTAGACCACGGCTGCGCTCTACACAGATAGATTATTAGCTAGACCTCTGTTTGACTAATTCTTCAGCCAACATAGGTAAAAAGGCACCCACATCAGTCACTATACCTAAGGCTTGAGCTGTGCCTCTATCCGTCAGCTTTGTAACCGTGGCAGGATTTATATCCACGCATATGGTCTTCACATGGGAGGGTAGAATGTTTCCCACAGCTATGGAATGGAGCATAGTGGAGAACATGAGTGTAAGTTCCACGTCCTTCAAATTCCTCCGCATTTCCCTCTGGGCTTCAACAACATCGGTTATCACCTCAGGCAAAGGTCCATCATCGCGAATGGAGCCAGCTAGGACGAAAGGAATCCCCTTCTGAATACACTCGTACATAACGCCACCTTTCAATTTTCCATCTTGGATAAGGTTCTTTATTGAGCCTGCCCGCATAATCTCGTTTATAGCATACAGATGATTCCTGTGTCCCCTTTCAGTGGGTCTACCTGTCTCTATATTGAGCCCAAGCGATGTGCCATAGAGCTGACTCTCCACATCATGCACTGCTAGGGCGTTGCCAGCGAAGAGGACATCCACAAAGCCCTTCCGTACCATGGTTGCTAGCGCCTCTGAAGCACCGGTATGCACTACTGCGGGCCCAGAGACCACAAGGACCTTCTTCCCCCTATTTTTAACCCCATAGACTTCCTTGGCAATCTGGCTAACAAGGGACTGCGTAGGCTTCTCAGAGGAAACAGAACTGCGCATGAACTCGAAGACTGTGTAGCCGCGGGGCCTAGCCGGCGGCTCTATCCTGATTCCCTTGCTACCAACTACAACGAGATCCCCCTTTTTAATGTCACTTATGGGCTTGCACCTGGCCTCTCCTTTCTCCCTGTTGACCGCTATTACCTTATCCATCTCCATGTTACGAACCTGAGCCCAGTTCCCATCTAAGTAAACGTAAGTTGGATGATTCGTAGTTGAATAGAAATTCTGAGGCAGCGCCCTATCCTTTGGAGCCCCCAGTAACTCCAATGCCTCTACTTCAGGTATAGTAGCTCCAAGCTTATGAAGATCCCCCAAAATCTCGTCCAAATGCTCTCTATTCTTCCCTTTAACCAATATCCGAGTATATGAGTGCTCGTCTTTCTTCTTCCCTATTTCAAACTGAAGCACCTCAAACTCGCCACCTAGGTCCATGATAGTATCGAAGACCTTGGGCAGGACAAAGGAGTCTATGATATGCCCCCTCAACTCTACCTCTTTGACTTCCATGGTATCGTCTTAATGGACTAATAAATATAAATCTATGGAATTTGAAAATTCATTCCTAGCTACTTTCCTCTGAATCTCTTCTCTCTGCCCTCAACTTTAAGTCACTGCCTTACGCATTAGTGGTAGAACCATCATAAGAGGCTGGAAGATGCCTGTAGAGATATCAGCTGGAGCAATAGTATTCAGACGTCAGGAAAAGAAAATAAATTATCTACTTTTGCACTATGAGTCAGGCCACTGGGATTTCGCTAAGGGCAATGTCGAGAGGGGGGAGGAAGCAAAGGAAACTGTGCTCAGAGAGATAGAAGAGGAGACTGGTATAAAGGACGCTAGGTTCATCGAAGGTTTCAAGGAGGAGATAAGCTACTTTTATAAGAGGGCGGGAAAGACCATTTACAAGAAGGTAATCTTCTTTCTTGCGGAGACTCTGACCGAGAGGGTCGAGTTATCATATGAGCATATTGACTATGGCTGGCTTGGCTACGAGGAGGCATTAGAAAGATTGACTTATAAGAATGCGAAAGAAGTGCTGAAGAAGGCTGACGCTTTTCTAAGCTCGCACCCTGCTTAGCCTATCATCGTGCCTATTCCCTCATCAGTGAATAGCTCCAGTAAAATAGCATGCTTCGCCCTTCCATCCAGGATATGTGCCTTTCCCACGCCCCTCTGGACAGCATCAGCGCACGCCCTCACTTTAGGCATCATGGAGCCCTTAATTATCCCTTTCCCTAATAGCTCCTCTACTTGACTGATCTTCAGCCCCCGTATGAGGGTATCCTTTTTCTCTAGGTCTTCCATCACACCTGGTACGTCTGTTAAGATGATGAGCTTCTTTGCTCCTAAAGCTACCGCTATCTCTCCTGCGACTGTATCTGCATTGAGGTTCAAACTAGTTCCGTCTTTACCCCATCCTATGGAGGATATAACCGGGATATAACCCTGAGAGGTTAGTATCTCTATGATCCCTGGATTTACCTCCGATACCTCTCCTACTAGACCTAAATCTACTTCCTTCTCCACCCCACCGCTTACTACCTTCTGCAGAGGCTTCTTCACAGCAACTATAAGCCTGCCGTCTTTACCTGAGAGGCCGACTGCATTGCAGCCGAGGGCGTTTATCATGGAGACTATATCTGTATTTATCTTCCCTACCAAGACCATCTTAGCGATATCTAGGGTCTCCTCATCGGTTATCCTCAAGCCCTCTATGAACTCGGGCTTCTTACCCATTTTCTCCATAGCCTTAGTGATCTCAGGCCCGCCGCCGTGCACGATAACAGGCTTCATGCCTATATAACGGAGCAGGATAGTATCTTTCACCGTCCACCGCTTAGCCTCCTCGTCCAGCATAGCATGCCCGCCATACTTTATCACCACGTAGGCGCCCTGGAACTCCTCTATGTAGGGTAGTGCCTCAGCTAAAACCTCAGCTCGATTCATACTACCAAATCTCCATGTTGCATTTAAAAGGCTTTCGAGTTCAATCCTGGTAATTACAATAACTAAGTAGAGTATTCAGCATTTATCCTCACGTATTCAGGACTTAAGTCGCAGCCGTATGCAGTGGCTGTTTCCATGCCAGAATGAAGGTCCACTACAACCTTGATCTCCTTAGCCTTCATAATATCCTTAGCCTTTTTCAATTCAATTTCCCCTCCAGCCGTGGCCTTGCCTTTGTCTATGAGGTTTATCCTGCCATTCTCTGACTCAAAGTGCAGGCTTATTTCCTCTGGGTCGAAGTCTGCTCCAGAGTATCCGATAGCTGCTATTATCCGCCCCCAGTTTGGGTCCTCCCCAAAGAAGGCTGTCTTCACAAGGTTAGAACTAGCGATCGCCTTGGCCGCTTTAACTGCATCCTCTTTTCTTCCAGCATTTCTCACCTCTATCTCTAAGAACTTGGTAGCGCCTTCTCCATCCTTTGCCATAAGCCTTGCCAACTCCCTTGTTACGAAGTTCAAAGCCTCTTGAAAGTTCTCGTCTATCTCTCTATTACCAGCTCTGCCGTTTGCAAGAAGAATGGCCATATCGTTGGTACTTGTATCACCGTCGATGACAGTCATGTTGAAACTCTGCTTCACTGCTTCACCGAACACCTCGTCTATTCTATCTCCGGGGATTGCGGCATTAGTGGTAACGAAACAGAGCATGGTGGCATGTTTCAAATCGGGAGCGATCATACCCGCACCCTTTGCTATGCCCCCTATTTCAACCTCTTCCCCTGTACTAAGTTTTGTTTTAACAGAGACCATCTTTGGAGATTTATCAGTAGTCATTAGAGCCCTAGCAGCTGCGAGGGATGCTTCTTTCGTAGAGTTTAAATCAACCGCTACTATCCCCTGCGCTATAGCATCCATGTCCAGCCTTCTCCCAATTATCCCTGTGGAAGCAGTCAATAAACTCGCAGGCTTAAGTCCAAGCTTCGTTGCCGCAAGCTCACACATCCTTTGTGCGTCTCTGATTCCTACCTCGCCAGTGTAGGCATTGGCATTTCCAGAGCTAGCTACGATTGCACGTATGTCGCCATTCTCAAAATGCTCTTTAGAGACTGTAAGAGGGGCAGCTTTCACCCTATTCGAAGTAACCATGAGCGAACAATTGGCCTTATCCTCGCTTAGTACTAGTGCAACTCCATAGCTCCCTTCTCTCGAGCCGCCTGCTCTAAAGCCGGGACAGCATACACCTTTTTCTGTGAGTTTCATAACCTAACCTTTTATAACCCTCTTAGAAAAGGCTTTTGATTCACTTCTCGCAGAGCCCCCCCCCCCAAAGATTAGAGCCATACAAATACAAATCGAAAAAATTAATATAATCGTTAACTATAGAAGCTTTACCTGATGATAATCGAATACATACAAGCCGCTCTAGAAAAAGCGAAGTACGAAATGATTGAGGATGAAGAGCCATTTTATGGAGAAGTGCCTGGATTGGAGGGTGTCTGGGCTACGGGGAAAACCCTCGAAGACTGCCGAAAGAACCTTGGAGAAGTAATCGAAGGGTGGATAATCATCCGATTAAGAAAAGGCCTACCAATCCCAGTAATCAGTCGTCACAAGATAGAGGTGCCAGAGGAGCTGGCTGCAGTTGACTAAACTCAAACCAGTTGCTTGGAAGGAGCTGGTCAAACGCTTAAAAGAACTGGGTTTTGAAGGTCCATATCAAGGAGGAAGACATCCTTTCATGGTGAAAGGGAACCTTGTCTTAACCATTCCTAATCCCCATAAAAAACCTATTGGCACTGATCTTCTCTCAAGGATTTTAAAACAGGGCAGAATCAGTAGGAAGGAATGGCTGAGAGAGAAGTGACCTTGCTTTCATAATCGCATATCTCTCAGTAGAAATTAGAAAATATACTCTAACCCCGCTCTAACCCTCAATGATTGGACACCCACATTAGAAAGAGACTTTATGATTATGAACTTATTTGGACTGTTCTTGAAATGATGCGAAAGATGGAAGGGTTTATATGGAAGACTTTACGAATGAACGCCGAAAAATAAGACTCTGGACTCTATAGGACTATTTCAACTTGATTATAGATTACAGTAGTTACAGTAGTAAATAGAATAAAAGTAAGCGGTAGTGAATAGATTATGAGCGGTATAGGAGTCTTTCTTTGCAAGTGCGGTGGAAACCTGGGTCTAAACTTTAAGAAGATCGCAAAGGACATCGAAAAAGAGGAGGTAAAGGTAGTTGAGATTGTGGATCTCCTCTGCGCCGAGAAAGGACTGCCGCATCTAACGCAACACATACGCTGGAGTGATGAGAGGAAGCTTGATAGGGTTGTGATAGCGGCGTGCTCCCGGAAGAGGGATTTGTTCGTGCGCGTGCTAGAAGCCCATGATCTCGGGGAGGACTCCCTTGACCTAGTGAATATTCGCGAGGCCTGCGCATGGCTCCATGAAGACAAAAAAGCTGCCACTGAAAAAGCACGTTTAATGATAAGAAACGCCCTGCCGCGGGAAGGATATTTTCCAGAGACCATAAAAGTCGAGTCAGATCCAGGTGTTGTAGTGTTAGGGGGCTTGGAGGGGATACGCATAGCCGAGGAACTCCTTAAGTTAGGGGCCGTACCCCATGTAGTTACCGAGAGCTATTTCAAGAAGGACTGCAGCTTATGTCTGGATTCCCAGCTCTGCAAACCCAACCATCGCCAGTGTCTGTATGACCTCCCGGAAGTTAAGACTTATCAAAGTTCAAAGTTCGTCGATATCTCAGGGCGTCTAGGCGACTTTTCTGTGCGCATAGAGCGGGATAAAAGCATAGACATGGGGGCCTGCGTAGAATGCAATAAATGCATAGAAGCCTGCCCAAAAAAAGCGATAACATCCCCCTCAGATGGAGTAGGTCATGTCTACATTATTGATTCAGAGAAGTGCGATGAATGCGGAGCCTGCTCCAAAGTCTGCCCCACGAAGGCTATAACCCTAGAAAACGTAGAGGAGGTCATTAAAGCCGGGCACGTGATATCCTTTTCAGATTTACCTCCAAGGGAAGGCGTCTATCTCTGCTCTGGCGATGGAGTCAATGCATATGAAGAGGCACTGGCAGCCGCTATGGAAATATGCATGCACATGAGTGGTATGTATAAGGAAAAGGTCATTGATGCTAAGCCTGAGCTCTGCGCTAATTTCAATATAAAGGATAAGAAGTTCGACATAGAGGGCTGCACGCTTTGCTTAGATGCTTGTTCCTATGGCAGCCTCTCCTCGGGTGATCTAGACGAATTCTCATGCCAGTATTGCGGCGCATGTATAGGAGCATGCCCCCAAGGCGTTACCAGGTGGATGGACTGCCCCCAAGCTGATATTCTCAATGAGATGGAAACCCTCTCGGAAGCTAAGCTCAGCCCAAAGGTACTGGCCTTCCACTGCTCTGAGTGCGGGGAGACAATGATAAACACTGCGGGAGCTAACGGTGCTAGGTATCCGCCGGTTCTATCTATAGGGGTAAAGTGTTTGGGCAGCATCTCAGATATCCTCTTGCTGCGGGCTATTGACCTCGGTTACGATGGAGTGATTCTCTCCGGCTGCATTTCTGGAAAGTGCGCCCATGGAAATGGCGTCAAAATAGCTGCCAAGAACATCGCATTTGTCAATAAGCTGCTCGTCCTCCTCGGTCTTCAAAAACGAGTGAAGATTATTCACAGCGACGTGGAAGACCCAGAGAAGTTCGCTAACAGCGTGAAGAGCTTCTACGATAAGCTTAAACCCTTGCCGTCAACTCTGAAGAAGAAGCCCGTTGAGTTGGATACAAAGGAGATGACCAAGCGGCAGGCCCTTATTGCTCTCATTCAGGGGTTAACAGGGAAGATAGGTGTATCATCAGGGATCATAAAGGGCGATTTTTCCTTCGGCGACCTCCAGATAGATGAGAGGAAATGCACCCTCTGTTCTGCCTGCGCGATCCAGTGCTCAACTGGGGCATTGGAAACCTCGGATATGCCTAGGACCGATGGATGGGTTCCTGAGATAAAATTCACCCACGCGTACTGCACTGCCTGCGGCATCTGCGGAGATATCTGCCCTGAAAAGGCCATTCATATTAACAAATTACTGGATATAAAGCGCTTCATCGAGATATCAGAGGAAGAGCTTAAGATAGAGTTGATAAAGTGCGAGCGCTGCGGGAGGCCCATAATGGCTGCTACTGCTTATAGTAGAATCTCCGGCGACCTAAGAGGTAAAGAGCTTGGCCTTCCAAAACTCTGCAGGGACTGCAGGGACAGGGTCAATATAGCAGAACTCCTCGGCTTAGACGTGGATGATGATAGCTTCAGGGTAATTGAGCAGGGTAAGAAGGTTGACGAATAATTTTGAATTTGATTTGATTGAATTTATTTATGCTAGCTAAGGTACAAACCAAAAAATTTGTAAATGCTAATTAAAGGGTAGATTTTCCTATCAGTGTTGCATTTGGCATACGATGGTTTAAGATGAAATCAAACTATTCGAGGTAAAGCTTTCAATCTTTAGGGTTACTGATAAAGGTGGTGTGTGGGAAAATAGTTTAGCCTGCTCCATAGACAGCATTGAAACACCTCAAGATATCACAGGCGCCACGCATAAGAAGACAGATGCGTTGGACGACTACTTCATAATAGTCGACGAATGGCCGCAGGAAAAAATCAAACTCACATTGACCTATACAAGATAAATATGGAAAGTTCTACGAAGGTGCCCGAGTACCTTTTAAAAGTTAATCGTCTCAGTGGCCATGTCCACGGGAGGAGATTTCCCTGTTTGTTCCCATGCATTGTAAACCTTCTCTCCCGCATTGAAGTAGTCCCAAGGGTTATCAATGTTTTCGTCTCTTAGGAACTCTACGAATTCCTTGGACGTGCTCTGGTACTTCAACGTTACCTTAACAGAAGTTGCCCCCACTGGAATCTCATACTCTGTAACGTCCCAATTCTGGCCATCCGCATATTCGGCTCCTCTTATGTAGGCCATTGCAGCTTCGTATTCTGCATTCGTAAAACCCCTCGGGGGAATCCGGTTGTCTTTGTAGACGTAGTTGTTCAAGGCAAAGTGGAAGGAAGGGCCATCGGAATATCCAGGCACGTCCTTTGTGCCCGGCTTGGCTTCGTATACCTTTATCCCCTCGTCGTACGTGAGTTCACCAGTACGGATGTCATATCCCCCAGACTCCAAGATAACATTCCCCTGGGAGTCGTAGAATACTACGTTTAGCCACATCCTCCTCCCCTCGGGATAACCGGTTGGCAACTTGTGTCCCGCTAGGTTTGTGACCTTCACCCTCAGCTTTCCATCGCTGGCCGATAAGTCTAGGGCTGCGGCGCTCTGCAGCATATCTATCGCTAGGGCTTTGGTTCGTTTGAGAGCTGCCAACGTCTCTTCGTCAAAATCATACATGAGTGCTAAGACATCCGGCATCCAAGCATTACCCCCGACGAACTCGTGTTTGTATATATCGTCCCGTAGCTTGACATTACTGGAATAACAGGCGTATCCCTCTACAGGGAGCATATGGCAGTCTTGACACTCTATACCTTCTCTAGCGAAGGCGCTGTATTTCCACTCACTGTAGGTCGTCTCCACAGGGGTAGTTAGATCATATACCGGGTTCAATATGTCGTGGCAGGTCCCACATAATTCGGATTTCGTGTGAAACTCTGAGTACAATGTTTTGTGCGGGGCATTCGTGTCGTTATATGGGCCGCGTCTCACGTATTCTGGTGATACTACATATTGGGAGTTCGCATGGACCTCGACATCTGGTTTAGATAATAATCTGCCGTCGGCGGATAAGGGGTCGACCAGCCTGTGGCAGAAGTCACATGATACTCCTTCTCCGAGGTCCTCCGATGTTAATGCAGAGCCATCAACGGGCTCTGATCTCCCCTCCAGCCAGCCTGTTGGTGTATGGCATCTGAGACAGTAATCCCCTACCTCAACTACGCCTTCAAGGTCCCTGTTCGAGATTGCATTCAAAGCTAAGAAGAGAGGGTCCCTTGCAGCGTGCCGCATCAGGCTACCTTTCCAAGTATCATATGGAGAGTAATCCGCATAGCCTCCATGGCACGCAGCGCACGTACTATACGAAATTATCGACTGCGAGATATCACGGGGCTGTGTCCCCGGCAGGAACACCGGACTCGTGTGCTCTGGTTCCTCGACAGCAACAGGGTGAAAAATTTCCTCAACTGTAGCAGCAGGCCTCCTGAATACGCCGCTTCCCATCACTATTATTACAGCTGCCGATATTACTAACGCCGCTATTACGCCCAATACCCTCTTATTCATTCCTACCTCCCTTCTCTCCCTGTTCTATAGCTAATAATGCGTAATACTATGACGCATAGTACCCCCATAATAGGTCAAACTTAAATTAACTTAAATCTTTTTCTTCTATGTACCTGAATTTCGGACTATAAAAGCGTTACGCTCTCCAATTTTTCATGGATCTCTCTGGCCTCAATCTCCGGGACCGAACACCACAATAAAACTGTCGTTAGATTTTTATACTCAGAAAATCAGGTTAAATCAGGTTAATACATGCAAAAGGTTTGCGTACGTATCCCTAGAAACATTAATTATTGAATAGTAAGAATAAGAAAGAGAATGAATATGAACTGGAATATGCTTCTATTAATTGCTGGAATGCTTCTAATCTCAGGCTGCATAGGCCAAAGTGGAGAGAGCAAAATCGAACAGGTAAGCACGCCAGCACCAACCTCTATAGATGCCAAGCCGATACTTGAGAAGAAATGCTCTGTCTGCCACAGCTTGGACAGGATACGATCAAAGAGGAAGACCTACAGCGGATGGGAAACGACAGTAAAACGAATGCTGGACGTCAAGGGAGCTAGAGAGCGGGCTGGAATAACAGACGAAGAAGCAAAGACTATCATTGAATATCTAGCAACTACATACCCAAGTGAATAATGAACTTTATTCCTTTTTCTCGCGTCGCTTCTCTCCTCGCCCGAGTAATACGAAGAAGGGCAACATAATCAAAAAAACAATAACCAGGAATAGTATGATGCCCGAGCCGAAAAACAATACATATCCTGGGAGAGCGCCCACGACTGCATACACCCTCATCCAAAAGCTCTTCAACAAGCGGGAGGCCCTCTGAAGTCTCCCCCTTGAAATTCATCTCCATATTCTCTTCAGTCTTCTCCATACTCCAACCTCCTTATTTCTTCTCAAATTCAGTAGCACCGCACTCAGGACACTTCTTGGGTCTGCACCTAGTATCTTTCTCATAGCCGCATCCAGAACACTTCCATACAGCCATCTTTCCACCTCCAATTATCTATTCCTAATCCTATCCTAATCTAATAATTTGGGTAAATAAAGAAACTAAAACTTCAGCCTTAGTCGCTTACCCTCTTTTTCCATTATCCAACAATAGTATATGCCTTATCTCCAACTATTGTATTTTTCCTTCAACTATTCAACGTAATTTTTCTATATCTATAGTCTTTCAAGACGAAGGACAATACATTGTCAGACCATTCGGAGATACTGATCAGTTCTATACCTTCAACTTGTAAACGTTAAAGTTTTAAAATAATACAAATATTATATGTAATATGAAGTTGAAAATCAATTGGGATCATAAGCGCTGCAAGCATTGCTTGGAAAGGATGTGGCTCCGCGGAATATCGGTACAAGACGTGAGAGAAAGCATTTTGAAAGGAAAGAAGGTGAGACAAAAAGAGACCAAGCTAATAGAAGCCTTCTACAAATATTATAG
The DNA here is from genome assembly GCA_036444275.1 of Hydrothermarchaeales archaeon (SeqCode). Lineage (GTDB taxonomy): Archaea > Hydrothermarchaeota > Hydrothermarchaeia > Hydrothermarchaeales > JAZGAD01 > JAZGAD01. The sequence continues at coordinate 60,171 of JAZGAD010000048.1, forward strand.
TGTCGTTTACGATGAAAAAAATTTCAAGAAAATAAGGAAAATTTACCCTGTGACTGTAAAGCTATGGTGATGTAAATGGAAGAAGTTCTACCCTACAACTGCACCTGCGGCGGTACTTTGAAGAAATCCCATTGTGAAATAGAGTTCTTTGGGATAGATTTTGGGCTTAAAGAATGCGAAATCTGCACCTCCTGCGGCTCAGAATACCTATCCGAAGAAACTATGAAAAAAATTGAGAAAGAGATAAAGGCCAGAAAAATCTTTGGGCTGGAAAGGAATGTAAAAGTCTCAAGATCTGGAAATTCGCTGGTAATACGCATTCCAAAAGAGATTGCTGAATTCATGAACTTGAAAAAAGACGCACTGCTAAGACTCTTCCCAGTAGAAAGCAAAAGACTTGAGATTGAAGTTCTGACCGACTGAAATCATGTTGGAGAATCTAACTTCCACTGTCAGTTCCCTCAAGTATCGGCGTGGTCAATACTTCTGCAAGAAGTAAGGAAAATCAGTAGGTTCTATTCTTCCTTCAACTATTCAACGTAATTGTTCTATAATTGGTGATACCATAAGTCTCATTATGGAAAAATTATACACCAAAAAATAGTTACTTGAGGAGATAAATGTAAGATTAGAGGGTTGAGATGAATCATTATGATACAATCCAGATCGGAGATGCACGTGTATACTTTGAATTTGACCTTGAAGGCCCGAGTGGGGGTTGCTCCCCAATTTCGTCATGGGAGTTGTCGATCTTTAAGGCAACGGACACGGGCGGAGTATTCGAGGGCAGTGCACTATACACTATGGACAACATTGAAACACCCCAGGATATAACAAGCGACGTGCACAAGAAGACGGATGCTTTGGACGAGTACAGCATAGTAGTTGAGGAGTGGCCTGTGGATAGGATCAAACTCACATTGGCAAGGAGATAATCATTAATATAAGGAAGTAAGAATCAGCTCAACAATTACTATAAAAGGAGGTGAGAAATTTGGTATTCTCAATAGTAGAGGGGATTATTGCAGGCATTGTCGCAACGGTTGTAATGACAATACCGATGATGATAATGGCTGCGAAGGGCAAGATGGAGATCAGCCCTCCGAAGATGCTGGCATCGAAGCTTGGGCTAGAGAAAGCGTGGATGGGAGTTCATTTCCTAGTAGGGATAGTATTCGCAGTGCTCTACGTGGTGATTTCGAATGCATTAGCTCTGGGAACGCACCCTATCGTTTATCCAACGATATACGCTGTTGCAGTTCCTTGGCTGATACTGATGGTTGTGATGTTGCCCATGAATAACCTAGGACTATTCGGACTACAGAAATCAAAGACTATACCGGTAATGACATTCGCGATGCACGTACTATACGGCCTTGCTATGGGTGCATCCTTGGCATTCCTCTGAGAAGCGCAGGAAGATACCTGACAACCGGACCCGGCGGGGACCCAAACGCAAGCACCCGAGATACAGACCTTCTCTAGAGTTAAGATATGGGCATCTGGTGAAGAAGAAAAAGAAGAATCGTGTAGTCTCAATCACATACACTCCCGTATTCGGCGATCTTAAGGAAGATGAGATCTCAGCCTCTCGTGCGGAGAGGGGGAACCTGAGCATACAGATGACCAACGGCAGGATGGCCTGTAAGACCCTATGCCTCTCCAAAACATTCCAAGACCACAAATGGGCGCAGAGCTTCAACGATGCAGTCCATAACTTTGCCAAGCATCATAAAAACCTCAGGTTGCTCAAACCAGACGGAATAAGTCGGAATACAAAAGTTTAAAAGTGGATTACCTTTAGCTGTTACACGAAGGTTATGGCAAGCGCAGATTTAATTTTACTTCACGCACCAAGTGTCTATGATTTTCGAAAACATTCGATAATGTATGGCCCGGTTAGCGATTTGGTTCCTTCTGAGCCAATTTTTGAGATGTATCCTGTCGGTTTTACAGCTATTGCAGAGTATTTAAAACGGCATGGTTATTCGGTGCGGATAATTAATCTCGCGGCTTTGATGCTTAGAGATCAAAGATTTAATGCGGAAAAGAAAATAGAATCTCTTGACCCAAGTATCTTCGGCATTGACCTGCATTGGCTGGTCCATGCTCACGGAAGCATTGAAATTGCCAAGATTGTGAAGAAATACCACCCTGATATCCCTGTTGTTTTTGGCGGTTTTTCTGCCACTTATTTTTACAAAGAGTTGATTCAGTATCCAGAAGTAGATTTTGTGATTAGAGGTGATTCAGCAGAAGAGCCGATGCATCAATTAATAGAATGTGTTATCGCAAAGCGTTTGCCTACGTCAGTTCCAAATCTTGTCTGGAAGAATAATGGAGAAGTCCACGAAAACCCCTTCACTTATATACCCACTGATATTAATGACCTTGTCTTAGACAATACGCATATTATTGGATCCGTGCTTAAATATCGGGATTTGATGGGGCATCTTCCCTTTGTAGATTGGCTGAATTATCCCATTGTCCCTGTGTTTACCTGTCGAGGTTGCATTCGGAATTGTGTTACCTGCGGGGGATCGGCAACTGCCTCTAAAAATTTCTATAATAGAGATGAACCCGCTTTTCGTGACCCAGAGATTTTAGTAGAAGATATGAGAAAGATCCAGAAGATTATTAAGGGCCCTATCTTTGTTGTGGGGGACATCAGACATGTAGGGAATGACTATGTTGATCGCTTCTTTTCCGCTGCTAAAAAGAGCGGGATTACCAATCAGGTTATTATTGAATTCTTTACACCCCCTCATGCTGATTTTCTTAAAAGGTTGCGTGATGTTTTCCCCCATTACATTGTGGAAATCTCTATAGAATCCCACGATGAGGAAGTGCGGAAAGCCTTTGGAAGAAACTACTCCAATAAAGCCCTAGAAGATAGTATAGCTCATGCTTTGAAGTACAACTGCGAGAGATTTGACCTGTATTTCATGACCGGCTTACCCAAACAGACACCCCAGTCTGTTCTGGATTCCATAGAATACTGCAGATATCTTTATAAAAAATTTAATGGCGACAAACGAATAATGCCGTTTATCTCGCCCCTTGCACCTTTCTTGGATTGCGGGAGTATGGTTTTCCAAGAACCAGAAAAATATGGCTACCGCTTATTTTATCAGACATTAGAAGAGCACCGGCAGGCTTTACTCCAGCCAAGCTGGAAGTATATTCTTAACTACGAGACTGAGTGGATGACTAGGGACCAAATAGTGAAAAGCACTTACCAGGCTGCCCTAGAGTTAAACCGGCTTAAAGTTGAGTATGGAGTTATAGATAGGAAAGTAGCTGAGCAGACCGAAGCAAGAATTTTAAAAGCTATAGAAGTAATGGGGAAGATAGATAGAATTGTAGCTCTTGATCTTGGTGGCAGCGAGCTGCAAGAAAAAATGCAGAAGCTGAGGTCAGAATTGGAGACTGCTAGCGTTTCTAGTATTCATGACAAGAGGGAAATGAAATTACCCACCAATTTTTTAAATTTCAGAATATCTGGTTTTATTGCTCTAATCTTCAATAAGTTATGTCGGCGCTCTCTTTAGAAGCCGGCACGGCCTTTAGGTTTTATCGAACTAGATGGTGTGGTCCCGTAACTCGCTGCGATAGTTAATAGAAAATGCATTCTACTCCAACTTCAGTCAGTGAGCTAAATTATAATATTCAACTTCAACAAGTCACTCAACCCATTTATGCATTGATTTCCATAGTTGTGAGGGGGCAAGGAATTTTCAAGCAAATAGTTTGAAGCAATAAAGGCGTGCAAGATTATTGGCACATACCCCAAAGCTTAAACGACCCATCCTATCATGACGGGCGCTAAATAGACTTTAATAAGTCGTATTCCTCTAGATTTTCCTCTTGTAGGTTTTTTATCTTTTCCAGAAACATTACCCTAATAACATCCTCGTCCCCCTTCGCCCTTATTATGTTGGTGCAGAGTTCGCGCTTCTTTTCATTCTTCTCAAGTTCGTCCACTTCTTTTAGTGCCTCTAATACTTCACCGAATTCCTCGTCTGTTACATACGCTTGTATACTGATATTCCCAAAGTACATTGCGCTCTTCTCAAGCTCGTCTTCATCCAACTCTGATAGTCTTTTGATCCTCTTGCCTCGCTCTTCGCTTACCCTGAATCCCCTGTCGATGCACTTGTAGCCCCGCCCCCTTATCGGCGATATATCCTCAAACTCCGAAGATACAACAACGTTTTCTGGGAACATGCGGCAGTGCAGGGGGCGGACAGAGTAAATCACGCATTTCTCTCCTTCTAAAAATTCGCAGGGGAACGTGAGCCCTATCGAGGGAATGAACATAGTTGTATATGGTATCCGGTTCCACATTATGTCGCAGTATTCCTCAAATAAATCAGAGAGGCTTATGCCAAGGTGCTTTGATATTCTAGCCATATCACCAATGGTTAGCTCAAGGGGCATCCCTTTGTCTGTGCAGCATCTGACACAGCCCTTGAGGCACATGAATTCGTCCTCGCTCCCCCGTAGCTGGTGCGTCTCGCGGACATGGACCTCGCGTTCCTTCTTCTTCAGTCTCACTCCACAGTAGGGACACGGCCTTTTCAAACGATACCTCCTTTTGGAATATTTTTGGAATATTTTTGGAATATCAATAGAATGTATATATGTATAGTTATAGTTGGTTTATTTTTATTATGCTAAAATGCCTTAAATCTTCTATTATTAATCATAGCAAATCAAATTTATTAAATTAACTTTAAATCAAAAACTTTATATATATCCACCCTGATAAAGCTACGCCTAAGAATGATTAAAGATAGACGGAGGTGAGTGAGGTTATGCTGAATATGAAGAGACGTGCATTTATGAAACTAGCGGCAGCTACCACTGCGGCAGCTGCACTTGGTCCCAGACTCGTCGGCGCAAAGATTGAGCCAAAGTTCCCACAAGGGCATTCTGGTTCTGCGCCTGACCCAGTTGCTGAGAACGTCAAGATAGTACGCACTGTATGTCTTGGGTGCCACGGTGGCTGTGGCCTACAATGCAAAGTTGTAAACGGCGAACTCGTTAAGATCGATGGAAACCCCTACCAGCCGAACTGCTACGACTACACAGCAAAAGGCGACATAGTTGTACCTGGGGACCTAGACGCTGGTCCTGGCGGCAAGGATGTAGGTTCTGTATGTCCGAAAGGCGCAGCAGGTATATACACCCTCTATAATCCGAGGAGACTGAAGCACCCTGTAAGGAGGGTTGGTAAGAGAGGATCCAGGAAGTGGAAGCGCATTACCTGGGAAACGGCGGTCGACGATATAGTGGACGGAGGCAACCTCTTTGGCGACGGCCACGTTGATGGCATAAAGGCGCTGATGAGCGACGACCCCATAGACGCCAAGGATTCTGACTACATGGATGAAGCTCCCTCAGGGGGATACGGACCGAAGAGGAACCTATTTACGCAGATGATCGGGAGAGACGAGAACAAGGCGATGTCAGGACGGTTCATCAAGGATATCGGCTCGAAGAACAAACACGGCCACACGAGTATCTGTGAGACTTCGAACAAGGTAGCCCACGAGTTCATGCAAGGAGGGTGCTGCCCGAGCATTGACTGGGAGAACTGCACATATGCCTTATTGGCAGGTGCAAACGTCTATGATGCAACATTCGCGGCCCAAAACCAAGCGAGGCTTGTATCAAAATGGTTCCTTCGAAGACCAGGGACAAAGCTCGTTTACGTTGGACCAAGACAGAATAAGGCAGCAGGCCTTGCCGGAGAATGGGTACCTATCAAGGCTGCGACAGATAGCGGCTTTGCTTTAGGTATAACAAGGTACATCATAGAGAACAATCTCTACAAAGCAGACTACATCTCAAGGCCGAACAAGGATGCTGCAACTGCAGCAGGATACAAGACCTGGACTGATCTTACATACCTTGTGAGCGAGACCGAGCCAAAGACCTACAAAATGACGGGCGAGGACCACACAGTATCTGCAGGCGGCACGCAGGTAGCTGCTGCAACCGTAACAGGTACTGCTGATCTAGAGGCATCTATACCAGGATACCAGACTGTCTTCACAATGCTCAAGAACAGGGTAATGGAGCACACTTTGGATTGGTACGATGACTTCTGCGGTATCGAGAGAGGCACCATAGCGAGGATAGCAAGTGAGTATGCAAATGCAGCGAGACCTGCGATATTCCAATACAGGGGACCATGCCAGCACGCTCATGGTGTATACAATGCCATGGCGCTATGGACCATTGATGTTCTGCTTGATAGGTGGTATAGAAAAGGCGGGCATACAATGGGCGGCGGTGGATACCATGGACATGCACATGAAGCAGTGAAGCCTAAGAAGGCTAGCGGCGTGATGATTGACAGGAAGAAGGCAGAGTACAAGGGCAAGAAGGCGAAGCCGACAAGGCCATGGTTCAAATTTGCGACCCATGGAGCGCAGCAGGAATACTATGGTGGACAGGCAATAGGCTATCCCTACAAGACCAAGGTCTTGTGGTACGGTGGGAGAGCTAACCCAATCTACACGATGCCTAGACCTCAACCAGTTGCAGAGACCCACAAGAAGATACCGCTGATTGTCATGATGGATCCCTTCATGAACGAGACATCTATGCGCTCAGACTATGTACTGCCAGATGCAACGTATTTCCAGGCATTCGGCTCGATGCACGGCCATAATGAAGTGTTGACAAAAAATGACGGTATAAGGGTGCCAGTTGTAGGAAGCTTCGACGAACACCACAACTACCGACCTATAGACCCAGACACCAGAGAAATAGACGACATATTCATCATGCTGGCGAAAAAGCTCGGCCTACCGAATTTCGGAAAAGGCGGACTTGGCGAGCATGACCTGGACAACGGATGGGAGTTCTGGAACGACTACTACAGCAACGAAGACTACAAAGGTGGGCTAAGCGGAGATAACCTGACGCTTGCTGGAAAATTCGCAAACCCAGCCAACAAGTACAAGGGAGACTATGTTGCCAAAGTGCCGAGCAAGTTGATCCACTGCTACATAAGCGACTGGGCAGCCAAGAAGAACTCGCTCTCCGACAAGTACTACGAGGGACTGCCGAGTGCGAGAAAGCAGTACGATGGCGCTGGCAACGACATACCTGATCAGGCAGACAAGTATCCGTTTGTGATAGGCACCTGTAAGGCGATGCAGCATACACAGGGTAGAACTGGGCAGAACCTATGGCTGATGTCCCTTGAGCCTGAGAATCCGATGATGCTGAACCCGGCTGATGGAAAGACGCTCGGCGTACAGACAGGAAGCTGGGTCAAGGTAGTTGGACAGTCAGAAGACTATGAGCTCAAGGTGAAAGTGACGTTGACAGAGCGCGTAAGGCCTGGCTATGTGGAGATACCACACGGCTGGGGACACAAAGAACTTGGTGCTACGGATATAGAGATAGACGGGCATGAAGGCGGTGGAATCAAAGGAGATGCACGCATAGCTGCTGGATGGCAGATGAACTGGCTAACAGGGCACGACCCAGCGCAGTCAGGCGACATAGCGACGATAGCATGCGTAACAGACCCAGTGGGCGGAAGCAGTGTGACCTATGCACACAGAGTGAGAATTGAGAGGATATAGGAGGTTGAAAGATGGCACAAAAAGTACCGGAATATAGGGAACGTGGAGACTCGGATGTAATACCTCCAATACAGATAGCGCCCGGAGACAAGTACCAGTTGACACTATGGGTTGACCTAGAGCACTGCACTGGATGCAAAGCGTGCACTATCCAATGCAAAGCAGAGAACAACACACCGCTCGGCGTGGACTACAATCGCGTAATCTACGTGGAGACAGGGAAGTACCCAAAGAATAAGATGTACTTTGTCCCGATGCCGTGCATGCACTGCGGCAAGCCGCCATGTAAGGCTGCATGCCCAGTTAATGCCATATCCAAGAGAGACAAGGATGGCGTTGTACAATTCGACACCGACAAGTGTATTGGATGCAGGTACTGTATATGGGCATGTCCCTTTGGAGCACCGCAGTTCAATGCCGAGAAGAAGGTAGCCGAGAAGTGCACACTATGCACCCATCGCACTACAGATGCAGATGGAGACCTCACTGGACTTAAGCCTGCCTGCGTAGACACCTGTATAGGCAGGGCGAGGTTCTTCGGTGACATGGGCTCCCTAGCTAACGTAAAGAAAAACAAGAGAGCGATGAGAGTAGGCGAAGGCGTCGCACCGAGTGTCCTGTATACACCACCATAAGGAGAGAACTTCTCTCCTTTCTTCTTTTTTATTTTTATTTTATTCTTGTTCTCAATATTTTTAAGTGGAATTGCCTATTTATTTGAGGAGACTATGAAACATATCATTTTGATAGTTGTATCTCTATTAGTAATTGGAGGATGCATAAGTGGAGGGGAAGTAGTAGAGACACCCACGCCAAAGACCGATCATGTTGCTACACCTCACCCAGCTGCAACAGCTTTACCTGATATTAATACTTCCACACGGGTGCAGGTCATAGAGCCAAGCCTCGTTATTCCTAAATTTGAAGGCAGCAAGACAATTGAATTAAGCCATCTAGAGCCTGTTCAAATAGGCGGCGCATTGATATACCTCGACTTTGACCCTAAGGACTGCAGTTGCCGCTGGACCTGGGACCTGAGGGTCCTTAGACCCTTGGAGGATGGATGGGTATACGAGGGCGAGGTGAGCTACGTTGCAGAGAATGTAGAGCCGTATCAAGACATAACAGATGCTATTCATAGGGAAACAAACGCACTAGATAACTACATTATAATAGTAGAGGAGTGGAGCGAAAACAAGCTCAACCTCACCCTCACCTATGAAAGCTGACTGTTCTTATTTTTCAGATTTAAACATCACTGGTTTCTAAAACCATAGTACATCCTTCCATACTCTTCTAACTCTGATCTAATTGTCACTTGTAGCGTTATTTTCAACCTCTATTTATATATCATGAAAAACCATGATAAACTTTAAATATCACGAATAACTATGATAAATTGTTGCTGGAGGGAATAACCCATGCTGCAAAAGCATATCACAAGACATCAATCCAAGATAGCGTATTCAGAGACGCCAGTAGTAGGGAACAGGAAAGTAGATAATAGGCACAAAAATTGAATATTACTCAACTTGTCGAACCATATAGTAGGTGGAGATGGAAGCGCATCTTCAATGCGCTCCATAGAGACATCTCGAAAAGCGGAGAGGTACCTCCACCATCCAAGATCACTTTCGAGTTAACAGATAGATGCAACCTAAACTGTCGAATGTGTTTTAGAGAAAAGAAACGTAACGAATTAAGCCCCAAAGAGATAAAAAAGGTCCTCGACAACATAGGGCCTATTAAGGAGATAAGCCTAATCGGAGGGGAAATATTCATCAGGAACGACATCTTCGAGATACTGGACTTACTGAATGGAATTAGCATCGTCTTCCATACAAATGGCACCCTGCTGGACGAAGAGAAGATAGATAAGTTGCGTGGATACAAATTCAGGAGAATTGGCTTTTCTATAGACGGCATGCGATCACTCAACAATAAGATCAGGGGGTCGGACTCAGCCTTCGAGAGAACCGTGTGGGCCATCAGGTCGATGAATGGTTTCCCGACGGCAGTAAACACCGTGGTTATGAAAGATAACTTAGACCAGTTAGGTGGTGTCCTAGACCTCGCAAGCAACCTGAATGCGAGAGAATACAGGATAGAACCCGAGATGTTCAGCACAGCGGAAGATGTGAGAGTCTCGGAAGAGATATTGGGCACAGGGCACTGCATCGCCACCAAGATCAAGAAGAGCGACGCCTACGATTACCCCTTACAAAGATTCCAGGAGATAAAGGCAGGGTTGAAGAGACAAGCGGCAAATAACGGGATAAAATTCACCGTCGCCCCGAGGGTAGCAGACATCGATGAGGAGGAATTCTTCTCTGGCCGCATACGAGAAAAGAAGCTATTCTGCAAGCACCTGCTCGTCCCCAGGATCGACCCCAATGGTAATGTCATATTCTGCCACCTGATTAGAAAGAGGTTCGGCAACCTGCTGGATACGCCTTTAAAGGAGATATGGAATTCTACAGAGCTCAGAGAAATCAGGATAAAATTGCTGGAGAACAATTTATTGCCACTCTGCAAGCGTTGCTGCAGGCTACGGAGTATATAATCTAATTCAGCCTAGGGCTTTGCCTACTCTACCAACAAGCATAATAGCAATAGTGGGGAAGGTATTAGTAGGGCTGTTAATGCATTAACCTGCGCGTAGTACTACCAGCAATGGAGCATCTAAATTTTTATATACTACAAAAACATTAGCGGTGGTGGTGTAAAAATGGCGAGAGCACATCGAAAGCGGAGTATTGACGAGATTTTAGAGCTAGCGGAGAGTAGGGCACAGACATACAAGTTTCTTGCAGCCCTCTACTCCTACGAGCCTCTACCTACGATAGCTAAAAGCATCAAAGACAAGAGCTTTTTAGACGGCATCTCAGGGGATAGCAAGGGATTTAAGCTCCTGAAGAAATTTGTCGAGGACTCTCAGGGAAACGATAACCTCCTGGAAGACCTAGAGGTAGAGCACACAGCACTGTTCGTGATCCCGAAGTTCGTAAGGGGCAGGCCATACGAATCATTTTATCTGGATCCAGAGCAGAAGGTCGGGGCCAGGATAACTATAGCCGTAAGCGAATTCTATAAGAGAGCTGGTGCAGAGTTTACTTCTGCAATTGACGAGCTCGCTGACTATATTGCCATCGAATTAGAATTCATGCATTTCCTGTGCACCAAGGAGAAAGAAGCATGGCAGGCATCTGATAAAGATAAGGCTCTTGGATATCTCTATTTTGAGAGGATCTTCCTTAAAGAGCACCTTAGGAGATGGTACAGGGAGTTCTGCGATGATATATACAAGGACGCTACCTCCGACTTCTTTAGGGGTGCTTCAAAGATAACGCGGGAATACTTAGATATCGAGAATAAGGATATAGCGGGGCTAGTATATTCAGCTGAATACTTCAAGGAGAGGTGAGGTGAAATGGTGTTGGAGAACCTAGATTCCCTTGTAGAGGAATTAAAAGAAGATGGCTTCTCAAGTATAGATATAGATGGAATATTAGAAGCCCTAAGGGTTGTTTACACTGGTCAAGAGGATACTAAAGGCATAGGCGTTCCAAAGGTTGATATCGAGGACCTCTATAAAACCAAGTTGGATATCCTATTGCAGAAGGCTCTTGTTTACACAGTACCCCATACAGGTGCTTGGGATTATGGGTATAGATGCACTGACAATGGGAATGCAATAGGAGCAGATCTTGCAAAGAGATATATAGAGGAAAATGATGCTGCCTTAAGGAGACTTTTAGATAAATACCCTAAGAAGCTTTTATCATGGTGGATTGAGAATTCATTTGCCAAGACTGATTCAGGGCACTTGACTTCTCGTGCTGCAGAGCTGAGCTTCAAATACGTAGTGAAGGAACTCATCAAAGCCCTGGATGTACTGGAGATATGCGAGGGGCTAAGAAGGAAACTCGTCACCCTTGGTATAGGGGTAGAGACATACGAGAAGGATATAACAGTATTTCCGCCAGGATTTGCTGATTTCATGACTGGATATACAGTCAGTTTAAAGGAAGAGACCAATACATACGGTGTATTTACAACCCTCAAAGACTTCGCGGACCGCAGGATAACACAGAGGGACGACCTTGTAGAGACGCTTTCGAAATACGGATACAACGAAGAAAAGCTTATAGAGCTATTGAATGCGATGAGCGAGCTCGGTCTTACAACCCCTTATACTAATTATTCCATAGAGGAAAACGCTGGGGAAGAGCCATACAAGGTGCTGGACTATCAAGGATATATTGGCTACATAGAGGAGATGTTCGCAGTTCCATTCAAGGAATCTCTTATGGAAGAAATAGCACAGTAGGTGACGAGCATGGCGGAAAAACGTAGGAAGTACATAGGAGTATTAATGGGGGATTCAGAGGTCGGTCCAATAAAGGAGCCACAGTTAATCGTGAGATGGGGGCAGTTTATAGTGAGATATGGGGGCGTGCTAAAATCAAAATATCTAGGTCATGCGGTGAACGGTTACTTGGAGAACGGTGGACAAAAGTGCTATGTGGTAAATATGGGGAATGGAGGAATAGAGGACTATATAGAGGTTCTAGATGCCCTAGATGCAGAGGGCATAGCATATGTGGCTGCTCCAGGGATAACGGACCCAGATATACAGGAGGTATTATTGGAGCACTGCGAGAAGCATGTGAATATGATAGCAATACTCGACCTGCCAGAGGAGTTTGAAAAGGGGGAAGAAGATAAGGATATGGATATAGAAGAGGTCCTGCCTGTGTCGAGAGCATCGGATTACCGTCTCTGCTTCTATCCATGGCTATTGGTAAGGGATTACAATGTAGGCGAACTCTATGTACCGCCGAGTGGGCATGCTATGGGCGTTATGGTTAGGAATGCTATCAAGCAGCGCACTCTGAATCCTGAGCTCCAGAGAAGCGAGGAGAGCAAGGTCGAAGGGACTATAAAGGCGAAATATAACATAGAGGGCGAACTCTTGGAACACCTAGCATCTAATGATGTTAAGGTAATAAGCTACGACAATGACCTAGGGATAGGCATCTATCCTAAGAAGGAAAATGAGCAAGCTAATACTGCCTAGTGTATGGATGAGCGTAATACTTCTACTTCTCTTTCTTCAAATGTTCCGACGTTTTCAGCCTCTAGGTCATCCATTATGAAAAACGAGCCGTCAGGAGTTTTCATGATCAGGGTATACGAGATGAGGGTTCTGCCTATTGTCTTGTAAATCACATCTACCCCTATGCCTAGGTTTTCTTCTTCAGCGCTGAAGATCACTACACTACCGGCTGGGCTTTCAGCAAGATCATAGGGAGAGAAATGTAATGAGGGCATTGTTATATTCCTATCCACACTCGTGAGTTGGATCTCTCCACCCGGATAGTCGAAGCCCCCTTCTTTATACCTCTCCACGAACTGATAAAACCCTGATTGAATATAGTCAGACCTGCCATCACCATCTATATCATAGCCTGGAAGTCCGCCTCCCTTAACTCGGATTACGCCGAGCTCACTCCAAGCCGACTTATCTGCAGTTCGAACTTCATTAAATATTAGGTAACCCCCAATGAGGACTAGAACTGTAACAGCAAATATTAAAGGCTTCTTCATCTGCATCCCCCTATCCTGCTAAAAGGTTATATAATTTTTCATTTAAGTACATTTAATGGTCCTAAATACTAGGCTAAAGCCATGGAAGATCTCTGTAATCTTATTGTTCTCCGCTATTATGGTGTTCAGCTATACTCAATACCAAGGGCAACGCCAAGCCTTCCTAGAGACAAGAGCAGGGGATTTGAACTTTGAATTCAAAAAAACGCAGGTACAGGACAGCGAGATGCCAGATATAAAGATTTTTTGGTATACAGATGCAGTGTTGATGGATATCCCTATATTAATAACTAATCCAAGGGGCAGAGTTGTAAAGCTGGAGGACGCAGATTTCGAGATTTTCATCTGGGGAAAGCTCATAGAGCGTAGGAGGATAAAGGGGTTGGAGATAGCGAGAAATAAGACCCTCCTGTTGGAAGACATCAAAATAGAGTCAGACGACTTTGATTGGATCCTAGCCCAAGCAGGTGCTGCTGCCGAACGCCCAGAGGATGCGACCATAGCTCTGAGGATAGATGTCTATTCTTATTATCCTGTTAAGATAGGGGATATAAAGCTAGTGAGATCGAAAATAGGGCCTACTAGGATTGAGGGAGATGTATATGTGCGCTTTTTAATGGGCGGGAAAACAATAGACGAAGCTGCTAGACAATTTGTGCCCTCGGAGCCTGCATCCTGACTCAAAAAAGGCCTCTTTAAGCACATGCGCATCTACAAATAATGCATAATCGGGTTGCCGTCCATTATTCTCAAAAAGAAAAGTGCATTCAGGGTATTATCTCGGCTGAAAAACACGCATTTAAAACATAAGATTTATATATCATTAAGATAAGTACCTAGAGACATCAGTATAACTATATTGGTGGTGAGTGAGTGAGGTATGATGCTGTTGCTGTGTCAGTATGTCTAGCTTCTGATAGATTTGCATTACTATCGCTACCATATATCATAGCACCCGGTATCCAAAGGGGATAAGGAGGAGATCGAGATGACTAATGGTGAAGAAGCGGGAAAAGCGGGAGGAATAAGATCTTCTAAATTAAAGCTTGCCATAATAGTTGTAGTGGCAATAGCAATAAGCGGTGTGGGGGGAATGGAGTTTATGGAATATATGAGCAGGGACGCCACATGCGGCGCGATTTGCCACAATCACCAACCATTCTATGATAAATACCAGGGGACAGTACATCAGACGGCAGAAGTAGCGTGCGTGGGGTGCCATGAGCGGCCTGGTGCAGTGGGCTTCGTTAAGAATCAGATAGTAAACAGTGGAAACATGTTCAAATACTATATCCTCAGGGGAAAGTACAAGAAGGATTTCGCTGTTATTATGGCAGGGACCCCCCGTGAGAGATACATACCTCCGATGGAAACATGTACCAGAGATGGATGTCACGATGAAAGCAGATTCGTGAAGAAAGGGGTGACGCGAGGGTATGATTTCGTGGTAGCTGCTGAAGTCGGACAGCTCGTGAACGAAGAGACAAACGAGAGGAATACAGAGGGCATATTGGCTTTCCACCAGCTCCATATCCAGAGTCCAACAGAAGAATGGACAGCTGAGCCCACATGTAACGACTGCCATGGAAATGTCATGTTTGATGAGTACTTCTATGAAGACAAGGCATACCTAGATGTAGAGGATGCTGCAACCTCTGGGCCATTTCCATTGAGAGGGGGTATATATGGCGGAACACTGCAGAGGATCCCAGCTACTGTGTGCCTGGACTGCCATGACGGCGAGAGAGCCCCAGCGATCTATGGAGAATAAGGTGGGCCATTCCCAGGGTAGTTAAACTCAGAAACCTCGGGTTGCTATCAACTCGAGGCCCCACATCTTTTTGATTTTTTAATTTGCCAGATTATGATATATACCCCTGCATCTGGACTCGCTAAGTCTGGAACTGAAACTGCAACCATAACCAAAAAAGTTTAAATCAAAATTCACTATTACAAGCTATGAGCTTGCTTATAGGCCAGAAGCATGCGAGAGCGTGGTTCGACTTTTTGTCCCATATATACGACCGAATCAACCCCATGATCTATACAGAGGGGATGCGTAGAGCACTATTGGAGGAGGTGGAAGACGGCAGGGTACTAGATGTTGGAGTTGGCACTGGCTACACTACAAAGCACTTGGCAAATGCAGTGGGCATAGACCTGAATAAAAATATGCTTCGAACTGCAAAGGATAACTATAGGGGCGTTTTAGTCCTTGGAGACGCTGCAAATCCGCCCTTCAAGGATGGGAGCTTCAGCACGGTGATCAGTGCTGGCTCTCTATACTATTTCCCATCGCCGGAGGATGCAGTTAAGCAGTTCCATGATTTGCTCAGGGACGAGGGGGTATTACTGACGATAACGCCCAGCTGGCGGGCACTCAAGATATTCGTGCATATCTTCAGCAAAAGGGATATGGAAAATCTTTTTAAATCCGCTGGATTCAAGCTTGAGGAGATAGAGAACATGCGGAGGATAGCGTATTTCTGCAAGGGCAGGAAATAAGAATCGGATGGTATAAGATTTTTTATAAGTTAGATGAATTGTTTGAAGGTAGTGAGCAATAAGGGGCCCCTATTAGTTTGATCGCGAATCCTCGATATCCGCCAAATCAGCTCAAATTCAGCTCTTTTGCGACCCCGTCCTCTAGCCAGTACTTGATCCTCTTCATCTTGATTTTCACGAAATACCTCGTCCAGGGAAAGATGCTATAATATATGTGTGGGTGTCTGTGATAGGTTTTCGCGAACTTGAACATCCTAAAGTCAAAGTACATCTCTGATTTTTCTACCAGAGCCCTTCTCAGATTCTTGAAGTGCTTCAGCAAAGCGAGTAAACCTGTCTCCATCGTTAGGATTTCGCCCCAAACTATGAATCCCCTACCATTCTTCTTCATGTGTTCCAGGTTTGCGAAGCAGACATTCCTATTTGCAAGCATGTTCTTTATCCTCCTAGTGCCACCGGCAGGCGTCACCCAGAAGACGTCGCCGCCTAGATAATACCAATTCATGGGCGTCATATGCGGCGTGCCATCGCTGGTGGCGAATACTATTGGGTTCTGGATCTCTGAGAACATCTTACCCAGCTCTTCAGGGATCACCTCCTATTCCACCTCCTCACGATCTTTTCTGGGTATTCCTCTACGTCGAAAGAGAACGTCCAGAAAATCTTGTTCGGTGCTAGTTCATAGCCGTCGCCTTCAAGCTTCTTAGCTAACACGCCCTGGACCTGTGCCATCTCTGATTTTTCACTGAACCATTCATTTGCAAAAACCAAGCATACGCCGCCCTCTGGAAGATTTTCCCCCGTTATCTTGATTGAATCTTTTGAGACTTCGAAGTCCACGATGTCAATATTCGGCTTACTACCATTGACAGAAGCCAGAAAGCCGACCTCGAACTTCTTGGAATAGTCTACAAAATCCTCTGGGAGCATAGTATAGTTGGGGATTCTGAAGAAACTTTATAAACTTAACGTCCCCAATGCTTGTGGACGATCTTTTCTATGTCCTCCTCTTTTATTCCTTTCTTTTTGGCGAATTCAGCGCCCCCACCCCCACAAGAGCTTCAAAGGCCTCCAGAGTAGATGGGAGGATATCACAAACCCATAGCGTGCCGCAATAGATCAGTCATTTTTTTAACATCTTTTAATGGATGCAGCACAGGTATTTCTATATCAGCGGCTCTGAAATTATCAGGCGAAAGCGTGGATATGCATAAGGTATTAGAAAGCTTTTTAACGTCGCTAGGGCGTCTCGCCGCAAAGATCTTGGGCATCTCTTTTTTAGGATTGCCTTCTACTAGTATTATATCCAGTTCCTGTACAGCTAAAAACTGCAGTGCCTCCTCGAATCTAGAGCCATTTATCCTCTTTATCACAGCCACCTCACGAGGCGCGGCTACTACAACGATCTTTGCACCAGCCTCTGCATGCCTCCAGCTGTCTTTTTCAGCAGTGTCTATCGAGAACCCCTCTTCGTGTATCTGCTTTATTGTGCCAACTCTATAGCCGCGGGCACTCAACTCCTTAGTAAGCGCCTCGACTGTCGTAGTTTTCCCTGATTCCCTTCCGGCTCCTATAACCGCTGCGATCTTCATGTCTAAGGCATTGCGCTAGTGGTATATATCTTTATCTTTATCTCCCTCTTCCTCCCTCCAAGCTAGAATCACATTGAGCTAGAGCTAGCTGTGATAATTCTCACCGGACTATTATCTCCCCGTCCTTCGCTATTGCCACCTCTAACCTCGTCAATACCTCTCTACCCCTAACTCTCTTCTTGGCTTTCTCTTGAATGATACTAGCTAAGGATGTGAAGTTATGGGAAACTCTAATGCCCTCTGAGTCTGCCCTGTGGTATATTTCCTTTACACTGTCATTTAGATCAGACCCGGGCTCTATACTAAGCCAGATAGGAGCCTCTATCATCTTCAACATGTCTAAGGTATTCCTCGCCCGCTCTATATTCCCGCGTGCCACCTTCTCAGTGGCCGAGATATTCGCCCTACTCGTACCAAGCATTCTCGCTATCTCGGTCTGGGAATGGCCCTCTTTCCTAAGCCTCAGAATCTGGATCTGCCTCTCTGTGAGGAAGGATTCCCTTCTCGCCATTTTATGTAGATTTGAGTCAAAGGGATATATGGTTTTTTTGATTTACTTCCCTCATACTGCTTTCCAAGGGTATCTATCCTTACAGAAATTTTAAATTAGAGGAAAACGAATTACAGGTGCGCCCAGCTGATGCTGAGATGATAGGAGAGATGAAGAGGGCCCGTAGCTTAGTTTGGTTAGAGCGCCCGGCTCATAACCGGGCGGCCGTGGGTTCAAATCCCCCCGGGCCCATATCTCAACACCTTCTAGTTAAGTTTTTGCTTCTTGCTAAATCAAAACAACCATGGAGTCTTGGAAGAAAGGGATATACTGGACTATACACTATCTACTATGGATTAACTACCTAGACCATTGAAATCGGAATTTATTTATATTGCCTTTGCCTTAACGAGAATTAAGACATGTCTAAGATACTAATCGTCGATGATGAGCCGGACGTAGCTGATCTCCTAGCCACGGTTTTGAAGAAGGAGGGCTACGAGGTTAAGGAGTGCCATAGCGGCCGAGAAGCATTGGAGGAGATAGATAAAGAAAAGCCTGATCTAGTGCTCTTAGATGTTATGATGCCAGAGCTGGATGGCTGGGAGGTATGCAAGCGCCTTAAAGAGAGCGAAAAGACTAAGGACTTACTCGTTGCTATGCTCACCGTTAAGAGCAGCTACAAGGATATGGTTAAGAGCCTAAAGGACGCCGGAGCCAACTGGCATATCTCGAAGCCCATACGCAGAGACGAATTCGTGAAGACCGTGGGGTGGCTCCTCTCCAAAGGACGTGCCTCCAAATGAAGACCGATAGATACCAAGGAACCTTACACTCTAGCGGCTTCCTTATAGATTAGATTAATAGATGAGACTATTCAAGGGATATGATGTCTTCTTTCAATTCGAGAAAAGGCAGGCGTAAAGTAAGAGTCGCATGTGGAATCACGCTTCTTTTGCTAGTTTTACTGCTCCCGCCAATATATGCTAAGCCACAGCCGAGAGTGGAATGGACCCTGAAAACGAGTGACGATGTCACGGGCGTTGCTATTTCCCCTGATGGAAACTATGTAGCTGCCGTCTCTAAGGATGGCTACGTATACATGGCAAATCATACCGGGGATACGGTATGGAAGGTAAAACTCGACTACCCTGCACTCAGCGTTGCTATATCCTCCAAGGGAGAGTTCGTTGCTGCCGGAGACGAATTCATGGTGCACTTATTCAATAAGACAGGAGGTAGGCTGTGGGATGAAGGAAGACTTATAGGGGACTACGTAAGAGGAATTGCTATCTCAGCTCGAGGCGAACGCATAGCCGCTGGGTCCGCTAATCGCATGGTTTATCTTTTTAATAATTCAGGCCACAAGAAATGGAGGTATAACACGGATTCAGCAGTGCAGGGCGTGGGGATATCCTCTAACGGTGAGTATGTGGCAGCTGGCACGTCGATAGGCAATATCTACCTCATAAAAGATGGTGAGTTGGTATGGCAGGGTAGCATTGGCAGATTTGTAACCGACATGGCCTTGTCTGGGCAGAAGGCGTTGATCGGCTCTAGGTTCGTCATTGCCATGGCGGACGGAGATGCAGCATGGAAGTATTATCCTAACTATGAGGTACTGGGCATTGGAGTCTCATGGGCAGAGGGAAAAGTCGCAGTTGGTACCGAAGACGGCACAGTATATGTCCTGGATAAGGATGGGAAAGATATTTGGAAATATAAGGCAGACGCAAGTGTTGCAGACGCTGCCATCTCTGATGACGAAAAGATAGCTATTGGATTCGGTAGGAAAGTCCTCTTAATTTCTCCGCCTGACCAAACTCCGCCTGAGGTACGGATTAGTAGTCCTGAGAACAACAGCAAAATCTCTGGAGTGGTCTCGATAAACGCTACCATCAACGAGGAGCTAGATATCCTTCAAGTGTTGATAGATAACAACTTTGCGTGCGCCTCTCTGCCCTGCAACTGGGATACGAGTGCCTCTCCTACCGGCAAACATATCATAACTGTGCGGGGCGTGGACAAGAGCGAGAACGTGGGCGAAGAAAGCGTAGTGGTGACAGTCGCAAGGGTAAAACTGCCTTCTGTTGAAGAAGTGCAAAAGAAAATCGAGAACATAACAGAAACGCCTTTTGTTGAAGAACTGCAAGAGAAAATTGCGAATATAACCGAGAAGGTGAACATATCTATTGGGGAAAACTACTCAGAGGTTTTGCTTCCTGTCATCAAGAAGAAGCGGAGGATCGAGTTCGAATACTCTCTCCTTTGGGTGTTAGCAGCGGTTTTGATAGTTGGTATATACCTTAAAATAAAAACACGGAAGAAAGGAAAGGGCTATCGGTGGAAACGACGGTGATTTACTTAGGTATGCATATGCCTTTCACGAGTCCTTAAATTAAATTCTCAACTAATCTGGCCAAATACCATAGATTCTTATAAGAATTTTCTGTTTTTTTGATGAAGGCACTCCGCATATCGATTTCCAAATCCCATGCTTCACCCTTCAACATCCTAGACTCAAGTGATTCAACTTCATAGGATTTCTTCCAAGTCGTTCAATAGAATAATAACCCGCTTCCCTTTCTTTGTCAGGGAGTAGGAAACGCCTGGCGGTCTCAAGTGCAGTATTTTTCGTTTGATTAATTCGAGTTCCTCTAGTTCCCGCAACCTCCTAGCGAAGGTCTCCCTACTCTCCACGAAGTTCTGATTCAGAATCTTATTGTGCCTCGCCTCCCCTACCGTGTCTAGGAATCTAAGTATCTCCACGCTGCCAACTTTGAAGAAATTTCTAAATACAGACACAGAAAGGTCCTCCAGAACAATATATCCGGGAATAGTAAAAGTTATAAAGAACAAGCTTGATTAATCGTACCTATAACTATCAATTGTATGGTTAAAGTGGGAGCGTAAAAGCAAGGAGAGGGACTAGATGGCCAAAAAGAAAACTATTATCCCCGGTGGGGGGAGCTTAGGAGAGATAAAAAAACTAGTAGAAGGTTCAGGGGTGGAGGAAGATGAAAAAGATCCTCCTTTCTACAGGGATCACTACTCTGGATTCCCTCTTAGATATGATCAAACTAGGAGACAACATCGTCTGGCACGTTCCATCCCTGACCTGCCATAAAGGTGACGGGTGTGGCTGAAACTAAGCTTTTGATTATAGACGACGACCAGGGAACACGGGAGACCCTACTCGATATACTCTCAGAGAAGGGCTACAACGTTGCCACAGCCAGTACGGGACGTGAAGCTATTGATAAGGCAAAGAAGACGACCTTCAATGCCGCCCTGATTGATATTAAGCTCCTGGACATGGATGGGGCAGAGCTTTTAAGGAAATTCAAAAAAGGCTATCCAGAGATGGTGTGCATTATCATCACCGGGCATGCCACCATCAAAAACGCGATTGATGCCTTAAAGGACGGCGCCAACGGATACTTCATTAAGCCACTGGTCATTGAGGAAGTGATCCACCGGTTGGAGGAGGCGTTAGATAAACAGCGCCTAGAACGGGAGCGAAAGCAAATGGGGGGGGAGCTAAGAAAGAGCGAGAAGCAACTGGAACAAAAGGTCAAAGAAAGGACCCGAGAATTAAAGACTGCCAACACAGAACTGCTCCTTTTGAAGCGAATTAACGAGATGCTAAATAGAGGGACACCATTGGAGGAGGTGTTTCAGACAATCGTAGATGGGCTGGCACAGGTATTTGGCTACGACCTCACTGCAATACACATCCTAGACGAAGAGAAAAAACACTTAGTACTCAAGGCCTATTATGCGCCTTCTAAAATAGCCAAAAAAATCGATGCTGTGATGGGAGTAAAAGCCAGAGACCTCGTAATCCCGCTCTACAAGGGGGGCATCCTGAATAAGATTGTTAAAAAGAAGAAGGCAGCGATCACCCCAAATATCTCTTGGGTGGTTAGGAGTTATACAGACAAGAAAGCCCTGCAGGCACTCGCTCCAGCTATAGTCAAGCTCTCCGGGGTGAAATGGGGGATGGGAGTGCCCCTCATAGTCGACGACGAAGTGACTGGAGTGATAGGATGCGGCAGGAAGAAAGAACTGACAGAAGAAGACGCTGATAGACTTGCCCTCTTCAGGAATGAAGTGTCATTAGCAATTAAGAATGCTCAACTGGACAAGGAATTGCAAAAAAGGGCCGGGGAATTATCTGAGTTGAAGGAGTTCAACGAGGACATAGTTCAGCGGATGGACGAAGGCATAATGATGCTGGACCCAGAAGGATACATAACATTCGCCAACCCCAGGTGCGAGAGAATGCTCGGATACTCAAGAGACGAACTCGTAGGAAAGCCCTGGACCAAACTACTCGCAAAAGACTACGCCAAAAAAGCGAACACTGAAGCAACTAAGTGGATCAAGGGGGAGAAGACCAGATTCGAATGCGCCTTAACCTCAGACTATGGAATCGAAATACCCGTCATGATAAGCGCCACCCCCTTCCAGGAGGACGAAAGCGTCACGAGCATCCTGTTAGTCCTCGTCGACATAACAGAGAGCAAAGCAAGGGAGACGAAGATCAAAGAAGAGATGCTCAAAT
>JAZGAD010000049.1:0-11053 GCA_036444275.1 Hydrothermarchaeales archaeon (SeqCode)
CCAGAGCTTTCCTAAGGATAGCAACACATTCCTCTAGAGTTATCCGGTGTTTGATCCATGCATAGAATATGAGTGCTTCCACGAAGTCAGCCATCTCTCCTTTATCCAGCCTTGAACCAGCTTTATCCCTTAAGCCAGAGAGTAGCAACGCTTGGGATAAGACATGATTAGACGCCTTCCTCCCAACTGGTTTTTTCAGAGCCTGCGATACAGCGATAGAATAAATGAGGTTAGTGAAGCTGTCCCCAATGCTGGAGAGCTCGGACAGCTCACCCTCAAAGTCAAACTCCATTCAAGTAGCCTTACCCAACTTGATCCCAGAAAAGCTAGCAGCGAGGTCCTTTAGAGTCTTCTTGAGGACATACCGAGGGATGCTCCCCTTCCAGAAATTCATTTTAGACGCCTTTTGGACAAGGCTCTCTGCAGTTGCCAGTGGTATTCCCGCTTTCTTTGCCAGCTTCTTCGGATCGACTTTTGCCAGTGAATTGGCAGATTTTATCCCGGCCTTTCGCAACTGCTCCTCCCTCTTCGCTGCCACTCCCGGCACTTCTGAGAGGGGCACTATCTTCTGGGCCTTCACCGGCAGTTGAATATTCTTAGTCTTTATTAACATCCTCGGGGAACTCAGTAAGGGATGCGTCACCTTATAAGTAGCGACTAGCACGTCCTCGTTGTCATTGAGGGCCCTACGCAGAGCATTGCAGAAGGCGTGATCTTCACCAACTAACTCAAATTCCAACTCGTTTTTACTCTCCTTAAGCACCTTTAACTCCATGATATCACTTCACTTACAGTTAGCTATACTTCCATCTTCCCATAATCTGGGGATAGCTTCCGTTCCTCTATTCTTCCACAGTTCTCACATTTAAGTTTGTCATCCAGCTTAACCACGGGTCTATTACAGGAGTAGCAGAAGGCTCTCAGCACTCCAAGTTCCTTGCCCATAGTGGCGAGCTGTATAGACACACTTGAGGTATTAACCACTTTGGCAAGAACTACGTCGCCAGCTCTAATCTCTTTAGAAAGGTCTGATACATAGGAATCACGAACCTGGGATATGTGGATACTCCCAGAGAGAGACCCAGGTAATGCTCTATCAATGCCCTTCAGCTTGAGTATATCCACTATGGCAAACTGTTGCTTCACATCCACGATATTGCCTATGACCAAATCTCCATTCTTAATGATCGGTATAGTACTCGTCTTCGGCGCTACGGAGATCTTCCTCTCTTCGGGGTCTACCACCAGACTCCCCGTGATATTCGCATATATCTTGCCGTCCTCTTCATAGGTTCCATCCCCAGCGATGAACTCCTCGCTAAAGCCCAACTCCCTCCCAGGAAATACAAATTCTTTACTTTCAACCATAGATAACACCTTCCTCATACCGTGCATGCCAGCATATCTTTCTTTTTCCTTTGAGTCTCATTTCCCCTCGATCCTATAGATATCTACCCATATACGCTTCACCGGCTTCCAGTGGAATTTATAGGAGTGGGGTAATGAAAACGCCACCCTCATAACATCTGTAACGATTCCTCTCTTCTCTATATAACCCATTATGAATTCCCTCGTCTCAGCCTTGTGCATAGAGTAGACGATCCCCCCTAGGTCCAAAGCCTTTTTCAAAAAGACCTTATCAGCCTCCTTCTTATGCACTCCAAAAGGGGGATTTTGAATCACCGTATCACACTCTCCCCTTATATCTTTTATGTCTGCTTCCACCCATTCAATATCCAGAGAAAATTTAGCAGCATTATTATGGGCTATTGTCAGAGCGTCACTATCTACATCAAAACCTTTGACTCTGGAAGCACCCATGAGGCAAGCACCTATAGCTAGCCTTCCTGTACCACAGCCCAAATCATAGATGCACTTCCCCTCTATATCACCCTTCAAGCGAGCCAGCCACAGTAAATCAGCAGCTATATCAGATGGAGTAGAGTACTGCTCTAACATGATCTTCGGATCGCGGTATCCATCACATTTCTCCAGTAGAATCTCCAGCTCCTTCTTATCCAACTGTATCACCCAACCCTTTTCTGCAAGAATGTGTTAATCTCAATAAGAACCATCTACCTCGCCCATAGCTTCACT
Organism: Hydrothermarchaeales archaeon (SeqCode); assembly: GCA_036444275.1. Classification (GTDB taxonomy): domain Archaea; phylum Hydrothermarchaeota; class Hydrothermarchaeia; order Hydrothermarchaeales; family JAZGAD01; genus JAZGAD01. The sequence continues at coordinate 2,098 of JAZGAD010000049.1, forward strand.
TTGGTGCATACCCAAACAGTTTAAATCGATATAAATATAAAAAGATGTTATGAAGTGAGGCCCTCCCAGGTGAAGGGTGTTTTTCAGATGGTTCCTGTCGCACATATTGGTGCTATCAAGCGTGCAGGATCGTTCTGCACATCTTTGCAAATTCCAGGACTTTCCAAACCTACGATTCAAGGTTATTCGTATTCATTATTCCATAAGTTTAAATGGCATATGTCATCTAAATCTTGAACGTCTGGATATTCGTCAAATTTATGGATGGTAACGCCATGAGGTCTGCTGAGATAAAAAGAAAGACAAAGGAGACGGAGATAGCAGTTACCCTAAACATCGATGGAGCAGGAGAATACAACATAAACACTGGAATAGCTTTCTTTGATCACTTGCTCTCTAGTTTTTCAAAGCACGGTTCCTTCAATTTAAAAATAGATGCTAAGGGGGATAACGAGCATCACCTTGTCGAAGACGTCGCTATTTGCTTAGGTAATGCCTTCAGAGACGCTTTGGGTGATAAGAGAGGTATCGCCAGGTTTGGGCAGGCGGTAATACCTATGGACGATGTCCTGATGCTTGTTTCCATTGATATCAGTGGGAGGAACTACTGTGCACTTGACCTCAAGTTAAGAAGGAAGAAGGTAGAGGACTTTAGTGTTGAGATGATCCCCCACTTTCTAGAGAGTTTTACTTCGGAGTTTAAGATAAATATGCACGCCAAGCTCCTAGATGGTAGAAACGACCACCATAAGACAGAGGCCTTATTCAAGGCACTTGGTATAGCTCTGAGAGGAGCGTGTAGCGTGGTGGGGAAAGGCATTCCGAGTACAAAGGGTCAACTCTAGACACATTTTTGCATCGCTCCGGGACTGATTACTTTTCACGTGCTCTCGGACAAAGCATATAGTGTATAAAAGACTCTTTTGTTTTAGGTGACAAAAATGGAGATAGAATTGCATTGTGTAATGTGCGGCGGAACCTTGACGAGGGAGGAGGGCTCGGCAATGTGCGTCCTCTGCGGTGCCGAGTATCCCGCTATACTAGTCTCAGAGAGTATTCCTTTTGACGAGGATCTTGCTACTGAGATGAGCATTAGCATGGATTGCATCTTACTAAGACCAAAACAAGAGAGGGTTGTGCCCTTCGAGATAGAGAGCCCGCTGGAAGAACTTATTGTTGTTTAAGGGGAGCGAAAGCTTTAGTAACCCTAGGGTTATTCCTTCCGCTCCCTCTTACCCCCCTTCAACATTGGAAGAAACACTTATCAGCGGTTCTAGCACGAAATTCGAAGATTATTTATATTAACCCGGAGTAAAATTGTCATAAATTATACTACTGGGGGGAAAAACTTGTCAATCAGATATAAGGAGTACGTCGATTTAAAAGGAGAAAAAAAGAGACTAATTGAGAGAGTACAAGACGGCTCGATTATAGTTAGATTTGATAAGACCCCCAATCCTAAACATAAAAATGATGTAGTCTGCCCTCATTTTTTGGAATTGAAATGGGGCTATGGATGTCCTTATAGTTGCGCATGGTGCTACTTGCAAGGCACCTATAGATGGCCGCAATTCAAAAAACACGGTAGCAATATTGATCCTGTAATAAAAAACGAAAAGAAAATAGAGAAACATCTTAAAATCATTTCTCAAAATGGGCATAAAGAAATTCTTAACGCTGGTGAGCTCGCTGATTCCCTAATGCTTAATTGGCTTCCCAGATTCTTACTAAATACACCATTAGGCGGGAATAAAGTTCTCTTCGTATCCAAAAGCGACCATGTTGACTTTCTTGTCGAAAACAAGGAGCGATTAAAAGAAAAAATCGTAATATCTTTCACACTGAATGCTGTCCCAGTAGCTGATAAGTGGGAAAGAGGTGCTCCTAAAGTATCTAAGCGAATAAAAGCCGCAGAACATGTTTCAGAAGCAGGATATACCGTGAGAATTAGGATTGATCCAATGGTTCCGATTCATAAGTGGGAGGACCATTATAAACAATTGATTGACGACATTTTTGAAAAATTTACTCCTGAGAGGATTACACTTGGATCACTTAGAGGCCTCCAGTCCACGATAAATCAAGCAAGAGATAAATCATGGGTCACCTTTATGAAGGAGAAATCGAATTGGGGGAAAAAGATCCCAATTGATACCAGATTGAAGTTATATTCAAAAATTATGAACTATCTTATGTCAAGATATAACTATTCACATCTAGCGTTTTGCAAAGAAACAGTAGAAATATGGAATAGACTAGGCCTTGATTATAAAGAAATAAGTTGCAATTGCATTTGAATCATCTTTAGGTGGGAAGGAAATTCCAAGAGGAAAAATAATTAGCAATGAAGAATTCTTTGATAAACGAATTGATTTCTTTTTCGAAAAGGGAAAGGAGTTATTCAATCGCTGCCCAGGGGTGGTAGATGAATACAACGATCATTCTTTGTTGAAACTGATCGCAATCACCTACTGGATTGGCATATTCTCACCGATTAGTCACAAGCAATTAAAACAAAAGTATGGTTATGATGTTGTTTACGTTGACACAATGGCGGGGAGTGGAATTACTAAAACTCAACGGGAGGGGGACTATTTATGCGGGAGTTTCCCAAGCGCCTCTTTGCGAGCAGCGGATTTAGGATGTCCGTTTGATAGATTAATTGGAGTTGAAATCAAATCAGAGAAAGCTACTATAGTGAAAGAGCGTCTCAAATCATTAAACTTTGATAAAGAAGTTAAGATTTTTGATAAGGATATTTTGGAAGTTTCGGGGGATGTAGTTAATTATATCGGAAGTCTGTCTGTTTCCTATATCGTAATCGATCCCCAAGCGTTCAAGGGGATGACTTGGGCTGCAATCGGCCCCCTCTTGAAGTGTAAGGGTGACGCTATGGTAACGTGGTTCGAACAGGAAGCTTGGAGGATGAAAGAGGCCGCTTTATCTAATGCAAGATCAGCACAGGGAAATGCAGATAGACTTGATGAATTATTAGGAACCAATTGGAGAACAGCAAATAAACCAGAAGATCTTACCCATCTATTCACACAACGGATTCTAAATGAGACTCAAAAAGTAGCTACAGAAAGTATACTCATTGAAGATATTTTGGGTAAACATTACAAAATGATATTGTTTGTTGGAAAGTCTAAACGGGCAAAGCATCTAGCAATGGAATGGAAAAAATATATGGATAAATATCTGGGATCTGATAAAGGTAGAAATATTTCAAGATTACTAGATATTAAAGCAAGAAGACAATCCGACCTTAAGGATTACTTGTAGAGGGAAAATTTTATAGGGACTTTACTTAAGGGAGAGTCATGGGGCAGAAAATAAGGGATATGCTAATGTATGAGGAGACTCTTTTCAGAGACGAGCGGGCCTTTGATAGAGACTACATACCCAAGGATTTCAACTTTCGAGACACCCAATTGAGAGAGATAGCCCTATGTCTCAAACCAGGGATACGGGGAGAACGTCCCTTAAACGCCAGTATCATAGGGCCTCCAGCTACCGGGAAGACTACTGCGGTAAAACTGATGTTTGACGAGATCCAGAAGATGACCGATAAGGTAACATGTGTCCATATAAACTGCCAAATCCATCCTGCTAAATTCACTATCTTTTCTCATATGCACAAAGCGGTGCTGGGCCATACACCTCCTGAAACTGGGGTCCCATTTACTAAAGTTTATGAGAGCATTTTCAAGAAGCTCGCGAGGGATGGGAAGAGCTTGGTCGTAGCCCTCGATGACTTGAATTACCTATTCTATGAGAACAAGGCCAATGAGATAATCTACGATATACTCAGAGCCCATGAAGTCTTTCCCGGAGCTAGAACAGCGGTATTCGGAGTCCTGTCTGATGTGAGCTTCGATTATAAACTAGAAGCCAAGGTATCCTCTATCTTCAAGCCTAGAGAGATATTTTTCCAGCCGTACACCCCGAAAGAGATAATTGACATTCTGAGGGATAGGTCCAAGTTGGGGTTCTTCCCTGGTGTGATCTCAGATAAAGTTTTGGAAGCGGTGGCAGACTACGCATTTGAACACGCGGATCTACGTGTAGGCATAGAAGTTCTAAGGATCAGCGCTCTAATTGCCGAATCTGATGCGTCGAGGACAATCAAAATTAGACACATGGAGAAGGCATACAGCAAGTCTAAGTCCCGGAATTTGAAGTCCCTACTCTCTTCCCTGAACAAGGAGGAAATGGAGCTGGTTAATGCATTGACAAAAGGAGAGACGAACTCTGGCGAGTTATACGGGCTTCTAAAGGAGAAGATGTCGAGCTATTCTAGATTTTATAGAGCCCTGGATAAATTGGAATCTATGAAACTAATAGATACTACGCCCTTGAAGAAGGGGAGGCGAGGTAGGAGTAGGCGGATCGCCCTGCGCTACACCGAAAAAGAGGTCTCGAAGGCACTGGCGACATGAAGGTCGTGATTTTGAGACTGGGACACCGCCTGTTAAGAGACAAGCGCACAACGACACACGTAGCCCTTGTGGCTAGAGCATTTGGTGCGCAGGGTATGGTTATGAATGTTGATGACGAAAGGATACGAAGAAGCATCAAGAAGGTAACAAAACGCTGGGGAGGCGAGTTCTTTGTAGAGGTAACAAAAGACTGGAGGGACTACGTGAAGAACTGGAAGGGCAAGGTTGCACATCTAACCATGTACGGCATACCCGTGGAAGAATCTGTGAAGCACATACGGAAAGAGAATTGTGATTTCCTAGTAGTAGTCGGCTCGGAGAAGGTCCCCAAGAGTATCTTTGACTTGGCTGACTACAATGTTTCTATTACTAACCAACCACATTCCGAGGTGGCTGCTCTCGCAGTATTCCTGGATAGACTATTTGAGGGGAAAGAACTATCTAGGGATTTTAAGGGCGAACTTACGGTCATTCCTTCTGAAAGAGAGAAGAGGCTGGCAACCTAGATGGAATCCCTATTGGTAATCGGCTTGCATACCAGGCCGGCAGTCTTCTCTGCTAAGGCCTTGGGCTACGAAGTCTACTCCGTAGATTATTTCGGAAGCATGGACTTGAAGGAGAAGGCAGACCTTTCCAGGTCCATAATTGAACAAAGACCTGGTGCCTCTATGGGCCGAATATCCGAGAATTACTCGGATGCCAAGCTCGTGGAACTCGCAAAGGATATAGATGCAGATAAAACCATCCTCACTTCCACCCTTGAACCAAATAGAAAGACGCTCGGTACTAATCCAAAGAGAATGAAGCAAATTAAGGATAAGTGGCGGCAACTTCAAAAAGTGGAAAGGCTAGGCATACACATCCCCAGGAGCGAACTAGCTCGTTCTAGAAAGGAGATAGTAGAGATATCAAGAAATCTTAAGTTTCCATTAATAATTAAGCCGGTGCGGGGGGATGGTGGTAAGAAGGTGCTTCTTCTTCACAATATTGATGAGATACCAGAGATAGAGAAACCCCATATAGTCCAGGAATACGTAAAAGGGAGACCTATAAGCGTATCCACTTTGTCTACAAAGAAGGAAAGTAGGGCGATATCTTCGAGCTTGCAGATTCTTGGCTCCAGATTTCTAAATCAAAGGGGATTCGCCTACTGTGGGAGTGTCGTTCCCTATAAATGTAGTGATGTGGCGTTTAGAGAGGCTGAGGAGATATGTAGGGTGTTCGGTGTGTCTGGGTGGAATGGTGTGGATTTCATAGAGACGAATGGGCGCTGTATCTTCATGGAGATAAACTCAAGATTTCAAGGAACCTATGACTGTGTGGAGCTGGTATACGGCTTGAATCTTGTCGATGCTCATATCAAGGCGTGCGAAGGAGAACTGATGCCAGCTTCAATAGCTAAGGGATATTCCATTAGGTTGACCATTTATGCAGGAGAAAGATCCATCGTTTGTGGAGACCTAGCTCTTCTAGCCAGGGACATACCTTGTAGGGATGTCGTAGTAGAAAAGGGAGAGCCAATCACTACAGTAGTAACTTGGAGTCCCACTCGCAGTGCAGCGATTCTAGAAGCCAAGGAGCAGGCAAAGCGTATCTACAGGGAGTTCATTTCTAACGTGTGATGGTCCCTTGATTCCAATTTACCCAAAAATATAATAATGGGCAGTGAGAATATTATAACGGCTGTATAATTGGAGGTAGTTTTTTGGACGATGGGAAATTAGTTCACAACGAAGAAGTTAGAGAATTTTTGTTGGGCATAGTAAGTGATGAAGGACTGGATGTGGTTCAAGCTATAACAGGCAAAGAGGTCACGGACGAGGAGTTGTCTGAAGAAACAGGCCTTAAGCTGAATATCATTAGGAGGATTCTGTACAAGTTATATGACTACCGCCTAGCTAGCTATATCAGGACAAAGGACAAGGATATAGGCTGGTATACCTATACTTGGAAATTGGACTTGAGTAAGGTCTCTGATATCCTCAGTGAGAGGAAGAGAAGGATGTTGGAAGGGCTTATGAGGAATCTGGAATTCGAGACTGGCCATGTATTCTTTACATGTAAGAACGACAACTCCAAGGTACCTTTCTATATAGCCGGTGAGAATAATTTCAAGTGCCCTCAGTGCAATGAGATTATGGATTACGCAGATAATCGAGGAGTGGTTATGAACCTTGAAAAGGAGATCAAGCGTCTTAAAAAAGAGATTCGCCATTGAGCTCCTGAGAAAACAGGGGTGTTCTGAGGATATAATCCAACACTGCCTAGCTGTTTCTAATAACGCATTAAAGATAGTGGATAAGGTCAATATTCCAGTAAATAGGGATCTAATTGAGATCGGAGCCATTCTTCATGATATAGGCAGGTGCAGAACGCAGGGTATAGATCATGTCACTGTTGGGGGGGAGATTGCTAGGCAGCTAGGCCTGCCAGAAGAAATAGCCAGGATAATAGAGCGCCACATTGGAGCTGGGATCATTGCTGAAGAGGCTAGAGTTCTGGGCTTGCCACCAAGGGACTACATACCCATAACTCCTGAGGAGAAGATCGTCTCTTATGCCGATAACCTTACTATAGGCCTACGAATGTCAAGCTTCGAGGAGAGCCTAGAGAGGTTCAAGAGGCTCTTAGGAGAGGGGCATCCAGCTGTGGCGAGATTCCAGAGTATGCACCACGAGCTACAAGACTGGATTAATTAATAAATAGTAACCTTTTTTACCCCCTCTATTTTACGAAGTTCATTAATGAGTTCTCCTGGTATTTCGCCCTCAGTTATCACCGTCAGCTCAGGACTCTCAAGTAGATAGGGATCCTCGGCTAGGGCCTGGCGTATTGATATCCTGTGCTCCGCTATTCTGCTGGTAATACTTCCAATTATTCCAGGCTTAGAGGCGTCGTCAGCAGTAATCACGATAACATTCAAGCCCATAGCTGGTGCTGATTCTCTGAGGAAAGCTATGGGCTGGAGTTTTGAATATACTTCCCCCAGTTTCTTGTTCTCTAGAATCCGTGTTGTCGTTGCATCTACAACCCTCCGGTCTACCCCAAGCTCCTTTGCTATCTGGGTATGAGGGATCTCCAGCTTGCCACACAATACTTTTCCATTTTTGATACGCAGTCCCCTCCTAAGCAGTAAGATAGCCACTCTCTTCTGGGCCGGGAACTTCTTGAAATATGTTTCTAGTTCACTCCACATCTCATCCTACCCGTGCTTTTCATTTCACCATGCGGCTTAAGCGATTGAATGGGCCCGCCGGGATTTGAACCCGGGTTATAAGGTCCGCAACCTTATGTCCTATCCAGGCTAGACTACGAGCCCATCTCACTTCATATTTACCGCCACTACTTTATCTTGCTAGGTGCAATATATACTCTTTATTCAATCTCAATGTTTCTTAGCGCCTTCTCCAAATAGTGGTTCATCTCTGTTGTATATCCATGGGTCTTCGTAGTTATTTTGTAGAAGGCCTTAGGCTCTCTAGCTAGGGAAATAGTATATTCGGCTTCCTGAATGGGTATTACTTCATCGTTTTCAGAGTGAATCATAACCAGCCCACGAGGTGATATCATAGAGACATAGGTGTTTGGATCTATGGACTTGAAGAATCTCAACTCTTCCTGATTCAAAGTGGCAGGCAATCTATAGCCAGCGGTGCTTATTCCAATTACACCTGCAATACTTGGGTCTATAGCACCTGCTATTATTGCAAATCTTCCTCCCATGCTCTCGCCAGCAATATACACATCTTCAATCTCCGGGAAGCTCCTCATGCAGTCTATGGCGCGGAGGGCATCATATACCATCTTATGCTGTATCGGCTCCTCACCTCTTAGAAAGGTACGGTAGTCCTCCTCGATGCTCGTTACATAGCCATCTGTCTCACCGTGGCCCCTCTGGTCAAGGGTGAGGGTAGCGTATCCCAGCTGCCTAAGTACGTCTGCTAATCCCTGCTGTCCTTCCTTTGGAACCCCGGCTCCAGGTAGGAGAACCATGCCAGGGACCTTGGATTTGTCCCTTGGGATGCGTAGCAGTCCATAGACCTTTAAACCCTTGCTCTGGTAGGTGACCTTTTCCAAGGTATACGCCTCTCCACCCTCTAAGGGGGCTCTCACGCATGTTAGCGATCCGCGCTTCTGGGGGTAATTCAGTATTCCTCCCTTAGATACGCTCCAAGCCTCTGGGCTACCCTTGGGTACAAGGAGGAAGTATAGGGAGATAAGCAGGACGGCAAACACTACTAGTGCCCTTATAGGGGCATGCTTTTTTTTCTTACTTCGTTTGTTATTGCGTTTCTTTCCCATTTTTATCGCCTAGGATAAGGAATTAAGTAGTCTTCCAGGCTTTTACTACTAATCTGCTTTGGGTTAGGGTTCGCCCTCCTTTGTCAAGGTATTTGATGAGTTCATTCCAATTCTTCCTAGCCCATCTCCTAGTCTTATAGGTCCTTATGACCTCTTCTTTTGAAGGGAGCTTAATCTGCCATCTCTCTATTCCAAGATATTCTACTTTGAAT
>JAZGAD010000050.1:0-3392 GCA_036444275.1 Hydrothermarchaeales archaeon (SeqCode)
CCCATGAGATGACAGATAGACGGGAAGAGCTAAAGATCAAGACACTCGAACTGGAGAATGGTGCTAAGGTAATTGACTGTGGAATCAAGGCACTCGGCAGCTTTGAGGCGGCAGAGCTCTTCGTAAAGGCCTGCCTCGGCGGCCTAGGGGGAGCTAGATTCTCATTTAGAGATCTGGAGACTGCTCTTTTGCCATACATCCAAGTCTGGACCGATTTTCCAGCGGTGGCATGCCTAGCCTCACAGAAGGCTGGCTGGAGAATAATTGGAGAGGATTTCTCTGCCCTCGGCTCTGGTCCAGCTAGGATCCTAGCTAGGAAGCCTAAGAAAACCCTGGAGGAAGTAGGATACGAAGAGAGTTCTGATTCAGCGGTAATCGCTCTAGAGTGCAATAAATACCCAAAGGCAAAGGTAGCAGGTGAGATAGCAGATGCATGCGGAATAGACGCCAGAGAACTGTATGTGCTAGTTGCAAGGACTTCATCTCTTGTGGGCTCTGCACAGGTCTCGGCTAGAGCAATAGAGACAGCACTTTTCAAGATGGCGACTCTAGGTCTCGACTTTAAGGGGGTGGAAAGCGCTTTATCGATAACCCCGGTAGCTCCGGCGATCGGAGATGATACAAAGATGATGGGCACCGCCAATGACATGATAATCTACGGCTCTACAGTACACCTCGTCTACTCTGGAGAAGGCATGGATATAAACAAAATCCCCTCTAATACCTCGCCAGCATATGGCAAGCCTTTCTTGGAGATATTCGAGGAAGCAGAGCGTGATTTCTATAAGATCAATCCAGAGGTATTTGCTCCTGCTGAAGTCTACATCAATGATGTGCGGAAAAAGACCATAATGAGTGCTGGTAAAGTAAATTCTGAGATGCTGATAAAATCTATGGGTTTGAGGTTATAATATGAGGAAAGTATATCTCGTAGGCGCTGGTCCAGGCGATCTTGAACTGATAACCCTCAAAGGCTTGAACTTGATAAAGAGAGCAGATGTAGTAATCTATGATCGTCTTGCTGGCGAGGATCTGTTGAAGCACGCTAAGAAAGAAGCAGAGCTCATCTACGTGGGTAAAAGGACAGGTAAGCATACCTTCACACAGGCGCAAATAAACGATATGCTCGTGAAAAAAGCTAAGGAAGGCAGAATTATTGTTAGATTAAAAGGTGGAGACCCCTTGGTTTTCGGCAGGGGTGGTGAGGAACTCAGGGTATTGAAGAAGGCTGGTATAGCTTTTGAAGTAGTGCCTGGGGTAACATCAGCTATTGCTGTGCCGGCCCTAGCCAATATACCGCTAACTGATAGAAGATGCGCCAGCAGCTTCACCATTGTTACCGGGCAGGAAGATCCAACTAAGGAAGAAAGAATAGACTATGGTAGTCTGAATGCAGACACTATAGTCATCTTAATGGGGGTTAAAAACCTTCCGAGAATTATTGAGCAGATGCTAAAGACTAGGAGTAGAGATACACCGGTTGCAGTAATCGAAGAAGGAACTACAAAGAAGCAGAGAGTTATAGAGGGCACGCTTGGGGATATAGTTGAGAAAGCTAAGAAAGAGGGAGTAAAGCCGCCAGCAATTACAGTTGTAGGGGAAGTCGTAAAACTAAGGAAGGAATTTGAAGGGTAGGCATGGATTGTAGTGAAATCAACCAAACTTTGCCTTAATTTCTTCCACCATTTTCCTGCAGTTCCCAACAGCCTTATCCAAGACTTCATCAGATAAAGTGAAGACTCCTTTAATAGAGTCTCTCTGACTTGCGTCTTCCAGGAGGGATGAGAGTTCTCCCAGATTTTTCAATATCATCTCCCTAGGACTGTTCTTCAAGTGGTCAGCCACCTTTGAGGAATCTATGCCCCTATAGCAGAGCATAATTATGTCCCTCTTGTCGGCAGTCCTCATAGAGTGTATTTTGAGGGCCACCAGCATCTCCTTCTTGACGATCCTCGAAGAAACCTTATGCCGGGGATGCCAGCCCCTTAGCTCTCTAATCTCGGAATTTTTGTTTATGTACTCAAAGGAATAGGCATAGTTAGTCTGCCTTGCCTGAACTGAATTTATAAGAAGATCAACACTCACAGGCAATTCGCCATCCTTTACGTAGCGCTCATACTTTCCCCCGTAAGTTAAATCAAAGCCCGACTTCTCCTGAGAGAAAACAAAGCCCTGCTTCTTTACAAGAACCCTGAAGAATTCCAACTCGCCACTCGGTATCGCAATATCCATATCTATTGAGAGCCTGGGAAACTCGAATGCAGAAACCGCGTATCCACCCAGGAGAACGAACCTCCTATCCTCTGGTATGCTTCTCAAAAACTCAAAACATTTCTCCTCTCTAGCCAGAATCTTTTCCCTCAGAATAACCACCTAATGAACATGCTCCAACTCCTTTTCCTTAAAGATCCCCAAGTGGTACTTCCCATCTAAATACTCCAAAGCTGGCCTGTAGGTTAACTCCCGCTCCCTGCAGAACTCTACAACTTCCTCTAAGGGTATCAAAGGAGCATCCTCCTTGAATTCAACCTCGAAAGAAGGCACAACGTGCAATACAAACATAACCCCAAATAAAGTCCTCTTGCCCAAGTCAGTTTCCAAGACGCACTCAGCGTTGTTCTCCCGGAAGAAAACCCTCCAGTAGTCCAAGTCTCTATCCAAGACCTTTATGTAGATAGGTCTAAATCCCTTGGTAAAGCCAGTCCAGTAGTAGCCATCCGTCCACAAGCTGACAGCATCGCTCCCCGTGTATACAAATCTCCTTTCCGCCTTGCTTATAATCTCCATCTTTGAGAAGCCCTCATCAACTATCCTAGTCAAAAAATCATCTGGTGGAACTACCCTGTACCTGCCCCTTTTCACTCTGGCTAAATATCCAGAGCCTATCAAGTCGTGGATGATCTTTGCGGGCTGCGGGCTGGGAAAAACAGCCTTGAATTCGTCTATCGCGAACTCTTCTTCTCCGAAGGCTTCATGCAACCACCCATACATCTTGGCATACCTATTCATAATTACTATAATGGTAATTAACATTTAAATATTTAACTACTAACCAGATCTAGCAAACTTTGAGAAGAATGTTAGAGCTGGAAGAGAGATTGTATTTGTTATGCCACATGAGAGGGTAAAGAGGAGGATTAAGAATATTCTGAACGAAAATGCTGATTACATTTCTATAGAAGTTTTTAAGGAATTGAACTTTAGCTGATATTTAGAGCTCCATACCCTTCTCTATAACAATCTTCTTTTCCCCGTTTTCTTCTATTAAAGAAACCTTTACTATCGTTTTCTCGTTCCAGCCAGCCTGCTTGGCTTCAGGCGTTACAAAAACAACATAGTTTGTATGCCACCGCACCAATTTCTTGGCCTTCTTACTGATAACCTTATTAGAT
>JAZGAD010000051.1:0-2628 GCA_036444275.1 Hydrothermarchaeales archaeon (SeqCode)
ATTCTTTTGATCTTCCCCACCTCCTTATCATGAATTATGACGTCAATTCAATAGAAATCGCTATTTAAATATGTCTAAATCTGGAAAAAATTATCTATGCATTAATCAAGAAAATTGGTCTTTTTTATCCCCTATTTCCACTTATATTGCTTATTAGGCCCATTTTCTAGAAATATACTTACAATTAGTTGCCCCTTTCCTCCCTGCTCCACCAAGGAGTATGGGGGTTCTCATCCACATAAAGGGCAAGCCACTCCTTCTCGCCTTTGAGGTGGTACAACCTAATGAAGGAAGCTGCCATCCTCTTATAATCGTATACCTCAAAGATCGCACCTCGGAGGATGTCAAAACACTTAACACGAGAGTCCACCACGTCGCCCGAATTTAGCTCACAGAAGATCTTCTCCCCATTTTCAATGATGGGTGCGACCACAGATTCTATCCTCCGAATTACCTCATCAAAGTACTCTACATCAAATATCGCCGTGGCAGCTAGGTAATCGCCGAATTCTCTGGTCTTCTGGGTATTAGAAATATCCTTTAATTCTGCCAGGACCTCGTCGACAATGCTCATATTCAGTAACACCTCAAAGATAAGGCACAAGGATCAGTAGACCTACCTACATGGTTTTAGTTTTGATAGTCCTTATTTTTATCGCTGTCGAGATAGGATAGATAAGATAGATATAAAATGGAAGACTATAGACTTATGGGTATGATCTCAGGTATATGTCAGGTCTGCGGTAGGCCAGGGCCATTGCTTACATGTTCCCTGTGTGGGAAGAACGTATGTAGTGCGCACTACGTTATGGAAAAGAGAACATGCAGCTCTTGTAGTGGGGGACTTCGGGCATAATTTGAGGGTAATATGGACAGTATGATCTATATCTATGCAATGACGGCTTGTTTAGCCACGATTCTCGGGGGGCTATTACCTCTATACACAAGGATTGGCAAGATAGAGATGAGGTATATGCTTGGGTTCGCCTCTGGCGTGATGATTGCTACTGCCTTTTTCGAAATGCTGCCTGAGACTGGAAGCAGCTTAATGCTCGGCTTGGGTTTCTTTTCCATCTATTTCATCGAGAAGCTTGTAATGATACACTCCTGTCCAGAGCCTGAGTGCGACTACCACAGCATAGGGTGGATCGCTATTCTTGGCATAGGTATAGAGAGTCTCATCGATGGCGTTGCTATCGCCGTGGGATATACAATTACACCGGCACTCGGACTGGCAATAGCGCTAGCTGTAATAGCCCACGAGCTCCCGAGGGGCTTTTCTACGACAATGATAATGAAGAACGCGGGATACGGGACGGATAAGACACTCCTTGCTTTGGGCATTGACTCTTTTCTAACACCCATTGGAGCAATCCTAGCGGTATTCCTTTTGCCCTCGGCCTATGTCTTAGAAAGCGTGATAGCATTTGCAGCAGGCACCTTTATCTATATAGGGGCCAGCGACCTGCTTCCAGAGGCGCACGTAAAATTCAACATAAAAGTAGTCCTCTCAGTTTTACTCGGTGGAGCAATAGTTCCTCTTTTAGCGCTGTTAATCTAACATGTACCTCGATTTTCTCTCTATAACTTTTTCAATTTAAGCCCCTCCGCTTCTCATATATGTAACCAATCAGTGCTCCAATAGCGAACCATAATATAAGATTTGCCAAGAAAGAAAAATCTCCAAAACGCAAATAAAAACTAAAAAGCTCTATATGTGTAAGAAGTGGAAGAGCGAATAAATAATACAAAAATTTAGGACTTGGATAGGGTGCACCGGCAAGTGCGAGAAATCCTTCAAAAATGTCAACAATAGCCGCATAAACTACTGCAATAATCCCTGCTTTCTGCCATAACTTTATCTTAGTGGTAGTTATGAATGTGTAGATCGAATGAAACAAAACGGCTCCAACGACAGCTCCTATTATCGGGAAAAGCACAGAGGCTGAGACTTTTAGCAAACCAATAACCGCACCAACTATCGCCCCTATCTGCCAAGCCTTTAAATCTCTCCAGCCCATTCTCCTACTTCCTCCTTCCCGTCTCCGCTTTCCCGCCATCGCTGGCTGGGCTAAGATTTACTTCTCCCACGACTGTACTACCTCCTCGACTCTCCGATTTGTATTTATCCTAGTATTTAAAACATGATTGGCAGGTGCATCTCACGTTCGAAGGCGCTTCTAGCTGATATCACTTTTTCTTTTTATCTTGCTTTTTCTTTGACTCGCAATTCATATCGATGCAGCTTAACATTCTTCTCTTTCCAAGGGGCACGCTGATCATGGGCAAGCCGCATGTCTTGCATTTCTTAGTTGTAGTCCGCACGCCTTTCTTCTGAGGCAGTGGGTAAGAAGTAGAGCACTTCGGATAGTTAGAGCATCCTACGAAGACTTTCCCGGTCTTCCTAGAGCGGACGATCCTCAAATCTTGCCCGCAACTGGGGCATTCCCCAATGAACCGTTTCTGCTTCTCCTTCACTTCAAAGCCCTTCATAAGTCTGCGTCCTATATCCTCCTCTTTTCCCTTGAACTCGCGCAGTATCCTAGTCAGCTCATTCTTAGCTTCTTCCAACACGGACTCCTTGCTCTCTTCCCCCCTCTGGATCCGCTCGATCTTGTCCTCAAAGGC
>JAZGAD010000052.1:0-4436 GCA_036444275.1 Hydrothermarchaeales archaeon (SeqCode)
ACGCTCCAAACCATGCCGACAAAGGCAAAGCACACGCCGGCGAGCAGTGCATATACGAAGGACCTCTTACTAAAGCCTCTGATAGAAACGATGAAGAGATAGAAGCCCAGGCAGGTGAAGAAGAGGGAATATGGATCGCCGCGATAATTACCGGAGAGCGTTCTGCCGATGAAGGCAGGAAGAAAAGCTAATATTAGGCCAGAGAATTGTGCCACTCGCCTATCGAAGAATTCTTTGACGAGATAGTACACGGGTATGATGGTGAGGACGCCGAAGACAGGCGTGGTCAAGCGAAAGTTGTCATAGAAGGAGACGTTGAAATACTTTAGGAATTGATACAAAACGAGGTTCGGCGTATACAAGCCAAATGTGAATAGTATCGTTCCCTGTTCCAATAATGCTCTGGAGTTGTCGTAGTGGTAGTAGGGGTCTACGCCGTATAGGTAGCCGTGCCTATAGAAGATGAGGCGTATTGCAAAGGCAACCAAGAGTATGCCAGCGAGGACAGAGAGTTCTTTACGCTTCATAACAGGCAATTGCTCTCAAGGAGTACTAAAAGTTATTGCGGAGTTTCAAGTTCTTTAGGGTTATCAGTGCTCAAGAAGATCAAGGGAAGGGCATACGGATAGTAGACATGGTACTGGCCTTCGAGTTGGCAGTGGTGCTACTAACGGTTTACTCCTTCGGGCTGCCAGTGTTTTACTGATGGTTAAACCATTACAATTGGAAATGTTTACAAAGAAAGTTTACTCGCTTTTAATGTCCTCTTTTTGTTTCCATGCCCTTGCTATCCAGCACTTTTTCGATAAATTCCTTAGGGCTCAGGAATTCGACCTTGTCTTTTATCTTCATCTGCGTTAGCTTTCGGTTATTGGTTACAAAAAAATCCGCATGTGAAATGAAGTATGCACAAATATGGGGCACATCATCTATGTCAGTAACAAAAGAGGAGTATTTCTCTATTAAAGGCTTTATGTCTGAGTATTTCACAACCTTAATTCCCGGCACGGAAAGAATGAGCTCCCGCACCATGCTGGCACTGTCCTTTCCGGCCCTTCTTTTCAAGTTGTCCATTGTCTCATCGATTGTATATTCGCTGACGATTCCCTCAAATTCGCCCCTAAAACACTTCAAAAATAGAATTCTTGAATTGGAAGGCCGATTCTTGATTGCCTCTAGAAAGATATTAGTGTCCAGGTAAACCCTCATCCAAGGTGCTCTTCGAACACTTTTTTTCTGGAAATCTTAAGAGATTTTAGGGTCTCGACCACATCTTCAGATTGAAAATCCTTCCCGAGGGTTTCAGAAATAACGTCTAGTATGTCTTCTGCCTTGACTTTATCTTTTTCAAGAAGTTTTTCCAAAATACCGGCGGCTCCAATATTCTCCACATCTTTCGATGAAACTGACATTTTAACCCTTAATTTAATTGTTAACTATAACGTTTATTAGGTTTATGGTAGCCCGCGCAGGAGCCAATAAACAGAGTGAAGGCCAAAAACATTGAAAAAGAGGCAAGGCGGATTTCGTTACCGGCGGAGACAACAAGTCCAAGTGGAAGATCAAGCTTACAACCCGGAAATAAATATCTCTCAGCCAATATTTGACCATGGAATTATGGTTGCTCTTATTATTCGGCGTCAGCTTCCTCGGTACTTTCATAGCTCTACCATAATGGATAAGGAAGGGCCAACGAAACGGGCTTCGTGGGCAAAGACGTGCACAAGAACCACAAGGAAGTACCGGAGATGGGGGGCATAGCAGTAATATTCGGCTCGCTCTTCGCCCTATTGATATACATTGCACTAGATACCTTTTATTTCAGCAACTCCAATTCCATAACCCTCCTCCTAGCTGCACTAGCTACCATCCTTATAGCAACCATGATAGGCATGACCGACGACATGCTGGGCTGGAGACTAGGCCTGAGACAGAGGGAGAAGCTGGCACTCACCTTCCTAGTGCCCATATCTGTCTAAGTTATGGGCAACTATATTTCCGTATATTTTAATAATATGAGAAACATGTTACCCATATAAATAAATAATATGGTAAATCTATTGAGATATAACCTGCACTGGAGAGAAGGCTTCAGGTACGGATACGACAAAAAGCGGAACCTATACCACGAGCTCATCAAACACGTAGACACACGCCCAGTCTTAGGGGTGGTGGGGCTCAGGCGCACGGGCAAGACCGTGCTTCTGAAGCAGCTCATCGACTACCTCATAGAGGAGGGCCACCCCCGGGACAGGATAATCTACTTCTCCTTCGATGAGGAGGTAGCTTCTATCCACGAGGTGATAAAGGAATTCATATCCCGGACGGGTAAGGAACTACAGGAACTGGGAATGGTTCACGTGTTCTTGGACGAAATCCAGAAGCTCGAAGGCTGGCAGAACCAAGTGAAATACTACTACGACACCCATCCCAACCTCAAGTTCTATGTCTCTGGGTCCTCGTCCCTATTCTTGAAGAAGAGAGCGGAGGAGTCCCTGGCAGGCAGGATATTCCTCTTCGAGCTGCCCGTCCTGTCCTTCGGGGAGTTCCTCTGCTTCAAGGGCAAGAACGACATGGTAGAGAAGCCAGAAATGTTTAGGGAGGCGCTAGCAGACGAGGTGGAGCTCTACGCTAAGAGGCAGCTCCCTGAGCTCGTCACGGCTGACCAGTCCTTCGTGGAAATGTACGTAGGGTCCATCATAAGCAAGGTGATCTACGAGGACCTGCCCAAGATCTTCCCCATAGAGTACGAGGACGCTCTGGAGAGGATACTGAGGATAGTGGCCTCCAACCCTGGGCTCGTCACCGACTACAGGGGCCTCGCAGGCGACCTTGGTATAAGCAGAAAGACCCTCTCCAACTACGTCTCATACCTTGAGAAGGGATTCCTCATACGAAAGCACTACAACTTCTCGAGGAACTTGCTCACCAGTGAGAAGAAGATGAAAAAACTCTACCTGACCAACACCACCTTTCAGTTCGCCCTGGGCAGGGCTCCAGAGTTCAGCCGAGTCGTGGAAAACCTGGTGGTGAGCTCCAGCGGAAGCAGGTTCTTCTGGCGCAGAGGCAACTTCGAGGTGGACGCGGTCCTCTTGAGGGATGAGGGCATAACCCCAGTGGAATCGAAGTACAAGGATAACATCAGGGACAGGGAACTCAAGGGGCTTCTAAAATTCATGGACGAGTTCTCAGTGGACAAGGGCCTCGTAGTCTCCAAGGACTTGGACACAGAAAGAGGGATTAAGGGCAGGTATATCAAGTTCATACCCCTCTGGAGATGGCTCATGGAGACTACCCCCTGGAGAACGACCTCAGCTTCGGCCTTAAAACAAATTTTCAGGAGCAACTGATGAGAGGTAGTCTGGCTAGCATTGAGGAACCTGGAGATTTATCCATCGCATATCGATAGATTTAAAAATCCAGGGCCAGACCCTAACACATGCACTTTTGGGTAATCCTTGCTCTGTCCGCGCTTAGCTTCCTAGCAACACTCATCACCCTCCCACCTTAGATCGCTAGGGCTAGGCACACTGGCTTCGTGGGCAAAGACGTCCACAAGAACCACAAGGAAGTACCTGAGATGGGGGGCATAGCAGTAATATTCGGCTCGCTCTTCGCCCTATTGATATACATTGCACTAGATACCTTTTATTTCAGCAACTCCAATTCCATAACCCTCCTCCTAGCCGCTCTAGCTACGATCCTCATAGCAACAATGATAGGCATGACCGACGACATGCTGGGCTGGAGACTAGGCCTAAAGCAGAGGGAAAAGCTGGCACTAACCTTCCTCGTGCCGATACCAATGATGGTAGTCAACGCCGGCACAAGCGTCATGAAATTCCCATTTTTAGGACTAACGGAGCTGGGCTTGCTTTACCCATTATTGTTTTTACCAGGGGGTGTTGTAGGTGCTACGAACGGCTTCAACATGCTCGCCGGCTATAATGGCCTGGAAGCTGGGATGGGAATCATAATCCTGTCTGCTCTAGGATATTTGGCATGGCAGGTTGGAGCAGGCAACGCAGTCGTTATCGCAGTCTGTCTGGTGGCAGCATTGATCGCTTTACTCTACTATAATAGGTATCCATCGAGGGTCTTCCCAGGTGATGTCTTAACGTATCCTATTGGAGCGAGCATAGCTGTGGTTGCAGTGCTAGCAGACCTAGAGAGGTTCGCCCTAATGCTCTTCCTTCCCTACTACTTCGAGCTTGTGTTGAAGGCAAGAGGGAGATTTAGACCTGACTGGACTGGTGAGGTATTGGAGGACGGCTCCCTTAACAATAGGGAGAAGTGGTACAGTGTGCCCCACGTAGCGATATCAGTGCTTAGAAGGGCGAAGGGCAAGGCATATGAATACGAGGTAGTAGCAGTGATACTAGCGTTTGAAGTAGCAGTGGCGCTACTAACGATTTACACCTTTAGGCTGCCGGTGT
>JAZGAD010000053.1:0-91340 GCA_036444275.1 Hydrothermarchaeales archaeon (SeqCode)
ATTGTCGAATACTCTTACTGTATGCTTTTTTTCCAGCAGGTATTCTACTAGGTTGGCTCCTATGAATCCGCAGCCGCCTGTTATCAAAACCTTCATGATTTTCCCTCGCAATATTCCATACCATATCTTTTAAATCTCTATTTTTATCGTCCGATACCGTCCGATAGAGACACCTGACAGGATATAACAAGTTTGTGGTCCAGAACCTCTTCTTTCAATTATACCTTTCGTGCCATAATCGTGCCGTTCATATCAACTCAAGATTGACGCATTTTTTGACGCTTTTTTGACGCATTTTGCATCGAAAGTAAAATATACCTTAACTCTCTTTTACCCCTACCAACCCTGGTGAAAATACCTAATTTGACAAGTTTTGCTAAATCCCGTGCAGCAGTATATCTGGTTGTATTGTTCAATTTTTGATATTCTCCACTCGTTATAGAACCGCTCTTTTTTACATACTCTACTGCCTTTATCTGTCTTTTATTTAAGCCAAGTTTTTCTAGATCCTCTAAGAAAGGAGGTAATCTAAAAATCACAACAAGAGCACCAGTAATATGTTTAAAATCTGGTTCAAGAATTTCCCACTCTCTACATAGACTTATCATATCCAAGGTCCCACCCCCGACATCCTCTACATATTTTACCCAAAATAATTGCTTAAACAAAAGAGGATTACGAGGGATTGATCTATGTTCTCTTTTTAAATCCTCAACAGTTATTCCCTCAGGTAGCAAACCAGGACTCCAAACTTCAATTCTGTTGTCAAAGATTCTAACTTGGACCTTTGAGGGGGATTCATAATCTCTATGAACTACGGCATTTACTATTGCCTCTCTTATTGCATTTGGTGGATATTCATATTTCTCCTCTCTTTGAATTTGCTCGGGAACAAGCCATATGGCTTTTCTAATGTTTCTAAGAACAAAGTCTTCTGCCCCATTTACCAAATCGAAAACAGTTCCCTCCATGCTTGCAAAATCGATGTATGGCTTAACCGGCTCATTTCCAGAAAATCGTATGCACTTTATTTCACATTGTAAAAACATTGGTTCTTCTGAAAACAAAAGTAAAGTTGCGTGAGTTAATTTTCCATTCCTCAATAGTTTTAATCTCGTCAGAATTTCTTTTATCGGCAACTCCGCAGATAATTTCAGACCTCTCTGCCTCTTAGCTTCTTTCACAAACCATCTAACTTTCTCTTCATCAATATCCTCCAACCCCGCCCCCTCGCACACCTGCTCGTCCCAATACGCTTTCGTGCTCTCTTTGGCAAGCGCCCTTATCTCGCTTGCGGATAAACGGTGCTTGGATTTTCCCACTCTCTTGAAGGCTTTGCCCTTGAAAAACACCGGCTTCTCACTGCTCTCCGAAACCTCGACAACGACGATGTCCTTATCGCCGACTTTTTCAACAATGATGGAAGGAAAAACCTGGTTGTCGGTATTTCTCTTGACGTAGTTCGCCAGCTCCTCCAGGGTATTCTCTCCCACATTAATGCCTAGGATTTTGCCGGGATCAGAGACGCCGACAACGATGGTGCCGCCGTGAGCGTTGGAGAAGGCTGATATCGCCTCGCCTATCTCATCTTTCAATTGCAGTGATTTTTTGAATTCCAGAGTTTCGGATTCTTTCTGCCCGACCACTTCTTCGATATTCATTTCATCTCACTTTCGCGGTCTCAGGATATAAAGGTGCAGGAATTACGTCAAGCTTCGTTATAGCTCTTTCGCTTTATCCCACAGAGCTTCGAAATAGAGAGTCAAAGCACTTGCCATGTTCTCGTTTTCTGTTATTCCAATCTCTTTCTGAAAGGGCAGAAGCTTCCCTTCATCAACCGAAAAAATGGCAATACGAGAATCAACAATGGTGCCTCTGAGAGGCATATCCTCAGCGAACCTGAATTCAACGTTTTCCATACCCTCAAGGACTTTAACAACCTCATCTTGTATCTTATCACTCCCGCCCCTAAGCTTTCCAGGATCCAACAACAGAACCTTAACCTTCACACCCCTCTGGACAGCCTTTTCAATCTCAGATATCACCCTCGGCAGATACTCGAAGACACCAGTTAATACCGATATCCCTTTTACAGCAGAACCGTAAGCCCTCTTCGTCTCCACCTCAGATATCTCTCCAGCCGGGATTATCTCCATGAAACCCTTCGTAGCTACCCTCGTCTCACCCTTTCCGTATAGAGCATGTAACCCCTCGATCAATCCATCCTTTGCCTCAGTGAGCAGAATCAATTCCCTTTCACTCTTTTCCTTCTTCCACTTCAACATGTTCTCTAACCCTTTGTTTGGAGGAAGCGCAGCATATTTGATAGGCCTGCCAGGTTTTTTCCTTACCACTCCCATCTCAAGTAGCTCGTCCAATATCTGGTATATCCTAGCCTTTGGGACATCGACTAGGTCAACCAGCTCAGGTGCCTTTGTCTCTGAAAGAGCAAGCAATCCAGCGTAGACTTTCGCTTGGTACGCACTAAAACCCAATTTGAGTAGATTCCTCACAGCTCTATCAAGTCCTTCCTTCCTTATTTTAATCACCTTTTACAAATGAAACGAAAGCTATATATTTATATATAAAGGTTACTTATATTTTGAGTAACTATCGAAGAAGGATATGAGTTGAGAAAAATGGGAAGGATTGTTATTGTAGGACTGGACGGTGTTCCTTACCGGCTGATGGAGGACTTGTCTGAGAGGGGAGTGATGCCGAACTTCCAGAGCCTTAAAAAGGAAGGAATTTTTAGAAAAATGCAGTCCACTATTCCAGAAGTTTCTTCCACAGCCTGGAGCTCTATTATTACTGGAAAGAACCCAGGGGAGCATGGAATCTTTGGGTTTATGGAGTTGATAGAAGGTACTTATACCATGTCTTTTCCTGATTTTAGGAACTTGAAGGCAAAGCCTTTCTGGCAGATGGATGGCAAGAGGTCTGTTATAATGAATGTGCCCTCAACATATCCTGCAGGCGAGATGAATGGGTTTATTGTTTCTGGTTTTATTTCCCTGGATCTGGAGAAAGCTACTTACCCCAAGCAGTATGTTGAAAAGTTGAAGGCCCTTGACTACAGGATAGATGTTGATTCCCATAAGTGGTACAAGTCTCAGGACCTTTTTGTAAGAGAATTGTTTGATACGCTGGAGAGGAGAGTAGACGCGTACAGGTACTTTTGGAATGAATTTAGATGGGACTTGTTCATGTTGGTATTCACAGGTACTGACAGACTTGGGCATTTTCTGTGGGATGCATATGAAGAGTCGGACCATAAGTATCACGATAAGGTTATAGAATTCTTCGGGAGGATAGACGAGGTTATCGGGGAGATAGTTGAGAGATTAGGGGAAGGGGATTCACTTTTGATGCTCTCTGATCATGGTTTCGAGAGGGTGAAGACAAATGTCAATGTCAATACTTTGTTGATGGAAAATGGATTTCTAGAGCTCGAAGAGGCCCAGGAAAAGAACTACACCAACATTAAAGAGGGTACGAAGGCATTTGCCCTTGAACCTGCCAGGATATATCTGAATAAGAAGGGAAAGTATCCAAGGGGCAGCGTTGAGAAAGAGGATGAAGAGAGTATTCTACAGGAGCTGTCAGAACTCTTTAGGGCCCTTGAAAAGGATGATAAAAAAGTCGTTAAGAAGGTGTATAGAAAAGACGAAATATACTCGGGAGAGTATTTGGAAAAGGCACCGGATCTAGTGCTTCTAGGGGAGCCGGGTTTTAATCTGAGAGCTGGTCTAGACAAAGACACGCTTTTCGAGCAGGACCATTTCAAGGGAAAGCACACACAGGATGATGCTTTCCTTTTCGTGAAAGCTCATAATGCTGAAGAAGCGGTTCCGGAGGAACCGAGCGTAACAGATGTAGTAGGAATACTTAGGAGAATGAGGTGAGAATATGGAGGCGCATAATGCTAAAAAGACTTGTTGGAATTGCCCTGCCGCGAAGTTCAAGGGGAATGTAGATTTCAGGGCGTGCGGACAGTCTAAGGAGGAGATAAGGGAAAAGCAGAAGCATGGACAGATAATGATAGAATGCGAGAGACGACAAGAGCTGGGACATTTTGAGCCTTCTATCACCTTTGAGCAGTGTCCAGAGTGGGAGCTTATGGAGTATGGGTATATGCTCAAGGACATGCGGATTATGATTTTGGGTATTGACGGCTATTTGGGATGGACCCTTGCCCTGAAACTTGGAAGCCTGGGATGCAAGGTCAGCGGTATAGATAACTACAGTAGAAGAGATAATGTAATGGAAAAAGGATCCCATACCGTGGTGCCTATTGAGAGGATGACGGATAGACTGCATATTGCGAGAAAGGTTCTCGGTATCGATATCGATTTCAGGAAGATCGATATAACTGACAGAGAAAAGCTCAGGGAATTTCTGGAGGAGGTTAAGCCAGAGGCGATAGTGCACTACGCCGAGAATCCTAGTGCTCCGTATAGCATGGTTGACGCAGATCACGCTATAAAGGTACAGAGAAACAATGTCCTAGGCACGTTAGGGCTTTTGTTTTTGATAAGGGATATCGTTCCTGAGACGTGCTTGATAAAGCTCGGGACGCTAGGGGAGTATGGAAGTCCCCTGACGGGGAGGCCTCTTTTCGAAGGAATATTCCCTGCTGATGCTGTATTGAAATGGGATGATAGAGAGTGGAGCCTGGGCGGAGAGCTAACCCCGAGAGATCCTGTCAGTTTTTATCATGTTAGTAAGGTGCAGGATACCTTCAATGTTTACGAGGCCTGTAAGTACTGGTGGCTCAGGTCCTACGATGTAATGCAGGGAGTCATATTTGGAGTTCATACCGATCAAGTTGCGGCAGACGAGCGGCTGAGGACTAGATTTGACATTGACGAGTGGTTTGGAACCGTAATTAACAGGATGGTCTCCCAGGCTGTTATTGGGATCCCGTTGACAATCTACGGCAAAGGGGAGCAGGCCCGCGGTCTTATAGCTCTTGAAGATGCCATGGAGTGCATGCTTCGATTGATAATTTCTCCCCCAGAGCCCGGACAATACGATGTTGTTAACCAGGTTTCCAGCGTACATAAGGTGGGCGAGCTGGCCGAGACTGTTGCAAAGGTGGCTGAGGAAAAGTTTGGTTTGGATGTTAAGATACAGAGGCTTGAAAATCCGAGGGTCGAGGCTGAGGAGCATCCACTTGAAGTTGTCTCCAGAAAACTGCCAAACAAGTTTGGATTCAATGCAAAGGTGAGTCTTGAAAAGGAAGTAACGAGGATGTTCAAGTTGCTTACAAAGCCTGAGATAGCTGCAAGGATAAAGGAGAAGGAGCATGTTATAATGCCAAAAACGAGATGGAGTGGTGAGAAGAAGGAGTCGGATGTTCTCGAGATCTATGAACCCGGGACAAAGGAGATAGAGGGCTACAAACCAGTTTTGCGGACTGGAGCAAAGCAAAAGCAGGTAGAAAGCCCTAGGCCTGTGTTGAGGACTGAGGAGTAATGGAATTCACAGAACAAAACTTTGAGAAGGAAGTGTTAAACTCAAATATTCCTGTTATGGTTGACTTCTGGGGGTCCTGGTGCCCGCCTTGCAAGATGATGGAACCGCTTGTCGATCAGTTGAAGGAGGAGTATAATGGCAGGGTGAAGATTGGAAAGATTAACGTGGATAGGAATCAGACCATTCCAAGAAGGTATAATATTGCAGGGGTGCCGACTTTTATATTGTTCAAGAGAGGAAAAGAAGTTGACAGGAAAATAGGAGCTGTGTCAATAGAGGCTATGAGAAAATTTATTGAGGTGGTGCTTTAGCCGGATAAAATTGTTTCACATGTACCCAAGGTCTCTCAGCCTCTTCATGATGCCTTCCCTGTGCTGTCGTCTCCCAGCCCTTTCAACGGTGTTTTCCAAGTCCTGCTCCCAAGCCGGGAGATCAGACAGAGGAACATGCTAATGCCCCCAAAAGTTAATATGTTCCCAAGGCCGAGAACAAATAGGAGTATACCATTATGGAAGAAGTTGTTGTAAAGGAGCTCCGAGAGATTAAAACCATGATCTCTGGCCTCTCAGACATCCTGCTAAAAGTTTTGGACATGGAAATAGAGCCAGTATTAAAAGATGAGATCTCGGATGAAGAAAAAAAGGTTATACAGAGTATCGCAAGTGGGAAAGAAAAATTACTAACTAAAGAAGAGCTTGAAAGATATCTGTCAGAGTAGCGCAGAATAAGAGATAATTTTTCCACATAGCGCAATTTGACTAGTTAGGATAAGGAAGGTGGAGAGGAAAAGGGGTGGAGGAGGAAGTCGAGGGCAAGGGAGAGGGTATAAAGCTCGTTATAATGAGCGAGGAAAGCGCTCTAGAATGCCGTGATAACCATCTTCTAAACATCACATATAGCCCAGGTCTCTCAGCCTCTTCATAATGCCTTCCTTGTCCTGTCGTCTCCCAGCCCTTTCAACTGTGTTCTCCAAGTCTTGCTCCCAAGCCGGAAGATCAGACGTCTTAGTAGTAGTGCCTTTGGCACCCAGTGAGCGATAGCCCTTGGCATATAAACTGGCGGTGGGAATATCATGCTTCTTCAACGCATCCCACACCTCCCTCTCAGTAAAGTGAAGTATTGGATGCACCCGCACGTGCATCGGTTCATCCCTAGGGCTGAAATAGGTTTCGTCACGCCTCGCCTCCTGCTCGTCCCACCTTATACCCGTGAACACCGCCTCAACATTCCTGCTAGAAAGGAAGTTGTTCATCGCGACAGTCTTCATCAAGTGATTGCCCACATAGCTCTCCGGTTCGAAGGGGAAAGACTTCTCAGTAAAACCCAGCTTGGCCAGCTCAGCTCTATTCACCTCGTCCAGCCTATCCACATATACGATGTCACCCACCTCTTTAGCCTGCCTCAACACGTCCTCGTTCTTCACCTCAGTGAACTTGAGGCCCCACTTCTCAGCTATCTCGTAGACGAAACTTACTACTTCCTCGAACACATGCCCCTCGTTGATAAACATAAGCTCCGGAACCTCTACGCCTCTTTCTTTACAGACATCTCTTATCATCCAGAGCATCAATGTACTATCCTTCCCACCGGTGTATGCTATAATGCTATTATCTCCATACTTTTCCAGGCCTTCGGTTATAACTTCCTTGGACTTCTCCACCTTTTCCTCTAAACTCAAATTCATCAGTGCTTCATCCATTCTGTCACCTGCTATTACTTTTAGCTCAACAACCATCCATTTCCATGTAGAGTGGGGAATAAAACCTTTTCCATCAAGCCACTTTACAAGCCGAAAGTCAGTCAGAGAACACTATTTTCCTCGTTCAAAAACGATGATAGTGATTTACAATTAACATCGAAAAGCCAACTACCGACTCGACTTCATAGTCGCTAGTTTCTCCTTATAGCTTTTATAATAGCCGCCGGTTATCCTGTGCTTTTGATCACTCCACTGTTTTCTATAATAATAGAAATACTCTGATATCCCAGGTTCTTCGCCATAGAGAACTAAATAGTCACTCATCGTGGATGCCTTTAGCTTAAGTGGCAGAAGCTCAAATATTCTTATATCATATACAGGCTTAGCTTTCCCTATAAAGCTCTTCAAAAGCTCTAAGTTTTTGCCGCGATCTTTAATCCTGGTTATCACCGCAACATCTATATCCGACCCCCCTCTGAACTCTCCGGTTACATAGGAACCATAGAGGATCACTTCGTAATCCTTCAAGAACTTGAGGTTTCCTTTGATTTTTTCCAAGTTCATTTTAAAAACCCTTCCACAACCTCTACAAAATCATAGAGAGTTTTCTTAACCTCGCTAACAGAACTTAATGCTACTTCATCGTCCACCTTGTTGTATCTATGAACAAGATAATTTCTCAAACCATTGCACTTTTTCAGCTTTCCAGAGAGCTCTCTTGTTATTGTTCTAGATTCCTCTAGAGCTTCTATGTTTGCGTAGTCGTCTTCAATTTTTTTCCCAAGATCCTTTAGAATCATTGCCACTAAATCCATTGCAGCCTCTATAGATGTATGGAGCTTATAGAATACCCCGCTGATTTCGAGATCACGTTTAGGTTCTTCTGGTATAGACTCCAAGCTGCTTACAATAAAATCTATTTTATCCTTGTATCTGATTACTCTTTTTTCTTTCATACGAATCCTTGCTAGTATTCTAAGGGTTCATGATTAATAAAGCTTAATCAGAGGTAAAATCAATTCAGGCACCTGTTTCCCGTCCTTTATCACCGAAATCATAGTTACACCTGCATATACCCCGGCTCGCTCATCCATATTCATACCTCATACTTGCTTTTGATAGCGAAAAACACGTCCATGGGCTGGTTTATGTCATATTCGATGTTCTTTGTTATTAGAATAGCCTCGGGGTGGTGGTCGCCTTTTATCTCTCCCTTAGGCGTCCTCTTTGGTAATGTCCTTATAGGAGCCTTGTCATAGTCGCAAAAACCATGGTCAGAGATTACTATTATTTCATCGTCGTAGGGTAGTAGCTTTCCCAGGACTTCGTCCACTTTTTTATAGAATTCCACTAGTATCGGCTCGTCCCAATGCAGGTGCGACAGTTTATCAAGGGCGGTGTAGACTAGTATGAAAACCTCGGGTCTAGCGTTTCTGAGGATGCTGAGGGCTTTTTCTGTAACCCTTTCTATTTCTTCCAATAGCTCGTGGGTCTCCACGGGCACGCCGTTTGCTACAGGAGTGAAATCCAAGTTAAAATTATAGGGAGGAACTATAAAGGGAACGTTAAGCGCCTTTACAGAGACGCCTTTTCTATCCAGTAGATCCCAAATGAAATCTACGTTGATGTCTTCACGCTTGACGATTTCGCCGTCTTTAACGAAGTCATAGTGCTTGTGTTCCTCTGGCATTTTGCCGCTGAACATGGAACACCATACAGGAGGAGACCAGGGCTTCTGGTTAAGCTTGATGGTTTTGGGTTTTCCTTCTTCTGTTAGCTTCTTGAAGTTAGGCAAAGAATCAATATTCGGATTAATTATGTCCCAGGTAGCGGCATCTATTCCTATTACCAGCAATTTTTCACCTTATTGGGGGTACCCTATAAAAATATGTATTTAAGTTTAAGAACTTTCTTCCATGTAGTTCTTAAAGAAGGCAGCGAAAACGCCTATGAACAGGCCGAGCACGCCTGCTATCACCACGTTAATCTTCCTAGAAGGACCAGAGGGCACCTGCGGCACTATCGGCGACTCAACCATCCTTATCGAGTTGAGTTGCTCCTCCTTAGATATCCTCGCCTCCTGTACCTTCTTGTACAAAAATTTATAAGTACCCGTCAAGCTGGAAATCTCCCTGTTCAAGCCAGAAAGAGTAAGCTTTATCTCGTTTATCCTTGCCTCCTTTTCATCCAACCCTGATTTGAGTTCTCCCGTCTCTTTTTCCAAATAGGAGACTTCTTTCTTCAGTACATCCACTGAGACTCTAATAGCGATCAGATAATCCTCTACAGAGGTATACACTTCGTTCTCCAAGGCTATTTGGGTGAGGACTGACTCATCCAACTTTGATGACCTAGTGCCCTTTGCGAGTTCCCTCTCAAGGCTAAGCAATTTAGCCTCGTTCTCGTTAAGTTCACGCTTCTTCTCGTTGAGTTGCGACAAAAAGTCCTCGTATGTAGCTTTCGATACATTAAGCTCGGTCCTTAGTGCTTCTACGGGATTCTTCTCGAGATAGGCTCTCTTCTCCTCCTCTTTCGCCACGAGCTCTTGGCTAACCTCCGTGTACCTCTCAGAGACGAACTCATAGGATTGAGCAGTCCTAGTAGAAAGAAGCTCGGCGTTCCTCTCAATAAAGAGTCTGCCCCACTCCTCGGCTACGGCCTTTATCTCCACAGGATCGCTACCACTAACCGTCATGGTAAGCAGTGGTAGTGGTGTAGCAGCTCTGCCCTTCTCGACGAACTCAGCCTTGGGCTCCATCCTCCCCCTCAATGCTTCAATGGTCAGAGCCTCAGCATCTCCCTTGAGGTTCAGTGACTTTATTATATCAGCCAAGAGGTCGTTTGTTACTGCGAGCCTCTCATAGGTCTCAGTAGAGAGCGTTGCAGTGCCCAACTCTCCGAGCTCCTCAGAGACGCGGGGAGAAATAAGCAGAGTAGTCCGGGTCTCGTACTGCTTTGGCTGTCCAAGAGAAAACAGGGTAGCAGAGACAACTGCAACTAGGAATATGGCGAGTATTAACAGCTTCTCCTTCCTGAGCACATCTATGTAGTCCTTAAGTGAAACCTCGTATTCCTCCATCTCCATCTTCCTCCTCCTGAAGTATGAAGGGGGGATATAAAAAGGTTTTTCCGTGACAAATCATTGTTTTCAACGATGCGGCGAGCTATAGCGTAGTGGTGCGACGGATCAAAGACTAGAAGGCGGTTGTACTTGAAGGTAACCAGGCGCAGAGTAAGAGCAACGATCAGGATGCCTGATAGCAACACCAGCTCTTTCTTGGTAGACTCTTCTATTAGAAAATGTCAAAGGCTGGATAAAAGGTTTAGTTTACGAGTCGGGTTAAGCAATAAAGGGATAAGCAAAGTTATCACCTGTTCATTCGTATCTGCTACTGAGATTGAGAACTCTCAGAGTCTTAATGGCACCCAAGGCACTATCGGCGACTCAACCATCCTTATCGAGTTGAGTTGCTCTTCTTTAGATATCCTCGCCTCCTTAAGGTAGCTAATCTTTCGAGCTACTACATCCGTAGGATTTTCGGTGCAATAATTCCATCCAATGTTATATCTTTATAGCATTATAAATAATAGAAGTATAAAAATGAGGTATAAAATGCCTACCACAATAATGGTTAAGGATGATCTTATAAAAATCCTCAGCAAACTAAAGGAAGAGAGTGGTGCAAAGACCTATGATGAGTTGCTCAGAGGCATGCTTAAAAAAGTAAAAAAACTTGATAAGTCGCACTTCGCTACCTTGCCCAAACTTAAAACGTTTGAGAGGGAAGAAATTGACCGTTTTGATTGACTCTTGGGCGTGGATAGAATACTTCAGGGGCTCTGAGACAGGTAGGAAAGCAGGCAGGATTATTGAGGACGAAGAGGAAGCGGTCGTCAGCACTATAAATATCGCAGAGGTCTACAGGTGGGTGCTGCGGTTCTACGATGAGGATAAAGCAAAAGAGAAGGTAAGCGCCATGAAACAGAGGTGCTTTGTGATAAATGTTACAGAGGAGATTGCAATTAAAAGCGCAAAAATCAAGCACGAAACGAAGCTTGGTCTCGGTGATGCTATTATTTTAGCTACAGCTAATCAGGGGAATGCCAGAGTTCTCACCGGCGATCCAGACTTCAAGGGCATGGAAGATGTGGTTTATTTAGGGGATTAGCCTTCAACGGCGATGTCAACTTCTGTAGCGAGGGTTGCAGGCTTTTGGGATGTTCAATCCTTCTTTTTTCATTATCTAATAACCATAAGGCTATACGAGGAAAGATGGTTGATATACTATTGGAGAGAGGGATCAGAGGTAATATTACCATGGAGCAACAGCAAAAGGCCTTGAGACTTTGCTAAAATGGAATAAAAATAGGTCCTTCTTTGGGAGTATATGCGTGAGCAACTAGCACTTATCATAATGTATGCGGTTTCCTCATTAACACTTCATTATCGAGTACTCTAAGAATTAGAATTAAACTTAAACCACTCAATAAACCTCTCGATACCGTCCTCAATCGAAGTCTTTGGATTATAATCCAGCATTCTCTGTGCCTTCGAAATATCAGCATAGGTAATAGGAACATCCCCAGGTTGCTCCAAAAGCTCCTCGATTATCGGCTTTACTCCAAGTTTCCTCCCTATGAGCTCTATCAAATCCGTTAATCTTATGGTCTTGGAATTCCCTATATTGAAGACCTCGAAATCATAGTTCTTCTCAATGGCACTTATCACCCCGTCAACTGCATCGTCAATATAGGTATAATCCCTCTCCGAGTTACCATCGCCATACATTGGGATCGGCTTCCCCTCACTCATCAACGCAGTGAACTTTCTAATCGCCATATCAGGCCTCTGTCTTGGGCCATAGACCGTAAAGAATCGTAGAATAGTCACTGGAATACCATAGAGGCGATTATAGGTCTTACAGTATATCTCGGCAGCCTTCTT
Source organism: Hydrothermarchaeales archaeon (SeqCode) (assembly GCA_036444275.1). Classification (GTDB taxonomy): domain Archaea; phylum Hydrothermarchaeota; class Hydrothermarchaeia; order Hydrothermarchaeales; family JAZGAD01; genus JAZGAD01. The sequence goes on from JAZGAD010000053.1 coordinate 12,123, forward strand.
CGCAGCAGCATAAGGAGACACCTGGAGCTCAGTAGCATCATCCTCAGAGAAAGGCACCTTCTCATTAACGCCGTAGACCGAAGAGGAAGAACCAAAGACAAATTTAGCTCTGCTCTCCTTGCATTTTTCCAAGAGGTTCACCGTCCCCTCAACGTCTACCTCAACATATCTAGCGGGAGAGATAAGGGAAGGCCTGACACCAGCAAGGGCAGCTAAATGCACCACCACCTCGATTTCATTCTCTGAGAACACCTTTGCAAGTAGGTTGCTATCAAGGATGTCGCCTTTTACAAGAGTGAAACCAGGGTGGGCCATTGCTTTTGAGATGTTATTCTCTTTAAGCCTTGGATCATAGAACTCGTTGAAATTGTCCAGGCAAATAACCTTTGCATCTTGTTTTAGAAGTCTGTCGACTATGTGTGAGCCTATGAATCCAGCGCCGCCGGTTACCAAAATACTTTTCATCTGCATCACTCACTCACTGCATAAACCAAACATAGTGAATCATAAGAAAAGAGACCCTTTGGATATAAAAGACTTAGTCAGGTTTTATGAATGTGAAACGTTCCATAGAATGCAGTCAAAATACCAGTAGCATCTGCCAGCCAGTCAAAGAAGCTCGGTTCTCCTAACTATACCGCAACTTCAATGGCGGCTTTGGAAGGTTTTGGTATGCTAAGCCCTTCTCTTGTCAGACCTTCCAGATGAAATTCTATGGCTTCTTTCATCCTCTCAATGGTTTCCGTTGTAGTTTTGGCCGTAGCTACACAACTAGGGAGGTCTGGACAGTAGGCTGAATAGTTCCCGTCAGCTTTTTCAACGATGACTACATACTTATACACTTTCCTTCACCTCCTTCAAACCAGCCTGTTTCAGGATACTATTTAGAGTTCCCTTTGCGACATCATCACTTAAATTACCTGACTCCTCCTTGATTCTAAAATTATAGTACCCAACGCAATGACATCCCCAGTAAATTCGGGAATATCAAGTTATCAAAGCGATACGCTTACACCGCTCTCTGAGATTTTTTGAAGAATCTTAGGCAAGAAGTTTTTGCTGGCACCCAATATCTCGAACCAGACTGGTTCTTTGCTCTCAGAGAACCCTACTATCAGGTCGTCCATCTCCTCCTCGTAGGCGATCTTCTCGTCCGAAAATACTATGATGAGAGCATCCACATCCTTATCGTATCTTATCTCTTTCATATCTTTCTCTCCTGGCAACCATGACAGTAACAACCAAAATATTAACATCTGCATCGTATATAACCCTAACCATAAGACCACCGTACAGGTTCTTGTGGGCGGCCTTTCTTCCGTATTTTGCTTCAGTTGTGAAGTCAGGATCCTGGATAGTGTTCCTTACCGTCTCTTGGGTGATTGTGAAACCATGATCCTTCAACAATTTCAACTTAAAGACCGCGTGTTCTGTGAAAACAATTTCCATAGACACCAGATGTCCACCTTCCTATTTTTTAATCCGGTTGGGATCTATTTTCTTGTCCTTTTTATCAATTTCAGTAGATCATAAAGTGCTCTTGTTTTTGGGTATTAGACTTCTTTTCCGGGATATTTAAGGCTTCCCTCGTCAGATCTCGCCAGTGGTGCCCACCCTGGCCCAAGGGAAGATGAATGATAAGGGGTTATCTCAAAAATCGATGGTCCTAATTGGGGATGGAGCGGCGTATTATGCCATGCACCCATTAACCATCGCTTACCAGAAGCTCCACAAGATAAGAGCCGTCTTGTCAGGTTATGCCGGTGATCAATGCTTTGTTATTCTACCTCTTAATTTCAATGCAAAGGCAACTAGTATCCCAGTTGCATCCGCCAGCCAGTCAAAGAAGCTCGGTTCTCTAGTGGGCACTAATCCCTGGTGCACCTCGTCTGAAGCAGCATATGCAAGGGCGAAAAAAGCGCTGACAGAATATCCCTTCAATGTAACTGGGGCAAATGCCTTCAGTGTTAAATAGCCAAAGGGAACGTATTCAGCGAAATGCATTACCTTGTCCTGATGCGGGAAGAGTGGAGGTGTTGGAGGAGCCTCCAAGCTCGAGAGATGGAATATGAATGCAGCGTAGACTATCAGCAAAAGCCACCAGTAAAGACGTTTCATTCGATCTCGTCGGTTCATTGACATCATTCCTTTGTACAACTACGTCATTATCCCAGTTACCATAGGCAATAAATTCTTTCTAGCCAAGTCTCAACCTCATTCAAGCAAAACCTTATTTAATATCTTGGTAATCATTCTTCCATGGAAAGTCTTCTTATCGTCTCTATGGCAGGTCCGAAGGATCCTGATAGGGCGATTCTCCCCTTTGTCACTGCTACTATGGCCAAAGTCTCAAGGATTGACGTTAGAATATTCCTATTGGGAGAGGCTACGTTATTGATAACAAACGATTACGTGGACAAGGTCCAAGGGAAGGTATTTCCCTCTCTAAGAAAAGCCTTGGAAGACGCTCTCAAAGAGGACATAGAGATTTACATCTGCAGCAGATATATGAAGTCATACGACCTCGGTAGGAAAGACTTCGCCGTAAGGGTAACTATCTCCAGCCTAGCTAAGCTAGCGGAATTGGCCCAAGAAAACAGCACCCTGAATTTCTAAAGGATGACATCCATGCATCTGCTCTGCGTCACTGATATCCATGGAAAGCAAAGAGGTATTGAACGCTTAACCAAAGAGGCACCGTCCTGCGATCTCTTGGTGGTAGCTGGCGATATAACGGATTTCGGCGGTCGTGAAGAAGCTCGCGTCATCTTGGATGGACTCCTCGAGATAAGCGAAGAGTTAGTAGCCGTGCCTGGAAATTGCGACTATAATGGAGTCAATGAATTCTTGGCAGAATCCCAACTTGGGCTCCATGGCAGTGCAAGAGTCATCAAGGATTTCGGCTTTTTGGGAGTGGGAGGAAGCAACATCACACCGTTTAATACAGCACAAGAATACTCTGAAGATGACATAAGTGGTCTTTTGAAAAATGCTTACCAAGCGTTGAAGGAACAGGGAGAGACAATCCTAATCAGCCATGCTCCAGCATATGCAACCAAGGTGGACAAGACGGGTATGGGGCTCCACGTCGGTAGCAGGAGTGTTCGCAACTTCGTGGATGAATACCAGCCGAAAGTGGTAATAAGTGGCCATGTGCATGAGGCGAGGGGAATGGATACACTGGGTAAAAGCACGCTAGTCAACCCAGGCCCGTTACACATGGGATACGCCATGATCACCCTTGATGAGGATGTCGAGGTTAAGTTTGTGACTTTTTAAGAAGAAGCTCGAGATAGGACCGCCTCTCCATGTCTTTTTCACTAACGCCTAGCCCTTTAAGGAAATTAATTATCTCCTGCGGATCATAGTCTCCCTTGTGCTTCTCCACTTCTATGTAATCGCCTAGTCCTTCAACTTTGTCCAGCATTACCTTGAAGTCCCCTAGCTCGTAGTAGTCCCTCTGCTTCTTTACCTCATATACCCCTCTAAAGCCTATTCTCTCAAGAATCTCTCTGGCCTCCGTTTCATCAGATACCTCAACTTTATGCTCCTCCCTGGTCTTGGTTATTCTATCTATCCTCGGTCCCTTATAAGTAAGAGTGATCCTTCGCTCCTGTTTTCGCAGCCTAAGCGCCTCGTCGCTACTCGCGAAGTCCCTCGACGGGTGCTCAAAATAAACATCCTCCTGGGTACTGCTCTTTACAAACTTGGCTCCCATCTCCTTGAGTTTATTCTTAAGTGCCTCTGTATCCCTGAGCCTGGCCTTTACTTCTATCTCAAGCATGCGCATCCATATGAGATAAAGAGATATATCATTTAGGGCGAATGTTTGCCTAATGTATTCTGGTTACCTGTTAGAGAAATATAAACAGATCTTTCAGGAAGAGGTCATAGAATCACTAGCTAAGCCTCTGAAGCAGTCGATAAGGATTAATGAGCTAAAAGCGACTGAGGACGAGCTAGTCCCAAGGCTGAAAGAGAAAGGGATTCTCCTTGAGAAGATACCCTGGACGAGGAAAGGCTATTTTGTTACTGACGCGCCTTTCTCCATAGGCGCTACCCCGGAGTACCTACTAGGCTACTATTTCATTCAGGATGCCGCCTCCATGTATGCTTGCGAGGTATTAGCTCCACAGAGGGGGGAAGTGGTATTGGATATGACGGCTTCACCAGGCGGGAAGACCACCTACTTGGCCCAGCTTATGGACAATGATGGAGCCATAATCGCATTGGAACTTAATCGGGAGCGGATGAAGTCACTGCGCTCAAATATAAGCAGGATGGGGGTGGAGAATACTATAGCCATAAGGATGGATGCATTGGCAGTTGAAGAACTTGGAATCTTGTTTGACAGGATTCTCTTAGATGTACCCTGCACAGGCGTGGGTACAGTAAGCAAAAATCCAGAAGCAGCTCAAAAAATCAAGGAGGATGTCAGTAAGTGCTCGGCCCTTCAAATAGAGCTGTTGCAGGCTGCCGAAAGGGTGCTCAAGAAGGGAGGCATTCTAGTGTACAGCACCTGTAGCTTTCTGCCAGAAGAGAATGAATTCGTCGTACAGCAAGCTCTAGACGACCTTTCCTTAAGGCTGGAAGATGTTCAGTTTGGAGAAGAGGCCTTCACCGAATGCTACGGCGTAAAGCTATCTAAGGACATGGCTAAAGCTAAAAGATTTTATCCCCATATCCATGGCACACAAGGATTCTTCATCGCGAGACTGAGAAAATAAATCTAATAACTCTTTAGTCCCGGTGGATAGCGATGGGTTGATGCTAGAGTTCCATTCGTTCCATGGGAACTAGGGGATATAAAGGTAGGCCAATCGAAAGAAATAAGAGGTATCAATAAAGACGCACAAACACGGGGGAATTCACATTTGGCCTGTAAGACACGCCTCCTCACCACCTCTTGGATAAGGACTGTTTTTTCCCCGGTCTTGCAGGCCTCCCTCCCCCCTTAAGACTAATAGTGGACGGCTATCCGACTAGATCATCCCTGAGCTCGTCCGGAAGCATGTGGGGTATGTCATCTATGATAGGATACCAGCGATTGCAGTCTACGCAGATCAAGACCTCTCCTTTTATCTCATCTAGTTTCTCCCCACATTTCGGGCAAGTATCCTTTCCCTGCATACGCTCGGTGTAGTAGCGAATGTCGCACTTTTTGCACTGCAGAAAATCCTCCTCTTTTTTGTACTCCACATCCTTTTTGCATATCGGGCAAGCTAGGATTTCCAATAACTCGCTACTGACAGGCATATCTTTTAGTCTACCTCTGGAGAATATTTAAATCTTCCGTCAGTCAGTAGCCCTAGTGCAGCATCGAAATCCTTCTGGGTATTGACGTTGGCTGCGAACTGAGGCATATTGACAACGAGTCTTGCTTCTCCGGGTGCGTCGAGGTCCACAATATTGACGCCACTTGGCACCAAGTCATGCATGACCAAACTCGGACTCATGCCCTGCTCCTCGAATACTTTTTTAGGCACCATTACCGCGAGTGATGTTTTTCCAAGCCTTTGGTATTCATCGACTACGAAGTCTATGTCGCTGGCCCTGATCAGGGGTAGGTCTACCGCCATAACCAGCGCTCTGGATAATCCTATTTTTTTCATCGCTATGCGCATGTCCTGCACGTAACCCTTCCCAGGTGTTCTGACCACCTGCACATCTCTCTCCTTCAACCACACCTCTGTTTTCTTAGTCCATTTTGTAGTGGCAACATGTTTTCCCTGTATATAACTGGAGCCTTCCATGGCGTCCAAGGCTAACTCAATCATAGATTTTCCTCTAAAGGAAAGCATTGCCTTTTCCACTCCTTCCAGCCTCTTTCCCCTTCCACCGGCCATGATCAAGGCATCCAACCTCACGTTATCACCACTAGTACCAGCATCCTCACGAGCTCATTGATCGCACCAAAAGCATCGCCGCCGATACCATTGAAGGCTCTTTCGAATAGACGGACAAGAAGTAAAGTGAAAACTACGGTAGCCAGCAGCAAACCTAAGCCCTTCGTCATTGTAAGGGGAATTATCAAAATCAAACATGATAGCAGGGCTAAAATGAGTTGCCTTTTATCCCGACTGACCACCTCTATGAAAGTGCTGCCTATTCCACTATGCGATGGTCTTCCTACGTACATCCCTAAAACCATGGCGAATTTGGCTAGGGTTTCAGCAGCTATTAGTGCTCTAAAAGGCTCGCCAGTTTCTATGAGAGCAGAGTAAGAGACAAGGAGAACGAAGAAGGCGAGGCCGAAGCCTCCTGCTCCAACTCTAGAGTCATGCAGTACCCTGAGCCTCTCCTCAGAGCTTTTTCTTACCATTAGAGCATCTCCAATATCCAATAAGCCGTCTAAGTGATGGAAACCCGTCAGTAGGAGGAGGACGAAAAAAGTCAGTGCCAATGAGATGCCCCTGGATAGAATGTAAGTAAGGGCATAGCCCAGGGATACGGCTATCAACGCCATCAATGCTCCAATCACTGGGAAGAGCCAGGCATGTTCGGCTGTCTCCTCTAGCTCGCTGCCGTTCACTGGTATTATCGTTAGGAAGCCCAATACAGCTTTTACACCTATTAATCTCAATCTCATCCCACCGGAGGAAGCATTTTATTTCATCTATCTGTATCTACCAACTTGGAGTAATTCTCTTCGATTCTTTCCAGTAATAGATTGCTGTTGCATCCTCTAATAGAAGCGAGAATGGCAGTACCTCCAGCTCCAACACCCTCTTTGACTATTCCTTCCTCATAGATCCGTAGACCCGGGAATCTGGAGTTAGCAAAGCTGAGTTTAGAATACAGTATAGGTACCTCGGCAATCTGCTCAACCGTGCTTTTTATATCTGAACTTCTGTCTTCAACAATCCACTTCGTTGTGCCTATTGCAAGATTCTTAAGCACGTCTTTATTAAGGGCTGCGACGACTGCTAGTACAGCTGTCATTTGGGTGCCTCCGGCCATAAGTATTGGTATCTCTGCGCCTGCTCCAAGGACTATGCCTGAGAAGGCAGGTATCATGGGGTCGCCTAAAGCAGCAATTGCTCCTATAGGGTCTTCCCTCAAAGAGCCGAATTCAATACCAGCTTTTTTCATACCCTCGCCTATGATCTCCTTTTTTAAATCCATAGGGTTCAGAGGCATGCTGCTGCTCACCTTTCCATTTATGCCTATGGCTGTAAGTACTCCAAGGGCAGTAGTGGTACCACCGGCAATACTCTCCCCTATAACTAGGAAATCAGCTGTTCCTGCTAGATTCTTTCCGAGGATCTTGCCCTCGTTTATCACTTTTCTCACGTCTCCTACGGCCTTCCCGTTCCGTATATCAGCACCTGGTTTTCCACCCAGAGAGAAATATGGCACATTAGGCTTCACCCTCAGACCACCTTCGACTATGAAGGCTGGGACCTTTGTTAATTCCAAGGCAGACATCGTGATAAGGCCAGGCGTTGGTATACCCTCTGGTGTAACCGGCACGCCGTCTATGCACTCACACCTCCCAAGAAATAAGAGTTCGGCGTCAGCTGCAGGTGTATAATCAGTGATTTCTGGAACCGCTCCAGCAGCAGAGACTCCTGGTATCTTTCCAGTCTCAGTGTTCCCTAGAACGCAGAGGAAAACAGGATTCTTGTCCTTAACCCTCGAGACAAATTCCCTCCCTTTATCTTCTAGGTAATAGAAGCCTACGTCTTTGTCTAAATCTTCATTATGCATATCTCCACCTCTATTTAGCTCATTAAGATTATTGATGAGACTAAGAACAATACCGAAGAGATGTTCACAAGCCTTAGTGCTCTGCCAATATGCTCCCTTCGGAGTTCTGCATTCCCATCTCCAAGTCGGTAGTAACCTATTTTCTCCAGCTGCACGCCTAAGGCACCGGCAAGGGCACTCATGGCATGCCCTGAGTTCGGACTAAGGGTCTTCTTCCTATCTCTCAGGAATATCTTCGCGCTGCCCTTCCAGTTCTCGCCGAGCAGGATAGAAGATAGCAGAATCAATAAGGAGGTTATACGAGCCGGGATATAGTTGAGGACATCGTCAAGTTTCGCTGGGAAGAACCCGATGTTTGAATATCCCTTTTTTTTGTACCCTAGCTCCGAGTCCAGTGTATTCACTGCTCTATAAAAGACAGCCGCCGCTACACCAAGCGCAGGTCCTAAAATGCTCCCTACGACAAGGTAATAGAACAATGGTGCTACAATGCCATCTACGCTGCTGTCCCCTATGGATTCTACAGCTGCAGAAATCACATGTCCCTCGTCAAGAGTGCCAGTATCTCTCCCCACCATCTTTGAAACCGCCTTCCTCGCACGCTCTAGATCGTTTTGAATGCATTTAGATACTTCCTTAGCATGCTCCGAAAGGGACCGCCATGCGAACTGGAGCTTGAGTATCCAGGCTGCAACTACGACGTTGGTGACTGCTACCAACGCATAAGCAGTGAAGGAAAAAGGTAAGGCAACTGCCAAGAGGATAAGCACGCCGTAAATCCTCCTATCGCTAGTATACGGCCTCAGAAGACTGGTCAATCTTCCCATCCACACAGTAGAGTGAAACCTTCTAGGCTCTCCTACAAGCCAGTCAGCTAGCAACGCTAGTAATAAAATCTGAAACAAGGGCGTCATTTACATCAGCCACCCTTCTATCATATCTATCTCTATGCTCTCAGACACAGTGCTCGCTGCTCTTGTAATACTCTTCAGCCATGCATCCCTTACATCCACATCTCGCGGCGCTGTTTTCCCTGAATCTAAGCCTGCGAAGAAGGCCTTCCTGAACCCAGGTGAGTCGAAGATGCCATGGAGATAGGTCCCGAAGACCGTGCCCTCGCGATTCATTGCTCCATCAACTCTGCCACTCAAGTCAAGTAACGGCTGGGCGTTACTCCCTAAAATGGTCTTTCCCATATGTATCTCGTATCCAGCTACACTCTCGCCAGCAGCAGCACGCAAGAATCCATAGTCTGCTAGAACCTTCCCCTCCACTTGCTTTGTCACTTTCCGGTATTCCTCGAACCTAGTTTCCACATCTAATAATCCAAGGCCTTCTAGTTCGCCGTTGCCTTCTATCCCATTATCTATGATGCGCTTCCCCAGGATCTGGTAGCCTCCACATATCCCTATTATTGGAATGGTACCTGCCAGGCTCTTGAGTTTATCCGCAAAGCCCTTTTCCCGGAGCCACTTCAAGTCCTCCATGGTATTCTTGGTCCCAGGAATTATAATACCCTCTGGTCTGCCTAACTCCGACGCCTCTGCGACGTATCTAACCCTAGCGCCATCGTAGGCAAGAGGATCGAAATCTGTGAAATTAGATATCCTGGGAAGCCTTATCACAGCTATATCCACACCATTGTTTGCCGAGTGTTCTTCTAACGAGAGAGAGTCCTCCCCCGGAAGCTCAAGGTCAGTGATGTAGGGTATCACGCCGAGCACCGGTATATGGGTCTTATTTTCTATCATCTCCAAACCTGGGTTAAGGATATTCACGTCCCCTCGGAACTTGTTGATGACAACGCCTTTGACCCTGTGTTTATGCTCAGGCTTCAAAAGCTCGACTGTTCCATAGATGCTCGCAAATACCCCTCCGCGATCTATATCTGCGATGAGTATCACCTCTGCATCAGCCATATCTGCAATACGCATGTTGGCTATGTCGCAGTGATAGAGATTTATCTCGGCAGGGCTTCCGGCGCCCTCGATGATTATAAGCTCGTACTCTCGCTGCAGCGTTTCTAGGGCGTCGCCCACTATCTCTAGTCCTTCTTTTAAGGCGAACTTTTCGTAGTAGTCCCTAGCATCTATCTCGATGTATGGGGAGCCATTCACTACAACCTGCGATGTGCTGTCTCCTTTGGGCTTTACTAGAATGGGATTCATCTCTGGTGTCGGTTCTATTCCAGCGGCTAGGGCTTGAAGAGCCTGTGCCCTGGATATCTCCTTCCCGTCTCTAGTAACGAAGGAGTTCAACGAGGTGTTCTGGGCCTTAAAGGGCGCCACTTTATACCCCTTGTCGGCAAAGACCCTGCAGAGTGCCATAGCGAGAAAAGATTTCCCGGAATAAGAAGCCGTTCCCTGCACCATCAGATTCATAAAGCACCTTCCATACCAGCTATTTTCAACCTGAGGTTGGCGATAGCATCCTTATCCACTCCTTTAAGGTCTCTTATTCCTTCTAAGACTGTCTTTGCGGTTTTCTGATGGTGAATCCATGTGCAGTCGATGCAGCTCCAGACTTCATTGCGTGTCTTCTTGCTAATCTTTAGCTTTCCACCTGTAGAGGTATCTAAACAAGGGTAGAATGGGCAATAGCACCATGTGCAGTCCTGGCCCTCGAAGTGACAGGGGTAGTAGTCACAGTCCTTATCACTCCCCTTGAGTTCAGAGATAGCCCATATTTCAGTCGTTTTAGTCACTTCAACACCTTTTTCAACTCTCCCAGTAGAATGAAGTTCTCCTCCCTACTTCTAACCGATATCCTAGCGTGGTACTCGTCTAGGCCATGGAAGGAAGCGCAGTCCCTGATCAATATCCCCTTGTCTATGAGCTTTTTTCTCAGTTCAGCAGCAGTAACCTCAAAGTGCCTTAGATTAAAGAGGAGGAAGTTCGCCTCTGAGCAGTAGACCTTCAACTCCAATCTGGAAAGCTCATCATAGAGGAGATCCCTCTCCATGCGAATGAATTCTCTAGATTTCCTAGCAAAATCGTCGTCTTGTAGCAACTTCAGGAGGGCAACCTGAGCAAGAGCGTTTACATTCCATGGCACCCTCACCCCCTCCATTTTTGCTATGAGTTCTTCATCAGCTACACCATAGCCAATTCTCAAGCCAGGTAAGGAATAGAATTTGGTCATAGAGCGGAGTACGAAGAGGTTGGGATATCCTCTTATCTTGCTTGATGCACTCTCCAAATCAGTGAATTCGATATAGGCTTCATCTAGGAAAAGGAGTATACCTCTCTCTAATGCTTCCTTCATTATTGCATCGAGGCCCTTTATTGTTTTCCCAGTGGGATTATTCGGATTGCACAGGAAGACAGCTCTAGTGTTATCTCCGAATTCTATATCCTTATGCGAGACTTCGAAGTCTCTCTCCTTCCCCCCATACACCCTCTTAATGATAGCTCCCTCTGCCTCGCTCCATAAGCCATATTCTGAGAAGGTAGGCTCCAATATGAGTACTTCATCTTCTTTTCTGAGGAAAGCTTCACAGAAGTTTTTAATAAGTTCCGTTGACCCGTTGCCCAATGTTATATTCTCTGGTTCTAGTCCTAGGTGTCTAGAAAGGACGGCCTTCATCTCCTTCCCATCGGGGTCTGGGTAATAACCAATTCTCCATAGCTCCTTTTTGATGGCTTCTACAGCGCTTTTCGGCGGGCCAAGAGGATTGACATTGGAACTGAAGTCTATAACAGGAAAATAGTCCCAGACATCCCCTCCATGCACTCGCTTTTGAAGCTGGATTCTAAGGGCCATGAAACCTACTTGATAAGAGATTTAAATAACTCACCGATTAAGATAATATTTGTTAGCCTAAGTAGTAATGAAAATCGTTTTTCTATATTTCTGCAACATCATGCCCAAGATATGCGATTATGGTTACAAAGTAGCATGTTCGCACTATGATGTCATACGTGAGTTTGCGCCTTCGACTCTCTAAGCAACCAACTCAAGACACCTGAGTAATCCTGTGTAATCTCCCCATAATCGATCACCGGCCGCTTAATCACTACCGCATGTATCCCCAACTCCAAAGCAGCCATCACCTTATCTTCAGTGCCACCTGTAGACCCGCTTTCCTTCATTACTAGGACATCAGCACAGTATTCCTTGAGAAACGCAACATTGAGCTCGTGACTAACAGGCCCCTCCATAGCTATTATGTCGTTGGGCGTTAAGCCCAAATCCAAGCAGATTCTTAGTGCGTTTTCAGAGGGCAAAACTCTAGCTACCACTCTTCTTTCGCCCACAGCATTCATAAATGTTGCAAGGTTATTTGTGCCAGCTGCATAGAAGATCACTTTTCCCCAGTCTGCAGCTATCTTTCCAGCTTCATTGAAGTCCTCAGCTATATGTATCAATTCAGATTTAGGCAGCTTAGCCGCCTTCCGCTCAAACCTTAGATATGGAACAGCCGATTTCCGGCATGCCTTAATGGCATTCTGTGAGGCAGTTGCGGCGAAGGGATGCGTGGCATCCACAACTCCTGTTATAGCCTTTTCACCGAGGAATTCCATCATTTGTTGCAGGTCCATGGATCCTACGACTTCGTCAGCTCCAGCCGCCCTCACAAGAGTGGCCCCATACTCAGTCACAGCGCTGGCTACAACGCTATATCCTTTCTCTTTAAGGAGCTCTACAAGTTCCTTTCCCTCCCTCGTACCTGAGAGCACCCAGATCATTGCCTATCCCTTCTTAGGGTAGCCCCTAGGCGTCACTATTTTCCCGTTATGGATAAAGCTCTCAGAATTCCCTATAATTATCGTGGTAAACATATCCACTTCAGGCTCCAGCATCTCGCCTAGGGTAGTTACCTTCACTTTCTCTCCCTCCCGCATAGCATTCTTCACTATGCCCACTGGAGTATCACTTGCTCTGTACTTCCGTAGAAGCTCAACGGCTTTTTTCAACTGCCACTCCCGTCCCTTACTCTTTGGATTATACAAGACTATGACGAAGTCGGCCTCAGCGGCACATACGAGTCTCTTCTCTATAGCCTCCCACGGCGTCAAGAGATCACTCAGGCTGATGACAGCATGATCATGTCCTAAAGGAGCACCTAGGAGAGCGGCTGCAGCATTGGCAGCGGCTACACCAGGTATTATCTCTACGTTAACCGCTAGGTTGGAGTCCCGCATATACTCGAGGAGCGCACTCCCCATAGCATACACCCCGGGGTCCCCGCTACTTACCACGGCTACATCATCACCAGCGAGCGCCCTATCCACCGCTATCCTCGCCCTATCACTCTCATGCCCCATACCCATAGAGACCACATCCTTACCGCGTAGAAACTCGGATAGCAGCTCGATATAGCCTTTATAGCCCACTACCACCTTCGCTCTCTCCACCGCCTCTACCGCGCGATAAGTCATATGCGCCTTGCCCCCGGGACCGATGCCTACTAAGAAGATCTTTCCCACTGGTAATCCTCCTCTGCTATCGCGATAGTTACTCCTGCAAATTTCGTCTTCCCTTGGATAAGCTTAGCTCCTTTCCCCGCTAGTACTGCACTCGGCTCGCATACTGCTGAAACACCCACCTTTGCTTTTACTTCTCTAGAGCCTTTGAATAAGCCTTCATTCTCCCTTATCAGCTCTGAACTCACCGGCAGTAAAGGCACTGCAAGCGCATGTGCCGCCTTTACTATGCCTCTCTCACCAGCTTTAAAATCAGCTGTGGCTAAGGCGGCTATGCTACCCATACTCAGCTCTGCAGTCTCGAAGGACTGAGCAATAGCATCCAGCACAGTTTTACTACTTATCCCCTTTTTTGCACCGATACCTACCACTAGGTTCCTGGGCCTCAGTACCGCCCTCGGTTGTTTTGTCTCTCCATAGATCTTGTTGGTTATGATCACTAAGGCGTCGAAGTCGTTGGGGGAGTCGCAGATAGACATATTTCCTGACAGGTGCAGACTCAAATTAAAGTTTGAATCCAGATCAATGTGGACACCAACCTCTTTGTCGTTGACTATCGCGGCATTCACTTCTTTCAACTGGGATTCCTCATCGATTACTAGTTTATACATACGTGCTATGTCTTCTACACTCGGCTTTCCCTGGACATCTGTAGCTGTAGTTATAACCGGATCAGAGCCTAGATGCGCTGCTATCTCTCTGGTTAGTTCGTTAGCCCCTCGATGCCCAGACAGAACGCTTATAACGTGTCTGCCCTTCTCGTCTACTGCTACGACAGCTGGATCGCTTCTCTTGTCACTTATAAGCCCCGAGATAGTCCTTACAACTATACCCAAAGCCATTACAAAGACCAAAGCATCGTAGCTTCTAAACGCCTCTTCGACTAACCTAGGGGAGAAATTAGAGAGCTTTGCATCACCTAGAGCCTCCGTAATCCTCTGGGCTGTCTCCCGTCCGTGTTTCGTAACTGCAAAGACAGCTATCCTCATCTAAAGTTCCTCTTTTTTTGTCCTGAAACTGTGCTCGAATTCCCCAGAGTATAGTCTGGACCTCTTATCTTTAGCACTCAAAAAATCCCCAACCAATATAATGGCAGTCTTATTTACTCCCGCGGCTTTCACCTTGCTGGCAATATCGCTCAGCTTTCCAGTTATGATCTTCTCATCCTTCCATGAAACCCTGTAGACAACAGCAACTGGAGCTGCGCCTCCATAGCCCCTCTTCAGCTCCTCGACCGCTTCCTCGATCATATGGGCACTAAGAAAGACGCCCATGGAGCACCGATGCCTAGCCAGTTCTCCCAGCTTCTCCTTTTCAGGCACACTTGTCCTGCCAGCTAGACGAGTGATTATCAAGCTTTGAGATACATCCGGAACCGTATATTCTCTCTTCAGAGAAGCCGCAGCCGCAAAGATGGAGCTCACACCAGGTATGACCTTATAGTTGATTCCTTCCTTCCTTAACAGTGCCATCTGCTCCTGTGTAGCGCCGTATAAGCTTGGATCCCCGCTGTGCAGCCTAGCCACTACTTTCCCCTCATTTGCAGCTTTCTTGATGATCTTAAATATCTCTTCCAGGGTAAGCCCAGCGGAGTCATAAAGCTCTGCACCTGTCTTAGCGTATTTCAGAATCTCTGGATTTATGAGGGAGCCGGCATAGACGACGACATCAGCTCTTTCCAAAATGGCTTTTGCCTTCAGAGTTATTAGCTCAGGGTCTCCTGGCCCAGCTCCTATTATGTAGACCGTCATTTGGTGCACCTGATTATGATCATAGAGAAGTAGTCTATCTCCTTCCCACTCATCTCATCCAGCGTGGCTGAATAATAGCCCTTGCTACCACATCTACTTAGGTAGATAGCCTTCTCTTTAAGGCCATGCTCCTCTAGTGTATGAAGTATCCTGTTAAAATTCCTGGAGACCTTCATTAGGACTATTGTATCAAGCACCTTAGAAAGTTCTCCCAGATTCTCAAGGCCGTAGCTGGCTGGCAGCACTGCTATCCTTTCATCCCCTTCGCCGAGAGGCATTTTCAGTTCTACTGCGCAGGCAGAGAGTGAAGTCACACCCGGCACTGCCTCTACCTCCACCTTTGGATGCCTTTCCTTCATTTTCCGCATGACATAGATGAAGGTGCTGTAGAAGAGGGGATCACCTATCGTAGGGAACGCTACATCCCTATCCTTCTCGAGTTCGGCGTATATTTCGTCTACAGTATTCTCCCAAGCTTCCTCCAATACTCCGGCATCTTTGGTCATAGGGAATTCAAGCTCTTTTATCTCAGCTTTCCCCTCCAATAGACCCCTCACAACAGATAGAGCTAGACTCTCCTTTTTCCCCTTGGATTTCGGTGCGAAGATTATGTTAACTGAGTTCAGTACCTTTAATGCCTTAGGGGTCACCAATTCTGGATCACCAGGGCCTACGCCCACGCCGTAGAGCTTGCCAGTCATCTCACCGCCTCACATCGATTACGAATACAGGATTATGAGCCTTCATGATCATCTTATCACCGACCGTCTCACTCCTGCTTATAGATACCTGGGTGACGTTGAAATCTAGGTCAAGTGCCTGCAGCGTCGATAACGCCTTGCCGAGGGAATCTAAAGTCACGATGTTCACAACTATAATTCCCCCACGCTTCAGCCTCTCGATGCTCTTCCTTAAGATGCCTCCAATTTTACCACCGCTTCCACCTATGATTATCCTATCAGCTAGGGGGAGTTCAGCTAGTACGTCGGGGGCTTCTCTATTTATGATATCTACGTTTTTCACACCGAATATCTTCAGGTTCTTCTCTATTATTGGTATTCTGTCTGCATTTCTCTCAACGGCAAAGACTCTGCCACCTCTAGCTAGAAGGGCTGCCTCGACAGTAAGAGAACCGCATCCAGCGCCGATGTCGTAGATAATATCGAAGTCCCCTATCCTCGCCTTTGACAGGGTGACTGCCCTTACCTCCTGCTTAGTCATCGGAGCTCCTCCAATGAATTCCTCATCAGGTATGCCTAGGCTATGCTCCATCAAAGACCACCATGATACAGTTACCAGAGAAACTTTTTTTCGAGATATCCTCAAGGTTAGAATTAATAATCCTCTCCTCACTTCCAGAGAGGTCCTCGCAGACCGCTGCACTCCTGTTCCCTACGCCCGAACTTAAAAGGAGGCTCGCTATCCTGTCAGGCGTATATGTACTATCAGTCAAGATAACGGATTTACCTTCTATTATCCTCTCCGGCAGGCCCTTTGGGTCTCGCCCGTGAAGGCTTATGAAGCGTGCATCTTTCCATGATTCCTTTAGCTTGGCAAAGCAGAGTTGCATAGAACTTATACCCGGGATTATCTCTACATCCTTTTCCTGGAAATTCTCTAGTACTACGTCTAGAATACTGTAGAAACCAGGATCGCCAGAGGTGAGGACTGCGACATCCTTATCTCCATTCTCTCTTATGAATTCAAGGACAGCATTTAGATCTCTGTCTATCACCATTTGCTTGGATTTAGATTGAAATAGGGACAACGCTTTCTTTCCACCAACCAATACCTCGGCTTTATCGACTGCCGCTTCGGCTGCAGGGGTAAGAAAGTCCCTTGAGCCTGGTCCTATGCCTATGACAAATATCTTTCCCATCGTGTCGCCCCAGTGAAATGCCTCCCAACTACTTCGCCCTTCAGGGATATCAAAGCCGTGCTTATGTCAATGCGATTATCTACGTACGTCATTGCTCTACTACTCACCTTCTCAGCTATAGAGTCAAATACCTCTGCGAGGTGATTCTCCTTCAAAATCTCTAGTGCTTCTTCAGTGGTGTTAGCACCGAGGACGTCTTTTATAATTTCTTCACATGCTCCCATACGTGCTACGTGGGAAGCAATGGTCTTGAAGCCTCTTTCAGAAGCTTTACTATGCGTATAAAAGGCGCCTCCAGCCACCTTAGTCAGCTTGCCTAGGCCGCCTAGTATGAGTGCCCTTTTCACCTCTCTTGCTACGCATGCCTGGAGCATGAAGCCAATGAAGTTGCTGACTTGCACTATAGCGTCTTCTGGTATCCCTCTGCTCAAGGCGCTCTTCTCTCCTATCCTGCCCGGCGTTAGAACTATTTCATCGTAGCCCAATGCAAGGGCAACGTCTATCTGCGGCAGGAGGGAATCCCTTAATGCTTCTTCAGATCTAGGCTCAACTATGCCGGTAGTGCCCAGTATGGAGATGCCTTCCATGATCCCAAGGCGCTGGTTCATAGTCCTCTTCGCCAGTTCTCTTCCATTCGGGACAGAAATAGTGACCTCTATGCCTTCTCTTGGTAGAACCTTTGAGACCTCCCGCAGTATCATCTCCCTGGGTACAGGGTTTATCGCGGGCTCGCCTACTTCTACTTGCAGCCCCCGTTTTGTTACCATGCCAATACCCTCGCCGCCTTTAAGCTCTATTCCGCTTTTTTTCATTTTCACGGAGGCCCATATCTCTGCCTTATTTGTGACATCCGGATCGTCTCCTGCGTCTTTCACAACACAGCACTCCGCCTTAGCGTTACTGAGTCTCACTTTATTTATTTTCAATACAGCTGTCCCGCCAGCTGGCAGCTCGACCTCTACTTCATGCACTCTTTCTCCAGTGAAGAGCATGCTCGCAGCTGCCTTGGCTGATGCTGCAGCGCAGGTGCCTGTGGTATAGCCGCGCTTCAGGGTCTTTCCATTTCTCTGTATATACTGCTCAATCATTATTCCTTTTTCTTCCCAGCAAGGTCCAGCAGGGCATTAAATATTGCAACTGCGACAGTGCTCCCGCCTCTATCACCCTTTACCACTATACTCGGGGTGCTGTATTCCAAAATCTGCTCTTTTGACTCTCTCGCGCCAACGAATCCCACTGGAGCTGCAATGACAAAGGCAGGCAAGTTTCCTTCTTCAATCAATCTGCATAATTCAAAGAGCGCTGTAGGAGCATTCCCAACTACTACGATATTATCCTGAAGTTCATTCTTGAAGAGATGAAAGGCAGAGCCTGCCCGTGTCTTACCAGTATCCTCTGCAAGGGCATAGACGTCGTTGCGGTCGATGAAACATTTTACTACACTACCATAGCTTTCTAGGGCTCGTGAGTTGATGCCTACTTTAACCATGTTCACATCGGTTATGACATTCTTCCCAGATCGTATCGCCTCTATTCCCTTTTCAACTGCATTTTTACTAAATACCACGAGATCAGCGAAGTCAAAGTCTGCAGTGGCATGTACCACCCTCTTGACGATCTCCCTCTCTGGAAATGGAGTACTACTTAACCTAGATTCGATTATCCTAAAACTCTCTCTTGCTATCTTCTCTGCCTCTGGAGTCATTTCAATGCCTCCTTTGCCCTGTCCACCACTACGTCAGCGAGGCGCTCATCTGCACCAATGTGTCGAGCATACAGTATTTCCACATCCTCTGGGATCTTTATCTTGCCATAGCCAAACCCTGGAGACTCGCCCTCCTTCAAACCTAAGAGAATAGGTAAGTCCTCTGTAACATGCAGGCCAGGAAGCAGGAATAAGGGTACGATAATAATCTTCTTGACACCTTCTTCCAATAAGGAATTTATTGTATCCTCCAGTGTGGGCTTCCAATGCTTCATATACCCGATGCGGATTTCTAACCCAGATTTTTCCCTAGCCTTCTTTGCTATCTCCTCGTAGATGCCCCGGCTCTCAGGAACCTTGCTGCCATGACCCACTATTATAACACACGTCTTCACTGCGATTCAACCTTTGTTATACGTCAACGTCACATCACACAGACAATGATAGACACTCTATACAGCGGTTGTTTTTCCGATTATTCTCGTCGATTTTTTTGACAGCATGCTCTGCCATCTTCCCGCTTGCAAGGATTGCCACGTCGATACCTCGGAGCGCAGCTGAGATGCTGGCATTCACTACATCTACATCATAGTTGCACTCTAGGTCAAGTTTTCTAACCACCGCCTTTGCAGATGTGCCCATTGCCGCTATCCTCCCTGGATTCATCTCTTTTATCTTGTCTCTGAGTTCATCTAACACAACCGCTCTTGAGCCGCCTTCTGCTGTACTCGGTATTTTAACCACATATATCCTGCCGGGTTGCGTTCTTATCTTCCCACCCAACGCAATTAATGCGATATCATCCCCTACCTTAGCGGAATACAACACCCTACCGAATGTGTCTGCATCTGCATCTTGCACCGCGTAGATTACTCCATCTCTTAATACAAGCCCAGCTTTATCACCGGATTTGAAATCAGTACTTGCTATAGCGTACCTGACGATTACATCGCTTTCTACCCCATCCACCAGATCCAAGACTGTTAGAGGGGTGTCTATCTTCTTCTCCTTCTTTGATACAATTCCACGTGCTTCGAAATCCCTGAAAGCCTGTACAGTAATAGGGGCATTTAGCTTAGCCTTTCGCAGGAGTTTCTCATCCTTGAATATTTCTTCAGGCATGCCAGATGCCAATACTCTGCCCTCGTCTAGCACTACGACATTTTCTGCCCAACTTCCAACTGCATTAATAGAGTGAGTGGACAGTATCACTGTGGTACCGTATTCTTTGTTAAGTTCGCTGAGGACACCTACGAGCTCTTCAGAGCCACTGGGATCCAGATTCGATAGAGGCTCGTCTAGCACTAGGATCTCAGAGCCCATAGCCAGTGCTCCTGCTATAGCTGCCCTATGCTTCTGGCCGGCGCTTAGGTTATGTGGTGGTCTATCTCGCAAGTGGTATATGCCCATCATTTTAAGAGAATCTGCAACCCTTGCTTCTACCTCACCTTCAGGCAGGCCTATGTTCCTAGGTCCAAAGGCAACGTCTTGATACACAGTAGGTGCAAAGAGCTGGTCATCTGGATTCTGAAAAACCATGCCTATCTCCCGCCTTATTTCATTCACGTTGGTCTTAGTGAGTTCTCGCCCATTAACAAATACATTACCTGTAGTCGGAGTGTAGATGCCGTTAAGGCAGTAAAAAAGTGTTGTCTTACCGGCGCCGTTCGAGCCGAGGATGGCAGTGCGCTCACCCTTCTGAATCGCTAGCTCCAGTCCCTTAAGGGCTTGGGTCCCATCAGGATATGTATAGTGCAGGTCTAGTGTCTTGAGTGCTTCCATATTTACCACTTATCAATAACTAACAGCACCGCGAAAAGCATTACAGAGACAGATCCTAGGGCGATGTCCTTAAAAGGAATTCTCTTGGCAGGCACATATATCCTGGAGCCCGGATGATAGCCTCTTGCGAGCATCGCAGTATATGAGCATCGTGCCTTTTCAATGGACCTAATCATAAGCATGCCGCTTAGGGTCGAGAAGTTTTCAATGCGCTTTCTAATGGAGAGGGTCTTGGAAAAAGCATTTCGTGCACTCATTGCATTGTGCAACTTTACGCTCTCGTCAGCGAAGAGGAATATGTACCTGAGCATAAGTGCTGTAAGGTCTATGAGCGTCCTCGGCAGCCTCAACCAGGAGAGAGCGTCCAGAAGAGAAGTCATCGGCGTAACTAAAGTTAGCAAGTTTAATAGGGAGGTCGCTGCTAGTACTCGGGTAAATATCAGCACGCCGAAAGAGACTCCTTCTAAGCCTTGCGCAAATATCACTCCACCCACTGCAAAGCCAGCGAATAATCCCGGAAACAGCATCCTAGAGAGGTATCTCCAAGCTGGTATACCTGAAAAAAGCGCAAATAGGAAACATACCGCTGCTATAGACAGAGCGAAAATCCATCTTTCTAGAAAAACCACTGTGAATATACCCAGACCGGCTACAACGAGCTTTATCCTTGCATCGATACCACATAGTCGTGCGTCATAGGAAGATTTGTCTACCTGTATGAGTTCTCTAACGCATTCTAGAGCATCAACCATACGCTCTCCTCCTTAGCAACACCTCCCTGCCGAACAGGAAACCGAGAAAAAACCCTGTTGTTGTCGCCAAGCCGTTGAGCACGTCTATGAGAAGCCATTCAAACACTATGTAACCTCCTTATTTCTACTATAGATGTCCAGTAGTACCCGAATAATGCACCGGCAAGCAAACCTGCTAGGGCGAAGGCAATATTCTCTCCAGTGTTGTTTAGACCAATAGGGGTGCTCGGCTCACGGCCAGCAATTTCTGCTGCCATGTCTTCTACAGCGGCATCTGTACCGCCAAGGTCTCCCTTTGCAGAACCCGCATATGCTCCTCCAATGATTAATGCGATCGTAAACAGCCACAGGATTGCGATATTCTTAATTATCTTGTCCAACTATCTCACCCTTCTCTAATACGAATATATCGTGCCTCGTCGAGAGGTAGCTTATAGTCCAAGCAGTAAATCCAAATTCTACAGCCGCTAGCACTATCTGTGTCGGGGCAAAACCCAGCATGAATATCCCCCAAAGGGTAACAACAGATCCCTCGCCGGCTAAGCTTAGAGCGAGTTCTGCAGAGGTCATAGTATAAGTCGCAATATCCCCAATGAAACCAGCAGCTCCAGCAGCGATTGGCAGAGAAAAATTCAGCCTCCTAAGCACTTTGTATACAAGCAATCCTGAAAACGCGCCGACAATGCCCATAGAAACAAGGTTCGCACCGAGCGTTGTTAAGCCGCCGTGAGCAAGAAACATGTGGAAAAATAATGCTATAGCACTTACTACGACTGTTGGAAATGCGCCTACCAATATCGCCGCCATCGGTGTGCCGATAGGATGCGATGAAGATCCAGTTACAGGCACCGGAAAGTGCCATATAGAGATCACGAAAACTGCTGCGCCCATAACAGCAAGCATAGGCATGTAGGCAGGATTCTTTTTCATCCTTCGTTGAATATCCCACAGGCCAACTGCCATGAATATCAGAGCAACTAGATACCATACAACTATCCACTTAAATGACAGGATGCCATCTGATATGTGCATAGTCCTAAATCCTAGGAGGGCCTTATATACTGCATGTTTCTTGTAAGAATTGTTAGCCTTCTGGGTAAGATACGTTTCTAAAGTAAGTTTTATATTTAAGTAATATCTATTAGCTAATTAGGTAACAATGGTGGTGTTATGTTCAAGACACTGAGCAGTAAAACTCGAAGAGAGATATTGAAGATTTTGGCAAAGCGAGAAATGCATATCTCAGGCTTGGCAAGGGAGCTGGGCATCTCTGTTCCGGTTGCTGCAAAGCACTGCAAGTTACTGGAGGAGAAAGAACTGGTCGAGAGGAAGAAGTTCGGGCGTACGCACGTGCTAAAGCTGCGGAGGGATAAGTTCAATATGGACTCGCTATACGACACCCTGGATATCTTCAGCGATACCTATAAGGTGACCCTCCCGAAGGGCGCCAATGTTATCGATGCTTTGAAGGAGGTGGCAGGTGTGACTGTCCAACGCGTAGGCGACAAGGAATTTGTTACTTCTGTTGACGGGGAAGAAGGATACTATATCTACGAGATCGACGGCAAGATACCGAACGTCTCTATGGACAGGTTCGTGCTGAAGAAAAATTCTAACGTGAAATTAAAGAAATTGGTTCCGATGAAAAAGAAGGAGATAAAGATAAGGATAAAGTGAAGTAAAAGACAACGTGGGCAGGTTAGAGCTCTGCCTCCTTTTCCCGCCACTTCTCCTCTAAACTTTTAACTTCCTTTTCTTCTACTAGCTTCAGATCCTTTATCTCATCGTGGAGCTCCTCCAGGGTCTTATCCGAATGCTTGTAGTAGTTCTGGACGAATCTATGGATGTCCTTCTGGGTCAGATCGTAGTCCAGCATCAGCTCTAGTACGAGTTCGCGCTTATACATCTCATGATCCAGCTCCTTTAGAGAGAGATTGGTTATTGTGGAGAGCTCTTGGATATACCTGCCGTTCATGAGCTGAAGGTCAAGCTTGCCTGTCCTTGGATCATGGGAGAACAGGGTATTGGTGAGAAAGGTATCCTTCTCCCTACCAGCAAGCTCTACAACTTCGAAGACAATCCTCTTGAGCTTTCCATTCTCGGTGTACCTCCTATGGGCAATTAGAAGGTCGAGGGCAGGGAGCATCATGCTGGGGACATTCATGGGGTGTCCTTGGAGTCTGATTAGAGCGTCTCTGGCACTGTTAGCATGTATAGTAGCCATGCAACCGTCGTGCCCAGTGTTCATGGCAGTGAACATCGTTAGAGCTTCTTCAGCTCGCACCTCGCCGACAATCATCCTGTCAGGACGCATTCTCAGGGCATTCTTGAGGAGCATATCCATGCTTATCTCATTGCCTTCCCTGTCAGGTGGGCGGCTCTCCATTGGTATCCAGTGCTTGTGTCTGATGCTTATCTCAAGAGTGTCTTCTATGCTCACGATGCGCTTGTCTTCGGGTATAAAACTCGACAAAGCATTCAGCGTCGTTGTCTTGCCGCTGGCAGTGCCTCCGATTATAATTATGTTAGCTGGCAGCTTATCCAGGCCTTCTACCGCGAGCCAGAGGAAGGATGTCAACTTCGGGTCCAGGGTTTTATAGCGTAGAAGGTGCAGAACAGTAAGGGGCTCTACTCCGAACTTTCTTATGGTTATCGTCGAACCCTTTGGGGTAACCGCTGAGAGAGTTGCATTTACCCTAGAGCCGTCCTGGAGCCTCCCATCTAGCAGGGGAGCAGTTGCATTCACCGTACGTCCTGAATATCTCGCTATTCGCTCTATTATTGCTCTAGTCTCCTCTTCATCTAGGTAACTATCAGTAGCCCTCGCTCCCGTCTCTTTGTCGAAGACATATACCGGCTGTTCCTTGCCGATCACCATGATCTCTTCTAAAGACTCATCCCACATATAGGGAGTAAGTTGCCCCAGGCTGAGGACTTGGTAGATGAAGCAGTCTATGGCCTCCTCGGGCACCTTGTCTCCCAGACTGGATTTTATCTCGTTTTTAAGCTCTGATACCCGCTTCTTGTCTATAACAAAGACATCACGGTACTTCTCCCCCACGGCTTTGTTTATCGCCTCTACATCTGAGCGGTATTTGCTACAATCCATCTCAACTATAACTCATCTGGGTAGTATAAAAAATTTTGTGGATGCTGACTGTTCTACATCCTTGATCAAATCAAATAAAGACAGTGGAAACTGTGCGTCAGCTGTATTGTGAGAAAGCCCGTCGTTTGTTATACTATGCTATACCCTTTTCACATAGATGGTGCTAACGATCTCCTCATCTAAGGCTAGCTCTGTCTCCCCTATTTTTACCACGTATGAGGGTTGCTTCTGATGCAGTTTGATTATACTTCCTGGGAGTACCCCCAAGCTGCTGAGGCGGTCCAACCTTGCATGTTCCTTTGGAACAATGAATACTATTCTCCCTTCCTGTCCAGGTGTAAGCTCCCCAAGAGGAAGCACTAGGGGCTTCACTTCTTTCTTGAACTTTGCGCAGCAATTAGCCCGCGGTATAGGCTTGTTGTGGGGGCACATCGGTGGGTGTCCCAGAAAGGTGCAGACGCTGTCAGTCACTTCAATGCTTAAGATGTGTTCAAATTTACAGGCCTCAGGATGTATATGCTTCGCCGGTAGTTCAAAGATTTCTGAAAGTAGACTTTCAGCTAAGCGGTGGCGCCTTATTATATCCTCTGCCTTTTTCTCTCCACTTTTGCTCAGAGTGACCCTGCCTTCTTGGATGCCTACAAGCCCCTTTTGTTCCATCTCGTTGAGCAGCTTGCTTGCATCCTCTTCTTCGCTTGACTTAACAATATACTCCAGCTCGTCCTTTTTCCGCTCCCTTGAGATCCATATAAGCTCTAATAGCTCATCAATACTCTGCTCGCTTATCCCACTGCTTTCCTTTCGTGTCATCTTCTCCTCCTTAATATCTTCTTAATAACATCAATAGTTTTGGATTTTTGTACAAACTGATAGTTACAGTGTGGGCAGCAGATCATGCCGCATCCCCTACTCATAGGGCAACCCTTGCACTTCACCTCTTCCATTTCCTCTGCGAATTCATAGCCGCAGAGAGGGCATTTCAACTTCATAAGCTCACCTCGAATAAGTGCAGCAGGAAGTTTAAGATACCGCCAACTAGAAAGGCAAATGGGAAGATAAATGCCGTTATAGCTAGAGCTGTCTTTAAGCCGCGTTCCTTTATAATCACGAGGAAGTTGGCTATACAGGGCACAAACAATGTTATGGTAACCAGGCTAACCACTGTCTGGATAGCGTCCAGTTGTCCGGCTCGGGCAAGTGTGAATAAGCCAGCGGCACCGAAGTCTCTTCTTAGAAAACCGATGAGGAATGCCTCAGTGGCTTTGGCCGGAAGCCCCAGGAAGTTTACTACTAGTGGCGATGCAAGTTCTTCGATAAGTTGTAGGAGCAAGAGCTTGTCAAACACAAATAGGATCGTAGTGCCCAAAATGAATAGGGGGATCACCTCTTTCAGATACCATTCGACGCGTGCCATAGTCTTAACGATTATATTCGAAAGCTGGGGCATCCTGATGGGCGGCAACTCTAAGACAAAATCAGAGCTTTCACCGGGTATAACTTTAGAGGCGAGAAAACCTACTAATACGAGAACTCCGCCGACAACACCTGCCCATAGGGCAGTTGCCTTAAAGGAGAGCATGCCTAGCATACCCAGCACTACTCCAAGCTGAGCAGAACATGGTACAGCCAGTGCTAAGAGGAGGGTGACTATGATTCGATCTTTCCTGGTATCTAGAGTTCGAGTAGTCATGGTAGCCATAGTGTCGCAACCCAACCCCAGGACCATTGGTAGTACAGCCTTGCCGTTTAATCCCATGAGTCTGAATACCTTGTTGAGCATTACAGCCAATCTGGGCAGGTAGCCGGAATCCTCGAGGATGCCGAAGACGATGAAGAATGTCCCCACTATCGGCAAAATAATGGCAAACCCATAAGAGAGCGCCATAGTAACCATCCCGTACTCGCCGACCAGAAAATCACGTACTATCCCGGCTGGAATCAGGTAATTGACTGCGCGCACAGACCACGGGTTTATGTATCCACCGAAGACCCTACGCTCCATAAAGTCAACCAGGGTCTGAGCACCGAATTCACCGACGAACTTATAGGTCAAATATAAAACGAGTAGTAGGATAGGCACTCCCCAGACTGGGTGCGTGGATAGTCTACCCAGAGCATCGGATAGAGAAGGGTGCTCTATCTTTGTTGTTTGCACCACTTGCTCGACGACCTCGTCAGCCTTCTTCAGGCGGTGTCTGTTTATCGCATAGCCCAATGACTCTGTATATTTAAACTGTATGTCTTGCCTAGTACGCTCTATTCTCTTTATATCACCAGGCGCAAGGTTATCGTGCAGCCATTTCCCTAAGCTTTCATCCCCGGCGAGGAGCATTAGTGCAATACTCCTCCTCGAGATTCTGGCCTCTGGCAGTAGGGCCGCTATCTCTCTTACTCCCCGCTCTATATCCTCGTCATAGGCAATCACGTAGTTCGAGACACGTGGCTTGGATACGCCTTTTATTAAGTTGCTCAAACCTTCTTTCTGGGTCGCCACAGTAGCTATAGCCTCAATGCCCAGAATTTCTGATAGTCTCTCAGTATCAATTGTAATACCCCTGCTTTTAGCTTCATCGTGCATATTCAGGTCTAGGACAAAAGGTAAGCCCATCTCAGCTAGCTGCAGTGTTATCAGCAGACCTCGCCTCAGATTTTTAGAATCAGCGACTTGTATAATGTTGTACAGGTCTTCTGTCAAAAGGATGTCCCGAGTGACCCTCTCGTCCTCGGACATGGGTATCAAATTATTTATCCCGGGAGTATCAACGATCACGCTTTCCTTATCGAAGGAGGCGTTTCCATGCGTTATCTCAACGGTTGTACCTGGATAATTGGATACCGTAACATATCTGCCTGTAAGGAGGCCGGATATAACGCTCTTCCCTACGTTCGGGTTCCCTACGAGTACTATCTTCCTGCCCGTTATGTCTGTCTTTTTATGTTGATGCATACGTCCTTTCCTAAATTAGGCTTGCCTAATTAATAAGAATTTGTGCACAGTAAATAAAAACCTTTGGTTCGTTTTTGCCTTATTAAGCTGCGATATAATAAAGGTAAATTTATATATCACGTTTACAAATATCTACAAAGACTGGGTTTGCAGACTGGGGTGGCATATCCTGGAAAAAAAGATGAACCAGGGCAGACCTCTAGGGAAGCTATTGCTTCGAGCAATGGTTGACAGCATAGGGGAAGGAATAGTCGTACTTGATGCCAGTTATCGTATAATATTCGTGAATGATGCTCTAACCAAGCTTATGAAGGTGCGTACGGAGGGGCTCTTGGGGAAGACTTGTTACACTGTTTTTCACAACCGATCTAGTGTGTGTTCTGATTGCCCTGTGGAGACGACCTTTGCTACAGGGGAGCCAGCGGCAACAGCATTCCATACGGGAAAGACCGCTAATGGTAGCACGACATATATGGAGCTTACTTCTTATCCCATAAAGGATTCCGAGGGCAAGGTGCTCCAAGTCGTAGAGATCGTGAAGGACATCAAACATAGAATGGAAGTTGAGCGCAAGCTCAGGGAGAAAAGCGATGAGCTTGAGATGATATTCGACAATGCTCATGTAGGGATAGGCCTTCTGGATAATGATATGCGTTACATTCGGATTAATCGCTTCATGGAAGACATGATTGGACTCAAATCCAATGAGATCAAAGGGGAGCACTGCTACGACGTGGTAGGAGAATACAGAAATGACCCCACAAGAGGCGGGAAGGAGAGGATATGTGATGCCTGCAATATTGTGAAGGTCCTGGATACTGGTGATATACATAGCCATGTCAGAGAACACTCCTGGGGGCTAATAACCGAGAGTACAGGGGTTCCAGTAAAGAATGAGCATGGAGAGGTTGTTGGCGTGATGGAGATAATACGTGACATCACGAAGGAGAAAAAACTAGAGGAGGGGAAGAAAAAATCCGAGGAAAAATACCGCACTTTAATCGAGACCATGGACGATGGCATTGCCGTGATGGATAAGGAGAGAAAGGTGACCTTTTGCAATAAGAAATTCGCAGAGATGATGGAATACGAAGTAGAAGAAATGCTGGGTATGGATGTTATTTCTCTGTTCAATAAGGAGAACCAGGGGATTTTGAAAAAGGAACTTAAAAAAAGGGCACAGGGGAAATCATCAGTATATGAGATAGAATTCACAACCCAGAGTAGGAGGCAACTACCAGTGTTGATGCATGCTACTCCACTCCTAGACAAAGACGAAAAACATATAGGTAGCTTCGCGGTTGTCACTGACATGACTGAGAAGAAGAAACTTGAAAATGAGCTCAGGGAGTACGTAGAGAAGCTGGAGGAAAAGGTCGAGGAACGAACGGCAAGGCTAAGGGAAGCACAGAAGCACCTTAAGAATGTAATTGACACTATTGGAGAGCAGATCTGTGTCATTGACAGAGACCTTAAGATAGGGGGATTTAACAAGGTCTTTGCCAAGCATGTAACATTTCCAAAAGAGAAGATAAGTGGGGTGAAATGCTATAAGGTTATTCATGGCTATTCAGAGGAAGATTTCCACAAGTTCTGCATTTCGTGCTCTGTTAAACAAGCATTCGAGTTCGGGAAGAGCGTGGAATCGATTCATGAACATGAGGCGGACGATGATATAGTATACCATGAATGCAGGGCTCTTCCAATGAAGAATCCAGATGGCGAAGTCTATCAAGTCGTCTATGTGGTCAACGATGTTACTACTAAGAAAAAGTTAGAGCAATCTATAATTCAAGCCAAAGACGACGCTGAATTCTACATAGATCTAATGAGCCACGACATCAACAACGCAAATACTGTGGCACTAGGCATGCTAGAATTGCTGGGCGATTCAGTACAGGGAGAGGAGAAAGAATATATCAGTAAATCTCTGGCGGCCGTCAAGCGGAGCTCCGAGATCATAAACGACGTGAAAAAGCTTCAACTTGTGAGACACACTAGGAAAGAAGCTTTGCAAAGGAGGATGCTCTCACCAGTCTTGCAGGAGGCAATAACAAGTGTAAAGGCTGCCTACGGTGATAAAGTCGAAGTCACTTACAAGCCAAAGAAGGCTGTAGTACTCGCCGATGATTTAATTAAGGATCTCTTCTGGAATCTCCTGGATAATGCAGCCAAATACGATCCTCACTCAAAAGTCGTTATCGGCGTAGAAGTAGAAGACATGGGGGACGCGTGGAGGATAGGTGTAACAGACAGGGGACGAGGAGTACCTGACGATATGAAGATAGAGATTTTCGAGCGCTTCAGAAGGCTGGAAAAGCAAGTCAAAGGTTCAGGTATAGGTCTCTACCTAGCAAAGACTCTCGTTGATACATATGGAGGCAAGATCTGGGTGGAGAACCGCGTGAAAGGAGACCATGAGAAGGGTAGCGTCTTCTACGTCGTACTGCCTCAGGCTTAATCTAACCAATTATTCTATGTGGTAGATTAGTCATTTCACTCTTATTATCCTCACTATGCCGTAGGGTGAGGGCTTTTCATATACCGTCTCGAAGAATTGTCCGTTGAATTTTTCTATATCGATATCTACACCGTACTCGCTGGCTGGCTTATAATATGATAAGAGGTTGCCGTAGCGCATCATGTTGTCTGAGTAGAAGATATGTGTCGCGTTATAGCGCTTGGCGATATTGCTTGCTACTCCTGCATTGGATGTATCGTAAAGGATAAAGAGGTCGTTCTGCACCTGCCCAGGTGCTTTAATATACAGATAGTTGACATTGCGCAGTGGAAATACACCGCCTAGCAGTGCCTTCCCACCGGTTACACCTGCGAACATCTGGGAGCGGTAGTAATCAGCGATTATCCTATCACTTGGTGAGGAATTATTCCTGAACCAGAGTGCTGCCTCGTATTCAGCCTCTGTTAAGCCTGAGGTCTGGAATCTTGTGGTTAAGCCGTAGTCATAGATGTTCCAGCCCATACCCAGCAAGAGAGCCGCTGCTAGAATGAGGGTAATCTTTCTTCTGCTGGAGGAAAGGAAGACACCTATAGCCAGGGAGAGTGGCTGGGCTAAGAAGGGATAGAATCTGAATCCCTCAAGAGGCTTCGCGAGAGTGCTCCATGATAGGTGTGTGGCATTAAAGGCGTTGAGGATCACCTCGTTCTGGGTTTCGAGAAAAATGGGTAGCGCCCATAGGATAAGGAGTAGGTGCTTATGCTTTCTCCAGTCTCTGAAGAGGTAGAGGTAGGATGCGATTCCAAGGAGAGCTGCAAATACTCCATAGTCTAGCAACTGGTGCTCCATAGGATACATTCCGCTGCTCGTCACCAAGGCCTTTATCCACCACCAATAGAGGTTTCTGGGGAGCCACCAAGGCGCTGCTATCACTTGGGAGATAAGGATTACCTTGCCGAGATCTAGGAACAACTTCTTTCCTGCTTTATGCACGGCAACTAATGCTATAGTCACCATCAAAAGGATCAATATCTCTATGAAGTAGGATAGGTGTATCAGGAAATTCACTCCAAGGGCTATGCCCATGCCAGCGATTATTAGATTACTAGGCTTCTTAGAGTGTTTTAGCCACGCAAGTACCAGTAGAGGAATGAGGAAGAGTGTGAAGGACTGTGGGTCTGAGATTCCGCTCCAGAATATGAATGACGGTGTAAGTGCTAGTGCAGTAGTGGAGATGAAAGCTACATGCGAGCCATATAGGTATCTAGCCAAGAAGAATAGGGATAGGGGTGCTAAGGCCTCGATAAAAGGGAGCAATCTAGAGCTCACCGTGGGTATATCCAAGCCCGAGATAGAGCTCGTCAGGGCAAACAGGATTGGTGAAAGCGGGGGATACCACATGGGCACCATGCCATATGCTCTGTATCGAATATCTGGCTCAGGAAGGATGCCATAGTCCTGGATGTACTGGGCCATGGTGAGGCGGTACCATATGTCCCCCTGGAAAGTCAGGAGGTGTGAGTCTATCGCAAGTCTAGGCGCCAGTCTAAGATAGAAGCCCAGGAAGAAGAGTGCTAGCAGGAAAAGGGCTTCCTTCTTATTCAGCCTGAATTCCTGCACTTCTACCACCGGTATCCTTTTTTATTCTGTGATTAATCGAGAGATATGGGAGTTTATATCTTTCTCCCAAGTGGGTGCTCAGCAGTAGCATGCCTCAACAATGTCCGAGAAAAAGTGTCAAAATTAGAATTTGAAGTAGGATATGCAGGGGGATAGAGATGAAGATAGCAGTGCTATCAGATATTCATTCCAACATGCCAGCCTTGAAAGAGGTGTTAAAGGGTATTGACGGCATGGAAATATTCTGTTGCGGGGACCTAGTGGGTTATAATCCCTTTCCAAACGAGGTTGTAGAGTTGTTTAGGAAGAAGCATATACATTGTATCCTCGGCAACCACGACCAAGCGGTCATTACAGGTGATACCTCGTGGTTTAATCCAATCGCAGCTAGAGCTATAGAATGGACCATAGAGGCGCTCAAAGATGAGAATCTGGAATTTCTAAAGACATTGCCCAGGGTATACGAGGATGGATTCTACGCAGTTCATGGTAGCCCACGCAACCAGCTGGAGGAATACGTCTATCCAGATTACCCATTAGAGGTTCTCCTCAGCTTCTTCGACTCTACTGAGAAGAATGTCATGGCCCTTGGTCACACTCATACCCCTTTTCAAAAGAGGCTTGATGACAAGCTCCTATTTAACCCGGGGAGTGTTGGGCAACCCAGGGATCTTGACCCATGTGCGGCATATGCTATCTTAGACTTAGATATTAATGATGTTGAGATCAGGAGAGTGGAATATGATATAGACGAAGTGGCAGATGCAATAATCGAGCGGGGGCTTCCAACAGCTCTGGCTCAGAGGCTCCACTTGGGTTGGTGAACTATACATCCAAGAAATGTGAGGGTTAAGACGACCTTCCAAAGTCACCCATAGACCTCTTCGAGGATCTCGTCTGCCCCTTTCCTGAGAAGCTCCTCGGCAGCTGTAACACCTATCTCCTCAGCATCCTCTGCTTTTCCGTCGGCTATAGCTTCGATCTTCCTATCTCCATTAGGGGAAAAGACCGCTGCCGTAAGGAAGAGTTTTCCATTTATTTGAGTCATAGCCCCTATAGGTACTTGACACCCACCGCCCAAGCGCTTCAACAATGCTCTCTCAGCCTGGATCCTATGCATGGACGCTATATGATTAATGGCAGAGAGATATTCCCCCTCAAAGTCTCTCCTTGCGACGACAGCTATAGCTCCCTGCCCTATCGAAGGCAGGAAGACATCCAAAGGAAGTTCTTGAGAAATCACTTCCTCTAAGTCCAGCCTCTTTAATCCCGCCTTGGCCATGATAATAGCGTCGTATTCTCTAGAGCTGAGCTTCCTGAGCCGAGTATCCACGTTTCCCCGTATATCCTTCACCTGGAGGTCGCCTCGATAGTTCAACACCTCGGCCTTCCTCCTTAAACTGCTAGTACCTATTACTGCGCCTCTGGGCAGAGTCTCTAACGTCAGCTTATCTCTAGATATCAGAACATCTCTAGCATCTTCCCTTTCCGGTACACATGCTATCTCCAGCTCCTCCAGAACCTCGGTGGGGACATCCTTCATGCTGTGAACAGCGAAGTCCACGTCACCCCTTGCTACTGCCTCATCGATCTCCTTCACAAACAACCCTTTTCCCCCTATTCTTGCGAGAGGCGCGTCAGAGATTTTATCTCCAGTTGTCTTTATAATCCTTTTTTCAAACTCTAGATCAGGGAACCTCTCTTTCAAAAGCATCGAGACAAAATCAACTTGGGCTAGTGCGAGCTTGCTGCCCCTTGTACCTATGACAAGCTTCATCGAAGGGACCTCAGCACCTCTTCGGCAGTTGTTAATGTGTGTTCCAATTCCGCATTGCCGTGGGCTTGGGATATGAAGTTGCACTCGTACTGGGAAGGTGGAAGAAATACTCCCTTCAAGAGCATACCCCTCTGAAACTTGAGGAACGCTTCCCTGTCAGCCTTCAGCGCAGTCGAGTAGTCTGTGATTTCTTCGTCAGTGAAGTACATCTGGAACATAGATGCTATACCACAAATCCTAGTTTTCAGGTTGCAGTCACTGGATATGCTTTCTAATCCTTTCCTGAGCCTAGCCGCATAGGAATTTACCTTCTCATATACCCTGCCGTCTTTAAGCTCTCTTAGGGCGGCCAGCCCAGCTACCATAGAGATGGGGTTCCCGTTGAAGGTGCCGGCTTGGTACACCTTGCCAAGAGGTGAGAATTCCTTCATTATCTCTGTGCTAGATGCTATCGCACCCAGAGGGAATCCGCCTCCTAAAATCTTCCCCAGGGTGGTAATATCCGGGGATACGTCGTAGTATTCCTGAGCACCGCCATAGGAGAGCCTGAAGCCTGTTATCACTTCGTCAAAGATGAGCAGAACACCTCTCTCCTCGGCTAGCTCTCTCAAAAACTGCAGGTAGCCCTCTTTAGGCAGTATGCATCCAGCGTTCCCTATAACCGGCTCCAAGATTATGCATGCTACATCCTCTTTTTTCAAAAGCCTCTCTACTGCCGCCTCATCATTAAATGGAGCTAAAAGAGTGTTTTTCGTGGTCTCCTCAGGTATCCCCAAGGAATTTGGTACACCATGGGTGGTGGCACCGCTTCCAGCTTTGACTAGGACGTAATCATGTGCCCCATGGAACGCTCCCTCGAACTTAATGATCTTCTTCCGTTTAGTATAGCCTCTGGCAAGCCGGATAGCTGCCATTGTTGCCTCGGTGCCAGTGTTCACAAAGCGTACCATCTCTGCACTGGGCACTGCCTCTACCACCTCCCTAGCGAGTTCTACCTCGAGCTCTGTGGGCGTGCCATAAGCGCTTCCATTCGTGAGCTGGGACTTGACTTTCTCCATTACTTTTGGATGCGCATGCCCTAGGATGAGCGGCCCATATGCGAGGCAGTAATCGATATAGCTATTCCCATCGACATCATAGAGCATGCAGCCCTCGCCGCGGGTGGTGAAAAATGGATAAGGCTTCATCGCTCTGACAGGGGAATTGACACCTCCGACGAGGTAGTGCTTCGCTTTTTCGAAAAGCATCTGCGATTTATTTTTATTCATGCCTCTCCAGCTCCCTGAGTATGTCCAATAATACCTCTCTTATTCTATAACCTTTGTTCAGCAGCTCGAATATGATTATTCCTTTGAATCGAAAACCAATAAACAAGGAGGTTCTTTTCTTTCTCTTGATACCTATTAAATCTTCTTGAAATCATGTTCCAAAAACGCTCGTTATGCCTTTTTTCAGCGATTTTTACCGGTTCAGAACAGAAAGATACAGGTGTAGGATGAATTTCTCCAAATTCGGCCTTACCTTGCAAAAATGGTAAACCTATCCCTTTGTTATTGTATGTTGAAGATGGAGGGGATTGCTCCATAATCAAATCTGCAACACTTTTATCACTCAGCATTACAACTTCCCACTCCTCCGGGATTTCTTCGATTGGGGTTTGTTTCATTTTGACTTTTAATCCTCCAAAAGTTTCAATTCAAGATCTTTGATTTTGCGTAACAGTTTTCTTAAACTTTCATTCTTTACGTAACCAACGGGCTTAGGTATCTCAATACCTCTTCCCACCCTTGGTGGCAAGAAAATCAGAGCATCTACTGAGCTAGAGAGAAAATATGTTTTTCTTATAAAATCCGGCTTGAACAATTGGTCTACAAGCTTACTTTGGAGTGCTAATATCACGTGATCGTAGAATATTACACCAATCCTGTGGCGTCCGTCATTATCTTCCTTTTCCTCCGCGTGCTCGACCCCCCTGTTTATCCTTTCAATAAATTCCTTCTCACCAGTCGGTAAGTTAATGGGTATGTTTCCGTCCTTATCCTGCTCACCAGCAACAACAGTATTCAAAGAGCTTACTTCAATGACAATATTACTACTTTCTATTATGTAATCGCTTGTTTTACCCCTGCCTCTCGATAATTTCTTTACTTGTCTAATTGGAGAAAAAAAGTCCCGAACTTCCTTTTCTTTAACTGGAGATATGAACCTTGTCCGGGTATAATCTTCGTAGTTTTTTATTTCTCCGGCTGAGACATTCTTACCGTCTATATTTGGCCCATAGTAAATTTTTTCCAGATCCTCGATAGTTTTAACTTTATTTTTCATTCTTTTTCCCATACCGATCAACCCTCCTCCAGTTTAGGGAACTCCACAGGTCTAAAGTCCATGCCTGAGCCCACTACCCTATGTTTTTCTTTCAATTCAGAAAGCCGTTCTACGAATTCCTCTTCTTCTCGGAAATATTTCCCAAAGAGGAATTCTAGGATGTTGAGTATTTGG
Organism: Hydrothermarchaeales archaeon (SeqCode); assembly: GCA_036444275.1. Taxonomy (GTDB): domain Archaea; phylum Hydrothermarchaeota; class Hydrothermarchaeia; order Hydrothermarchaeales; family JAZGAD01; genus JAZGAD01. Next base: position 47,538 of record JAZGAD010000053.1, read on the forward strand.
TAGGGGATTGCGTAATGCCCCACTTGGTGGAAATGGAGGTGGATTAATTCGTTCCTCCTAGTATTTATCAGGGTCAGGATGTCTTCAAGGCGCTCCAGTTGATCTTTGTCCAGCTCATTTCCCAGAAGGTCCATTACAATCCCGGTGCACTGCTTGAGGGAGGGCGTGTAGACATAGTCGTCACGGATTTTAACTCCGTTTATGAACCTCTCGGGGTCTTCTTTCAGTAGCATCGATTTTAAGAAGAGCTCGACCCCGACTCCCAGGAGGACGTCAGAGGCATCTGTCATCTTTTTTAGGTCCTGGCTTTCAGATATGGCAAGGCCGATGAAGGATTTGGCGGTATCTTTGATGTGGTCGTGGGGCGCTTTTTTCAGCTCCGTCTCCTTATACCTTAGTTCTTCATCCTCGATTTGATAGTATTTTTGAATCCTCTCCCAGCCTTCGAGGTAAAACCTCTTTTCATCTTTAAGGGTATCCTTGAAATCTAAGAATCCGATTGGGGTTTGCTTTCCGGTCATTTTTATCTCTCACTTTTCAATGTCACAGTACTGTCGCAGCGATGCCCTCGTCCCACTATGCTTATGCTTGCGTGCAATTTGCGTGCAATTTGCGTGCAAATCATCACCCCACTGTTATCCTATATTTTATTGCTCTTCCCACTCCACTCCTTTCTATAAATCCCAGCCGTTCCAAGAGGGCTAAATCATAGTTCGCAGTCCTTTGAGATACTCCACACAACTCAACATATTTAGAGCGGATGATGTATGGATTTTCCATGAGGTAAACCAACGCCTTTTTTTGTCTATCGTTAAGCCCTGCTTTAACTGCTTTCTCCACAACAATCTCTTTTTTGATAGCCACCTCACCCTTATCCTTAACATCAAGCATCTGGTTTTTCAGCCCTTCAACAAAATACTCAAGCCATTCCGTCATATCCATATCCTTCGCCCTCACCGATTGGATGGCATCATAATATCCCCTTCGATTCTTATCGTAATACTCTGACAGAGAGAAGAGCCTCTTGAAGTCATAGCCATTCTGATAAAGGATAAGGGTGCAGAGAACCCGAGCAGTTCTGCCATTCCCGTCAAGAAATGGATGGATGTCGACAAATCGATGCTGAGCCACCCCTGCCACTAGTACAGGTGACATATCCGTCTCCTTATTTAGCCGTTCAACAAATTCCTTCATCAGTTTTGGAACTTCCTCAGGAGGGTGCGGGGTATAGATCGTCTCTCCCGTCAAAGAATTGACCACATAATTTTGTACCTTCCTGTATCTCCCAGGTTCAAGGGTTCCGCCCCTGACATCCTTGACCAGAATTCTATGTATCTCTTTGATTAACTCCTCGGTAATCTCAGATTTTTTATCAAGATAGTCTGAGACAAAGTCCATGGCGTCCCTATAGTTCAAGAGTTCCTGACGGTCATCAGGTCTTACCCCTTTTACAGGTTTGCCTGTGAGGATCGCTTGGGACTGCGACAGGGTGAGCTGGGTCCCTTCGATGTGGGTAGAATAATGGGCTTCAAGGATAAGGGCCTCGCTCTGCATCTCTTTTATCCAATCCTCTTTTAATTTAGCAGCGTCGAGAAATCCCCTTGCCCTTTCAATCTCAAGTAGCGCATTGTTAATCCTGTTGGTAATTATGAATTTTAGCCTGAACATCACATATTACCTCCAAGATTTAGTTTACACATCCAGCTCATACCTCCCATGGAGCTCGTCAAGATATTCCTTGTCCAATAGTACTCTGATAAAGTACTCCTTTGAATCAACGTCTATACTCCTAATGCCGATTTCAAGAACGTCATCAATGACTCTTTCGTCTGTTAGTATGCCAAACAGATTCATATCCTTTTTAAGGACGGCCACAAAAAATTTTGCGGCGCTCTTGTCCACCAAACCAAAGACGGTATCAAAATCCTTGTCAGATGGGACTCTTCCACAGCTCGTGCGGACATCCAGCATGGTGACATCTGTCCTTAACCCTTTACAAATACAAATTGGAAGATTACTTCCCGTCCAGCCACTTCGCAACGTCCTTGGCATGGTAGGTCAGGATCATATCAGCCCCGGCCCTCTTTATGGCGGTCAGGATCTCCATGACAAGCTTCTTCTCTTCTAAAAGGCCCTCTCGGCATGCCGCTTTAACCATAGAGTACTCGCCGCTCACATTGTAGGCTGCTGTGGGCACCAAGAATTCTTTTTTGACTCTGTGTATGACATCGAGATAGGCAAGAGCTGGTTTTACCATCACGATATCTGCTCCCTCTTGCAGGTCAAGATATACCTCCTCGAGGGCTTCATCACTGTTCCGTGAGTCCATCTGATATGCACTTCTATCACCAAATGAAGGAGCTGAATCCACAGCATCCCTGAAGGGACCGTAAAAGGAGGAGGCATACTTAGCGGCATAAGACATTATTATAGTTTCTTCATAGCCGTTTTCGTCAAGCGCCTCCCTTATTGCTCCAACACGCCCATCCATCATATCACTCGGGGCAACAATGTCTGCTCCAGCCTCAGCATGGCTTAATGCCTCCTTGGCCAATAGCTCCAAAGTAGGATCATTGCGGACTACCTCACCTTCTACGACACCACAGTGCCCATGGGAAGTGTACTCGCAGAGACAGACATCTGTTATAACAACGAGGTCGTCACCCACCTCGTCCTTGATTTTTCTCACCGCCTCCTGGATTATACCCTTTGGATTGTATGCTTCACTCCCCATTTCATCTTTCTTTTCAGGAATCCCGAAGAGAAGCACAGCCGGTATTCCCAGGCTTACCAGCTCCAGTGCTTCATCCCGCACCTCCTTTAGGGGCAGTCTAAATTGAAAAGGCATAGAGGGAATCTCTTCCTTCGCCTTTAATCCCTCTTGAATAAAGAGTGGAAAAACCAGGTCCTCCCTGTTCAGCTTGGTCTCGCTGACCATGGACCGTATCTTCTTGGTCCTCCGCAGACGCCTCATTCTTTTAGTAGGGAACATAGCATCCTCTCTAACTAGGCATGTTTATGGTGGAGTTCCTTCAAGAACACTTTCTCGGCTAACTTAATAGTAGCGTCGTCTCCTGTCTCCGCGGCCTTCCGTATGTTGTCAACGACGGGCGACATAGTCCTATTTATTATCACCTTCGTCAGATCGTTTAGAATTTCTCTATCTTTTTCGTTGATTCCATTTCCAAACATTTTCGAAGCCTTTTCCAACTCCTTTTGTCTTATATGCTCCGCTCTTCCGAAAATGGCCTTCACTATTCCTTCTACATCAATGTGATACAACTGCTTCTCAAGTAGGGACAGCTCCCCCTCTAATATCTCTTCTACTCTTATTGCTTCTTTCCCCCGAGCTTGGCGATTCTTCTCAGCTACTTCCCTTAAGCCGTCAATATTGAAGAGCTTCACACCCTGGATTTCTCCTACATCCTCCTCCGCATCTCTGGGTATTGCAACGTCTATTATAATGAGATTTTTCTTTTTGCCTTGTATAGCTTCTAGAACAAGATCTTTTGTTAAGAGGGTTTTAGGTGCCCCCGTCGCAGTTATCACGAGATCAGCATTCTTTATACCCTTGGTTACCTCCTTGAACTTTATGACCTTACCATTTAGCTCCTTAGCTAAGCTTAATCCACGCTCATATGTTCGGTTCGCCACTACCACAGAGTCTAGGTTATATCCTGACAAAGACTTTGCAACCAAAGTGCCCATCTCTCCAGCGCCTATAAGAAGGACTTTTTTCCCCTCCAAAGAGCCTAGGACGGATTCCGCGAGTTCTACAGCTGCGCTTCCAATCGATACAGCCCCCTTATTGATTTTTGTCTCCTTTCGAACGCGTTTACCCACGTTTACAGCCTTACTGAATATGTTCTTAAAGAAGGGGCCGATGGTATTAGAGGCCCAGGCCAATTGGTAGGAATCTCTAACCTGACCTAGGATCTGGTCCTCCCCTACGATCATTGATTCCAAGCCAGAGGTCAGCCTGAGCAGGTGGTGCAGCGCAGCTGCGTGATACTCTACTTCAAGGACATCATGGAATTTTGCGCCCTTGCTTATAACATGCGCAACCAACTGATCTATAGGGACTTTAGCGGCAGTCGTTGCCTTTTGCTGCTTCATCCTAGACATGGTCTCGGTCATCATGTAGTCTATTATCTCATGATAGGCCACATCCACGTCCTCTGCCGCGGCAAATATCTCAACTCGATTGCAGGTCTGGATAACTACGCATTCCTTTACCGATGAAAGTGCGGCAATATCAAGCATCGCCTTTCTATTGTCTGGAAAGCTCATTGCTTCCAAAGTGGGGATATCTGCCTTATGATGAGTAACTCTAATGTTTATTGTATGCATCACACGTCTCCTCTAGCTCTTTCTTGGCCCTATCGACAGCTCCCTTCTTTAGGAGCCTTAATATCTCCGGAGAATTCAGGGCTTCCCTGAGGACCTCCTTCCTCTTTGCTTGGTCCTTAATGCTCTTCTTAAGCCTTTTCCTAGCGAACTCCTGGAGTTCCACTTGGAGGATATCCTCCTTAGTGATCGCCTTCTTTATCCTTCTCTTTATGGCTTTAGTCACTGCAGGGCTCTTACCACTGGTCGATATTGATATGATGGCATCCCCAAGCTCAAGGGTTGCTGGTATTGAGAAGTCCGCCAGTCCATCGGCGCGGTTTACCAATTTTCCACCTGCTTTTGATTCTTTTTCTATAGTATTATTTAAATCTTTGTCGTTAGTCGCTATCAAGACAAAATCTGAGCCCCTTATGAATTCCCTGGCATTAGCTGCATCCAAAGTAAGGGTTATCAATTCTAAACCACGATTTCTATCGGCGAGTCTCTTTAGGGAATGAGTGAACTCCTTGCTTACCACTCGTATTTTGGCGTTCGCCTTCAAAAGCTTAGCCACTCGCCTCTCAGCTACTTTGCCTCCCCCGAAGACTACGACACTTTTTCCCTTTAAGTTTAGTAGGACAGGAAACATTAAATCAGGAGCCTCCCCTTCTGCATTATCTGTCTCTCATCGAGCCATATACTGGGCTTCCTTATTATCCCATCTAGGTGCACTTCAGCCTTGCTTAAGCCACCGAAGGTATGATTATCGCCCAGAGCTACATGAGCAGTGCCCAGGACTTTCTCGTCCTCTAAGATGTTTCCTATTATCATCGCTTTTGGATTGGTGCCTATGCCTATCTCTGCAATATTATCGGCGTTCTCGTACTTTAAATATTCCTTAAGCTCCTGGCTATCGCTCTTAGTCACTCTCCCATTTTCTACATAAAACCTGATGGGCTCTCTTAACACACCAGTTCTGCCAAAGGACCCATCAAAAACGACTGTTCCCTTAGATTCTCCCTCTAAAGGCGCTATGAAGCCTTCTCCAGCAGGCAGGTTTCCGAAGGCACCTTTTTCTATGAATATCCCGGTGTCGGCTAATCCTCGCCTTCCCTTAATAGATGCCTTGAAATCCATACCTTGCTCGCTTTTTATCCTAATCTCTGCAACTTGAGTCAGCATCCCCGCTACCTCTTCTGACATTTTCTTTACTGAGTTATAGTCAGCTGTTAAACCACCGCTTTTAAGCATACTCATTGTGATGCCGGGCATAGATGCGATTCTAGCTCCCTTATCACAGGCCTGTTTCCTTGCATCAGTATGCGAAAGGGATTTGCTAGTTGGAATAAGAACAACATCAGATGCTTCCATAGCTCTAGCGACAGCGAGAGGGGGTTCTTCTGCATGCCTTGAGCGAGGCTTCATCCGCATGGTTATCACTTCATTACTAAGTTCCTTCGCAGCCATCTCAAGTTCCCCTGCAACCCCAAGCATGTCGGCATCTGTTACTACCAATACTGTTTCCCCCTGCGCTATGCCGAGGCAAGTACTTAGGATGTCCTTAAGCATTTTTCTTTCTCTTTTCCTTTCTATCTGTTACTTCAGCTGCATAGAGTGAAAGTATTACGGTAACTCAGAAGCGTTATAAGAACGTGGTATTAACCTTAGAGGGGGTATTACATTGACGGCTCCTCTAATAGCACCGCAGTTAGGTTCGAGGATACTATTCGCACTATGAATAAGTTTTCTTCTTGAAGGACTTCGTAATCTGAGAACCCTCTCTCAGAGCTCGAACTTTGAAGGGCTTTATATCTCTCCAAGGGCAGAAAGTCGGGTTGCGTGATCCTATAAGCGGTAACTCTCTCGGTTTCATTACCAATAGCGTCTAGCGATACATATCTCATGTCAGAGAAAGGGCTGGTTATAATGGAAACCTCAGCGATCCCGACATTCCCGTCAAACTTCTTTACAAGTGGCTCAAATGTGTCATAGGCGCTCCCGTATCTAGCTGGATTGCCCAAGAAGTCTATGAGGAGGTTGACGTTCTTGGTATGCCCGTATATATAGGGTCTAACCGAGACTTTATTCGTTATGCCGATGGAATTCCTAGATTGTAAGTTAAATTCATTATAGCCTAGATCATGGAGCTCTATCCACGTGTTATCAGGATAATCCGCTGAGTACATACCGATGATCTTCCTCCCATAGAATGCATCAGGCTGAACCCTAGATGAAGCATATTCCTCCAAAGAGGTATTCAACACGCGTTTCACATTGACAAAACGGGCCCAAAAGATACCTGAAGGTGTCTTCTTCAATCCATCGCTTAGTGAGTCAAAATCTTCCTTGAGAAAGAGTTGGGATATCTCTGGTTGCGCAATTGGAGCAGTCATCGGGGCGCTAGTCTGCTGAGGTGCAGATGCCATCTCACTAATGGTCATATCTTCCATCTCCTTCGGTAGTTGGGGCGTTGGAGTTGCTTCTTGATATTCACCGTAGGCCCTATCGATCCTTTCCCTTATCTCCTTCAGTGGCACGCCCTCGGTCCACCACCTGTAGGAACTTATGGCTATATCGAGGCACATCTCGCACTGGCTAGCGTGCTCATCGAAGCTGCCATCTTCTTTAATGAAGCAGTTCTTGACGCTTTTGTGATTACTGTGTCCGCCGCATCCACAGTAGCAGGGTATCCACTGTAGTATGTCCTGGATCTCAACTGCTTTCGTGTACCCATCCAGAATCTTCTCATTTGTATAGGCATAGCTAGGCAGGTTAACAGGCGTGCTCTGCGGTGACTCTACGGTCTTTTTCCTGAAACTCGGGGAACCACCGCTCAAAAAAGCGTATGCAAGCGAACTGAAGAGGAAGAGCCCAATTAAAACTAAGCCGACCTTGTTCGATTTCAAGGTTTTGAATATTGACTTCTTTTTTGCTCGGTCTTTTTTAACTTTGACCCTTTTGCGCCTTGCCATGGGAATGCAACCTAAAATCAGTCTTATATATTTATCTTCAGCAAATAATCTTTTCCCAGAATTCCACCCAATTCTGTTAACTAGAAAGGTATTAAGGCATTACGAAGAGAAAGACGAAGACTGAAGTTAAAAACCCGATGAAAATCGTTATAGGCAGCGCTGCTTTGAGCGCCCTTTCTCTGAAGTACTCAACAGATATCTTCCATACTATCTGCGTAGACAAGACGCCACCGATCAAAAATGAGAGGAGCTGTACGTAGGGCACAAGGCCAGAGAAGTAGGGCCTCCACGAGTAATTTGCTGTGCCAAATATATTCCATCCCCATCCAAAGGGATCTGATACAACAGAAACTATGTAAGAACCATTTATCATGAGCATCCCTATAACGAAGCCTACCCACGCCATAAAGCCCAGTGGAACTAGTGAGTAGGAATAGCCTATGAATATGTCGTTAAGAGATGTACCTTTATCTCCAGCCACTGTTTTAGCGATCCATGCAAAGATAAGCTGCATACCCGGCAGAACTACTAGGGAAACCCCTGAGAGTATGGCTGCAAATATAAAGACATTACTCCAGTTCAGCTTCATTGAGAGAAACACAGCGTCACTGAAATTGATAAGCTCCTTCAGTTCCGCCCACCATCCAAAATAGGCTGCTGAGTAGACAATGACAGAGCCGAGCATTACGAAGCCCTTGAAAGCCTCGTCAAGCCTCCTCTTTTCTAGAAGGCCTCCTCCGATAGTTTTTACTGTCATATTGTTATAAGCGCAACTCTTTATGCATTCTAGGCACATGCCGCAGTACGAGTTTTTCTTCATACCCCCCGGGTAAATCAGCCACGGGCATCCGTATCCCCGTTCGTTCCCCTTCATGCACGTCTTCAATGTGCATTTTTTACATATGCCCTTATCCTTAGACCTGATCCCGAGGACACCGAGATTCGAATATAATCCTAGGAATCCGCCTAGCGGACAGACGAATCTGCAGAAGATCTTACCAGGCCTGCCTTTTTTGAATGAGAGGTCAACTGTAAGTGCCAAGAACATGAAGAGTAAAAGTGCAACTACACTAGCGTCGGGCATTGTCAGTATCAAGGGGCTGAATGTTGCAATAGCAAGAAAGCCTAGATTCTGAAGCCAGATATTGTCTAACCTCTTAGGCCATTTGTATCCCAGATTGATTATTCTGTCTGATTTCCTTACTATTGAAAGCCTCCCCAGCCACTCAGCAGGTGCAGTGATCGGGCAGACCATGCACCAGATACGCCCACCCAATGGTATGAGGAGGACCATGAGGAAGAAGAACCAGAGTATCCATATGAGCACGACAGAGGCGTTTCTGTTCCCGGCAGGGGTCCCGACAATACCAGCTAGTATAACTATCTCGAAGAATGCAAGAGCCACGAGTAAGAGGATGGGTCGAAATAGCCGGGAATTCGCTAGCCTTCTTATTATGCCAAATCCTAAGAGATCAGTCATCTCTTCCTCCGTCTTTCAAATAGAGGTATGCAAGAGTTGCAAAGGGAGCCCCGAAGGCAAGAAAGGTAGAAACTGTGAACCTGTGATTCGGCTCAACCACGAGCTTCCCAACCATGAAAGGGTGCAAAGAGCCGCATACTACAGAGCACCTCGTCTTGAAGGTTCCCGGCTTGTCTGCGACAAATTCCAATACCTTGATCTCAATGTGTCCCACTTCCTCGCCTATGTCATAGCCGTCTATGTAGAATCCATGCTGAAGGTCTATCCCCTCAAGGTAAAGCCTGACTCTGTCGCCTTCGTTCACCCTGATAACCTCAGGGGTGAACGTGAATCTCTTGAGCTTTACATGGATCTCCTTTACATTTTCTTTAGCATGCACATCCACGCTTCTTAGCATGCTTATTGAGGCAGCGGCGAAAAGCGTCTTAAGAAATCTGCGTCTCGTTAGCATATCTTCACCTAGGCTCTACGATCAATTTACCTTTCATTTCAAGATGCCCAAATCCACAGGAGCGGACGTTGCAGCGGAAAGGAAATTCTCCACTATGATCTGCAACAAATTTTACTATTTTTACCTTTCCAGGATAGATCATCTCAGATATATTGTAAAAGGGCAGATAGAATCCATGAACTAAGTCAACCGATGTTATATAAAGTGTAACAGTCTCTCCTTCTGTGACTACTATTTCATTCTTTTTCTTATTTGTGTCACGAAAATTCCATCCCCCCTCGTTGATCAACCATACCCCTGGTTCCAAGCCAAAAGGGTTATAACCAACGACATTTATTGCCACAGCATCTCTATGTGGCTGATAGTTCAGGGTATAGTAAGGGATAGTGATTAAAAGCAGAGCAGCTGCTACGACGAATATTGGTTCAATATACTTGTATTCGGTCAATTCCTGCCTCCATGCATACCGGGTATCCAATTCACTAAGCTTACTTGCCCAGCAACAGCTCGCTCTCTAAATCAGGGAAGTATGGTAGGAGTCTCGTCTGTACGAGTCGATCCACCCCGAAGAGTATTGCGATACCTGTGAGTATTAGCACCCAGCCTGCGAGCTTTTTTATAAGAAGAGAATTACGCTTGACCCACTCGATTTTGCTGGAAGTATACTTCCCGCCATAGGCGATGGCAAGCATAGGCAATCCTAACCCAATAGAGTAGGAGAGAAGCAGTAGTGAGCCTCGTATCATACTCCCTTGGACAATGGCGAACGCCAAAACTGACCCTAATATGGGCCCAACACAGGGAATCCATACTATGCCAAGGGATAAACCCAAGAGAAAAGCACTAGCCAGTGGGTGGGACTCATAGGCTATTTTATCCCTTTGATAAAAGTCAGAGAGCCCCCTCCTGAATAAGGAGTGGAATCTGTTCACGAGGGCAGATGAATACCTGGCATAAAAGTCGTAGATATCCTCGTCGACCATAACTGCACCCAAGGCAATTATCACGGCCACGAAAATAAGTCTAAGAGTATCCCTCCCGGCTCCAACGGCTATTCCTATAGCTGAGAATAAGCCGCCCATAAGGGTGAAAGTTACGGAGCTTCCTAGGACTATGAAGAGGGGCCTCAACCTATGCCCAACGCTACCCGCGAGCATTGGAGGTAAGATGGGTATCACGCAGGGGGTAGCTATAGTCAATACTCCAGCAACAAATGCCAGAAGCATCGTGGGTTCCGGGAGAGTGGCCATCGTCTATCACCTGAATTTAGTTTAGATATCATTTAATCTTATATCTCGGGTCGAAGATGATTATCATAATTATGCTCACCGCGAATAAAATTACCCCTAGCCACGTAAGGTTTATCAGGGGCTTTATCTTTACATCAAGGGGTATCGAGTCACCGCTGAAGCCAGTGAATATCACATAGACATCGCCGTAGAGACCGCGGTCTATCATCACCTTCTTGGCATCGCCATTCTTATACTGGATCAGCCTCGCTACTCCTTCCCCTATCTTGCTTGTACCTTTGTAGACCACCAGTCTAACCTCCTGCGTGGTGGAGAAGACTTTTTCCTCCTCTTCGTAGCTCCTAATATTACTGGAGAACAGGACTAAATCAAAGGTCTTGTTCAGGGTATCGCTTTTGAAATCCGCCATCAAGAAGCCGCTGGCCACCAGCCTTGTGTCTACTGGTATTTCTGCATCTATTCTATCCACAGCCACCCAAAGCTCTCTATTACCTTCCACCAGCTTCAAGTAGGTGATGTGCTCAGTGTTTACCACCTCGCCCACAGCACCCCGAATGAGGTAGTCATCTCTCAACTGGACAGCCAAGTCGGCGTAGAATTCCGAGATGCTCATACCCGGCGGCAACTTTTGCTCATTACTATCTTCGTATTGCTTTGTGATGTCGTAGCTTATCAGTTGCACACCGTAGGGGGTGCCCTGAACCTGTGACACTACACCCTTGCTGGCCTTATTGACAGTTATAGAGAACCCAGAGTCAAACATCGAACTAAACACTACCCCAATAAAGATCAGGACGATTGAAGCGTGAATGACTATTACGCTCAGTTCGACGATCTTATAGTTCCTGCCCTTGAGTTTACGCAGCCTCTCTATTCCCCTCTCAACTATGGAGTAGATCAAATAGATGGAGGGGGGGAATATGCTCAGGGCAGAGATAGAACCAACTAGGGTATAAAAGAAGGGCTTCTCAGGGCTTATTATTGCAGAATAATCTACTATGTTCCAGGCCTCATTAGGACGATACACAGCTGCGATGATAGTTAAGGCTGAGAAGAAAGTAAAGTAAGTGAGGCATTTCTTCTTGGTAGAAGCCTTATAATTGAAGCAGAGTCCTCCAAGGAGTAAGAGGACTATAAATAGGGGATAGCTCCAGATATTGAAAAAGGCCAGACCCACACCATACTTCTTACCGGTGAAGAGCTTAGTCAGAGCCGGGAAGGTTACCCCCCAGAAGGATATGACGGTCAGAATAATAAAAATAAGAATTGATAGATAAAAGATATTGGTCTTAGTGATATAGGAAGTCTCTATTCTTTCCTCAGCGTCTTCTACGACTAGGTATCTAATCACTGCTAGTCCAATAGGCAGGACGAACGCGATTATAGTTAGAGCCACAAGATAGAATCCAACGCCTCCAGCCGCAAAAGCATGAACGCTTTCAAAGAAGCCACTCCTAGTCACTAAAGTAGCGTATACCACCAGAGTGAAGGTCATAGCGACAAGGGTTGGAGCTAGGAGCACGTACCTCCTCTTGTTTCGCCGGTGTTCAACAAGGGTATGCATCGCGCCTGTTAGTATGAGCCACGGTATGAGGGGAGCGGTCTCTACTGGGTCCCATGCCCAGAAGCCGCCCCAGCCCAGCACCTGGTATGCCCATATGCCACCGACGGCTATCGCAAGCGTTAGGAAGAGCCAGGATATCCGGCACCACAGCATGATGTGGGGTAGAAGCTGGCGCAGCCCTTCTTCTCCTTTCCCTCTAATGGACTTGAATAGATAGACCACTGAAATTGCAAATGGATTGGTTGTAGCTGCATAGGCTATGAACATGAGCATCGGGTGAATAGTCATCCAAGGGTCAATTAACAATGGGTTGAGGCTATTGCCATCCTCTGGTATAAAGGTCTTAGGTAGGTCTGGGTAAAGGTTGTAGATGGTCTTGAAGGGGGAGTCCAACTTTGTTAAGAACACGAAGTACAAGCCTATGAATAGGACCACTATCAACGTCTTGTCTATGAAGTCCTTGTTAGCTCCCTTCCGCTCGCTCAGCCACAGGCCACCGACAGCGATGAGGAAGGCCCAGAATAGCATTGTCCCCTGCTGTCCAGCCAGAGTTCCAGCTAGTTTGTAATAGATGGGTAAACCTTTACTGGTGAATGCCCAGACGTAGTTTATACTGAAATTGGTGGTGACGAAGTAGTAGGTAAGCAGGGCGTAATCGATCGCTAGAAGGAGAGTGAATACCCTGATCAGCCACGTCACCGGCCTATCGAAGGATCTATCCTTGAATCTCTGCCCAGCCAGGAGAAGGAGAAGTGCTAAGGCCCCAACAGGTATGCTGGCATAGAGAATATGGTCTCCAACGTCTAATTCAATAATATGGGTTATCGTGCTTCCTATGTCCACCTGGTTTCCTCCACTAAGAATGGGGTAATTCTCCAAATACTAACTGCCTTTGATGTCCCTCTGCAATGCTCCTGAGGATAGGCGCCAACTGCTCAACTGATACGTAGCCCGGAATCCTTGTTATAGTATCTCCATCTCGCGTAAGGAAGAGCAGATGGGGGGGATATGAAATTCCAAATTTATTTGCGTCTCCCCTATTCGTATCTAGGTCCACGGCGACTAGGACGAAATGTTCCGTCAGTAAACTATAGATCTCTGGATCAGGATATACCTCGGTGTGCAGTTTCTCGCAGTACCGGCACCACATAGCCCAGACATAGAGCAATATGGGCTTGTTCTCGATCTCTGCTACGCTCTTGCCCGCCTCGTAGGTATTGTACCACGTTAGCCCGCTGATATATGTGTAGTTTGCATCGCTAATTAAAGGGGACGCGTTAATAGAGTAATATATGAATAACATCACAGTCACCAAGGCTGCTATACTGATAACCTTCTTGGGTTTCATGTTTCTTCAACTCCTGTTTAACATCTCCATACTAAATAAATAATCTACTTCACCACCAGGTAAAGGAGGACCCCTAAGCCTATGAATTCGAATGCAGAGGCGGCTGCATGGAATCCCTCTACAGGGCACTGCTGTATACTACCCAAAACAGAGTAAAGAAGAGGGCAAGAGAACACCGCGTCCAAGAGAAAGATGAGGACAAAGATTATCAATCCAAGGGTGAATTTAGACTTGACCTCCCGGTAGCTCTGAGCGAAGACATAGAGAAGGGCTATAAGCAGGATTATATTCCCAACTGAGATGGCTGTATATATCTCGTGTATCATTGTCTCTCCCTATCCTTATACTTTTAATTACTTTTTCCCAATTTTCTCCCAGATTTCTTGAAAGAGTTCGAAGTTCTCTTCCATCTCCTCCGTTAGGAAATAAGGCGTGCCGTATTTTTCTCCAGCTGTGGTGAGTATCTTATTATCCACCAAGATATCCAGGTGGTGCCTCACGGTCTTATAGTCTAATTTGAGTCTATCTGCCAGCTGATTTGCATTATAAGGACGCTTCTCCAATTCTATGATTATCCTAGCTCTAGTCGCTCCCCCTCTAGTACCAGCGAGCAACCACCATAGGACGCGTTTCATGCGTTATGATTAGGAAAGCCTCTACTTAAACCACTCGATGGTACTTTTAAGCCCCTCTTTAAGCGGGACCCTTGGCTTCCAGTCCAAGAGCCTCTTCGCCTTAGTTATATCTGGGCACCGCCTCTTGGGATCGTCCTTGGGCAAGGGATAGAATGTTATCTCAGATCTGGAGTTGGTCAGTTCTTTTATGAGTTTAGCTAAATCCAAAATATTCGTCTCTTTATCGCTCCCTAGATTTACTACTTCGCTTTCAGCCTCATCAATAGCCGCGAGCTTCAGGATGCCTTCCACCTCGTCGGTGACATAGGTGAAGGAACGTGTCTGCGTACCATTCCCGAAGACTGTTATAGGCTCACCTTTGAGTGCTTGGTCGATGAACCTAGGTACCGCTCTACCGTAGATGTCCCCTGCCCGCATAAGGGGGCCATATGTATTAAAGATCCTGACTATTCGCGTGTCTAACCCATGTTGCAGCTCGTACGCTTTGACGAAGGACTCTCCAGCTCGCTTGGCCTCGTCGTAGCAGCTTCTTGGGCCTACAGGGTTCACATTTCCATTGTAGCTCTCCGATGTCGGAATAAACCTCGGGTCAGCATCACCGTAGATTTCACTGGTAGATGTGTACAGGAAGCGTGCGCTATGCTTCTTAGCTATCCCCAAGGCTATCCATATCCCTAATGTGTTAGCCTTAAGAATCTGTATTGGGTGCTTTTCAAATTCAAAGGGAGATGCCCTGCTCGCAAGGTGCATCACAATATCAAATTTTTTATCCAGTTCTATAGGCCGGGAGATATCATGCTCTATGAACTCGAAGTTCTCTTTCCCGCGTAAACCTGCAATGTTCTTAGATCGACCGCTGGCCAGGTTATCTATACAGGTGACTTTTGCATTATGTTCTACTAGCACATTGCATATCCAAGAGCCGAGGAAGCCGGCTCCACCTGTAATTAGAACCTTTCTACCCTCGAAAGAAAGATTATCTTTATTTAAAGCTTCAACTATCGCTGAGATATCCTCGTCAATCACTGAAGACCACTCTCACTCAGCAACTCGTTTAAATATCCTTCTAAGTCCTCCCGTATCTCAGGGTTATCTAAAGCTATCTCAATGGAACTCTTAAGCCAGTCCAGTTTGTTCCCTATGTCGTATCTCTTTCCCTTGAACTCATAGGCATATATTTCCTGCTTATCCTTCAAAAGATGCAATGCATCTGTAAGCTGGATCTCCCCACCAACTCCCGGCTCCACTCGCTCTATGCAGTCAAAAATCTCTGGGGTAAGGAGGTACCTACCAATTATCCCAAGATCAGAGGGCGCTTCTTCTGGAGTGGGCTTCTCCACTAGATCTAAAATTTTATAAATGTCATCAATAGGCTTTGCCTCAATGATACCATAGCTTGATATCTTCTCCCTCTTAACCCGCTCAACCGCTATAATAGAGGTTGAGTATCTATCGAATACTTCTACCAACTGCTTGGTGCATGGTACAGGAGCTATAGTTATGGTATCACCTAACAAGACGGCGAAGGGCTCACCGCCTACGTATTTCTTGGCGCAGTATATAGCGTCTCCAAGGCCCAACTGCTCCTTCTGCCTAATAAAATGCAGGCTCGCTAGGTCCGAGATATCCTCTATCTCCTTTAGAAAGTCATTCTTGTTCTTCTGCTTCAGGACCAATTCTAGCTCTACGGACTTATCGAAGTGGTCCTCTATAGCTCGCTTTCCTCTGCCTGTGATTATCAAGATGTCCTCTATGCCAGAGGCTACCGCTTCTTCCACCACATATTGAATGGTAGGCTTATCGTATACCGGTAGCATCTCCTTGGGCTGGGCCTTCGTAGCAGGCAAAAACCGCGTTCCCAAACCACCTGCTGGTATAACCGCTTTCATAACCTCACCAACATATACCCTCGTAGTCGTCAGCTATCTTTGCTTCCTCTATCCTCCGCCCATCTATCACAATCTTCCCCTTATACAAATTCTCCTTCCTGAAGTCGTCCCATTCAGTAACGATAAGCACGTATTTCCCATGCTTCACAGCTTCCTCAGGCGAAGAGCAGTAGACGAGGCGTTCGTGCTCCCCAAAGATCTTCTTTGCCTCCTCCATAGCTTTAGGATCCGTAACATAGACCTTTGCCCCTTTCCTCAACAGGCTGTGGACAACTTTTATGGATTGGGCCTCCCGCATGTCATCAGTACCAGGTTTAAATGCCAATCCCAGGACTACTGTATCTATCCCCTTTAAAGGTCCGGCCTTCTTTTCCAGTATTTCCACCATCCTCAATGCTTGGGCATCGTTTATCTCTAGGGCAGCATTCAACAGAGAGGGGCGATAGTAGACCTCTTGGGCTTTGCCCACTAATGCCTTGACATCTTTTGGAAAACACGATCCTCCGAATCCCAGACCAGAGTTAAGGAACTTCGGGGAGATCCTTGAGTCCATACCCAAGCCCTTGGCAACCTCGTAGACGTCTATGCCCAGCTCCTTGCATATATTGCCTATTTCGTTGATGAAGCTTATCTTGGTCACCAAGAAGGAATTCGTAGCATACTTAATCATCTCAGCAGTGCTTGGGCGAGTATTCATTATCTGGCTGTCGAAGTCGCTATATAGTTCTATCAACATATCACGGGACCGTTGATCCGTGCAGCCCAGTACAATCCTGTCAGGATGTATGAAATCTTGAACAGCTTTACCCTCTCTTAGAAATTCGGGATTCATCGCTACCCCAAAATCCTCTCCACTTTTTTTCCCAGAACACTTTTCCAATAGCGGTTGCACCATGTATTCCGTTGTTCCAGGTACAACGGTGCTCTTCACCACGACTACGTGGAAGTCTTTCTTGTCCTTTAGTAAATTCCCTATTTCTTTCGCTACCTCCTCCACGTATTTGAGATCTATATATCCCAAAAGACCTGATGGCGTGCCAACGCAGATGAAGGAGATATCAGTATTTATGATCTCCTCTAAATGCGCAGTAGCGTGAATCGTCCCTTTTTTGAGGGATTGTGATAAGAGTTCCTGTAGTCCATTCTCGTATATCGGAGGGATGCCCTTGTTGATATTCTCTACCCTCGCTTTGTCTATATCCACGCAGGTAACCTCGTTTCCACGGCTGGCGAAGCATGCGCCGGTGACCAAACCCACGTAACCGGTTCCTATGACAGATATTCTCATAGTTCTAGTTCTTCCTCCTTTATTCCCGCTTTTTTTAACTCTTTTGATGCATCTCCTCTCGACCTCCCCTTGAGGATGCTCCTGATAGTCTCCCTTACCTCCCAAGGAAATATCACCCAGGCTGAGGTCTCCATTGCATATAGGTTAGGAGTATACTTTGAGGAAGGTTTCTTGACCAAGGTAGCGACGAATATATTTCCTGCCTTTCTTTCTTCTAGGTGTTTTATCACAGTCAGGAGACTTGCACCAGTGTCCGCAATATCATCAACTAGCAACACCTTTTTGCCTGTGACGTCGAACTGCGTCGGGTGTAAGATCAAGGGGTTTTCCCTAGGTTTACCTACGTCCTCGTAGAATTTTACCCTGACGGTATAGAGCTCATCATTGTCAAGGATATCGCTTAATATCCTCGCTGGGGCCCAGCCACCCCGTGCTATGCTCACGATTATGTCGAATTCTACCTTATTCTCCCTGATATTCTTGGCTAGGTACTCACACTGTTTTTGAATGTCGTTCCAGGATAAGCGCATGTATTCCATAGTCAACCCCAAAATACAGAGAGTATTATGTTTTCTGCCATATTGATATTTATATGCGCCGCTTCGTGCTCACGATAATAGCTCGGCCCTTCGCCATACAAAATGCCTCCGAGCTACTCATGTTTAGTTTATCATCCTAATTTTGAAACACTCCATATATAACGAAAGTATTAAATAATTCTCCAATTGATTAAAGTATGGGGATGGGAAACACCACTGCCGATAACCGGCAGGATTTTTAAAAGGGAAAAAGGAGGTAGAGGATATGGGTGAGGAAGCAGAAGAAGCGAATAAGTATATGGCAGAGAAGATGGGGTTCACGCCGCGGATGTTTAAAATTATAAATACGGTGAACCCTGAGGCCGGGAAGACATTTGCGGATTTCTATAACAGTCTATGGAAGGACGGAGCGCTGTCGAAGAAGACCAAGGAACTGATGTTTACATCAATAGGCGTGGCCAATATGTCCCCAAGGTGCCTGATTCATGTTATACCGGCTATAAAAGAAGGGGCTACCACAGCAGAGATATTTGAGGCCGTCGCAGTCGGAACCATAGCGGCTGGTTTTGTGCCAAATGGGGCTGGTATACCATATGCCTTCGAGTACGCAGTCAAAGTCCTTGAGATCGCAGACAAGTACAGCAAAGGAGAAGAATGGGAATACTTGTTGCCAACCAAGTTTGATCACGGAATACACTGAGCCTGAATGTTATAGGAGATAGAGGGTGTCTTTTCTATCTCCTATTTTTCCCTATTTTTTAATACGGGTATAGTTGTGCTAGCGGTGTCAATTCTTAGTTTGCTATGATGCTCTATCTACAAGTTTCTTTTTATTAGAGCGTTCTAACAGTATGCTATGCGTTAAAAAATATAATAGACTAAATAGAATAATGGACTATTTAATCCCTAAATGCCTCGGTAGCTCAGCTTGGTAGAGCGTCTGCTTGGTAAGCAGGAGGTCGCGGGTTCGGATCCCGCCCGAGGCTCTAGATCTTTAAAGCGTAGGAAATATCACAAATATATCGAGAGTCCCTTTTTAGGACCCGTAGTCCAGCCTGGATAAGACAGAGGCCTCCGGAGCCTTAAACCCGGGTTCGAATCCCGGCGGGTCCGTTCCATATACTCGCTATCTAGATCCTTCTGGAGTTATCCACTGTATCCTATTCTCTATGGAATTTATTAGAATCACAATACCAGCGAAGAAAAACATGGCTACATTGAAATCCACTAAACCCGTTTCTATCCCTATAAGAGTATAAGCCATGAATAGTGAAAACACAGCTGTTGTCAATGCACTTTTAGTCTGCTTTACTGCTTGATAGGCTGCGCCCACTACAATACCAAAAGCAAAGGCAAAGACTACTATGCCAGGGATACCAAAGTCCAGCACCACTGTGCCGAAGAGGGTTGAGGTCATGGAGATCCCCTTGATACCAAATATTCTAGCGACTATGGTTCTGGGACCGAACCTTGAGCCTGGAATAGGTAAAAAGGAGGAAAACGTTGCAAGGGCGACAGAACCGTGGTTAACTCCAAAGACCCAGAACCTATTCACTAACCAGTCGTAGATGCTTAGGGTAAGCCCGATCCTCTTCCCTATGATGTCAAAAAAGGCTATAGAGCCGCCCTCTTGTAAGGCTCTAAGATAGCCCACCGATGAAATTCCGAAAATAGCAGCGAAAAATGCTAATAATATCTCAGCCGGACCTATGATCTCAGTTTGATACATAGCTATCACACATCCCAATAGAGAAACCAGCATCTGCGTTCGATAGCCAAGGAGGGACATGAGGAAGGTGGTTGCCAACATGACAAACACTGCATATACTCTGGCCTCGCCTAGAGTCATATTACCCCGCCTAAATTGTATCCCCATCAAGGATATCATCAAGATACTCCCAGGCACGGTCAATGAGGCCAGCATTGTGTATGTGACGCTTAGGTATCTCCTAGCTAAGGGATCCAATAGGGGGATGGACCCAACATATAATAGATCAAAGGCAAGGAAGGAAATCCCTACCGCCAGTAGGAAAACAGCAATCCTCCTAGAGCTTGCATCCAGATAGATGTCACCAAACTTGGCCATCTTCGAAAACACAGCACCGAGCATGAAAAAGCCAATCCCAATACCAATAGATGCCAAAGCCAGATTAGAGAGCCTATAGCTGCTTATTCCCACGAAGCCGAGGTAGACAAGAGGAAATATAAGAAGAGGGTTGAAGATTCCGCCCCCTGATATCACACCACGCCCTAACCTCGAATTAATCCTATCTAAATACGACCATAACCTCTTCGGGTAAACGCTGGAAAGGTGTTGTAGGACCTTACGAACAAGGGATCTAGAGAATGCAGATTCCAAGAAATCAAGGAATGCTAGGATGCACTGTAGGGTTATACTATCTTCAAAGGATCTTTTAATAAAGCTAGAAGAATCAAAAACAGCTGAGAGGAATATACTTCTCAAGGTACCGCCTCAGAGAAACTTGTTCGATTGCATGAAATGCCTCTAGATTCTGATGTAGTCTACAAGAGTTCCTCAACACTGGCTATGTGGTACTCTTCCTGAAGAGGTAGTCCACTGGGTTTCTTTCTGTAGCCTGCTACTACCGTGGTCTTTCCAATAGTCACTTTTTCGCTCCCGATTTTTAATTTTTGCAACTCTGTGAGTTCTGCTAGGTTAACCCTGAAGATCGCCTCCGTATTACCCCCTTGTATGATCGGTGTGGATTTCACTAGGTATAGCTCCTCAAATTGGTTATGGATCATCTTTGTGCTCTCAACAGGCCTTGTAAATGAGATATCAGTGGTAAGAAGGAGATGGTCTGCCTTGAGTTCCTGCTTCTTTATGTTGAGATAATCCAAAAGCTCGGTATAGCTGGAGAATTCCATGGGCTCGATGTAGAGGCTCAGTACATAGTTGTCCAAGGGCTGAAAGATTATATCCGAAGCAGCTATATCTTCTAGGTAGCCCATGCTTCCACCCACACCTACTGTCTTGCCATCCCTCAGTTTGACTGTTAAGCTACCACCTCTCGCAGCCAGGATCAAACCGTTGGAGTGAAAATCGCTTTCGTCAACGATCCACTTACCGGTTATTTCTGCCTCTACTAGAAAGCCCTTAGAACTCAACTTCTGGTATGTCTGGATGGCATTGTACATCTCCTCCCCGCCGAATACCAAATCCTTTCCGAGGATCTGGTTTGCAAAGGAAAAGGCTATGAAGGTCACCACCAAAAGAACGGCTAGGTCTATGAAGTTTACCCCAAGTAGCTTCCCTTCTTTAGTGTCAATGAGCTTCATTTCTCACTTCCCCTCGTTGCAAAGTAGATTAAATTGACTAAGAAGATGGTGAAGAAGGTCAACTTAAATACATTGTTGAAGCCAGGGACATGTAGGTAGGACCCACCAAACAATCGATACATGATATTTACGAATAAGAAGTAGAGAGCGTTGAAGACAAAGAGGAATCTCTCGAAGAAGGCCCGGTATATCAGAAAGACATTGTATCTATCGAAGAGGTCTACAGCCAGCAAGAGGTATAGAACGATCATCTGGACAAGTGTTAATCCTACAGCAAAGCCTAGGACTTCTAGAACAGCCTCCAGCCTTCCAGTATCACTGGGCCATGTAAACCTTCCCATACCTCCCGCTTTACCGCAGATACCATTAAAAACTTTCTATTACTCAAAGAGGTATCCCATTTCCCGCCTGATATAATAGTCGGCGTCGAAGTCATCGTTACCCATGTGAGTGTTGTATACAAATAACCCCTTGTGGATTAGCGTCCCATAATAGACGTTACCCGCTATTTCATGTATAACTGGCAAGGACCTACCCTGGTAGACAAGGGTTTTCTCTACAGGCGTCTTTCCTGCTCTCAAATACTTCTCTTTAACTAACTCTAGGAAGGCCTCCGCATCACCTACTGTATCAAATTTGGATACATATATCTTCCCTATTGGCAACTCATAGGTAGCCGTTATATCCTTTACATAGCCCGAGGTCTTTGGGGGATATTTGAGGGTATATTCATATTCTGCTTTGGGCATGGATTCTATTTTGGCTGCTCCCTTTGGTACTAGATCGTTTATAGATGTGGCTGGGGAAGAAAAACCTTCAAGGATAGGCGGGAGGGAAGGCATCTCAGGATGAGGTTCTCCATCGAAGAGGTAATCCATGTTCTGCTTGATGTATAGTTCGGCGTTGAAGTCGTCCTTGCCCATCGTAACATAGTAGATGAATAATCCCCTCTTGAATAAGGTGCCAAAGTATTCCTTGTATTCTATTTTATGATAAACAGTCAGGGTCTTACTTCCCACTGTTAGGGTTCTTTCTACCATGGGAGTACCTTTCCAAGAACTCTTTTCTACTATGGCATTGAAGAAATCCTCTGCGTCTCCAGCGCTTGTATACTTCAACAGATAGATAGTACCTGTGGGACTCTTATAGGTGGCCTTTATGCCTTCTTCCAGGATCTTGGTCTTAATTGGGAACTTAAGAGTGAAGTCATAGTCGGCGTCGCTGAGAGCTTTAACCGTGTCGGGGGTTGGTATGATATCACTTAAGGCCGTGGAGGCAGAGAGAAATTTACTCGCAGGGGTAGGTGGAGGGGTTGTAGTTGGAGGAGAGGTTGTAGGTGGAGGGGTTGTAGTTGGAGGAGAGGTTGTAGTAGGGATAACTGGAGGAGCAGTAGTGGGCGCGACTATAGGAGGTTGCGTTGTCGGTACTGGAGTCTCAGTCACCTCTGGCTTTTCTCCAACGCATCCGCTACCGAAAAGGATCATTATCGCGAGAAGTATAGCGACCTTATAGCTCATAATAACCTCCAAGTTTCTTTCATTCATCTTTCCTTATAAAGTCTTCTGAGAGGGGAAGGAGAAGTTAACTACATCCTGTCTAAATCTTTCATTCCTATAGATAGGATACTCAAATTCCATTTTCCTCCTATCCTCAACCTTAAATCCTATGTTTTCTAGGACGCCCTCCACTATCTCAGCATTAAAAGATGGATCGTGAAGGGGCCTCCAGAGTGCGACCTCCCATAGATCTTGGGGATAGAATTCCTCAACATTAGAGAGAGGCTTCAATGGCTCCAATAGGAGGAGTCTGCCGCCCCGCTTCAATTTCCTTGATAGCTCTTGTAGAACCTTCAAGGGTTTCAATACATACTCCAAAAAGGCATCACAGACGACAAGATCAAGGCTTCCATCCCTAAACGGGAAACCAGCCTCAGCATCATAGACAATGCATCCAACTGAGCCAGATTTCAACCAATCTCGTGTCCTACTCAAGATGGATGGAGAGATATTACCGAGCGCAGTGAAGCCTTCCTTTGAGAGGATTCTCAAATACTCTTTGATACCTGTTGCAACATCAAAACTAGTTCCCTTCTGAACGTCAATCATCTCACGGAAATTTTCGATTCTCGCTTCACCTATCCTATTCGGTTCGCTCCTCTTGCCTTTCCCCACAGCTATACTCATGCGTTCATATCTCTCAAAAAAAGCCTTTCTAGATAGAAGATCAACGAAGTACTCCTCGCCGACTCGTAGCTTTTTTGCCCGGCCCCTATCGTCAAGCTTAATCTCAACCTTCTTCGATTTGCCCCCTTTCTCTCTCTCGAACAAAGCCAATAATTCCTTTCTCCCCCTCTTCAGTTCCATGAGGCGCACAGCGCCCCTTGCTACACCTTCTGTTGGCACTATACTTACCCAAGTTAGGCCTTCTTTAATTTCGTGTTCACCGTGGATTGAGCATAGCCATTCATCGCTGTAGAGTTTTTTAACTTCAACTTTCTCCTTGGAGGCATCGTGGACTTCCCCTAATACGTGAATAGCTCTCCGTTTTCCCCTCCGCATCCCTATTTCCATAGCTACCCCCATCCGTAGCATGCCTTACATATGTGCTTCCCAGCCTTTTCTATAGTTCTCGACCTTTCAACTAGATCCCCGCATTCATCACAGGTTATAGGGTTGGGTATATACTGCTGTTCCAACGGATATTGGAGTTTACGTGGGTCTACCTCAACTTTGCTGACTTCAAAGAGTTCCTCATCCTTCATCTTGCTCCACTTCTCTATCAGCCTTTCCTCTGTTTCATCCAGCTTTCTCCGTTCGGCTTCAGCCTGTTCAATGTCTTTACCTTCTAGACTTTGATAGAATTTATTCAGTTTTGTGCCGAATGCTATGTGCTCTTCGTCTATCTCTTCGACGCATTTCACCCTCACAGCATCCTTAGTACGCCGGTTGCAGAAGATGGCTGAGAACTTTCCGTGATCCAAGAAGACTACTCTGCCGCTCCCAAAGCTGCACTGTGTTGCAGCCGCTATGCCATCAGTTGCACAGGTCAGGATCTCTACACCGACGCAAAGGTCCTTCTTCCTATCTAACTTAAGGTGCTTCATTGCATAGAGGCCCATTCGCGTTCCAAGATATGAAGCGGTGCAGATATGACCATGGATCTTAGGCACTGTCGTTAAAGCCTCTTCTAGAGATGGAAAAGTGACTCTTTTTTTAGGCATAGCAGTTGCTTGCCTTCAAGAGGGATAAAACTTATGGTATATGGTGCCCAGGGTCTATAGCTGGGGGCTGGAGGAGGCGGGGTGCATAAGCTTTATATTCTCGTCCCTTCCAACTAAGGCTGTTTTGACAAACGGAGGAAAAAAGAATGGCTGTACAACAGGGGGAAAGCAAGAGGAAGATTACTGGAGGCAGGTTACGACGTAAGAGGAAGAAGAAAAAATTCGAGATGGGGGGTGAGCTGATTAAACCCGTCATAGGTAAGAAGAGGGTTAAAAAGATCAGGGCAAGAGGTGGGGACTTCAAGTTCAGGGTCCTGCTAGCAGAAGAAGCCAATGTCTTGGTCCCTAAGACTAAAAAATGCAAAAGATCCAAAATCCTGAGTGTAGTTGAGAATACAGCCAATCCGCATTTCGCTAGAAGAAACATAATCACTAAGGGAGCTATGATATTGACGGAGCTGGGAAAAGCAAAAATCACATCCCGCCCTGGACAGGATGGCATCATCAACGCGGTATTGGTAGAGTGATTCTCAAGTAAGTTAGGAAAATGATGGGATAATGGAACAAAGGGAAGGCGAGGAAGACTTTGCACTAAGATGGTTTCAGATTGTGTTAACTCTTCCTGTTTATAATCGGTTTTGCAGTGCTCTTTCTAGATGGGATGGATATGAGAAAGATTCTGGTTCCTCTTAGGTACCCTATTACCCAACGGGGTGTAAGGACTTTAAAGAAGGCTCTGGAAGCAGCTCCGGAGGCGGACACGGTACTGATAGTATACCACATTAACTTATTGTACGAGGACAATAAAATTACTAAGAGGATGTTGCAGAGGGAAGTGGAGGAAGAGGTCCCAGAGGTCAATGCTCTACCTAAAGTAACCTACTCTGTAGAGAACAGCTACCTCCTAGATGAGTCTATTCTGAAAAAGATTTCCCTTAGCAAAATCGATACAGTTATAATGGGAAAGAGCATGGTTCCGAGGTGGCGGAGATTTATAAAGTTTTGGAGTGGCTATAAAATCACCGACGAGATAAAAAAGGCAGCTGATTGCAAGGTAATCGTGGTGCAATAATGGTAATTAGTACACTCTTAGCTAAGATGACTGCGGTTGCAGAGGCAGTTCTTTTCAGGATATATGAGAAGGTAGTAGAGTTCATTCCTAACCTAATAGTAGCAATTATCATCCTCCTAGTGGGTATAAGGCTCGCCAAGTGGACTGTGCGCTATTCCGGTCCTGTGATAGCTAGGACAATAAGGCGGCCTGCTATGATAGACCTTACTTTAAGGAGCATAAAATATGCTGTCATTGCAACTGCATTAATGATAGCTCTATCCACCATCGGCCTAGACTTAACGCCTCTTTTTACAGCTGTAATCGCTTCCAGCGTCATCATTGGTATAATAATCGCCCCTATGGTTTCTAGTTATCTAGGAGGTTTATTCATCCTTGTCGATCGGCCTTTCGAGGTAGGTGACCGCATAGAGATCACAGGTCTCAAGGTCGCAGGCTTCGTAAAGGAGATAGGCTTCAGGGTGACGCGTATCCTTACGACTGATGGTAACCTCGTTGTCATACCGAATACAGAGATAGCTAAGAAGGATCTGATAAACTATTCAGCTGAAGAGCTTCGCACACGGAGAGAGCTCCCGGTTATGATATCGTATGAGTCTGACTTGGCTAAGGCAATGCAGATAATGATAAAGGCTGCCAAGGAGGTAGACGGCGTGATCAAGAGGGGTGAAATATCCATGATATCGGGGGTTGAGAAGGTTCTAGCGCCCCAGGTATTAATTCAGGGTTTTGGTGACAGTGGAATAGAGCTCGTTCTCAGAGTCTGGTACAAAAATCCTTACTATCTTAAGAAAAAAAATTCAGACGTATATGAGCGAATATTCTATGGGTTCCAAAAGGAGGGTATTAATATACCTTATCCACATCGGGACCTAATCCTCAAAGATTATATATTCAAAAAGACAGATAATACCTTGGAGAAGTAGTCGGGAGGAAAGAAACAAGTTGCCAATTTCGCTGTTCTTTGGACTAATATCTCTAGTTGTACTGCTGTTGCTGTCTGCCTTTTTCTCAGGCTCAGAGACTGCTCTGATGTCGTTGAATAGGATTCGTATTAAGAATATGGCAGAGAAGGGAGACAAAAACGCTGGTATAGTGGAGGAGCTGTTGAAGCACCCTAATCGACTCCTAGCCACCATCCTTGTGGGCAACAACATAGTGAACATCGCAGCAGCAGCTATCGCCACTTCCCTCGCTATAAAAGTTTTTAGTAACTGGGGAATTGGAATAGCAACCGGCACCATAACCTTGTTGGTATTAGTCTTCGGCGAGATGACTCCGAAATCCATAGCTGCTGGAAAAGCCGAGAGGATATCCTTGTTAATTGCGAGGCCCATAAGACTCCTGGTTGGGCTCCTCTATCCAGTGGTTAGGGCTCTAGTCTTCATAACTACGCCCCTGGTCAAACGCCTTGGAGGCGAACCACGCTTCAGCATGCTTCTTACCGAGGAGGAGATCAAGATGATGGTATCGGTAGGGGAGGAAGAAGGTGTCATAGAGACTGAAGAGAAGGAAATGATCCACGGAATATTTGAATTCGGGGATACCGAGGCTAAGGAGATAATGGCGCCCAGAATCGACATCGTAGGAATCAACACAGATGCATCCCTGGAGGAAGCTCAGGACTTGGTGCTGCAATCCGGGCACTCCAAGATACCTACATATGAGGAGACAATAGACAACATTATAGGCATAGTTCACGCCAGAGACCTCCTTCGAGCTCTCAAGGATAAAAAGCAATTGAAGGATATAATGAGGCCCGCATACTATGTTCCTGAGACGAAAAAGTTGGACGAGTTACTGAGCGAACTCAAGGAGCGAAAGACACAGTTGGCGATAGTGGTGGATGAGTATGGTGGCACGGCCGGTTTAGTTACTGTAGAAGACATCGTTGAAGAGATAGTGGGGGAGATCATGGATGAATATGACGTGGAGGAGATACCCGTACAGAAGCTGGATGAGAATACCGCCATAATTGACGCAAAGCTTAACCTAAAAGATCTGAATGAGGCTTTAGAAATGGCGTTATCAGAGGAAGAATTTGACACTGTTGGAGGCCTAATCTTTAACGTACTTGGTAAGATCCCTGCTGTTGGTGAGAAGATTGTAATCGACGGCGTAGTACTATCCGTAGAACGGATGCGGGGAAGGAGAATCACTAAGGTAAAGGTAGTGAAAAAAACACAGGAAAAACAGGAAGAGACTACGTAATTTATTTAGTGTAGTGTCTAACTACTAGGCCCGGGGAATGCCTCCCTCGTTTATTATTAGGACATCTTTTACTGCCTTGACTGCTGTGAATGGTATCAGAATCTCTCCGCGCTCATTCAGCCTAAAGTATTTTGGGTCTATATCCTTCCCGGGCTTGATTATAAGCATCATGACTTTTCCAGCCATGGTCTCGATGGAGAGATCTATAAGCTTACCTATAACCGTGCCCCTATCGCTCACAACATTTCTCCCTACTAGGCTTCGTCCGAGGATCTTTGCCATGCTCTCCTCCTTTTATATATTTGGGAAAACATTACTACTACTTAAATCTTATTCAGGGGTTTCATATGTTGCAGCTTGAGGTAGATGAAGAGAAGTGCAATGGAGATGGTGTTTGTAGGAAGGTCTGTCCAAAGGGGCCTAGAATCTGGAGGATCGAGGATACAAAACAGGGAAGGAAGGCAGTAATTCTTGATCCATCCTTCTGTCTACTATGTGGCATGTGTGTAACTAGGTGCCCTACTAACGCCATAAAAATTCAGATAGATAGCGGTGATTACATATCCATTCTAGGCGGAGTTTGAGATCAGAAATAGAACATCAGATGAACAGGGTGATATTTGAGTCGGCGGCTATATCCAGAAAGCCTGCTACCCCCAAGATTTTCTCCACCTCTGGAATTAAGTCCTCTTTCTTGATTTTCATCATACCCATAGTTGGAGAACAAGCGTAGAAGTGCACTCCAGCTTTGTGTGCCATCTTTATCAGCTTTGGTATGCTGGCGATCCCGCTCTTCTTTATCTGGTCCTTCATCATCTTCGTCGCCAAAGGCGTCATCCCAGGCAAAACCGATAGAATGTTGGGCATAGGCATAGGCATCTCTGGCTTACCAACTGGAGATATCCCCAGCTTCTCTGCTTTGTCCTTCAGTATTATGTTAATGCCCCAAAAGGTGAAGAACAAGTGGACCTCTGCCCCCATATCTGCTGCTCCAGTGGCTATCATCAAGGGGGGATACGCCATATCTAAGGTTCCCTTGCTGGCTATTATGCAGACCTTTTTGAGTTCTACCATTTTGCACTCGCTACTGAAAGTTCGTAAAATTACCAAGTAAAAAGAAAAAGATTAAGCACGAAAAGAATAACCCGGACCTATAAAACCCTTCACCCACTTTCCACCTCAGCGTTTGCAATCTTTGCATCGCTTATTACTTCCTTTCTTAGGGCATAGACCATTAGACTCAATCTCCCAGTCTTTTTAGGTGTTATGGATATGGAGACGTTCCTCTTTTCTCCTGCATCTAAATAGAGCTGGCTCTTCTCCCATATCCCGCTGCCGAGATGACTCTTGCGCAGGAATATACCAGTAGTCCCTTCAGTATCGAGGAGCTGTGGCATGTCCGTATCAAAGATTAACACAGATATCTCTCCGCCTTTTGATCCAGAATTTTCCATGGTGAAGACTAGCTCAGAGGTCTTATTGACTCTCAGCTTTGGAATGTCTATGCTTACAATCTTGGGAGAAATGCGAAGTTCCCGTACCTCTGCTTCTTTAGTGATACTGGAGAGCAGTAAACCCCTTCACACCAATGCTATTTCGAACCTTCTCTTCCCTGGCTGTCCTATCTCAGTCGAATACTCATAAGTGAGGTTCTCGCCAGCCTCAAGAGACATCGATCTTTGGTTAATTGCACCAGTGCTGCTAGAGAAAACTAATATAGCATCCCTTTTCACATCATCGTGGTTCTCTATAGAGATTTCAATGACCGTATCCTCTCCAGCGAACAGTTCTGGCACAAAAGTGCCTGTAATCTCTACATTTGGTTCTTTCACTTGGATCGACGATTTCCGTTGCGTTACTACTCCTCCTTCTCTTATCACCGCTACAGTGTAGTTCTGGAGGCCAGGGCTGTAGATGGTAAATGTTCTCTCGCTGATTGTGGTTCCAAGCTCCAAAGATAGTTCGTTGTAGCTCCTTTCACCACTTGAAGCAGAGATAGATAGGTAATACTCCCCCTGCTTTATGCCGTGGTTCTTTACAACGATGGAAACCGGGAATTCAACTCCAGCGCTAACTTCCTTTTGGCCTTCTAATGTGATTATCTCTATGGGCGTACTAAGGGAAGACAAATGTGAGGTAACGTTCCCCTCTACGTAGCCTCCCAGCAGTATCAGGAATATTACTAAGAAGAGTAAGCTTCTACCAACAAATTTAGCGCTATCCACTTCTTCTATGTTCCTGAGGCCTATGGCCCCACTAAGGATTATAGCCGGGATCTCGAAGATGCCGTGTGGCACGATAGAAAGCAGGATCAAGAAGAGAGTTACATTAGTTACAAGTGTGCCCATGAAATAGCCTGTAGAGAAGCCATTGAGGAACAGCACTAGAGTCGGTATCATGTAGAGAAAAGCTATTCCCTCAGAGTCAGCGCTAGTTATCCTGAAGACTTTTGCCACGATGAAAGGCCCAAGAGCAGTTATAAAGGCTGCAACTAGGTTATTCGCTATCAGCGCAAGTATACCCCTGTTTAGCTCCAGAAGAGAGAATTTCCAGCTGAGGAACGCAGGAGTGGTCTCTCCAAAATATCCCAGTATGGCACCTACAATTCCCCCCGAGAGAAAGAGCAAAGTAGCGTGTCTCACGTGCCGCATGAGTCCTGATGGTTTCATAAGCATAAATAGATTTTTAAAATAGGAAGACATAAATAACACGAATAGAATCTAGAAAAATCCCTACCACAGCGGGGTGGGGTAGCCAGGTCAATCCCGCCGGGCTCATAACCCGGAGATCGGTCGTTCAAATCGACCCCCCGCTATTAAGTCCGGTCATATTACGTTCATGTTTTTTGAGTGATACGACACACCGGTACCAGCGCCTATTTACCGACAGCAATATTTATATACTAATTTTGTCCTATAAACAGTCTAGGCTAAAGATTAGGCTAAAGATTAAAGTCCAGCAACGGCAGGTCAAATCGAAGGAAAAAGAATACACGCAACTATGGATTGCACTGTCTTGCCAAAAGTAATAGCCAGGGCTTTGAGGGTAGAGAAAGGGAGGCGAGTTAGAAGTATTCGTTGAACGCGGTGATTTTATACTCAGGCGGGTATAAAGGGCGATGTATCTATTCTGTTATAAGAACAAAATATAAGCCAAACGGTGTGCTAGTATATTCGAGTAGAGTGGAGGTGGTAGATAATGGAAGTTGTTAAATTAAGTGAAGCGCAGCTAGACGCGCTTAGGGAGGTTGGGAATATAGGGGCTGGCCATGCATCAACTGCACTGGCACAGATGATCGGTAAAAAGGTCTACGTAAAGGTCCCCCTGACAGCGTTGGTGGAAGTGGAGAAGATCCCTGAGGTGGTTGGAGGAATGGAAACACTGATCGTGGGTATATACCTAAGGCTTCTTGGGGACATAAGGGGCACTGCCTTATTGACATTCAAGAAGGACCAGGCTTTGTATTTAGCTAATCTGATGTTGGGAAAGGAAGATGACCCACTGGATGTAATGAACGAGGAAAATAAGTCCGCCATCATGGAACTGGGGAACATACTATCGGGGTCATATATGACTGCATTGAGTGCGTTTATGGGACTCAACATCGTACCCTCTGTCCCATATATGGCCTATGATATGGTTGGGGCAGTGTTAGACCTCCTGCTGATAGATCTAAGTCAAACTGTGGAGCATGCGCTGATCATTGAGACCGAATTCGCTACGCCTCAAGAGATACTTGGTGGAGAATTTTTGATGTTCTTCGAGCCAAATTCTTATATGAAGATATTAAAAGCGCTGGGAATGTATGAAGAACCAGCAGTATCAAAGTGACCTGACTCGGACTAGTCAAGTAAAATCAGTCCTCATCACTAATGTTCAAGCTTTAGTGAAGAAATAAAGCACAGCAATTCCCACGAGGACTAGGAGGGTTGCTGCGACCGTATACTTTGTGAATTCCTGTGTGGATCTGACTTTTCTCTCAGGCATGTAACGCTCTACATCACCTTCCGCCCGTAAAACGTAGTCCAGGCACACCGTCGGATTCAGCATCTCTTCGCGAGTGAGCATCTTGTTATGCCTTCTGCACCTGTCTTCATCTAGTCCCTCACTACTCAATGCAAAAAAGGTACAATATTTACAATATTTTTCTTCCACACCCATTCTTCCACACCCAAATATTATTTGTCTTATCTAATATATATATTTAATGATAAATAATGACATATTTAATAATAAATTATGAACGATTAAGGCGGAAAAAGCAAAATATAAATAGAGGCCGTCATTAATAAAAGGAGCATCATGTTCTTGCCAGCGAAAATGACTAAAGTTACTGCAGTGGTGCTCGATGATTATAAAGATTCTCTGATAGCGGAACTTCATGAGCTGGGTACTCTGGAGATAAAGGATATCACCGAAGAGATCGAAGAGGGGTCCTTGGTTTCTCCTGCAAAAGCCGATGAGAGGGTAGCGGACATCCTACCACTTTTAACCCGGACGAACAGACTTTTAGAGACCCTCGAGCATATAAAGAAGAAGCCCCATGGCCTCTTTGCAGAGCCCGAGGAACCCATAGATATAGAAGACATAGCCAAGCTCAGATCTGAGTCTATAAGTATGCTGGAAGAGGTTGAGGGGTCAGTTAAAACCCTAGAGGATTCGTTGGCAGGGATCGATAGGGATATAGAGGAATATTCCTCTGCAATAGAGACACTCGACAAGTTTAAGGAGTTCGACTTCAACCTGCGCTATGTGGGAGAGTCCACGTATCTATTCGTAGCCTGCGGTGAAGTATCCACTGAAGTGTTAGATGCTCTTGCTACCGAGCTTAAATCACTGGATACCCTGCTTCTATCGGAAAGAAAGGAAAGAAGAAGCCCTGTTGTTGTAGCTGGTTTAAAGGCGGATAAAACTAGGATTTATGAGACCTTGAAAGGATATGGCTTTGAAGAGTTCACGCTTCCAAAGGAAGATGGAACGCCTAGGGAAATCATAGAGGAATACACAAAAAAGATATCTGACCGTGAGGATAGACGGGGAGATCTTGTCTCTAAACTGGAAAAGCTGTCAGATGAGAATCTACAGAAACTTTTGGTCCTAAAGGAACTGCTTCAAATCGAGGGGGAGCGGGCAGGAATCACGAAGAGATTTGCCAAGACAACTAGGACATTTGTAGTTGAGGGTTTTGCTCCAGAGAAAAAATCTAAGGCGCTACTGGAGGCTCTGCAGGAGCGAACAAAGGGATATGCTATCATCAGATTAGAGGAGCCCACAGAGCCCGAGGAAGCTATACCTGTTCTGCTAGACAATCCAGGCTTTGTAAAGCCGTTTGAGATACTGACAAAGACCTTCGGCATGCCCTCCTATACTGAGATGGATCCTACATTTATGATGGCGCTGTGGTTCCCATTATTCTTCGGGATTATGCTAACGGATGCGGCCTACGGTATTATGTTGCTGGCACTTTCCTTCTTCTTGTACACCCATTTTACAGGTGCGCTAAGGGATATAAGCATGATATTGCTGATCTCTTCAGTCTTTACAATTGTCTTGGGGATATTGTTTGGAAGCATATTCGGCGACTTCTTTCAGAGGTTTTTTGGATTTCAGTTCGGGGTCTTCGATATGCTTGTAAAAGCCGAGGTCGCACTCATCTTAGCTATAATAGTAGGCATGCTTCACCTCAATATCGGCCTCGCCATGGGGATTAAGAGAAAACTGGAAATAAAGGCATACGAAAAGCTCTTATATGAACATATATGGATACTCACATTAGAGATCGGATGCATTCTAATATTACTATCTAAAGCTAGGTATTTACCTACTTTTAATCTTGGCTTATTATTTATAGGTGGATCCATACTCATATTGATAAAAGGCGATGGCGTGCTAGGCGTTATGCGCATACCATCCTTCTTCGGTGCTGTCCTCTCATATGCGCGCCTCTTAGCCCTAGGTCTAGCCACTACGGGTGTCGCTATGGCGGTGAATATCATGAGCGAGATGCTAGGCAAATCTACGCTGGGTGTGATCCTTGCAATACTGCTCCTTGTGGTTGGGCACGTATTTAATCTTGTAATAAACGCTTTCGGCGCATTCATTCATGCTATGCGTCTGCATTACTTGGAATTCTTCGGTATGTTTTATGAAGCAAAGGGCAAGATATTCTTACCATTTGAAGCAAAGAGAAAATATACTAAAATAGGATTAAGGAGGTGAATATATGGTGGTAGACATAAACATAGGTTTGCGAGCGCTTGGTGCAGGTATAGCAATAGCCTTTGCAGGAGGACTTTCAGCTGTTGGCCAAGGCCAGGTTGCAGCTGCTGGGGTAGGTGCAACGGCAGAGAAGGAAGAGATGTTTCCAAAGGCTATAGTACTAGCAGCGATGGTCGAGACCCAAGCAGTATACGGATTCGTGATAGCAATCCTCATCCTCTTCGCTATGACATAAGTCCGTAAACCAATTAGAATAGAAGGGTAAAAGATGCTTTCCTCTTTGGAGGGAATAACAGTAGGCTACAGATATGCCTATCCAGTAGCCAGAGTAAGTGCTAGGCGGAGCTTTCTCCTTAGCGAGAAGCAGCTTGCATCTATTGCTGAGGCAGATAATCTAGAGGATGCAGTTAATATACTGAGCGGTACTGTATACGACTTTGTCTCTCAGATAAGCGAAGAATTATCAATTGAACAGGCATTGAATAAGAACCTAGTAGAGACTCTTCTGGAGATACATAAGTTCCTGCCGAGCGATGCGCAGGAGGTATTCCTCTATTGTCTGGGCAAGTATGAGACCTTGAATATAAAATCGATTCTTGCAGGTGTATATGCAGGGCTCCCAAAGGAAGAGATAACTAAGAGCATTGTTCCAATAAACCTGGAGCTTACGGAGCATTTCTATTCTGATTTGGCGTCTCTGAAGAGTGTTGAGGATGTGGTGTCGCACTTGGAGGAAACGCCTTACGGCTTCTTAATAAAAATACTGCCGAAATATGAGGAAACTGGGTTGTTGCTGCCATTGAATACTGCTTTGGATAGGTTCGCGTATGAACGGGCATATGAGGTGGCCTCGTCTTTCAAGGGACCAGACATTGAGCTCCTGAAGAAGATGATTGGAACCGAGATAGACATAATAAACATAAAAACCATCTTGAGGCTAAAGGCAGCTGGGGTTAAGGTAGACGATATAGCTGGATACCTCATTCCACATGGCTATGAGTTAGAAGGCAAACTGCCATCGTTCTACAAACTAGAGAGCATCGCCGACGGCATAGAAGTATTGAAAAACACAGCGTACTATGAACCATTGAGCAGCGCTTTAAAGGGATACAGTCAATATGAGATAAGCAGCTATGAGACTATCAAGAGGCTTGGTCCATTTGAAAGGGCGCTCGACGAGTTTTATATAAGGTTTGGAAGGACTCTCTATATGGAACAGTCCATGGGGATGGGAGCTGTCTTGAGGTATGTCATAGAAAAGACGAGGGAGATTAGAAACCTGATAACTATGTTAAAGCTGAAGGCAGAGGGATTTTCACCTGAGGAGATCAAAAAATGGAAGACGTAGTTGAAAGGATAATGAAGGACCCGGAAAAGAGGGCCAAGCTGTTCTATGCCTTCACCATAGGGTTGAAGCTTACGAATGTAATGATCGCCCTCGGTATCTTCATATTAATCTTTAAATTAACAACCGGTTAACTTTGGTCTTCACTAACCATTAGCTGGTTTGCATTTCCAGTCGATATCTACTTGTTAAGGATCAGGTACCTATCGTATCACCTTACTCTTGATGCTCCAGCATATCTTTGTTTTGTCGTGAAGTAGTTATATTGCCATTTCTTTGCCACGTCTCTTGTAGTGATAATACCTATGATTTTCCCATTTTCTACTACTGGGAGTCTTCGAATACGCTGGCTGTTGAAGATCCCGCTTGCTTCTTGAATGCTGGCATTCGCGTCTATGGTATAACGTAGCTCGGTCATGATATCGCTAGCTTTCGCTGAGCTTGGGTCTAATCCTCCTGCAATTACCTTGCTTAGAACATCCCTCTCGGTTATTATTCCGTATTTGCGGTCGCTTACGTGCACCAAAACAGAGCCGATGGTCTTGTCCCGCATCATCTTAGATAGCTCTAGGACTGAGGTCTCAGGAGTTACTACTGTTGTATCATGCATTATCTCTTTTATGTGCATGTATCTATCATGGTTGTTCATGATATATAAAGTTAACTATGATTCATCATGTTTTATCATGATATTTAGGTGGGTTTATGTTTATATTAAGATTGAGGAAAACCCTCGAAATAGAAAATGGCAACCGTGTTAAGTGGGTCATAGACCGTGGCGCTCTCATACTCCAAAGGGTATAAGGGGTTTTGTTGAGGATTTCTATATTTTAGGTTGTAGATAGAGGACTTTCATTTTAGTGGGTTTTATATTGTTTATAAGTGGATTCATTAGGTGACTTTGTATGCAGAATCGTTATGTTGGTGATGTTGGGGATTTTGGGAAGTATGGTCTTTTAAGAGCGTTATGTTTACCTGCTAAAAGGGATTTGGGTTCAGAGTTGTCTCTAGGTGTAGTTTGGTATCTTGTCCCTAATGAGAGTCATAATGCTGACGGAAAACATACACGGTATCTAGAGGATACGTATAAGAAAAAGGAATTCTTCAGACGCTGCGACCCGGAGCTATACGACAAACTCAAAACCATAGTCCAGAGAGATGAGAGAGACATTACAAAAATACGGGAATACGAGGTTCTACCAAAAAAATCCGTCTTCTATGAAGAACTTTTAACTTTTGATGATAAGCCATTACAGGAACGAATCGACTTTAGGCGGAGATGGGTAAATGAGGCTATAGAAAAAACCAATGTATGCAACATTATTTTTGTGGACCCCGACAATGGGCTAGAAGTTAGTAGTGTTAAAATGCACGAGAAAAAAGGCGCCAAATACACCTTTTTCAACGAACTTACCAAATACATACCTAGGAATCAGAGTCTCGTCATCTACCAACATTTAAGCCGTAAAGGCGCTGCCGAAATACAAATTAGAGAAAGGTTAACCCAAATTAACGATGAACTCCAGCCACCTGGGGAGATTTTTGTGCTCCGTTACAGAAGAGGTACTGCAAGAGTATTCTTCGTTATACCCTCTAAAAAAGACAAAGACATAATCTCGATGCGGATAGAATACTTTCTTAGTTCACCCTGGTCTAAACACTTCTCCCGAGGTACCTCTAGCTATTAAACCCTAAGACTTTGGACGTAGATAGAGAGCGTTGGGGGTGGGATTTGAACCTACGCGTGCTTTCACACATCAGCTTAGCAGGCTGCGCCGGCCGGTGCTGGTTTTTCGTGTATTTTTTAACTTCGGATAAAAATTGTTCAGATTTATTCACTTTTATCCCCTCTATTATGCCTTTTTGTTTGTATTTAGTAGATAAATAGTGGTATTTAGCCAATCTCATAGACTAGATTCTCTTCCAATTTTATATCAAAAAACATTTAAGTTTCGTTAGACTAATAAGCTATGGCAATGGGGTAACGTATTATGGGGCTAGTAAATGAGATTTATGGATTTAATACGGGAACAAGCCCAGATGATTCCGTAACTGGCCTTTTAATTACGGCTATGGAAGATCAACTTAAAGAACATTCTATGCCTAAGGACTATTACTATTTAACCGAATTAATAAATCCCGCTCAGTCCTATTGGAGTAGGAAACACCCTGAAATAGAAAGACCAAAGCCCCTAGCACGAAGACTCGCTCGAGGGAAACAGCTTCAGAGGATTGCAAGCTACTGGTTTAGGTCCCTTCCAAATTTTGCTGTTGAAGAAGGGAAAGTTGATGGTGCATGGGTAGGACTTGATGGCGTACGTGGTAGCATAGATTATCGTTTTGGAAAATCTGTAATTGAATTAAAAACTAAAACAAAACTTCCTGATACGGCTGATGAGATAATTTCATTGTATCCTCAAGACCTTGAACAGCTCGCATTTTACTCAGTCATCCATACATTAGGGCATGATAGCAATTATCTTGTTTTCATGGGGAATTCCAGTCCTAATGATCTAAAAGGTTTCAAGGTAATTACACGTGAAGCTGGATTAATAAAAGGACTAATAAAAAATAGAATGAATGAACTTACCAAAGCCCTAGAAAAAGAAGATCCTTCTTACTTAGGTAAATGCAGGTACCATGGAAGTGGCTGTCATTATGGGGATTCTGATAAATGCTTTTGCAAAGATTTAGATCCCATTTCATCAAAGGTTTTGGTTAGAGCCGTTGAAATTACTGAAGATGCAGAATTTACTAAGATGTTAGAAGACGCCAGGGACGCGTGTAAAACCTCACCATCCTCTTCGATGACCACCTTTGAAATTATTAACCCTAGAAAGGGTTTCATGAAAAAAGTCGCCGGATTGGATTCTAAATGGGTAAAAGACCCTTTAAATGAAATGTATGAGTCATGTTTATGGGCTGCGATGAATAAGCTCCCCATTAAATTAAACCCTGAAGAAAAAAAGGAAGTTATCGATTCTCAACTCGAAGAACGAGTACATATCGCTTTCAGATGGGCTAAATTAAGAAAATCAGGTAAGCCAGATGGTGAAATTATACCGTATCTCAAAAAAATAAGCGCAATTAAAGACCAAGCATATACACTTAAACCTGCACCTTATAATATTGCAGAGCTAGGCATTGTCTGCGCTACATATGGTAAAAACACAGGTTACATTTTCACAGTATTTCCAAAAATTGACAAATTATGCCGTGTGTGGAGAGTAACTTACAAAAATGTTGATCAACTCCTAAAAATTATCCGGAGAGTAATTGATACCACCGAGAATGCCGAACAAACTAAGGATTTACACTCTCTGCACAAGTGCGAAGATTTCTTATGTAACGTTAGCTGTCCATTATGGCACGAATGTAATCCTACTCCCAGTAGTGCTGCGTCCTAAAGTTCTTTAGTATTTTTATCCCCCAGTACCGGTAAACTTATATTCTAGACTATTAATAAGAACTATACAGGCAAAATTGGCTGAAGTGAAATTTCGAACATAACTTGTTTTTCGCGCGGCGCGTTTTCTATAGTTTAAATCAGACTTTATGTCTGTGGATTTTCCAAGTAGGATAGATTCGCCTTGACCCGCAAGTAACTTTCAAAGCGTTTTTTCCAATTATTGTTTAACTTTTTACAGCTATTCTTTAACTCTTTACAAGTATTTTTTGAATTAGCTTCCTCTTTGGCAAACTCTGTTAATTCAGTGTTTAAAAACTCCCCGCTAGTCCCAGAAGAATGAGTATAGCGTCGGGGGTGGGATTTGAACCCACGCGTGCTTTCGCACATCAGCTTAGCAGGCTGACGCCATACCAGGCTTGGCGACCCCGACTTAAATGGGCACGCCCAGAGGTGGAAGCCTCTCTCGAGAAACAGTGATCCGTGCCTAGAACTCAGCCCCGCTACCCTACAAGCATCGTTCGTCCCATCTACCGCTGCTCCCTTCCGGGCCTGACGGGTTTCAACAGGTAAGATTGCTTTGCCGCGATCCTCCGATCGAAGTTGCAGTACCGTCGATCCTGCAGGACGAGACCTCAACGCTTAGGCTCGGGCCGTCGCTCGTTAGAGTACATCGCCCTCTAGGCTTCAACCCCCGCGTATAGACGATTTCGGGTTACAAGGAACGCCTGGCTCCCCGGTCTAGCCCATAATATTTAACGACAGTGACGTATTTCAAGGTTTCGTAACTCAAGGTCTAAAGCCTCAAGTGATAAATTATGGAATAATAGAACGAATGCTAGAATATCCTAGCTGCGACACTCAAAAAGACAGGCCCTCGAACATCTATCCGCTTATTACTACCAGTGATATAACGCATCGCTGGTTCACCTATCCTCAGATTAATGTCGCTGGGAAGCTTAACCCCCTTAACCCTGACGCTCACCTCATTCTTTCCCTCGTCTACAGCTTCCTCTATACTGCTGGCCGCTAGACTGGCAAAGGCATCTAGATACTTGATACCTGTTGGTACGCCTTTCTCTTTTACCTCTTCGTTTTCCTTGGATATGCCGTATACATTACCATCGTAGACATAGACCTCGTTAAGAGCAGCCGGACCCAGGAGTCTTTGACCCGTCTCTGCTTCCCGCAATTTAACTTCTACATTTTTACCCAAGAGTTTCCCCTTATACACCCGGAATTCACACGGCCCTACAGAAGATGCATGCTTTACTCCAGCTTCTACGATATTCTCTGCTATTTTTCCGCCCTCTTCGCTCCTCGGTACGGCTTCAAGAGATATCATACCCACTATCTCCTTATCAGTAAGAGAGAGCGCCCTGTAGAACTGGGGATACACCACTTCCCTCAAATCCTCGTGGCCATAGAGAACCATGGCAAGCCTCTCTACCCCCAACCCTAGATTCATAACAGGGTATTCAATGCCGTACCTGGAGAGGGCAATTGGACTGTATACACCGAAAGTTGCGACCTCTATCCACTTCGATTTTGGATTATACGCATAGACCTCTGTCTGCGTATCCGGGGCATAATATTTAGACCTCTTCTCATCTAATTTGAATTTAAACTTCTTAAATCCAAATCTGGACAGCAAACCCTTGGCGACTTCTTCTCCATCTTCTACGCCTACCTCCTCGTCGAGAATTACACAAGAAGCAGAGTGATAGGTCTTTAGATGGCCTGCGTCTTCTTTCTGCTCTCTTCTGAAACATCTGTCTATGGAGAATAGCTGAATAGGCATAGCCTTCTTACCCGAAAGCCCTTCTAGGGTCAGGAACCAGCCGCTGGTCATGTGGGAGCGTAGCGTTAGCTTCGATGAGCGAGGTTTAAGGCTCTTGAACTCAGGGAACACCTCATCCAGTATGCCTGTCGCCTCGCTGTCGCTTACCTTCAAAACCCTTGAGAGTTCGAAAACTAGATCATCGCCGCCTATATCACCGGTCTTATAGCTGCGGAGAATGCCTTGCAACTCCTCTTTAGTGACTGAGATGTCCCTATCATGTAATATCCTAAGCTTTTCATCTGAAATGCCTATATCCGGCCTTGGGAGACCACCTAGATAATAGCACCTATCAAGTACAGTAACTGCTTCCGGGCCGAACTGCTTGTGTACCTCATTGTCGTCAATGAAAACAGGGTTTATGACCTCCTCGAAGCCCATATCAATGTAGGCTTCTCTCAACCCCTGGAGGATATCATAGACTACGTTGGAGGTACCTCTACCCTTACCTTTACCCTTACCCTTACGTTTGGGCTTCTTTGCCCTATCTTTGACTACGAGTTCCTTTGTATCGAGCCAGGTCTTCTCGAAATCCTTCCTCGCAGTCTCCACGATCTTCTTGCTGTCCCATTTTCCCAAGGCAAACACCTGCCTTAACTAGCACCTCTCACACTATAAAAGTTTCTAGAATAAGAAAATAGAGGGAGTGATCCGGTATTACGACATGGCAAACACTAGGCAAGCAAAGACTACAAAGCTAGCCTCCACAAAAAGGGGTAGCGGAATCTAGACGACTTCTGGAGCTAACCATAAAAGACGTTCCCACCTTCAGGTGGAGCGTAATTCACTTGTTAATCGTCTCCCGTCTTTTGGATAGAATTGCCTATAGGAAGCACTCCACTCATTTATCTGAATCAACTCTGCGGTTCTAGAATATGTAATGAAGTGGACTGTTAGTGAATGACACATTAAGAAACTGACAACTGAGAGGAGCAAAACAAATTATAACTCCCAAGCGAATGAACAAAGGTTGATCAATTTTTAAAAAAATCAATATCCCGACAACTATCAAAATGTAGATATTGGTAAAGTCGTTCTTCCGCTACATGTCTTGCATGAAGCCAATATTGCTCATATATCTTCCTTAGATTTTCATCATTCTCTTTTGATGGCACTCTTGTCCGCCTGAAACTTTCTTAGAGAGGTCTTTGGCAAGAACTTTTTGGTTCTTTCATCAACAGAATTGAAATCCTTAAGCATCCATGGCATCATTCTCCACAATGCGTTTAGGTTACCTACTAATGCAAGGATTATGAGCGCAAAAAATAGTTGGTTCAGAATTGCTCCGACAACTACAACATGCATTCTAGTTCTTCTATGCCAAGGGATAAGAGGCGATAAAACAACTTTTCCCAATGCTTCTGCTCTGTGAGTTGTGTAACTTATCATGAAATTACCAATTATTGCGAAAATACCGACAATCCAAATGTATTCAATACGGGATAAATAAACACATATTCCCAATATAATGGCCATATCCACATATCTATCAAGACAAGAATCAAGATATGCGCCATATGAGGTTGACATATCTCTTCTTCTCGCGATTATACCATCCACACCATCAAGTACATCAGAGATATAATAGAGAATTGCCCCAAACAAGAGATTGGAAAGAGCAAAACTGATAGCAGATAAAATGCCTAAGATAAAATTAACTATCGTTATCTGAGTTGGTGTTATGCTTATCGGAAGTTTTAAAACCATATTTGCAACTTGTTCCCTTACTCTATCGCCAATTAATTCGTACTTTCGAAAAATTACGTTTTCGTCCTCCCATTTTCCGCCGTTGAACATTATTTTTTCCTCACGAACGAAGTGAATTAGAGATCTTGGAGGATGGATTCTGCCATTTCGAAGTCTTCTTTTGTGTCCAAGTCACACCAAAAGGATTCCTTAATGTCATAGGCCTCCATGAGACCCTGCTCGGCAAGGGTCTGGATGCTTTCGCTCAACGAATATCTGCCCTTCTTGATATTTTCTTCTAGAACTTTAAAGAGATAGGGAGAGCACAGAAACATGCCAGTATCTATGGCATTATATCTCTTCAAATCCTTCCCAATCCTTCTGATTCTTCCATCCTTCACCCACGCCTTAGTGGCACCATCTTTGTCAAAGATGCGGCCAATGTTATAATCAACGCAGAGGGCGCACTCCTTGGCACCGATTTCATAGTCTTTGAAAACAGATAGCGTTCGAGGATCAAAGATGTGGTCTCCCATTAAGAGGATGAAGTTTTCTTTTAATACCTTCCTGGTTTTATAGACGGAAACACCGTTAGCCCTCTCCCATTCTCGGTTTTCCACGTATTCGATCTTCACTCCATGCTTTTTTCCATCGCCTAACTCCTCTTTTAATCTGTCTCCTAAATATCCGAGGACCACTAAAAACTCCTTTATCCCGGCTTCCTTCGCTGATAGTACATTCCTCTCAATTAGCGGGACACCACCGAGGGGTACGAGGAGCTTGGGAATCTCATTCGTGAGGGGTCTCAGCCTACTTCCATATCCAGCTGCCAGAATCACTGCCTTCATTTTGCCCATCCCTGTTCCTCTTCAGGTACCCCCATCTCAGGGACGATCTCCCTTGCTTCCCCAGATGGAGCGCTGTTCTCCAGGATGAACTCCTCCACCAACTGCTTCGCAACAGCATCTGGATACTGAACTGGAGGATGCTTAAAAAAGTAAGCAGAAACCCCGTTTAAGGGACCACCAATACCCCTGTCCATAGCAAGCTTCGTAGCCCTTACGGCATCAACCGCCACCCCAGCACTATTAGGCGAGTCCTCCACCGACAGCTTAACATCTATCGTGAGAGGTACATCCCCAAACTTCTTCCCCTCAAGATGAATAAACGCCTGCTTGTTATCTTTCAAGAAGGATACATAATCACTCGGACCTATCCGAGTAGGCACTTCATAGTCCAATACCGACGTCACAGCCTCAGTCTTAGAGATCCGCTTAGACTCCAGCCTCGAACTCTGAAGCATATTCTGAAAGTCTGTATTCCCACCGATATTAAGTTGATAAGTCCTCTCAA
Source organism: Hydrothermarchaeales archaeon (SeqCode) (assembly GCA_036444275.1). Classification (GTDB taxonomy): domain Archaea; phylum Hydrothermarchaeota; class Hydrothermarchaeia; order Hydrothermarchaeales; family JAZGAD01; genus JAZGAD01. The sequence goes on from JAZGAD010000053.1 coordinate 90,935, forward strand.
GTTTTACACCTCGATCCTCCAAAAGCTGGACCAGTGTCCTATGGAGGATAGTAGCACCAACCTGACTTTTAATATCGTCACCAGCAACCGGAAGCCCGGCCCTCGTAAATTTATCTGCCCAAAGCGGATCTGAGGCAATGAATTCTGGAATGCAATTCACAAAGCCGCAGCTGGCGTCAATGGCAGCTTGAGCATAGTATCTTGTTGCCTTTGCACTTCCTACGGGTAGATAGTTTATCAGGACATCCGCCTCGCTTTTTTCCAGTATTGATGCTACATCTACTGGTTTCTGTCTCTTGTCTACCGGTATCACGTCCTTCAAATATTCTCCGAGCCCGTCCATCACCGGGGCCTTTTGGACTTCCACCCCTAGTTCTGGCACATCTGAAAATTTGACAGTGCAATT
>JAZGAD010000054.1:0-11516 GCA_036444275.1 Hydrothermarchaeales archaeon (SeqCode)
GGATGTTGAGGGTTTTTATGACCTGAGGATAAAGGCGAGGTTCGAGTACAGTGAGGGGTACAAAGCCCTGCTCTTGAACAAGGAGATGACGGAGGGGGTCCTCGGGTTTAATCTCGACGAGGCAAAGGAGATGGGCGAAGATGAGGTGCTCGGGAGAATCGAAAAGCTGGTTGGAAACGTTTATGAAGTGATGGGAACCGAACTGGGTTCTAAGTTCAAGAACTTCCTGGTGAAGGACATAAGGAGAGCTAGTGATGGAGGAGAAGACTGAAAAGCTATGCAGTTGCCTTGAGAAATTCGGTAAGGAGTATCTACATGACTACTAACGAACGCTTGAGATGGATCCTTAAGAAGCTGAAGAGCAGGAATACAGAGGGGGTAAACCAGGGAATAGAACTCGTTCATGAGACATGGCAAGGATATATTGCCGAAAAATGGGGGCAGAAAGAAAGCGGTAGTGCAACAAGGCTCCTCCAAAGACTCCTAGACGAATTATTGATTCTTGCAAGAGACCCTGACTGGCGCATGCGATACGCTGCCCTACGCGCACTGAGAGTCATCACGTTAAGCGATGCCGCAGTGTTAAAGACAGGCGAAATAGCCCATTTACTATTGGAATCCCTACGCGATAACAACGGCAGGGTACGCTATGCATCTGTACACACATTAAATACCCTCAGAATGAATTTCCCAGGCGACTTCTATGTTGAGTACTATCTCACCCTGCAAGAGCTATATGATCTCGAGGCCGACGCTAAGAAGAGGAGAACCCTTGACCAGGCTCTAGACAGGCTCTACTCTCCCTATCTAGAGGACTTATTCTACGCCATGGGATACCGCCCGATGAAAGAGATAGGCAGCTAGCTAGAGGGAGTGAAGGTAATTGGACAGCCAAGCAGTTAAAGTCAGGATAATCCGGAGCAAAAGGAGGAAAAAGACCGTAGGCACCAAGCTGGTGAAAGGCGAACTCTGGATCTATCTACCTAGTACTCTATCAAGGGGAGAAGAGAAGAAGTGGGTGGATAAGATGGTAACGCGGATGCAGCGCCGTAAGAGGAAGCGTGAACTCAACACCGATGATGCGTTAGCTAAGCGTGCCCGTGACTTGAACTACAAATACTTCACTGGAAGGCTCAAGATTAACTCTATAAAGTACGTTACCAACCAAAACTCGCGTTTCGGGAGCTGCACCTATAAAAAAGGCACCATCCGCATCTCTGACAGGCTGATGAAGATGCCAGCATGGGTCAGAGACTATGTCATCATCCACGAGCTTGCGCATCTCCTGCATCCCAATCACTCAAAGGCTTTCTGGAATGAGGTCCATCGATACAGGTATACTGAGCGAGCCAGGGGGTACCTCAGGGCTAAGGAGATGGAGGATTAATTTATGTTCACATCTGCAACGCCAGAGGAGAGGAAGATATACTACAACGAGGAATGGAGCAAAGAAGACATACCGGACTTCATCACTACAGCTATCGAAAATAGAGAGTTCGGTTTCGACCACGACGGCACAGGACCTAGCGACAGATACAACCAGATCTACAGCCTCGACCAACTGGAGAAGTTCCTAGAGTTGCGCTATCCCTACGCCGCTTACAGCAGCATCTCCTTCTACGAAAGACCCCACAACAGGGAGGGTTGGCTCAACGCAGAGCTCGTCTTCGACATAGACGCGAAGGACCTGCCCATGAGGCGCTGCACCTGCGAGGCTGGAAACGTATGCAGCACTTGCTTGGAGGATGCAAAGGAATTCCTCTTCCTGATTACAGATGCATTAGAGGGAGACCTCGGCGTAAAAGAGATAAGATACGTCTACTCGGGCAGAGGCTACCATGTTCGAATATTTGACGAAGACCTAATGTGTATTGGAAGCACTGAGCGAGGCTATATACTCGACTATATAAGCGGTAGCGTCATACCCAACGACGATCGCTTGAAACTGAAGAGGGGCTATCCCAAGGTCTTCAAGGATAGACTGCTCAAGTTCCTAGAGCTTGCCGACGAGAAGAAGTTGAAGGAAATATCGAGCATAGGGGCTAAAAAAGCTGGTGAGATAATAAAGGCGAAGAGGAGGATAGCGAACGAGGTGGAGGAGGGGAATTTCAAGACTTTGGAGGGGATACTGAAGCAGGAGAGCTATACCAAGTTCATGGAGTATCTGAGAAGTATCAATGCTTCAATGCTCGATGGCAAGGTGACAGTGGATGTTAAACGCATTCTACGCCTGCCGTCGTCGCTTCACTCAGCTGTGAGCATGAAATGCATGGTGGTAAAAAACTTAGAGAAATTCGATCCATTTAAGGACGCGGTACCAAAGTTTGTAGGGGAAAGGCAGTAGTAATAAGTACCTTTTTAATTTGTCAGTAGACCACAATGTAGATTTATGGTCCAAGGAATTCATGGAGCATTATCACAAGCGGAGCAACGTTGAAACAACCTTCCATATGCTCAAAATGAAATTTGGAGACAAGCTTAAATCCAAGAATCCAGTGGCACAGGAGAATGAGTTATTGTGTAAGGTGATAGCTCATAACATAGTGGTCTTGATACATGAGATGCACGAGCTAGGTATAACACCTAGCTTCTAATTTCTTTATTTTTTCTTTTGTTATAAAAGGTAAGGGTTCAGTCGTCTCTATAACATTCATTATTATTTCATAGTTCTCTATTTCAGTAGGTGGGATTATTAAAAAAGATATTGGTATTGTTTGGTCTTTCTCAAAGTCACACCATTTACTATTAGGAAAGGTTGGAGGGATATAAGGTAGAAGTTGATTAGTCTTTTTATCCTTTAGTCTCCATTCTATGTGTGCTCTCCCTTCTGCCCCATTGTTAGTAGCTGCGGTACTAACTCTATATTGAGTGGGTTCTTGCGGTATTTCAATATTAAAAAACTGTTCTTTTAATTTTTCAATTGTACTAGGTGGAGGTGGTTCAATTTTCTCGTGGCTAATGACACCAAAAATTATGATAGGTGTTTTTGGACTACTATCCCAATCATAAACCCAGTATAAACCGCCAATTAACAGAACAATTACTATTATTGAACTTTTTTTCATTGTTTTTAATAAAAGAATACAATTGCTAATAAAGTCTAGCTTCTGCTAATAAAGTCTGCTAATTAAGTGACTAAATTAGCAAAGCCGAGACAATAGAAACTTGTTTATATAATAACACTGTGGCTAGTTGTTAGGGAAAAGAATGGTAAATTTAGTCGTTCTCTTGATGGGAGCTGTAATAAGTATCGTATTATGTTTAATATGGCGTTGGCTTCGATATTCACAGATAGCACCTTCGATTACGTCAGATAAAAAGCTAACAAGAATGGGTCTAAGAGGACCTGCCTCTGTAGAGCATTATCATTGGGGGATACTCTTTGGGTTATCTGGATTTTTCCTCACCTATTATTGTCATCTTGCCCTAGATTCGTTATTTTGGATTGGTTTGGGGGTAATACTGATTCTTTCGGAATTTGCTCAAGAGAATCCTTTCGGTGCTGGAAAAGATCATTTTCAAACAACTAATATGATTACTGTTGTTCTGGTTGTGGTATTAATTTTAGCTTGGTTCTTCGGGCATGAAATTCTCTGTGCAAACTATATGGTGCGATTTTCTAGATTGAGTTTCATACTGGCATCAATATGAGAATCGTCTTTTAAATAATCGTTAAAAAGAAATTAAGATGGAGGGAAAGATAGTGTACAATCCGTTTGATAAAAAAATTGATGATTTAGAATTCGATGACCTAAGGAAGTTGATTGAGGAAGAGGTCAAAGAGGGTTTTTACATCGAATATAAAACCGATTTTCAAAAGAATCAGAAAATTGCAAAATCAATTGCTTCTTTTGCAAATACTCATGGTGGGTGGTATTTTATCGGAGTCGAAGATCATGAAGATACAAATATTGCGAAGGAGTTAGTTGGATTTGGCATCAAAAAGAATAAACAACCACAAGAGAAGATTCGAGACATTGCTAAAGAACACATTCATCCCCTTCCTATTTTCCACATGAAATTAATTAAGTTCAAAAGAGATAGAGGGATCTTAGTAGTTTTTATTCCTGAGAGTTTTGAAACACCACATGTATTAAGTAATGGAGTTATTTATCGGAGGAATGGAGAGCAATCCAGTCCAATACGAGAAACAGATAGATATGCATTGGATAAACTTTATCAGAAATCATTTAATTTTAAAGAAAGGGTTCTAAAGTTTTGTAAAGATCCCTTTGGGATTACTACCGGGGAAAGTGAAATTAGCCTTCCTTTCCTTAAAATGTATTTCGTGCCAAAGTGGTTTGATGATATCCATATAGATACTTTTTTCTCCGATGAATATTTAGAAGAAATAAAAGCTTTGATAAATCAAGAAGAAACTCTTTTCGAGTCGCATAAAGAAGTAGGGACATTTTCACTGACCTTTGAAAATATTACACGTGGTACTCATTCGATTATTTTCAGAGACATTTCTAGGAATGTTGGATTCTCAAACTTTACTATCGAATTCTTCAATAATGGGTCCACTAAAATTAGGATACCAATTTCTTTCACTACTGGAATTAATCCTAAATACCAAACTGATCTTGATGATGAATACCTTAATCGAATATATGATGAAATCGGTGATGAGATTGAGTTTTTCAAATTAGTAAATATTTATGATTTATTTTTCACAATAAGGTATGCGATACAAAAGTATCAAAAATTCTTCGAGAAAATTGAAACTGATTCTAAGATATTAATGGCAATTGAATTAGAAAATATTTATCGACTTATCCCATTTATACAAAATGAGGTTTACTTAGATTATTTAAAAAAATATCATGTTCCCGTATGTATGTATAAATCTACGAGAGTTCCAGATGTATACAAACCTGAACCTTGGATTGTATTTGATAAATTCCAAGGAAAGGATTTTATCTGGATATTAGTTACCGTCCTTAATGGATTGGGCCTAAGTACAATCAAAATAGGAGAAAAAACCATAATGGATGGTTTTGGTGATTATATTATAGAACTAAGCAAAAAAAATAAATCACCATAAATGTCGTATATTTTTTTATTTGATTTCAGAAGCAGACACCAAGTTCCACTTTTTGATATAATCCCCAGATTGCCTGTCTATCGTTCTCTGTGGCTCGATTTTAATCCACTTCCCACTGGACAAACCCCTATGAGTGAGATCAGAATAATATCTGTTAGGATATCCTCCAAGATCATCTAACCGAACTAAGACCATTGCATGGCCCTCCGCTTCACCACTTGCTTTGAAGAAGCCCACAGCCGACTCCACACCCGCCCTCTCAAACAAAGCCCCTGTGAGGATAGAATAGTCATCACAGTCACCACTCTTTAGGCTCAGTGTCTCAACAGGTGCTCTGAAGATATTGTTCAAGTCACTCTCATAGTGAACATTGGCATTCAACCACCCTAGTATTTTCTTTAGCTTACTTACTTCAGAGCTGGAATCTTGCACTCCAGCGAAGCCTAAGACCGCATCCAACATATTTCTAGCTTCATAGTAGCAATATTTGTTCCCCGCCTCAGCGTGGTACAAGTCACATTCATCGTCCCATTCAAGCCCAGCGAAGTCATGGAGTTGTTTGACGAGATATTTGGGATGACTCATGGGATAGCCAGGGCACTGGGTGAACTCAAGAAGCCTGTTGACGTAGCTATCGATATTACTGATCAACTCTACTATGGAAATAAGAGTGATTCCATGGTGGGGGGGGGGGGACCAAGCCTCAGAGGGGTACTAGCTATGCCTTTAGGTTTGCTACCATAAACATAGTCGAGAAGGGGATGAGGTTCACCCTCTTAGCACTGCCAATAGGTGTTTTGACCTCTAAGAAGAAGGTCGTAAGAAGACTAATTGAGTATGCACAGTCAAAATCAAGACCATATACCTTGACAGAGGTTTCTTCACCACTGAGATCATTAACTTGTTGGACGAATTGAATGTGAAATTCTTGATGCCAGCCATCCAAAACAAGCGGATCAAGGCGTTAGCAGACCAACATCAATCCCCTACTGTTATAGAGTACAAACTGGGTGTTAGAAGGAAACGAAAGAGTGGCAGGACATGGTACAGGGATGATGCCACTTGGTTCAACCTCGTGATCGTGACCAACGAAGACGGGATCAAAAGGACTTTTGCTACCAATCTAGAGGTCAAAGAGGAAGATGCATTCAGCTTGTTTGATTTTTATGAGAAGCGATGGGGTATAGAAACCAGTTATCGTGTTAAAAACGGTTTCAGGGTCAGGACGACATCCAAGAACTACGTTGTCCGGCTCTTCTACTTCCTGTTGTCAACCTGCTTGTATAATCTCTGGGTGCTTGCCAACATTGCCGTAGCCCTATTAGTATACGGCAAGATCTTGGGGAAGCCCTTGATTAGTGCAAAGGTCTTCGGTACTATCCTATGCACGGCTCGTTTCATGATAGATAACGGTGGATAAATAGCTTCAGGAATTTATATATTCTATAAGTTATCTAGAGCCTGGTAATGGTTGAACATACGTTTTCTTCGGAAGAAAGAATAAAGAATATCGAGAATTTTTTGTTTTTCGGAGTGATTTTAATCGTTTCTTTTATTTTCATTAGTGATGAAAGATTTGGACCAATAAGGGATATGGAGTTGTTAGGAGACGTTCTAACTTTATTTGCGTTGTTTCCACTTTTCTTTTCGTACTTACTTACCTTCTTCTATTTTTATAAAATAAGTAAAAGTTCAGGTGAATCCACTGCGAATACCGTTATAAATTCGATAGTCTCTTTTGTCGAAAATAATAAGTCGTGGCTTAGCTATCCTGTCACCTTATTTTTGATTTTAATATTCGTATTCGTTGCAAAATCCTTTCCAGGTGTGGGGTGGGAACATATAATACCACCAATACTCGGTGCTACGTTGTTTTATGTTTTAAAGATGCATCCAAAAATACACGAGAGGTTCAACAATCTCCGATTCAAATAATACCTTTAGGGGGATCAAGAACAATTAATTAATTCCAACATCTACATTATATAATACCAAAATCATCTACATTGTGGTCTACTGTTTGTGCTAAGTGAGGAGAAGTAGCTATCTAATTACTAAAACCAGGGTCGACCGAAAGAGATATACTTCTTTTCTTATATTTCTTAAAGAACCATGTTCATCTGCGATATATGCTTAAAAAACGAGATCCTCTGCCCAGGATGCGAGGATAAATTACAAAAGGGTGACATCACCGAGTTGGAGGTAGCACTCTCCAAGACACTTTACAAGCTAAGTGACACATTTCCGGGTTTAAGAGCTGTGGAGTTACTAAGGGTGATCGAAGCCGATGAACTCGTGATTGTTCTCACCAAGAAGGGACATGCTAGGAGACTGGTTGGGAAAGGAGGGCGGGTTATTAAGGAGATTACCAAAGAGATGGGCAGAAAGGTAAAGGCATTGGAAGAAGCTGGGGATAAGGAGCTGGTGGAGGCTCTTCTCTTCCCAGCGCGAGTACTAAGGGTAAATATCCTGTATCTACCTGGAGAAGGTGAGAAATTCAAGGTTCTCGTACCGAAAGGGGACGCTTCAAAGCTGCTGACCAGCGTGACCGCGCTACAAGAAGCCCTAAGGGAGCTCACTGGAAAGAATATGGTCATAGCGTTCGAATAACTTAAATACGTACCGGGAGGATTCTAGAGTAATGCAATTGAAAAGCTCTAGGCTCAAAGGCATGCGGATAGCGCACTGCGTCACTGGGAGCGTGGCAGCCATCGAGGCACCGAAGATAGCACGGGAACTCAAGAGGCATGGCGCGCAAGTCCAAGTATACATGAGTAGAGCGGCCCAAAAGATCATCCACCCCTACACCATGCAGTTCGCTGCAGAGACGGTTGTAACAAAGCTAACAGGTGGGATGGAACACCTGCGAGAATTCGATCTCGTATTGATAGCACCTGCTACAGCAACAACCATGAGCAAGATAGCAGTGGGCATAGCAGACAGCCCGGTAACAGCACTGGCACTAGCGTCAAGGGCTAAGATGGTAATTGCACCAGCTATGGCTATGAAGATGTACGAGAGCCGTGCCTTAAAAGAGAATATTGAAAAACTTAAGGCGAGGGGATGTGTCTTTGTAGAGCCTAAATTCGAGGAGGGAAAGGCAAAGCTTGCACAGCTAGATGAGGTGGTAGACGCAGTTATCGCCGGACTTGTAGAGAAAAACTTAGCAGGTATGAAGGTGGTGGTAACAGCAGGCCCGACCATAGAATACATAGACCCTCTTAGGATAATCACCAATAAGAGTTCAGGCATGATGGGCATAGAATTAGCGAAGGAGGCTTACCGCAGGGGGGCAGAGGTAAAGCTCATCTACGCCCCCGGATGTATCGAAGTACCTCGCTATTTGGATGTTGCTAGGGTTGAGACCTCTGCGGAGATGCTCTCACAAGTAAAAAAAAGTAAGTGCGACGTCTTCGTGTTTGCTGCTGCAGTCGCGGATTTCAGCCCGAAGAAAGCTAGGGAGAAGATAGACTCTAAAAAAGGCTGTATCGAACTCAATTTGTATCCTACGCCCAAGATCATCGATGAAGTGCAGGATTCAAAGGCAGTAAGAGTAGCCTTCAAGGCCCTGCATAATGCTTCAGGAAAGGAGTTAAAAACAGCTGCCAAGAATGCACTAGCGGAATATCATGTCGACATAGCTGTGGCAAACGATGCATCAAAGGTGATGGGGGCTGAAGATAGCGAGGTCTATATCGCGACTGAGAAGAGCGTTGAGCATGTGCCTCTTGTCTCCAAGGCAGAGGTGGCCAAGCGCATCTGGGATACCGTTAAGGAATTAAAAAAATGAGGGCCAGTGCTTTCGTACCAGGGCACATAACAGGCTTCTTCAAGCCGGTGAAGCACCGGGAATACCTAAGATACGGCTCCATAGGCTGTGGAGTTGTGATAAGCAAGGGCGTATACACCAATGTCCGTGTGAGAGAAGCCGAGAAGAACGCTCTCCACATTTTCATCGATGGAGAGGAGAAAACATGCCCAGTCACAGAGGCGGTAGCGAGGGATGTCCTGAAACTGGCAGACGGCAGGTATAAAGCAGAGATATTCCACGAGGTAGATATACCCATAAGTCAGGGCTTCGGGAGCAGTGCAGCTGGAGCATTGGGCACTGCTTTATGCCTCAGCAAGGCACTGCAGCTCCCTTTGACCCTTAATCACTGCGGCGGGATCGCTCATCGAGCAGAGGTGAGGAACAAGACAGGGTTAGGGGATGTCATAGCAGAGTACTACGGCGGCTTAGTCGTGAGGCTAGCGCCCGGGGCACCAGGAATAGGAGTGATAGATAAAATCCCCTGTGAGGACTACGTTGTGGCTTGGGTGGTTGGGGAGCCGCTGGACACTAAAACAATCCTGCTGAACAAGAAGAAAAGCAAGAGGATCAGCTCGATGGCTGAGAAGTCCATGGAGTCTTTGTTTAGGTACCCCAACCCAGAGAACTTCCTTCAAGCATCGAGAAGGTTTGCCTTGGATTCACAGCTCATGAGCAAAGAGGTATACTCAGCCGTAAAGATTTTAGAGGAGAAGAACATACCTGCAAGTATGGTAATGCTTGGCAACTCAGTATTTACTCTCACCAGAGATCCAGAACGAGTAGAGCATGCTCTGGATTGCCCGAGCATTGTGGCTGAGATAGATTCCTTGGGAGCGAGGACAGTATGAGGTCCAGGCTTAGAAGTTACTTCATCACTGGGCTATTGATATTTGTGCCCCTAGTGGCTACGATATATATACTCTGGATCGCCTTCCTATTCTTCGACAGCATCCTCAGGCCGGTGGTAAGCGTTGTTATAGGTCGAGAGATACCGGGTCTGAGCCTCGCCGTAACTGTCCTCATTATACTCCTCATAGGTGTGACAACAACTCTTGCCGCTGGGAAGAAGGTTCTAGAAGTCTTCGAGGAAAGCCTGCTGAAGATACCGGTGGTAAGCGGGATATACTCGATAGTAAAACAGGCTAGCATAGTATTCTTCGTGCAGAATCCGGGTGAATCCAGAAACGTTGTACTGGTAGAATACCCGAGGAAGGGGATGTATGCGATGGGCTTCACAGCGTCTGCCACCGTGGATACGATCCAGGAGAAGACCGCTCAAAAGACGATAAACGTGTTCATCCCTAGTACACCGAATCCGACGACGGGCTTTCTGATAATGGTTCCAGAGGAGGAGGTTATACCTCTTGATTTGAGTATGGAAGAAGCCCTCAGGCTGCTCCTATCAGGCGGCCTACTGGACATCCAGGGTGAGAAAAATAAATGATACCCAAGGGGCACCCACGATACGAGTCCCTTAAGCAGAGAGAAGCATTAGTAGCAGGCTACGAGAAGGGAGTAACGGTTCTAGAAGGGCTCATTGCACATGGGAGGGGCGAAGCCTTCGACTACCTGCTGGACGAGAAGACCATACCACCCGCTAAGAAGGCGATTCTTGCTTCTGCTGCTCTTCTCTGCACTGCGGAAAACCCGGTAGTATCGGTCAATGGCAATACCGCTGTTTTATGTTCAAGCGCATTAGTAGAGTTGGCTAGGGAAAGCGGAGCAAAGCTAGAAGTCAACCTCTTCTATCGCTCAAACAAAAGGGTGAAGCTTATAGAGGAGATTCTGCTGGAGCACGGTGCCAAAAAGGTGTATGGTGCTGCCGCTAGCGCAGAGATAGAAGGCTTATCCAGCGAGCGCAGGAAAGTCGATAAAAACGGGATATACGCTAGCGACGTGGTACTTGTGCCTTTGGAAGATGGCGACCGCACCGAGGCCCTCGTGAGGGTTGGGAAAAAGGTTATAGCAATAGACCTGAATCCACTCTCAAGGACATCGAGGCACGCTACAATAACCATAGTGGACAACATTGTAAGGGCCATACCAGCGTTGACACAAGAGGTCAGGAAGCTTAAGGATAAGAATCTAAAGGAACTACAGGAGATCGTTATGTTCGACAATCACGAGAACCTGAAGGCATCGCTGGAAATTGTAAACACAAAGCTCAAGCAGTTGAAGCTTTAATCTAATTTTATTGGACCTGCATCAGTGTTTCTATCTCAGTCCTAGCTGTATCGCGTAGTCCTACGAATACGACCTTCGCGGGATGCTTGGAAATGGACTCTCCGAGAAAGCTCGCCATAGTTCTACTTCTTAAGTTCCTCGATCTTCTTCCTCAGCTTCTCCAACTCTGCCTTTACGTCTACCCGGCCCTGCTGGTCCAGAACATAGACTATGCCCGCTAACAGCACGATGAGCACTAACACAATGAACCAAGGCGTCTCATAAAGGGGCTTGGGTGGTGGTGTTGATGTAGGAGTAGGCGCTGGTGTAGGAGCAGGAGCCGTCGAAATAGGCCCCTCAGTTAGAGGAGGCGGAAGCGTAGTAGGAGCAGGTGTCGTTGGTGGAGGAGGAGTAGTCGGTGGAAGTGTAGTCGCTAGTGGAAGCGTAGTAGAAGCAGGCGTAGCAGCCGGTGGAGGAAGAGTTACCGATCCCGAG
>JAZGAD010000055.1:0-9992 GCA_036444275.1 Hydrothermarchaeales archaeon (SeqCode)
AGCCAATTTCAACATCAGGTCAACCTCTGACTTCCTCTACTTCTTCAACATACCTTAGCGGATAATCATCAGTTATATATTTCATCCTGCACTTAGCGGTATTAACGCGAGTAGTCACAGCTACATTCAACATTTCCCCACTGAGGGCTACGTATCCATATTTATTCGTCTTTCCAAGACTTATCTTTACATTAACATCTTCTAGAGACTTCATGCTTTTCTTGCTGACCGGCGTGCCTATAAACCAAGGATAAACAGTTGCTAACTTTATACCGCACTCGAAAATACTCCTCTCCCTGTCTGAGACGGTAGATGCCTCGTCTAAAACCAATCAAACCACTCCGGTACTGCAGCAAAGCTAGGCCCCAGCATAGTGATACCCCTGATTTCTTTATCCCTCTCCCATTCATAGCCATAAAATATGGGTGCAAGGTCCTCGACCCTCCACACCGGAGTTAAGGTGGTAGTTACATTGATTTCCTCGGTTGGCGTTACCTCTGGCTCCATGCTCACAATAGACTTAGAGGACATGAACTTCGAGATAGAGTTCTCAAGGACGAACCACTCGTCCCAACTTGGGACCTCTGCCTGAGCTTGAGTCCCCCCAGGTTCGTAGTCTTCGAAGTAAAGGTCTCCAAGTGGCTGTGTAGCATCTGATACTGGTGCAGGGGCGGCTATCGTAAGAGCTGCGCCCTCTACAGTCCACGGGGCGGTTATAAAGCCTGTTGAAGAAGGTGTGATTGTGAATTCCTGGAACCACTTCTTGACTATTATAGAGGGGTTGTCCTTCTCTATCGCCTGAGGATCAATGCTTCCCCCTCCGGTTATGCTATCTATCTCTGCATGAATTATCACTCCTTCGTTAGGCCTGAGCCACCAACCCTCCCTGTCCCCAACTGTATCACTAAGCTTGGTCCTTACTTCTTTCTCTTTGTAAACCTTCCCACTTCCCAAAAGGCTGGTGCTGCTAAAGGGGTCTCCGTAGATCCTCCAAAGCCCGCTTTCTCTCACTGCATAGGACTTCGCATAGCTGTTCACTTCATCGAGCTGCCAACCCGCAGGCAGGGCAACGAATACCCTGTCGAATCCTATGTTTTCCAGCTTGGCATCAATTACTGTATCTACTGTGCTTATCCCGCCCGTGGGTACCTTTACCATCTCGAATCCGATAGCTAGAACTCTTGGGACGGCAAGGGTACATAAGGCTAGTAAAAAGATCAGCCAGCGCTTCAACTTCTATCCCCCTTAGGATGCAAACCAAGAGGTAAAGGTCACATATATTTTCTCTCTATCCTCCTCGGTATACAACTTTGAAACTAGGTCAGGTGCCTCCTGTGCAGTCACGCGTACAAGCATTAGGTACTCTCTGTCAAATTCCCCGAACTTGGTCATCTCCTCTATCTCTCCTAAACGCATTCCATATTTGTCTAACATAGCCTCGAAGTCACTTTTGCTTATCTTATTCGCTGCATAGGCCTTCTGAACTTCAATAAGGTCTACCGTGAAGGTAGTTTTGGTCTGGCTTATAGATGTACCAGCACTCCCGGTAAACGTCCCAGTCAAGGCCCCTGCGGTAGCGCCTATGCTCAAGGAGGGTACAGTACCGAATCCCTCGACGCCTCCGCCAACCTTGCTTCTTGTCTCGGATTCAGTTAAGTCTATGCTCCCACTGCTTGCTGCCAAGAGGATGCTGATTATCTTGCCATCCTTGGCTAGGTAAACAGTGGCGTTCTCATTCTTCTTATAATAAATGTTTAAGTTGGTCCCTTCCTTCGGGAAACCTCCAGCTGCGACCCTCTGCAGCCTCATAGGCACATACTCATATTTTAGTTCTCTAATGACACTCTCCTTTAATTCAGCCAAAGACAGCATCCGTATTTTCTGCTTGATCTCCGGCAATAAGCGGTAGCTCTCTACACCAACCTTCAACTCTATTTCCTCGATCGTCGCAAGCAACTCGTCTACCTGGTCGAGTCTGTAATCGCTCCATGCCACTATAGCTGGTGTCTCTATATCGATTACTTGGAGGGCGACGATATTATCGACGGTTTTCGCTTTCTCTATCAAGTTATCTCTCGTCCCCATATACGTAGATGGCAGTCCCTGGAATGCATCGTTTATCTCTTTGAATTTTAGTTGTTGTGCCTCTAAGAAGGCCTTTTTTTCCTCCGCTCTCTTGACTTTCTCTGCTTCAATCTTAGCTTTCTCAGCTTCAACCTTAGCCAACTCCCCCTCTGCCCGTATCCTCGCCTGCTCTCTGGCAGGTTGCAAATAGAACTTGTATCCAAGGAAGAAAATAGACGATACTATGAGAAGGATAACAATTATACCTACTATCCTTGCAGGTTTCTTTCCTTCCTCCACCGAAGGCTCCTCTGTAGGGGCAACTCCTTTCTCCTCAGGCACTCTTTTCCTTAAAGCCTCTAACCTACCTATTATGTCCTCGGTCTTCTCCTTTGGCATAAACTACCCCAAAAAGTTAGCGTCTATACTGCATATATATAGTTTACCGTCCTAGTCATGGTCTCTATTTGAAGAAGTCGATTATCCTAGAGATGGAAGATTCAGGTATAATATATTCCTTTCCTATTAGGGACGCAGAGAGCTTCTTGATCTCCCTAGTGGGTTTTATGGTGGGATACCGTAGTATGAAGGGCGTCTCGTATGCTAGTGCCTCCTGCACCTTCTCGTCATAAGGCACTATAGATATGACGCTAGCATCTATGGTGTCCTCTACTTCCTGCAGGGTTAGCTCTCTAGCATTATTATGTACCATGTTCAGGATCACTCCCACGATCTTTGCACCCATCTTCTCAGCTAGTATCTTCATTTTTAGGGCATCTGAGACTGAGGAGACCTCTGGTATAGTGACGATGATCACCTCTTGTCCCTCGTCCATCACCATGGCTGCGTCTCTACCAGCTGGTGCGTCTATAACTAGGATTTCTATCCCTGTGGGAATCTCCTTCATTGCTGCCTTCAGCATCTCCATGTTCTCCTCGTTGAAGCCATCCAGCGTGATGCCCGCTGGAATTATCTTTACCCCTTCAGGTCCCTCGTACATAACATCCTCTATGTTAAGTCTCCCACTAAGGACATCAATGAGGGCAACCGGCGGGTTACGGAGACCCATAATAATCTCTAGATTAGCCATCACTATGTCGGCATCTATGACAGCTACGCGCTTTCCAAAACTCGCTAGGGACACAGCTATGTTCGCAGCTAGAGTAGTCTTGCCCACGCCTCCTTTTCCACTAGCAACGACTACAAATCTGGTCACTTCATTCTCTCCTTTTATTCTTCAGTGCTTCAATTCCTGGGAGCTTATTTCTGGCTAGAAAGGCCATAGTAGCCTTGCCGCCGGTACTAACGTAAGTGTTACTCTTGGAGAGATTTATGCTTTTCGCTATCGCTGCGAGGTGTCCGCCGCCTACCACTGCAAACGCCTTGGATTCAGCTATTGCCCGTAATAGCTCTTCTGTTCCTAAAGCAAAAGGCTGGAGCTCGAAGACTCCGCACGGGCCATTAGCTACTGCTACTCCTGCTTCCTTTATTATACTCGAGTAATGCACTATAGTTTCTATACCTATATCCAGCACCTTGCGATTTGGGTATTTCTCTACCGGTGCCTCAACTCTAGTCTCTTTCTTCTGAAAAGCTAGGTCAATGGGGGTCTTTATCTTGTCCCCATGTTCCGCTAGGAGCTCCCTTGTCTCTGGTATTAAGGAGGCTATATTCTTCTCTGCTAGGAAATCCCGGTTTACCCCGCCTAGGTCGCATCCGTCTGCAAAGAGGAATAGATTGGCCACTACTCCAGAGGTGAGGATAACATCAGCTATACCTCGGTCCAATACCTTCTTGATTATCTTCAAAGCGGTACCGGCCTTTGCACCTCCGAATGCAAAAACCCTGGGCCTATCTTGAGAGTTGAGCACTTTAGAGAGTATTGAGACCTCTTTTTCCATGAGCTTGCCGGCGCAACTCGGTAGTATCACTGGGAATCCTACTATACTGGGCTGGTTGCGATGGGAGACAGCAAATGCATCGTTGACATAGAAATCCACATAGGAAGAGAGCCGTTGAACCAAGTTGGTCTCGGCTTGTTCCTCAGGAGGCATATCCATTACGGCCTTACTCACTTCCTCTGAGCAGAACCTCACGTTTTCCAAGACTAATATTTCCCCGGTCGCCAGCGCGGATATCTCGTCTCTAGCAGCCTGCCCGAAGATATCCCTAGTATACTTCACTTCCTTGCCTAAGAGCTCTTGAATCTTCCTCGCATGCATCTCTAGGGTGGTGAAGTCCCGCAATCCAGGCCTGCTCTGGTGCGCTAAGAGGATAATCTTAGAATCGCTTAGGCTCCTAATCGTAGGAAGGTGTCCCCTTAGTCTAGTATCATCGAGAAGTTCCCGTGTATGCGGATCAATAGGTGAATTTATATCCACCCTGAGGAGGACCTTTTTATCAGCCAAATTGAAATCCTCTAAGACCGAAAACTCCATGCTCTTCCCGCTAGCAGATTTATATGCATACCATTATAAACCTTTTCTGGTATAAGCTCCAAGCAGATAGCATGAAGATGAGATTACAGAAGACGTTGAAGGGAGTATACTTTTTAGAGCTGCCTAGAGACCTATTACGGGTAAAAGGCTGGAGGGAAGGGGATGTGATAGATGTGCTCTCAGGGAGCTCTATGCAGGCGAGGAAGGAAGACATCATCCTTAGAAAAGGGGACGCACTCACATCTTAAAAACTACTTTCTGTCATGAGAGATATTAAGAGATACTACGACGCCATAGCCGGGGAGATAGATAGGATATACCTGACAGATATGAGGCTGGCTGAGGCCACTATTCTCAAAGAAACCCTGAAGAGAGGCAGAACCCTTGACATCGGTTGCGGTGGCGGTCTATACCTCAAGCTTCTATCAGAATTTGGATATGCGGTGGGCCTAGATATATCCCCAAAGCTGGCTTTTGTAGCCCATTCGAAAACAGCTAGCCCAGTTGTCGTGAGCGACGCCCAAAAGCTTCCATTCTCTCCTTCCTCATTTGACTCGGCAATTGCTATATTCGGTGCCTTGAATCATGTAAAGTCCCTTAAGAAGACCTTCGAAGGGATAAGTAGGCTACTGAAACCTAGAGGCCTCTTCGTCTTCACAGCCGCGAATAAATGGAACGTTAGCCACTACATTAAATTATTAAAAAAAGGAAAATTCAGCTCCTTGAAGAATTCCTTTTTTAAAAGGGAGGGAAAGCTTAGGAGAAATGTGGGCGACGAATACTTCGAGGTCTGGACGAGATTCTATTCTATGGGGGAACTTCGAAAGGTAGCTGAGAGATATTTCGCTATTGAAAAGAGCTTTGGGCTGACCAAAAGTGGAAAGGTTTATGGTTTCCCGTACGCCTATTTTACTGAGTATATAGGCTTCATTGCAACGAGGAAAGAATAATGTGGTTTATAAAAAGCTAGTTAGAGGGGTTCAGGCAACGAGATTAGGATGTTCTAATTATAGTCACAGTCTAAGGTTCTCCTTCCAATCCAATAGTCGAGACCCCAGATAGATTATACCCACACCAATTGAAAAGAGTAATAGGTAGACCCCCAGTATACCCCTGCCGGATACAACGGGATTAGATGCCAGCTTGGATAGCAATGCCGCAGGCGAGAAGGCGTAGAGCTCCCTACTCACTGATAAGGGGGCGAAAAAGGCGAGAGAGACAACAAGAATTAGGGCGGAGACCCCTGCGTTGGCATCCTTTATGGTATCCGAGAAGGCTGAAATACCTATGCCAAGGCCGACGAAGATGAGGTCCATAAGGGCGAGCAGGAGTACTAGTAGAAGAGTGTTGTAGACTTCTATTCCCTTGAACTCCAAGAGGGCTATCCATGCAACCACCTGAAGCATGGTTATAGCGAGTATTGGCAGTGCTTTTCCCAGTATTATCTCCAGCTTGCTGAGGGGCGCAGAGACCAGGATTTCATAAGTTTTTTTCTCTTTTTCTCCGACTATAGAATCAGTCATCATATTTGTGGAGAGGAAGATCGGCATGAGTAACATGAAGGGTATGAGGAGGCCGTACATGAGCTCTATGAAGTCCATTGGAAGTGTCTTTGTCTTTACACCTACCCTAAGCTCCTTGGTTTTAATGGGTGCCAGAACCACCTCTGGATCAGCCAGCCTTGCTATATTCCTTCTCTTCAATTTCTCTGAAAGCTCAGACACCTCGTTGGATACAACAGCGTCGGCGTATCCCGAGAGTAGGTTGGTATTATCCAACGCTAACGTGAACCTCACCTCCTCGCCTCTCAGGGCAGCGTCCTCAAATCCCTCTGGTACAACTAAGACAGCTGCAAGATCTAATTCCCTAAGGGCTCGTAGTGGGTCGCCTCCCCTGATTCTGATCACCTCTAGCCCCTCGCCTTTGAGCTCATAGTCCCCCATCACGCCGACCCTTACTCTGGCTTGGACGAAGCCCATACCAACTTCTGGGTTGGCTATAGAGGTGTAAAGGAGGGCTGTATATATTATTCCAACGACCATGATAAGCTGCACGCCAAAGGCGAAAAGGTATACCTTCTCTCGTACTATGTCTCCGAATTCCTTCTTGGATAGAGCAAGCAACCTGGATTTGGATTTCAAGTTCATATGACCAACCCTAAGAGCATGAGGTTGTATATGGCATGGATACCGGTAGCTAGGAGGAGGAATGGCACTATCCCTGACCTAGATCTGGATTTGGATATACCTATTCCCACGATGCCTGAAGATGCCAAGTGAATGAGTAGCGTGCTCCCTGTTCTTAACGTGAGGATCCTGAATATCATCTGTGGAAATGAGAAGAATAGGAAGAAGATCACGAAGGCGTTTTCCAATAGGAAGAAGCTGAAGCCAGAGATGGCGCCGTAAATAGCACCGGACTTGGCATTAGTGATCCATCTTCTACGCTCTTGGAGGGAGTACAAAGCTATCGGTTTAAGGGATTCCTCGATGAAGGCGAATACGAGGATCATTCCCACTAGTGTAACTTCGCTGTAGCCGAAGATATAGAGGAATAGCACGCCGGCAGATACCTCCATTACTAGGGATAAAGGTATGGCTAGCACCCCGGATGCAAAGGCTACTAGAGAAGCTGCAAAGGCAGGTGCCTTATGGAACCTGGAGATGATGCCCTCCACAGAATCGCCTAAGAGGGTGAAGAGGCTTGGTCTAGGCCCAAATATGACGTCGTCGCGCTCCATAAGCCTTGAAGTAGCTATAGCTACGACAGCGGAATAGGCACCTAGTCCCAATACGAGGAAGCCGTATGTGAAGCCTCCTACCGCTTCACCTATCGCCAGCCTAGACAGAGAGTTGAAAGGGGACAGCTCGAAGAAGTGCTTGGGGTTAAAGAATTCTAAACTTAGAGAAGTAGTGAGGAAGACGAAGACCATGACGTAGAGGAGCATCATAGCTATATTGGCTTCTTTGACAGTCTTGGAATATGTTGCTAAGAGAAATGCTGTAGCCGTCAATCCTAGGTTGATGGCGGCAAGCAGCAGGAATACCTTGATTGGAGATGCTATGAATATTCCCTCTATCCTCAGCGCTAACAGCCAGAATAGCACCTGCAAGGTGATGAAGCCATAGATGGCAGTGAACTTTCCGAGTATTATCCTACTCCTCTTTATAGGTGCGGCCAGGAGCATCTCAATAGTCTTCCTCTCCTTCTCACCTACTACAGAGTCCACAATCAGGCTGGATGACATGAATATTGGGAAGAATAGGATAAGAGGTATGAGATAGCCCAGGAAGAAGCTGGAGTACCTTGAGCCTTCTCTCTCAATAACGACTGGCTTTAGCCATCTCCTCTCCATCATTATGTCTTTTGTTTCTATCCCGAGTGCACTCTTTCTCCTTGCGCTTATCTCTGCAGAGGCCTCGCTGAGAGATTGCTGTATTGCATCCTCTGCCGACTGCTCTTTGAAGTTGGAGGACGAAATCACCAGGATGATGGAAAGCTGCTCCAAGGAATCCTCATCGTAGTTCTCTGGTATTTGGATGGCAGCGACTATACTGCCCTTTCTCAATTCCCTAAAAGGAAAGTAATCATAGGTGTATACCTCGAGCCTTTCATTTTCTAGGAGGGCTCTCTTCAAGATTTCGCTCTGCCCTGACTGGTCCATCACACCTATGGGTACGAAATTCTTCATGGTGGGCGCTGGCAAAGTGAAGCCTTCCTCAGCCAGATAGGAGCTGAAAGTAGGTACAATAGCCAGCAGGAGGAGGAACTGTAATGTTAAGCTCATCATGTACTTCTTGTCAGAGACTATATCAAGGATTTCTCGTTTAACTATGACCTTCGTCTTCACCCGCTCCACCTTACCAAACGCACGAAAACGTCTTCCAGGCTTGGCTCTTCATCTTCTGCGCGTCTAACAGACTCCTTGAGTTGCTGGGATGTGCCCTCGGCTATTAGCTCTCCCTGGTTCATGATGCCGATTCTGTCGCAGAGCTCGTCAGCCTCGTTCATGTAGTGGGTGCACATTAGGATGGTTTTCTCTATTTTATGCTGCAGTACGAAGTCCCGCATCGATCTAGCGCTTTCCGGGTCGAGGCCCATAGTCGGCTCGTCTAAAATCAAAATCTCGGGGTCATGTAGAATCGCCCTTGCTATACCTAGGCGCTGCCGCATGCCCTTTGAGAAGGTGGATATCTGGGAATCAGCCCTCTCTAGGATACCAACCATGTCGAGGAGCTCATCTATCCGGTCGTCATCATTAACGCCGTATAGTTCGGAGAAGAACTCCAGCATTTTCCTTGCAGTGAGCCGCTCATAGAAGTTGGGCTCTTCTGGCAGATAGCCCAGCATCGCCTTTACCTTTATAGGATGCTCAAGAATGTCATAGCCCTTCACACTGATAGTCCCCTCTGTGGGCTTGAGGGCGCCGCATAGTATCCTTACCACGGTAGTCTTGCCAGCGCCGTTTGGGCCTAGTATGCCGTAGAGCTCCCCCTTTTTTATCTCGATGTTCAGGTTTTTTACTGCTGTTATTTTCCCAAATTTCTTGGTCAGGTTTACTATCTGGATCATCTTACAAAGAGATTAGAGTGAAATGATAAAAAATTAATCCAGGCTTTCTAGTTCTTCTTCCTTCCAATTAAACCTGAGCCTTTCCCTGCTATTAGTCAATTTGGAGTCCTGCATTATAGCTCCAGCTATGAGAGGTAGGCCTATAGTGGCATCCACGTAGCACGTTGCCTTGGAAGCGTTTCTCGCTATCTTGCCCCAGGACTGAGCCTCCTTAAGGGTGCATCCGCTTAAACCACCCCATTTCGGGTCGTCGGTGGTAATCTGCAGGGCATAGTCATGGCCTTTCCTGCGTCCAGAGACACGGCCGAGCATATCAAGCACTATCTCTATCTGTTGGATGTAGTTCTTAGGCGTGCCACCCCCGATGTAGACAACACCGGTCTTCTTTGATAGCTTCTTTATTTGGGACACCTCGTAGACACCGCGGATAGGGTCTATGGTTGCATAGGGCTTAGATGCTTTTTTCCTCTTCACATAATATTCTGTTAGACTTATGCCGATGGAGCTGTCATTCAGGGCTGGACAAAATACTGGTATGCCTAGCTCTGCTGCTTTTGCTAGTATGGAATCACCGTCATCGAGGGACCTGCCTAAGATTTCTAGAAATTCCCTTGAAGAATATCCCTTAGGCTCAAGCGACTCGAAGACCTTCAGTAGGTAACTATTCAAGGCTTGGAATTTTTCCTCATCTGCGAAGGTATCATATATGCGATCGATCTCCAGCTCTCTCAGCCTGTCGTCGTCAGCTGAATGGTGGCCTATGAAGTGGCTTGACCCATAGGCTTCTGCGTAATCGTGAAATAGGTTTGCTCCTGTCGACACTAATACATCGATGAGATTGTTTTCCATCATGTCCACTATGACTTTCCTAAGCCCAGCTGGAACCATAGCTCCACTTAGACCAAAGAATACAGTCAC
>JAZGAD010000056.1:0-32014 GCA_036444275.1 Hydrothermarchaeales archaeon (SeqCode)
AATACGACTTAGTTGAAACGATCATTCGAGAGATCAACTCGATTACTAGATTTGTATTTATACCGATGCTCACAAGAAATGACAATAGGGGAGATGGAAACAAGCTTGATTATAGTCGTGCCAAGGCTGGCTCGAAAAACAAGAATCTTGTAAGATTTCTGGGGACCTGTGTTAAAGAGAACAAGAGGGATATTCGTGAGATAAAGAAGTACTACGAAAATTATAATATAGAGATAGTCTTCTACCGGGAAGCTGAGTATTTCAACCATCGGGAAAGAGCCAGCTACTTCGAAGGGATAGATGGAGAACTACTGTCAGGTTCTGTTATAGTTGTGGATCCTGACAATGGCCTAGAGGTTAAGAATTCTAACCATAAACACCTACTATTTAGAGAGGTAGAAGGCCTTTATCAAAAGATGGATAAGTCTTCGATACTGGTATTATTCCAGTTCTTTCCCCGCGTTCATCGGAATACTTATTTATCTAGAAGGTCAAAAGAATTGAGAGAGAATACTGGTGATCTACCGGTATACATCCATGACAACGATGTCGTATTTTTCGTCCTTACAAAAAACCATAAACTAAAAGAAAAACTGAGTAAAATAATTCTTGAGTACAGGGACTCCTACCCCGAACTAATTACTGGAAACCAATAAGTGGTTGTTTAAGGAAATAGAAACTTGCTTATAGCAAAGACCGTATTATTTTTCGATGATCGAGTAGTGTTTTATTGTTGTGAGGAAAGGATAAGAGTGGAGTAAACTTAAAATTGACTACATGTGCTGATGCAATAAGGGAAGCTATGAAAGAACTTGGGGGACTAGCTACAATCAAGGAGGTCAAGGGATTTATAGAAGAGAAGTATCCAGGCAGATGGAAAGACATCAGCACGAATATGGTCGATCTAAGCGTTGATAGCACATCCTCGTCAGTACCCATGGATAAGAGGTTTTTATCTAGAATTGGCAGAGGGAGATACAAACTATTGAATATTAACCAAGAAGCCGTTGGAAGAAAAATCCCAGTTCAAAAGTTATCCAAGAGCCAAATGTCTCCATTTAAGGAATCCGAAGTAGAAGACCTTCTTGTTGAATGGTTCAAAAACAAGGGGTATAAGGTTATAACCCAATGCGTGGACGATCCTAACAAGTTCGATGGCATCACAAAATGCAAAACACACTCGATATGGGGTATTGATGTCGTTGCACAGAAAAAGAGGGACCTCTGGATAATAGAGGTGAAGGGCGAGGACAAGGGAAGAAGTGCATCAGGTAGCGTGAATTTCGCCAGTGGACTAGGGCAATTGCTGTCCTACATGACTAAATTCGATGATAACATCCACTATGGATTGGCGATCCCCCATCCATCAAAAGACTTCAAAAGTACTATCAAGAAAATGGGCAAGTCAAAGGCCTTTGAAGAACTGGGAATACATCTATTCCTAGTTGAAAAAGAAGGTGTTGTAAAACATATTCTACCAAATAAATTTCAGGAATTCGTCAAAGAATAATAAATTAATAGATCGTTTCTATACATCTGCTATACATCAATTGTAACCGTGTAGCTACTTAATAGATAAATGGATTTTCTTTATAAAAAAGGAGTAGGTTCCTCATAGAGACCTACAACACTGAATTTAAGTATAGGGTTCAATTCTCGATAGAACCTTCTCACTTTTCATAGAGATAACGAAATACAAACCTTTTCCCACACTTCATTCGGACTCCGTCCAAGCACACGTATCATCGCTTCCTTCCCAACAGCGCCAGTGTCGTAGATCACATCAGGCACAGAACCAAGGTCCTTTATTGCCTGCGTAGTTCCCCATTCCATCGTACTCACCCCCCCCGGCTCTTGCTTTCTATCAAAAGTTGAGACCTTGAACTTCTCCTTAAGCATTTCAACTGAATCCCCAGAATATCTGATATTCATAGCACACCTAACCGCTGGATCAAAATTCATTGCAGCTAGAACAATGCTCCCGACATGCTTGCTCGCACCGAAATCCACCTCACCTGCCCTGACACGATCCCCCATCCGCACTATCCTGCCCCTAACACCGGCGAGGTCCTCAAGGTTGCGTCCACTGGGCATTGCATAAACAATATTCATGCCTACTTCAGGCACCAACCGATATACCTCCTTGTTTTCCGCTATCTTGCATACAACGCTACGCAGTTCAGACAACACACGGAACTTCTCAGCTTCCTTCAATACACCTCCAAATTGGTTGGCAACTCTAGCACCCTTACCAGGACTATAAGAACTAGCAATAGCCGTAGATATGAAGTCCTTGGCTTGAGAAACCGCATCTTTGAGGTCTCGGCCTTTAACGAGGCACGCCGCTATTGCAGATGCGAATGTACAACCAGAGCCATGGACAGAAAAATCAAATTTCTCTCCTTTGAACACGCTGAACTCACCTTGGTGGTACATTACATCGGTAGCGTTCAGGTGGCCGCCCTTTACCACAACACTACAGCCAAGCTCTGATATTGCCTCACACGCACGCTTCATATCCTCAACGCTCTTTATCTTTAAACCAGATAGAACCTCAGCCTCAGGAACATTAGGGGTAACAACAAGAGCCCTGGGAAATAACCTGTGTTTCAAGGCATCCACTGCATCTTCTCTCAATAGCCTATCACCAGATTGCGCCAGCATCACAGGATCAACGACTAGGGGATAATCACCGACGTCTTCAGCGACTGCTTCTATTATCTCCTTGTTGCTCAGCATACCTGTCTTTGCAGCCTTTACGTTGAAATCCCTGTGTATGGCAGAGAACTGGGCCTTAATGAACTTCATCGGCAAATCAAATATCGCCTCAACCCCTTGAGTATTCTGGGCGGTGAGAGAAGTAACGACGCTAACACCGTGTACTCCGAATGCTGCGAAGGTCTTCAAGTCAGCCTGTACGCCTGCACCGCCTCCGGAGTCAGAGCCAGCTATTGTTAAAGCAGTCATGTAGAAAAATTCATTACAAATCTATATATTAGTATCCGAAGTAGGGCTTGACAAATGAAAGCAAAGAAATTAATAGACTGGTTCAAGGACAAAGACGGCGTACTAGTAGCATTCTCAGGAGGCGTGGACAGCTCTGTAGTCGCAAAGGCTGCCTATCTCGCTCTAGGCAACAGGGCAATAGCGACAACTGCCAAATCCAGGACGCTTCCAGCGAGAGAGCTAGAGCTAGCAAAGAAGACAACCAGTGAGATAGGGATAACACACGAGATCTTCGAAGAAGACGAATTCTCTAACGAGAAATTCGTAGCGAACTCGCCTGAGCGCTGCTACTACTGCAGGAAAGGCTTGACCGACGGACTAAAAGAAGTTGCAGTGAAGCATGACATCTCTTGCATCGTTGACGGCGCAAATGCTGACGACACCAAGCAGCATCGACCCGGGCTAAGGGCGATGAGGGAGAATGGAGTGAGGAGCCCCCTGTTAGAGTTGGGTCTTGGCAAAGAAGAGGTGAGAGAAATAGCCGGGTACTTCGGTTTATCTGTCAGAGATAAGCCGTCCATGGCATGCCTAGCAAGCAGGATCCCCTACGGTGAGATGATTACAACTGAGAAGCTATCCATGGTGGAGAAGGCGGAGGACTACCTCCATGAGTTAGGATTCAAGCAGGTGCGGGTCCGCCACCACGATGGAATAGCCCGGATAGAGGTATGTAGGGCGGATATTCCAAAGCTTTTAGAAGTCAAGGGCGAAGTCGCCGTGCGGCTTCGGAAGTGGGGATTCGCATATGTTACCCTTGACTTGGAGGGCTATCGAAGTGGAAGCATGGACGAGGTCCTGTCATCGTCACCAAAAAGTTGAGGTTTTTCTTTTCCAAATTATTTTAGAAGCATCCTCATAAACTCCTCGCCTTCTATCAGACCCAAGGAGCCTCTCTTTGCAGAAGCCTCATCAAAGGATTCTGCACCATCGCTTTCGCCGTTGGGCGAATATATGGCGAAGGGCACAGGGTCGCGGGCATGGGTCTTCATACTTATGGGGGTTGCATGATCTGGCAGGACAGCTATCCTGGCTTCTGTATTGTCTAGCACCTTGCTCACAAGCCTCTTGTCCAAGTCCTCTATGGTCTTGATCTTCATCTCGAGATCGCCGGCGTGGCTCGCCTCATCAGGAGCTTCAACATGCACGAAGACATAATCCACATCTTCAAGCGCCTTCAAAACCGCTTCTGCCTTGGCCTCGTAATTGGTGTCATAGTAGCCTGTAGCGCCGGGCACATCAAGCACTTTCATGCCTGCATAGATGCCGATGCCCTTGAGGAGGTCTACCGCTGAAACCATTGCGCCGCTAACACCGTACTTCACTTTCATAGGCTCTATCCTCGGCCTCTTTCCCTGCCCCCAAAGCCAGATCAAGTTGGCTGGGTTCTTACCTGCTTCCTCCCTTTTCTTATTTATCGGGTGCCCTGAAAGCACGGCCTTAGAACCCAAAATCATATAGTTTAGCCTCTTCGCCGCTGGATTATCCCTAGGCTTTATTAGGTGCTCCGATATCTTGCCCCCTAATACGTCGTGTGGAGGAGTGCACTCTAGTCCATCGCCGTTTCGCATTACGAATAGGTGGCGGTAGCTCACACCCGGATAGAAATCTCCTATATCAAAGGCCTTGTCAAGCTCTCCTATAAGCTCCCTCGCTTCCTCTGACGTTATGTGGTCAGCGCAGTAGTCAGCTATCTCTCCAGCGTTCTCAGTAATGAGGTTGCACCTAAACGCTAATTCCCCGTCCTCCAGCTCAACGCCGATGCTGGCAGCTTCTAGCGGGCCTCTGCCTGTGTAATACTTCCTTGGGTCATAGCCCATAATAGAGAGGTTTGCAATATCCGAGCCTGCGCCCATATTGTGAGGTATGGTACTAAGGAGGCCGCTTTTCCCCCTCGAAGCTATGCTGTCCATGTTTGGCTTGTTAGCAACCTGCAAGGGAGTCTTACCATCTAACTCATCTAGGGGATAGTCGGCCATGCCGTCCCCAATGATAACCACGTACTTCATGTCAATCTCGCCTTATTGACTAACAAGTAAAAACTAGTACTTGCTCTTCTCCCAAATCTTAATGAGATCACTCAGTATCGCGCTATTAGTTTCAATCGAGCCGGCACCCTTGCCTACTATGGTTACCTCCCCGGCGATATCAGTTTGGAACAAGGCTACGTTGAGAATCCCCTCTACGTTGAGGGGGTGAGTCAGCGGCACAAGGCGTGGAGCAACCTCTAAGTTAGAGTTCCGCACCTCGCCTATCAGCTTCACCGCATAGCCGTCCTCCCTAGCGAGTCTCACAGCTTCAGGGGTTATCTTTCTTATTCCCTGTACTTCCACATCTTTTATGCTTGCATCCATCCCCATTATAGCGCTGGCGAGTATAGCTAGTTTGCTCGCAGTATCTATGCCGTCTACATCGTAGGAGGGATCTGCCTCAGCTATCCCCAGCTCCTGGGCTTCTCTCAGCACTATTTCAAAGGGGCTTCCTTCCTTTGCCATCCTGGTGAGTATATAGTTTGTAGTGCCGTTCAATATACCCTCAATGGCATAGATTTCGTCTCCTGACATAATCTCGTTGGCCAGGTTTATTATTGGCATGGCACCGCCTACACTGGCTTCATACCTGAACTCTACTCCATGCTCCTGAGCTTTTTCCTTCAATCTACGAAATTCTAATGCTAGAGGCCCCTTATTGGAGGTCACCACGTGCTTCCCTGCCTTCATCGCTGCCAGCATATGCGACAGCCCGGGTTCACCGGTTTCTATGTTAGACGGGGTAGCTTCCAATACGACGTCTGCCTCGATATCACGTACCGCTTCCAAGCCAGACATATCTCTAGCGCCTTTGCAGCCGGATACGCCCTTCCCCTTCTCGATAGATTTAAGGACCTTGTCTAGGTCTAAGCCACGCTCGTCGGCCACCGTGCCAGTTATATCTGAGATGGAGACTACTTTTGCTTCCAGGCCATGCCTCTTCTTCAGGTATCTTTTCTTCTTAAGCAGGACCTTAGCGAAGCCTTGCCCTATGTTGCCGAAGCCTAATAGCTGGATCCTCATTTTAAACACCCAGTGATTTGATGACGAGTAGGTTCTTCTCTCTAGCGATATCTTCCAATCGCTGGAGTACCACTTTCACCTTCTTTGGCTCAGATACTTCTATGTCCATCCTGCAGGAGGACTCCTCCTCGGGATGCGGCATCGCTAGACTGACGTCCAACACCAAGGCGCCCTTGATCTCGTTTATCTTGTCTATGGTGTCTCTCAAATCAGTGTCTACCACATGGCCTATCAGCACGACGGTGAGCTTATGCTTCTTCTTCACCTCGTCCACCTTGGAGACCCAGATATCCCTCTTCTCCAGTTCCTTCAGAATCTTCTCCAGGTTATCAGGCTCTACCTCCAGTACCAGAGTTACAGACACTCTGCCCCCCTTTATCTCTTCTCTCAGGTGCACGATGCTGATTATGTTACCCCCGCAGAGGGACACAGGCGCTAGAGCTTCAACCAGCTGCCCTGGGATATCCTTAAGCACTACTTCTAAACGGACCTTCATTTCAAACACGGGTATAACTAAGGAAGATATAAATATTAATCGATTTGCCGTCATCTGTATCGAACTTCAAAGGTCTCGAATTCTCCCTGGTATTCATCCCACTGTACTTGCAAGTCATCTACACTGGCATATGGTGGCCCATCCTTACACCATCCCAGCATCCTCTCCAGTGCCTCTTTCTCACCCTCAAAGACAGCCTCTACCCGGCCATCCCACATATTCCTGACCCAGCCCGTTATCCCTAGCTGTATTGCCTTTTCCCTGGTGTTAGCTCTAAAGAACACGCCCTGCACCCTTCCAGATATGAAAACATGGGCCCTGGCTTTCATTTTAAATCATCCAAGTAGGGTTTGCAATAGAGGAGTTCGGTTTAACTATACTTCTCATAACATATAAATAAGCCTTCTCTTGAAGCATATGCCCCACACCAAGAGCCAATGTTTATATACCCCTCTTCCCCCTCTTTAATTATGCAATCGGCAGCTGTGATTCCAGCTTACAATGAAGCGAAAACTATCCGCAAAGTAGTGGAACAAACAAGAAATTTCGTAAACAAGGTAGTCGTGGTTGATGATGGTTCTAATGATGCTACTGCCATCGAGGCGGAGGGAGGCGGAGCAGAGGTGATTTCCTATCGGCGGAACCGCGGCAAAGCCCATGCCATCAGGCTTGGATTTAGGGAATGCAGAGACTGCGATGTAGTAGTTGTATTGGACGCTGATCTCCAGCACTTGCCTGAAGAGATTCCGCTGCTGCTTAAATGCATAGATGATGGAAGCGATCTCTGCATAGGGAGTAGGGCACTCAAAGTTAATAATATGCCCTCTTCTAGGAGGTTATCCAACTGGGTTGCCTCTACGCTTATAGGCCGCCTCATCGGCAAACGAATTACTGATCCACAGTCGGGTTTCAGGGCTATTAGGGGGGAGAAGCTAGGGCTCTTAGAGCTGAGGGCCGAACGCTATGCAATAGAGCATGTCATGATCTTGGAGGCTGCTAGGAAAGGATTTAAAATATGCGAGGTTCCTGTGTCCTGCAGGTACGCTGGCGAAGAATCAGATATAAAGATGGTGAGGGATACGGTAAGGGTAATCTATTACATATCAAGATTTTTGGTGGCGAGGAGATGATAGTCTATTCCGAGAAATATCTGGGGCACAATCAAGAATATCACCCAGAGAACAATCAGAGATTAAAGGCGATAATGAATCACCTGACCCGAGAGGATGTATTCGAGAAGGTGCCACTGCTAGAGCCCTATGCCGCTAGGGAAGAGGACATCCTAAGGGTGCATACTCGGGATTATTACCAACAAATGGAGAGCCTTTCCCTAGAAGGGGAAGGAATGCTGGATGCAGATACCTATCTCACTGAAGACAGCTTTTCAGTGGCACTGCTAGCCGCTGGTGGACTAATGACGTGTGTTGACAAAGCCTTCGAGGGATACGATTTCTCCTTTGCACTGATAAGACCCCCGGGGCACCATGCTACTCAAGATAAGGCAATGGGCTTCTGCATCTTCAACAACGTTGCTGTTGGAGCGAGTTATGCAATCAAGAAATACAACCTTGATAGGGTCTTCATTCTGGACTACGACGTTCACCACGGCAATGGAACCCAAGATATATTCTATTCAGATCCAAAGGTATGCTATCTCTCACTGCATCAACATCCCTTCTATCCAGGCACTGGGAGCGCTGAGGAAGTGGGGGATGGGAAGGGAGAAGGCTACACTGTGAATATCCCTCTGCCGCCTATGATATGTGACGAAAGCTATCTGAGAGCTTTTAGAGAGATCGCAGTCCCCATACTGGAGCAATTTGAACCTCAACTAATCATTGTTTCAGCTGGCTACGACTCCCATCACGATGACCCGCTAGGTGGAATGAAACTCTCCACCAAGTGCTACTACGAGATATCCAATAAGCTGAGAGAGACAAACTGCAAGGTGATCTTCGCTCTAGAGGGAGGTTATAATCTTAAGGTGCTGCCGGCTTCCGTCTATGCTACTATTGCTCCCTTATTTCACCTCCCGGTTGGACTAGAGGAAACCATAGAGGAGGACAAGAGGATTACAGACTACGTGGACTCAAAGATTGCTGCCTATAAAAGGGAACTCTCAAGGTACTGGAGTTTTTAAATCTTTGTTCAGAAGAAGAACCTCTCCCTCACAGCATCTATGTTCTCTCCCACTACCTCTATCCTCTTGAGTGTTGATTCTCCAAAGCCGTAGTAGGCAGCCTTCACTATGTGCTCCACCTGGCCTGGATTTAGCCCCATGACCTTGCAACAGACGGTATCTAATGCTACCGCGTCGGTGCTCGCGAGTACGAGGTCCATTCTCTTAGGGTAACCCTTTATCTCGTCTCCCTCCATGGCTATCATACCGTCCATTATGTTCAGGTCTGGCTTTCTAATCTTCATGAGGTCACATATCGTCTCAACTAGCTTGGGGTGGTATGTCGCTTTCTTCCCTGGTATTATCCCAAGGAGGTTCATCAGGCTAAGGCTCACTGTCGCGAGCGAGTGGGTCTTCATTACAGGAAGGTTTACCAAGACGTCGGCTTTCATTACGGTACGTGGAGTCTTGAAGTCTTTGAAGACACTGTAGTCACGCTTCACAGGGATACAGATATCACTGCTCAGGTTTACGAATTTAGCGCCGTAGTAGTCGCATATGTCCTTGGCACCTGTGGCCTCGAAAGCTTCCTCTGCAGTTGTGTAGTAGCCGTTGCTCTCGACGACGATACGCTCTTCGGCTAGGCCTTCATAGAGCTTCAGAACCTGCTCTAAGATTCGTAGATCAGTTGTGGCGCCGGTGCTGAAGTGCTTTGGGACACAGAAATTGGGTTTTATTACAACAGTCTCACAGATATCTGGA
The DNA here is from genome assembly GCA_036444275.1 of Hydrothermarchaeales archaeon (SeqCode). Taxonomy (GTDB): domain Archaea; phylum Hydrothermarchaeota; class Hydrothermarchaeia; order Hydrothermarchaeales; family JAZGAD01; genus JAZGAD01. The sequence goes on from JAZGAD010000056.1 coordinate 9,434, forward strand.
GTGAATCCTATAAGCTCCAGCGCCCTGTTTACATCAGGGGTATCATTCTTCACTATGCTGACTTTCGTCATTTCCAGCCCGCCACACAGTATTAAGTTCTTTACTTTATCCCAACTAAGTGTCACATCTCAGCCGAACACTCACTTATTCTCCTTTAACTTTTGAGCTTCTTTAATATTACTCTTTCGATTATTTTTCCTTTCTTGTAGACCTAAAAGCGGTTTCTCTTTCATTTGATGCTTAAAACTGAACTTAGCTAACCCCAAGCCAGAACATCCACATACTTAGGATATAGACGGACGAACAGACAGAAAGCCAAAGGTAAGATTTTTAACCCTGTAGGGGAAATGCAGATTTATGTTCGGTGAAGAGGAATTCAAACAAGCTTTGAAAGCGTATGAGAAGGAAACCACTGCGAAGAGAAGCGAGGACTTCACCTCCTTGAAGAAGAATAATACTTTCTTCGCAGATATTACGAGCAGCGACGCGTTTAAGGAACAGGTTCTGTGTTTTATTCAGCTAAGCTCCAAGATGAATAGGGACGAATACGGACATAGATACGTGCTTCAAACATTTCTATCGGAGTTCTGCAAGTACCTGGATAAGGACTTCCTATTCACGATCACCGAAGGCAAGGCCTTCTTTGAGACGAAGGAGAAGCTCAAGGAATTCACAGGAAAGATATATGAATCCCATAAGAAGTTCACCCAAAGTGTGGCCCTTTACAGCCTAGAGCACCTCATCGAAGACTATGGGACGCTACTCCGCTACATAGAACAACAAGGAGAAACTAGGACAGAGGAAACCGGGAGCGCTTTCGGAAGCTTCTGGGGCTGACACGCCTAGTTCAGCTCTCAGTAGACCTCTCAGCTTCAGCCTATATTGTTACTTTGGTAGTTATTGTTACTTTGGTAGTGATAGAAGGCGAGCAAGTAATGACGAAAAGCTTTAAATGCCGAGTTGGGAATCTTTATAAAAATTTTTCCCGTCGTAGCTCAACCTGGAAGAGCGTGCGGCTGTAGACCGCATGGTTGCTGGTTCAAATCTGGCCGACGGGACTCGTCTTTTCGTTGCTTCTATCTGAAGTTTGGCTTAGCTAGTTAATTAAATTAGTTCGAGGGGAGAGGGCATACTTCAAAGCGCATAAAAGAGATGAGCAAGAGCATATGTTGCGAAAGTAAAAAATACCCTAGCTGTTGTAAGTAGAGTAGATTATTCTAATGAATAAGTTGAATTGAAAAGAAGAGAGGAGAAAAAGAAAAGTATGAAGCTCTCTGAGCTAGGTGAGCGTAGGATCATCGATATCTTCGTCAAGAACCTTGCTAAGAATGAAGATGCTCTCGTGGGCATAGGCGACGATGCATGTGTATTGAGATTCGGCAACGATTATTTGGTAGTCTCGACTGACTTGATTGTCCAGAAGACACATATCCCACGCGAGATGACCCCCAGCCAGATAGGCAGGTACGCGGTCAACGTTAACCTGAGCGATATTGCAGCCATGGGCGCTGCTCCCCTCGGCCTAGTATTCTCGTTCGGTCTGCCCAGGAGCTTGGACGAGAGCTTCGTAAAGGAGTTGAGCAAAGGTATAAATCAAGCGTGCAGGGAGCACAATACCCATGTTTTAGGGGGTGACACGAAGGAGCATGTTGAGATAACTATCGCTGGCACCGCATTTGGAAAAGCGCACAACAGGATACTCGCCAGGAGTGGAGCGAAAGTAGGGGATCTGATATGCGTTACAGGCACCGTTGGATCAGCTGCCGCCGGATTTTACTGTCTGACAAAAAATCTCACGATCAAAAGATTCATCGATATTGCTTTAGAGCCGAGAGCTAGAATCCAAGAGGGCTTAATATTGGCTAAATATGCTAGCGCCTGCATCGATGTCAGCGACGGCCTTGCATACAGCATTCACGAGATCGCCAGAGCAAGTGGTATGGGTTTTCTAATCCAAGAGGAAGCTGTACCCATGGAAAGAGGTATCGAAGAGGTTTCAATGGCAGTTAACGTGCCGATTAGGGAGCTACTTTTCTTTAAGGGAGGCGACTACGAACTGCTGTTCACCATTCCCCAAGGGAAATTCGACGCTGCTGCTGCGGAGATGAAGCGACTTGGAACACAGCTAAGCGTTATAGGGGAGGTAGTGAAGAAAGGAACCAAAATCATTTCTGAGGGAAAAGAGGAAGAGCTCGATGCAAGGGGCTACGAGGCTTTCTTTAATTTCCCTTAGTTAACTCTACGAGATAGCGATATGGAACAGGAGGCCATGCTCTGGGAGCCCCTCGGTAATACGAAGGTGAAGTGCAGCCTCTGCGCCAGGCGATGCAAAATAGGTGAGGGGAAAAGAGGATTCTGCAAGGTCAGAGAGAACAAGGAAGGGAAGCTATACACCCTGAACTACGGCCTCGCCTCCTCTGTTGCTTCTGACCCCATAGAAAAGAAGCCCCTTTTCCATTTCTACCCGGACACCAATGTGTTCTCTCTGGGCACAGTGAGCTGCAACTTCCGATGTCTTCACTGCCAGAACTACTCTATATCCCAAACTCTCTTAGAAGATGCAAAGGGATACCTACGGGAATACCCACCAGAAATGGCGGTAAGGCTGGCGAAGCAATACGGCTGCAGCGGCATAGCATGGACCTACAACGAGCCTACCATATGGTTCGAGTACACCTATGACTCTGCTAAGCTGGCCAAACAAAACGGCCTCTATACGGTCTATGTCACTAACGGCTACTTCACCGAAGAAGCTCTAGACACTATAGCGCCCTATCTCGACGCTATGAACATAGATATCAAAAGCTTCAGGGAGGATTCCTACAAGGAGCTAGCATCAGCCAAGCTACAGCCGGTATTAGAGAGCGTGGAGAGGGCGGTGGCGAAAGGGCTTCATGTGGAACTAACGTACCTCGTGATACCTGGTCGAAACGATGGAGATGAAGAGCTCAGAGAATTCGTGGACTGGGCAGCCGGCGTGGACGTGGACATGCCTGTACACTTCTCTCGTTTTCACCCTGACTACAAGCTCCTACACCTTTCGCCTACCCCAATTGAAACGCTCGAAAAGGCTAGGGACCTAGGCCTTGAGAAGCTTCATCACGTATACCTAGGCAACGTGGTAGGGCACAATGGAGAGAATACCTACTGCTACAACTGCGGAGAACTCCTAATCCCTAGAGGGGGATTCATTGTTCGACAGATGAATCTAACTAAAGAGAATAAGTGCCCGGCATGCAGCGCTAGAATTCGTATAATAAGGTAGCCCCTAGAACAGAACTAGAGGCTAATGATTCCCAAGCTAGCTAGAGCTGAAAGCAAGAGTAGAATGCCTGCTATACGGACTGCCAGTTTCGCCATTCCTTGTCCAACAACTAATAGGAATACTCCGGCTACAGCTGGGAAGGCAGCGATGAGGAGCGTCCAAGGAGGCTTTGAAAAAGCAACTAAGTCTGGAAAGCGGTATAAGGCGATGCCAACGAGGATGAGTGCGATGCCGAGTATCCGCATAACTAGTCCAACTATTTTCGGTGCAACTAGAAGTAGCGCTAAACCCAAAACTATCATTCCTGCTTGAGTAGCTATCTGAGTAGGCGCTGCCATCGCGATACCTATTTATAAACAGGGGATTAAAAAACTTTCGAATGATCGAAGGCATCTTCCATTTAGAGGCTCAGAGCAATAGAGAAGACGTTGCTAGGACATCCCTAGAGAACCTCGTGAACAAGCTGAAGCAGGAAGACAAGACAGAGGTAACGCGGGAAGACCTAGACGAAGTCATCGAAACGGATGGTATGTTCTCTGCCACAGGCGAGGTAGAGGCAAAGTTCGAGGACTTAACTACCTATCTCTTGGCCGCTATAAAATACGGCCCCTCAGCCATAGAGATACAGGAACCAGCGAAAATAGTTCTCTCTGCCAAAGAATTCCTCATTGCGCTGGGGGAGATCATAAAGCTGGCGAAAAACTTCTACACCAAGTATCAAGTGAGCTTCAAATTTGGAAAAGTAAAGGGGAAAGTCGGTCTAGATGAAGAGGCGATCGATGGATTATTGGATCAGGGGGCGATAAGGGCTAAGATAATCGTTGAATCCAAGGGGAAGTCCAGGAGAGAAGTCATCAATGCTTTCGCTGGTGCAGTTAAAGGCGATGTCTTCGTTAACAAAGCTAAGACCAAGCAGATGGAAAAGGGCGATGGATTCGAGGGGCTGGTTGGAATAGATGCATTTATGTACGAGCCAAAGACGCTAGTAGATATAGCTGTAAAGCACACCCCGGTGCTAGTCGAGATAGTTGAGCCTGAAGAGATCGAGCTTAGCATGCTGGACCTGCAGGATATTGGGGTGGATTTGGCTAGTATTTTCTTTGAGGCATCTCATATAGTACTAGCAAGATGAATCTGCCGCCCGGTTCGTATACGAAATCCGGTGGATGGAAATATGGTTGGACAAATTGCCAATGTTACTTCCAGAATATTTAAATAACCTCTGATATACAAGTATTCTAGAGTGCATTCCGATGTCTGAAATTGAAATATTGAAAAGGATTGCAGACGACGTGGCCTTCCTCAAAGAGAAGGTAAGCCACATGGAAAGCCTTCTTGGAGAAATGGTTTATCCACAGGAGGATCTTATTAAGCAGGCTTTTATAGAAAGCGTTGAAGCTGCTGAGGAACGAATTGAAAGGGGCAAGGGGCTGAAGTTCAAGGATATGGACGACTTCCTGGAAAGTGTCGAACAATGACCTATCGGGTTATTGCAGACCCCCTGCTGCAAAAGAAGCTCAGGAAACTCTTCAGAAAGGACAGGAAGACGTATGAACACCTGAAAAAGAAACTCATAGATATTGGCCACAACCCCGAAATTGGTAAACCCTTGAGAAATGTTTTGAAACACAAGAGACGTATTCACATAGGGCCTTTCGTGCTGATTTACAAAATTGACGAAAACACCAAGACAATAACGCTTCTCGAGTTCGACCACCACGACAGGGCATACAGATAATTACACACCCCCCCCATTCGTCCCTACAAAACAATTTTATACCCCCCCTATTTATTGATAAATTACAAAATGTTCTATGCAATACCTATCGCCTCATCGGTGAGATAACAGGCGGGATCAGGAGCCCAGATATCGTTGTAGACAGCCTCTGCCCTTACACGGAAGTTGCCGTTGCATATATCTAGGTATTTACACGCACTGCAACGCCCCTTAAGAAGCGGTTTCCTGTCTTTGAGACCAGCCATCAGGGGATCGCTAGTGTCCATCCATATCTCGCTGAACTTTCGTTCTCGTACATTGCCAAAGGAGTAGTGCCACCAGAACTGGTCTGGATGCACATATCCTAAGTTGTCCACATCAGCTATAGCTATGCCAGAGTTGTTGCCACCGTTCCAGCGCAGCATCTGAAGTACCTGCTCTGCCCTTTCTGGCTCTTCCTCTTTGAGCTTGAGATATAGGTAGACCCCGTCGGTATGGTTATCCACTGTCAAGATCTCGATATCTAGGCCTTTCTCGTAGAACTCCCGGGTCTTATGAAATATAAAATTAACAACATCCCTCGTCTCATTGTGGTTTATATCCTCATCCTTCATCTCGCGTGCCCTACCTGAATAGACTAAGTGATAGAAGCAAGCACGCTTAATGCCCCCCTCCTCAATCAAATCAAAGATCGCTGGTATATCGCGGTAGTTATGCCTATTTATAGTGAAGCGCAGACCGACACGCACACCAGCTGCACTGCAGTTCTGCATTCCTTGCAGGGCATTCTCAAAGGCTCCCTTGTGCCCCCTGAACCGGTCGTTTGTCACCTCGGTACCATCGAGGCTCACTCCTACATATGAGAAGCCCGCCTTGCTTATCTCCACCGCTTTTTCAGGAGTTATAAGGGTGCCGTTCGTGGATATAACCGTCCTTATCCCCTTATCAGCTGCATACCTCCCGAGTTTCAACAGGTCACCGCGTATTAGGGGTTCGCCGCCCGAAAAGAGTAGCACCGGAGCCTTGAATTCAACTAGGTCGTCTATAAGGGCAATCCCTTCCTCGGTGGTCAGCTCCCCCTCGAATTGCTTATCCTCAGCTCCAGCATAGCAGTGCCTGCACCTCAAGTTGCATCTTCTCGTTGTATTCCAGACCACGATGGGTTTTTTGTCCTTTGAGAATTGGAGCAACTCATGAGGCATCTTAGAGGAGTCGCGTCCATATCGGAGGGCATCCCCAGGTGCGACAGTGCCGCATAGAAGTTTCGTACAGCCTATCATGATATCAATCCCGTTTTAAGCAACCAGGTGGAAGCACCAACTAAAATATTATTTGCAATCTACGTAACATTTATTAGATGTTAATCAAAATAGCCTGATAAGCCAGGTGTAGATATAAAATAGTATGAAGTGTATGAAGTAGATAAATAGTGTGTATTATGGGTAGTAAACATATGGAGATGGCTTATGGCCAAGATACTCTTTGTTGATGATGAGCCGGATATATTAGAGGTCTTCGGCAGTATATTACGGAAAGAGGGACACAACGTTACAGCATTTGATAACGGCAGAGCCGCCCTCGAAGAGCTGAAAAAGGATGAAAAGCCTGATCTGATTATCCTCGACGTCATGATGCCAGAGATGGATGGCTGGGAAGTATGCAAGACTATAAAGACAAATGCGGATACTAAAGATATAACCGTGGTTATGCTCACCGTCAGGCGATCTTACCAGGATAAGATAAAGAGCTTCTATGAGTCGCTGGCTGACGGGCATATAGCAAAACCTGTAGACAAGGATACTTTTTTGGAGGGGATACGAGGGTATCTCAAGGAATAAACTAGTCCCTGTATCGCTTGTACGTCTTCTTGTATTCCTTGGTGCTGTAGAGCATTTTGTATTCCTTTATCCCAACTGCTCGGGATATCTGCTGCATAGTCCGCTCCACACTCCCCCGCTCATAGCCGTGCACCACCACGAACACATTGTACTCCCATTTTCCAGGCACGGTCTCCCGCTCATAGCAGTGAGTGACCTCATCAAAAGAGGCCATCTTCTTCCCCACTTCTTCCACCCTATCTTGCGGTACCTTCCAGGCCACCATTGGGTTAGCAGTTATACCAAGTTTTCGATGGCTTATGGATGCGCTGAAGCGTCTCACAATGCCCTCATCAAGCATGCGCTTCACACGCTCTATAACCTCGTCCTCGTTTATACCAATCTTTTCTGCTACTTCTAGGAAAGGACGTGATATAAGGGGCACGTTGTCCTCCATCATCACTAGAACCTGTTTATCGGTTTCATCCAGTTGCAATAAGATCACCTGACATTAAATCTGACGTCTATCTTGAACCTTCGCAGGATCGGGAGGTTAAGCATGTCCTCATATTCAACTTCGCTAGCTATCCTATCCAGACTCTTCTTCAACGCATCTTCATTCCTTTCAATAACAGTAAACCATAGGTTGTACTCATGCTCCCGCGCATAGTTGTGAGTGACGCTCTCATAGCGATTAAGCCTAGCTGCGATCTCATCCATCTTCTCCCAGGGCACCTTCATTGCTACCAAGGTGCTGGCAAAGCCAGCCTTCCTAGAGTCTATACGGAGGCCGAATTTCCTTATTATACCTATGTCGATAAGATTCCTGATCCGCGTGAAGAGTTCCTCCTCACTCATGCCTACGCTTTCAGCTATGGCTGCGAAGGGCCTTTTCACTATCGGCAGGTTTCCCTGGAGTTCTCTGAGTATGGCTTTGTCCTTATTATCCAGTTGCATTGGGCATCACTCCCTTAGTTAACATTTATACTTTAAATCGTTAACTTAACCTTTCCAAAGAAGAAGGTGAAAGCTTGATTGCGTTGGTAACGGGCAACTCGCGGTTCTACTACGAGGGGGCCAGAGAGCTGAAGAGGCGGGGCGTGGAATTTCTAAGCCTAAGTCCCTCAGACGAGATACCTGGACACGTTAAAGTCGTGCTCACCAGCGAGGAGGAGAAGGGTGTAATAGACTTCCCGGATGTAGTCACTGCAAAGGATATCAGCGCAGCGATTGGAGCGTGCCTCAGGATATCAAAGGGCGTAGGAGCCTGTGAAAGGCTTATTATAGGCATAGACCCAGGGAAGAAACCAGGGATTGCAGTTCTAGCAGACGGCGTGATTGTAGAAGCAGACCGCCTTAAGTCACCTGAGGAGGTTCTAGGTGCTGTAGATGAAGCTCTTGACGCCTATCCAGGAGGCACGGTGCTGATACGGGTCGGGAAAGGCGGCGGGATATACAAGAACAGGATATTAAAGGCCCTTCAGAATCTAGATGCCCACATAGAGATGGTAGACGAGACCTCGACTACACCAGACCTGAAAATGGCTTCTTCCCCTGAACTCAAAGATATCATAGCAGCCGTTAATATTGCTCTGAAAAAAGGGCACTCGTTGAAGGGAACTATAGAGCTGCTTCCAAAACAAGGAGAGATCAAAGAGCTCCAGAAGGAAAGCAGGAAGCTCAGCGGCAATATAACTATCTCCAAGGAGCTGGCTGAGAGGGTAGCCAAAGGAGAGCTCTCGTTAGAGGATGCCGTTAAAGAACATAAAAACGGGAATTCTCGGGAGAGAAAGGCTCCTTTCCATCGTTAATTTTAGGCTTTATCTAGATGAAATCCTTTTCCCTGCTTCGCCGCGAGATAAAGGAGGCACTAAGCGAATCAAATTTCAAGCGGCCCACAGACATCCAAGAGATAGCAATACCCCGAATCTTAAAGGGTAAGAATGCGCTTTTAATAGCATCCACGGGTAGAGGAAAAACCGAGGCAGCCCTCTTACCCATCTTCCACAGATTCCTGGAGTTCAGAGAGGGGAGAAAGAAAGAAAAGAGTGGAATAAACATCCTGTACATCACACCCTTAAGAGCACTGAACCGCGACCTACTGGATCGCATGACGTGGTGGTCCAAGGAGCTGAAGATAAACATAGCGGTCCGCCATGGCGATACATCACAGTATATGCGTAGAAAGCAGGCTTTGCATCCACCAGATATGCTCATCACCACCCCTGAGACTCTCCAAGCAATTCTCCCGGGTTCGGTTATGAAGAAGCACCTTGCTAAGGTACGCTTCGTGGTGGTCGACGAGATTCATGAGTTAGCTGAAGACAAGCGAGGTGCGCAGCTCAGCTTAGCCCTAGAAAGGCTCTCGGAATTAATCGCTAGGGCAGGCGGCAATCCGAATTTTCAACGTATAGCTCTAAGCGCCACCATAGGCTCCCCAAAGCTAGTCTCACTATTCCTTTCAAAGAATGTACCCATAGAGATCCTAAAGGTATCTGCCTCCAGAGAGATGGAGCTATGGGTTGAGAGACCCAAACCTGAACGGGGCGATAAGAGGATAGCCGAGAGAACCTTCTCCAGCCTTGAAGCTTCTGCAAGGCTCAGACGAATGACAGAGCTTGTGAAAGAGCACAATTCCACTTTAATTTTTGTCAATACAAGAGCGATGGCTGAGACTCTTGCCTCAAGGTTTAGGATGCTTGGTGAAAGCGCAGCGATTCATCACTCCTCTTTATCTCAAGAAGTGAGAATAGCGGCTGAAAAGGAATTCAAAGAGGAGCAGCACAAGGCATTGATCTGCACTTCATCGCTGGAATTGGGCATTGACATTGGGAGCGTGGACCTGGTAATCCAATACAGCAGCCCTAGGCAGGTTACTAGGCTTCTGCAGAGGGTAGGTCGGTCAGGTCACAAGATAGGTGAGCGTGCTAAAGGGGTGGTAATAGCATCGGACTCAGAAGATATCTTGGAGTCCTTGGTGATCGCCTCTAAAGCTAAGAAGGAGAGCTTAGAAAAAGTAAAGATACCAGAGAATCCCTGCGACGTCCTTGCACATCAACTCGTAGGTTTGGCGTTAGACCTCGGCAGGGTCTATAAGGATGATGCCTTAGAGATAGTTAGGAGGAGCTTCGTCTTCTCGAATCTTTCCAGAGAGGAATTCGAAGAAGTGCTAGAGCTTATGGCATCCTTAAGATTACTATGGCTTGAAGACGATGTATTTGGAAAGACTCGTGCCTCTTGGAAGTATTATTTCGAGAACATTTCTACCATACCAGATGCAAGGCGCTATTTTGTCAAGAATATAGTGACCCAGAGTAAAGTCGGAGTATTAGATGAGGCCTTTGTGGTACACCATGTTGCCCCTGGCAATTTGATTATATTCAAGGGATCGCCCTGGCGGGTCGTGGCCCTCGACGAAGAGGAGGTGACTGTAGAACCTGTAGAGGATATAGTTGGGGCTATACCCTCTTGGGTCGGCGAAGAGATACCTGTTCCTTTCGAGATTGCTGAGAAGGTAGGTAAAACCAGGGGAGCGCTAGCCAAGAATGGATCCGTCTTAAATGGATATTCATCAGATGCCTACACCAAGAAGCTGGCTGGATCGAAGGTAAGAAGGCACGTTCGGAAAGGAATCCCAGTGCCTAATGAGAAGTACTTGCTCGTAGAACTCTTTGAAAACTTCGTGGTTATACACGCGCCTTTTGGCACCAAAGTGAACCAGACTGTAGGTAGGACATTCTCCACTTTGCTCACTGCCAGATTAGGCTCCTCTGTCGCTCTGCAGAGCGATGCATACAGGATAATCCTCCAGACGCCAGAAGAGCTGCGGGAAGAGGATATAAAAGAACTCTTCTCCATAGAGCCTAGTCTACTAGAGCCGTTGTTGAGCAAGAGTCTCAAGCGAACTTCTCTTTTTAAATGGAAATTCTTGCATGTTGCAAAGCGCTTCGGCGCTGTATCCAAAGATGCATCCTATGCACATATACACATGGGTAAGATCATTGCCAACTACGAGGACACGCCTATCTACCAGGAAACGCTGAAGGAGATATTCAGGGACAACCTCGATCTGAAGAAATCGAAAAGCATGCTAAGGGGCATTAGGAAAGGGACTGAACTACATATCCTAGAACTGAAGAAGCCTTCGCCCTTAGCAGAACTAGGATTACAGGCCTATGGTGAGGTAATCCTGCCGGAGAGGGCTGAGAGAATGATTCTCAAGGCACTGAAGAAGAGGATCTCGAATAGGAGGATAGAGCTCTTTTGCATATACTGCGCTAAAGGAGCTTCGTCTATGAGGATCAAGAATATAGCTGAAGATGCTACATGCCCTAAATGCGGAGCCAGAATGCTTGCAGTGTTGAAGGGCAGGAATAAAGAGCTCAAACGCCTGTACCGGAGGTTCAAGGCTGGAAAAGCTTTAGGCAAGGAGGAGAAGCAGGAGCTGAAGAGGATGCAGACCGCTGCCAGCCTTGTGTTGTCATATGGTAAGAGAGCCATGGTTGCCCTTGCTGCCCGCGGAGTTGGTCCTGAAGTGGCTAAGAGAGTGCTCCAAGCAAGGGACGAAGAAGGGTTGTATAAGGCGATTCTCAAGGCTGAGAGGGACTATGCTAGGACAAAGAGGTTCTGGGACTAATTTTTGTTTTTTTATTTTATACGGAATAAGAACTGCTAAAAACTGCTTTTCCACACTACCATTGCTCGCTGGCTGGAAGAAGTAATTACTCAAAAAATGTTTTATATCTCTGAACCCCGTATTATGATTCTCTAGCATTATACTGTAGACTTGCATATTGAAGGTGATGAAAATAACTGAGAAGATCCTAATAACCTGCGCTCTGCCTTACGTAAACAACGTGCCACACATAGGGAACATAGCGGGCTCTCACTTACCAGGAGACATCTTTGCACGCTTCTGCCGCTTATTCGGCTACGAAACCCTATACATAGGTGGAAGCGACGAGCATGGCACTCCAATAGAAGTTGCTGCAGAGAAGCTGGGCATAAGCCCTAAGGAGCTCTCAGCCAAGTATTACGAGGTCCACAAAGAGATCTACGACTGGCTCGACATCTCCTATGACAACTTCTCCCGCACCTCCCTTAAGCTGCACCACGAGACGACTGAACAGTTCTTTCTCAAAGTCTATGAGAACGGCTTCATAAGCGAGGCCACCATACGCTTGCCCTACTGTGAGCGGGACAAGAGGGTGCTGCCAGATAGATACGTAGAGGGCACATGCCCTATCTGCGGCTATGAGCACGCGAGAGGTGACCAGTGCGAGATGTGCTCGAATCTACTGAACCCAGACGAATTGAAAGAGCCCAGATGCTCGCTGTGCGGCACTCGGCCTGTGATGCGGGAAGTAAAGCACCTCTTCTTGGGTCTAGACAAGCTCCAGAGAGATCTGGAGAAGTGGATCAAGAGCAATGAAAAGATCTGGAGCAGTCAGGTCGTGACCATGGCAATGGGATGGATAAGAGAGGGGTTAAAGCCGAGATGCATCACGAGAGATATAAAATGGGGTGTGAAGGTCCCCATAAAGGGCTACGAGGATAAGGTGCTCTATGTCTGGTTCGATGCCCCGATAGGATATGTCTCTTCCACCAAGGAATGGGCTGCAAAAAAAGGTATGCCTGAAGAGTGGAGGAAGTTCTGGCAGGGCGACGCCAAGATCTTCCACTTCATCGGCAAGGACAATATTCCCTTCCATACTATCTTCTGGCCAGGGATGCTCATGGCAAACGGCGATTATACCCTGCCCTACCGCGTCGTTGGCTTGCAGTATCTTAACTACGAAGGGGGCAAGATCTCCAAGTCCAGGAACTGGGGTGTTTTCTGCGAAAACCTATCAAAAACAGGATTGAGCAGCGATATATGGCGCTTCTACCTCGCCATGCTGATCCCAGAGACTGACGATACAGAGTGGAAGTGGAATGAGTTTAGGGGACGCATCAACAATGAGCTCGTCGCTAACCTAGGGAACTTCATCTACCGCACAATGAGCTTCATCAAGAACAACTTCAACGGCGTGGTCCCAGAAGCCAGCCTTACAAAAGAGGATGAAGAAGTCCTAAAGCTGGGAGAGGAATACGCTGGAAAGATCAAAGAATTAGCTTGGGATATACGCTTAAGGGATGCCCTGCGCAAGGTCCTGGAGCTTTCAGATAAAGGAAACAAGTATTTCCAGGAAAACGAGCCCTGGAAGAGCGTGAAAGAGGATAACGGGCGGGCTGCTACCACGGTCTATGTATGCGCTAATCTCTGCTATGACCTAGCAATCCTCATGAGCCCTTTCATGCCTCAAAGTGCCTACAATGCGAGCCAGCAACTAGGTGTACCTCTGGGTAAACTCGACGATGTTGGAAAGCGAAGGGTTAAGGGAGGGCAGAAACTAGGAGACGTGGAAATCCTTTTCCCAAAGCTGAAGGAAGAAGACCTTAAAAGGCTTAAAGAGGTAACAAGCAAAGTGACGGAATACGAGGAGATGTTCACTATGGTTAACCATGATGATTTCCAGAGATTGGATCTACGTGTTGCAAAGGTCCTCGAAGTAGAGCACGTAAAGGACTCTGACAAGCTTCTCAAGCTCACTATAGACGTCGGAGGTACGAAGAAGCAGATTGTAGCTGGTATAAGCCAGCACTACACCTCAGAGGAGCTTGTAGGCAAGAACATCATAGTCGTGAATAACCTCAAGACCGCTTTAATCAAGGGGGAGAAGAGCGAGGGCATGCTACTTGCTACTGATTCTGAAGGCAAGATAGTCCTATTAACGACTGACAGAGAAGTCAAAAGTGGGAGCAAGGTTAGCTGAAATTGTTCACGCTTCTAACAGCGCCCCTATTATCAGCAACCCCACCACTAGGGCGTAGTACAATAGTTCCTTCCTTGCCTCTGTGTCTAGTTTCTTCCTGAATTCTCCTTCTGAGAAGACTGCCCTCTCTGCGATAGATAAGCCGATGCTCCCAGCGAGTAAGATGCCCGGAATCTCGAAGAAAGCATGCGGTAGGAGGTTGGCGAAATATGCCTCTAGGTTCTCACTATAGAGGATGAAGAAAGCACCAAGGACGAATCCATTGAAGAAGAGGATGAAGATCGGGAAGGTATAGAGGGCGAGATAGTGTTTTACCCGCTCTATAGGCAGCCTCGCTATCTTTGCATCCAAGAGCCTAAGAATTCTAGCGACGGTGGAATGTGCACTGCTATCGAAGTGGAGGAATACCCTAGAAGTGAGATAACCGCCATATGCACACATGAAGGCGGCAAAAACATTATTCAAGCTTATTGAAAGAGCTGGATTACCTCCTAATACCTCTTTCTGCACCTCTGCCTTTTTGATTAAGAGGGCTAAGAAGGCATAGTATAAGGCCGGAAAAGAGAGAAGGAGTATGAAGCATATAATGACGCCAATGGTAAAGCCAAATAAATATATCTTAAAGCTTTTTTTGATCATTTACTTAGAGACCGTTACAGCCTCAGCAAATATCATGGTTCCCTGGATGCCATTGATCCTCGCCTTTACCTGCTGGCCGATCCTCGCATTGCTCACGAAGACGATGTATTTACCCAGTCTTGCGGTGCCGTCCCCCTTCTTCCCTATACCTGTAATATCCAGCGTGATCTCCTCTCCAATTTCTGGTTCTTTTGACTCTGCCTTGGGTATTGCCTTGGGAGCGCTCAATGCGTGCTTAGAGCCGCACGCCTCACATTTCAGAAAATGAATCCTCCCCTCTTTGATTATCTTAGTATCCGGCCTTCCGCACTCACCACAGAGGACGAATTCCTTGACGAAGCCCTCGAATTTCTCCTGTGCCTGAGCCTGTCTAAATTGGCCTTTCAGAGTGAGGTGCTGCCCATTCTGAACGCCAGAGGTGCCGCATTCCATAATCAGGTGCTTCGCAACCATATCTGCGTCGCGACTTATGGCCTTACTGACCTCTCCAAGGTTCTGTATCACCGTAATCTTTCCTTGGATTATAGATTGCACCATAGGCATCTCGAACCTAGAATGCTCCTTCAGAACCGCTGGCAACTCGCTATATGCCTTTTCAAGTAGAGCTTCATATTTCGTTTTTCTTCCTCCGTCCTTGTAAGAGGCCTAGCTCACTTAGTGTATTATAGACGTTCTCAGCAGCCCTCTCAGCGTCCTCTACACTCTTCGCTCCAGTGCATACTATCTTGCCAGAACCGAAGAGGAGGAGCACCACCTTTGGGTCCTTCATTCTGTAGACTAATCCAGGGAACTGCTCAGGCTCATACTCTGTGTTGTCAAGCCCTACAGCAATAGCGTCCAAATTCAGCTCTGCCTCTAAATTTGCCGTAGCAACGACATTTTGAACTATTACCTCTGGTTTCTTGTCTATCTCGACTCCCGACTCTTTTATCTTCTGTACTATCCGTTCTATAGCTAGTTTCGCCTCATCTATACTCTTCGCCCCTGTGCATACTATCTTGCCAGAACCGAAAATCAGGGCCGCAGCCTTGGGCTCGTCTAAGTGGTATACCAATCCAGGGAACTGCTCAGGCTCATACTCCACTTTGTCCATGGCCACTGTTATGAGTCCAAGATCGAACTTCTGTCCTAGTGAAGTAGAGGCGACTACATTTTCTACTTTTACCTTCCTAACCATAATCTGCCTCCAGTACTCTTTGAGATGGTATAGTTTTGTTTTAATAACATTAAACACCTAAAAGGATTTAAACGTTTATAAAGGATTTGCATGAATAATACTGGAACGCATGACTTCAAAGTTGGCGACGAGCTGAACCCGTACCTAGGCAAGCCGGTGCTAGTGAGGCTTAAAAATGGGAAGGAATTTAAAGGGCTTCTTAGGGGATTTGATGAGTACATCAACCTAGTGATCGATGATGCCGAAGAAATAGGAACGCCAGGAAGACAGTTTGACACCCTTATATTCAAAGGAGGACTGGTAGGCTCTATTACCCCAGAATAACGTTTATAATATCTCCTGCAGCTAAACCCTCCCTTTTGGGGCAGGCGGGACGCTACTTCCCACCTGCCAACGTCAACCCCGCTAGTTATTTATACTAGTAGGGCCAAATGCCATGTTCTAACCCATAAATATCTTAGGGAGTTTATCAGCGAGGTGGTGAAATGGCAGGAACTAAGGCAGATGACAACGTTGTTTTTGTTGGGAGAAAACCAGTCATGAACTATGTGCTAGCAGTGACCACACAGTTTAGTACCTCCAACGAGGTCATCATCAAGTCCAGGGGACAGGCGATAAGCAGGGCCGTTGATGCAGCTGAAATAGTCAGGCACAGATTCATGCCTGAGGTGAAAGTTAAGAGCATAAGCATCGATACCGAAGAAGTAACCAGGGAAGACGGCTCCAAAATGAACGTATCTGCTATGGAGATAACCCTTAAGAAGTGACGTCTAGTGCAAGATGGCACGCTGCTCCACTAGGCCTTTCGCCAATCCATAGCCAAATCTTTCTAGGGCTACACCTACAAATTCCTCTAGGAAAGTGCCTTTTCGGTATTCCACAAGCGACGGCTCACCTTCTATGCCGCCTAATTGGGCAGCTTTTCTAATAGCGTAATCCCTATTCCCAACTTCATCTACCAATCCAAGTTCCTTCGCTTTGCTACCGGTGTATATCTTTCCCTCGGCTACGCTCTTTAAATAGTCGAACGAGAGGTTCCTGTTCTCGGCGACATCGGATAGGAAAACATCATATGTCTCTAGAACAACGCTTTCCATCATCTCCTTCTCCTCATCGCTCATAGGTCTGAAGCCAGAGGAGAAATCCTTGAATTCCCCGGCCTTTATCACAGTGATATTCACCCCAATCTTTTCTAGAAACTTGGAATATTCCGGAAAGACAGAGATCACTCCAAGGCTGCCGGTTATCGTCGCCCTATCAGCTATGATGAAATCACATGCAGATGCCACATAGTAGCCACCTGAGGCTGCTATCTCACCCAGCCAGCACACAGTGGGTTTCTCCGCCTCCTTTATAGCCTCGGCTATCGCCGCGGATGCAACGACCGAGCCACCTGGGCTATTTATGTCTACAAGAATGGCCTTAACCGAGCTGTCCTTCTCGGCTTTCTTCAACCCCTCTTTGAACTTCTGTGGCGTTGCCTGGTCCCCCCCTAGAAATCCAGTGGCACCGGAGAGGGAAATGCCGCCATGGACGTTCACTACGGCTATCTTATCCCCAAAAGCGAAGCCCTGGTCATGTTTAGTAAGTAGGAATGCAAGAAGCAGGGAGACTACGAAGGCCCCCAGCAGAATTGTTAGGATGATTTTCTTCATGCCACACCGAAAAAGAATATAAATACTCCCTTTATATATCTAGCGTTTAATGAAAAGTGAACAGGAGGCATCTACATAGGTAGGATACGACAGGGATACATCAAACGTACGGCACGTGAGATCGTTGAGAAGCATAGGGACGAGCTATCTACGGACTTCAAAGAGAGCAGGAAAGTCGTGGACAAGTACGTCAAGGTGCAAGGCAAGTTTTTAAGGAATAGGATAGCCGGGTATGTAACACACCTACTCACACGGAAGGGTAGATAATGCTAGAAGGTTGCTTCACGGCAATAGTGACGCCGTTCTCGGGTAGTGGGGTAAAGGCACCCGTGGATTGGGATGCATTCAGCAAGCTGCTGTCCTTCCAGAAAGAGGGAGGTGTAACCGGCATTGTAGCATGTGGCACCACAGGGGAATCCCCTACACTCGCCCATGAAGAGCACAACAGAGTCATAGCGCTAACAGCTGAAGAATTCGACGGCATCACGATAGCTGGTACCGGTTCTAATAGTACCTGGGAAGCTGTAGAGCTAACTAAACACGCCCAAGATGTCGGCTCAGATGCAACGCTGCAGGTATGCCCATATTATAACAAGCCAAATCAAGAGGGGCTCTACAGGCACTTCGCTGCTGTGGCAGAAGCCGTGGATATTCCAGTAATCCTCTACAATGTGCCCGGGAGAACAAGCCGGGAGATAGCACCAGAAACAATGGCCAGGCTCTCTGAAGAATACTCCAATGTAGTCGGAGTGAAAGAGGCCTCTGGAAAGGAGGAAAACTGGAAGGGTATTAGGGAAAAGTGCGGCGAAGATTTCCTGATCCTCGCTGGCAACGACGGCGACACGTACCGTTTGATGAAGGATTACGGCGCCAAAGGCGTTGTCTCTGTGGCCTCTAATGTTATCCCTAGACAGATCAGTGATCTTGTCGCCTTCGGTTTAAATGGTAGATTCGAAGAGATGGAAAAAGAAGTCAATCACCTGGATGAATTCTTTAAAGCCCTCTTCATAGACACTAACCCAATACCTGTCAAGGAAGCCATGAACCTACGTGGGATTAACGCTGGGAATTACCGGCTTCCCCTTTGCGAGCTGAGCATGGATAAGAGGGATAGATTAAAGGAAGTGCTAGATAGATTGGGTTCTCTCTGAGGTTTTTGAAAAATGATCAAGGTAGCTGTTATCGGCGCCTGTGGCCGAATGGGAAGCAGTATAATCAAGGCACTTCAAAGCAGAGCTAACATGAAGCTGGTATGCGCCGTGGAATCCGAGCATAATCCATATCTAGGGAAAGATGTCGGTGAGGCTGTAGGCATCGAGAGACGGGGAGTGAAGCTGGTATCTAGTACCAGTCTGGATGAAACCCTAAAGGACTGTAAACCAGCTGTACTCGTGGATTTCACAAATGCAAATGCAGCTGTAGACAACATGAAAACAGCAGCTAGGAACAGTGTCAACTTGGTGATTGGGACGACTGGTTTCAGTGAGAAACAGAGTAAAGAGATAGAGGCAGCGATAAAAGAAGCAGGGGTATCGGCAGTGGTATCCCCAAATATGGCTACTGGTGTGAATGTATTCTTTAAAATTGCTCAGGCGGCAGCTGGAATACTAAAAGATTATGAAGTCGAGATCATCGAGGCCCATCATAGATTCAAAAAAGATTCACCATCAGGCACAGCGTTACGTGTAGGGGAACTTATCGTCAAGGAGCTGGATGGGAACTTGGAAGAGAGTGCAGTCTATGGCCGGAAGGGAGCTGGGCAGAGGCCACCTAGAGAAATTGGCTTCCATTCCATTAGAGCTGGAGATATAGTTGGGGAACATACAGTGCTCTATGCAGGAGAAGGTGAGAGGCTTGAGATCACCCACCGTGCCCATAGTAGAGACCCTTTCGTCAGAGGCGCTATAGACGCTATAGAATTCGTAGATGGAAAAAAGGACGGGAAGATCTATAATACCTGGGATGTCCTCGGGATATCCTAACAACTTTTGTCTACGTTTAATCACTGGCTTTGAACTTATGTCACAAAAATTAATAAGGGGAGTCCTGATAGAAAGAAGAATGAGGAAGGTGGATGTCCCGATTCCTTCGTTTGATGCAGCAGTACCCTAAGGCAATAATGAGGTACTGTGAGGCTCTACAATGGGATTACGACAAATTCAAGGTTAGTATCAGCGATGAAGGGATATCCCATCCGGACTTATACTTAGAAGACCCTAACCTTGGGATTATAGACAAGCTCAGTCAATTTCTAGAGCCCACGAACCAGTCTTCGGTCTTCATCATATGGGACGATGTAGGCATGGGTAAGAGCTCTATCCGCGACTTCGTGAGCAAATCTCTGGACGAGATAGGCAATTACCACGTAGTCCTAATCACTGACCCGAGGATCACCTCTTTCCAGCTGTTAAGGGAGATAGCCCTCCAGATCGAGGCTGAAGCGAAGTGGAGGGACCGCGCGAAGGTTAAGCGTGCCCTATCAGAAAGGCTTGCGGAAATAGTAAAGAAAGGAGTAAATCTCGTTATATGGGTGGACGAGGCTGAGAAGGTGACTAAGGATATAATCTCAGAGCTACGCGCACTAAGCGATGTCAAGGCCGAGAGTGGCCTCAAGGTCTGCAAGATCGTCCTGTCCGGCACCCCGCGTTTAATGCAGAAGATAGACGAGTATATAGAACACGACCCAGAGGATGCCTTAGCCTTCGACGACCGCGCCAGTTTGAATACCTTTAGGCTAAATAAATGGACCAGCAGAGATATATTTAATTACTGGAAACTAGTCTCCCAGTTCTGTGGTGAGATGAATCCCTTCACTGTCGACGCAGCCGACACAGTGCACAGGATCAGCGAAGGAAAACCACGTACTATATCCCAGATAACCAAACTGGTTATAAACCTAAAGTCAATGAAACATACAGTCGACGACTCAGCGTTAGAGATAAGCTCAGAGGACATCTTGGCATCGCTGAAGGGACACCTGGAAGAATAGTCGTTAGACAAATCATGAATGAACTTATATGCAGGAAGTCTTGCTTATGAGAAAGAAACTGGACCTCAGAGAAAAGTTAAAGATGCTATCACCAGAGGCAGCAGGGACGACGCCCTTACTAAAGGCAGTTAACGCTGCGGAAATAGAGCTCGGAGAACCAAGAACCAAACCAACATTAGGTGACTTCGAACTCGAACTTGATGAAATCACTAGTAAAGCATCGTTTTTGGATAAGGCGCTGCTCAACCTTATCAAGCCGAGTTCTCCCTCCGTGTAGGCAGTCAAGGCGTTGAGGAGGTGTAAGCACCCACCCACGCCTATGAGGGACGTGTGCCCACCTCTTGCCCCTGTGGGGCATGATCGTGAGCCCATAGCCATTGTCCAGACTGTACCGCTTCTCAACTGCGGGGCGCACATCATACACCGGGTCGAGATAGGGCCACAGCCCGTTGGGTATGTACTCGCCCTTGAAGTGCTCTCTGCCAGGCGTCTTTATCACCCTCGCCTACCGCGTTCTCCCTGGCCCTAATGATAGGTATGATGTTATGGCCCAAGACCAACTCGTTGTTGTCGTGGCTGTCGCTACCCCCATCGCTCAGCCGTGCTAGGAGTTTCATAGCTGCATAGCCCCGCATGTAGCCCTTGAAGGTAGGGGGAATACCACCTGGTCACTCAGCCTAGCGTTGTACTCCCTGAAGTAGTCAAGTAGGCTTCACCAGCTGTTGAGGACACTGGAGTTGGTGTAACCATTACCTCTGTACTTGGGCTTCTTGTAGGGACCCGCTTGAGCATCACTGGTGAAGTAAATCTTGAAGAAACGCCAATCCCAGATCTTGAGGGGGCTCCCCATGAGCCCATAAGCATAGCACTCGTTCCCTCTCGCCAGGAAGTAGTAGTCCACGCCAATGCCGGCCATAGCGAGGAGTTTGAGGTACTGGCGCTCCGAGAGCAACCGCTTCTCTTCAAGCCCTAGGTCTTTCCTCAGATCCTCGCCCTCAAGCCTCTCTAGCTAGGGCGTATGCCTTAGGACTGCTTGCTTGTACCTGGTGAGTTCAGCCCTGAAGGCATCCCCAAGGGTGAAACTCGTGGAGTGGATGTGGACACCCAACAACCGCTGGAGCCAGTCGAAGAAGCCGAAGTCGTTGAGTTCGAAGAGGTATTTGAGGTAGCCCTTGTCCTTAGGCTCCCTGACCTCTTGTCCCTCGAAGCCTCTGTGCTTGCGCCTCCGTAGGATGTGGTAAGCCAAGCCTCTGAGTGGATAGCATCTTAGAGAAGATGGGAATAAGGACTGTCTATACGCCGTGATAAGTCGAATCAAGGTGTATGTGCATCAGAGCAGGAGGGCCCGCAGGGAGAATATATTACCTGTTAAAGCCTGTGGGTTCATTATCCACGATATTTATATTTAATATGATAAACATGTTTTTCAATGGGATGATAGAAATGCGGGCAATAAACAAATATTTATCGAGGATGCTAGGACGCACCACACCTGGAAAGGAAGAGCTGCCGCCTGCTATTAAGTACACTGTTCTAAGATACTTTGCAGTTGCAGACGTCAAAAAAGCAACGAAGATGGCTTTTTTGGAAATAGATGACTTAGACTCTGAGGATGCTCTTTATGTATTCCAGAAACTAGCAGAAATTAATGCTACTCCCCTCCCCAATGCTCCACCATGGGTTAGTACTTCCCTTGAGAACATGAGAAAAGCTCTTACGGAAATGTGGCACCCTCGCGGGAAAAAGAAGAGTGAAGGGATAGTACGATAATTGCTCTCATCAATTAATTAACCAGTTTTAAACTAAACATACTTTTCGTCAGTATAATACAAATGCTGACTTTTATGCTCTCTAACCAGGTTCAGTCTTAAAAACAGGAGCACCTGAAGTCTCCTATTAACGGAGGCCATTATCTCATCCACGGCCATAAGGCCAAATTTAAAAATCGATGTATATCCTATCCCCTTCTCCATAGTTTTTCCTGCCAGTAGGGGATGATCTTAGATGTGAGCCTCCTTCCATGACTTGTCCAAGAACCCCTTATTGGCGAGCCACCCTTCCGATGCCCCCCCGGGGCAATTTTCCTGAGGGCATCTCTGAAGATATGAGGAGTGAGAGGAGCTGTGGTTTGATCTCGCTCTACATATATTTTCACGTCCCTGGAGCGAGCTTGGTGTAAGACACTACTGGGCGAACGAGCAAAGCCTGCACTTCACTTGGCAGTTGGCTCTTCATGCATTCCTAGCGCTTTTAATATCTTCGTAGACGACTCTGGATCGAAGAACATCAAAAACTGTCCGCCCAAGATCTGGGGAGGCAGGCTGAATTCGGTGTCAATAATCAGTGCGCGCTCCACAGTTCGACTTAGATCTATCAACAAAAGGTCGATTACTGCTCCAGCCATGTCATAGGATAGATAGGGAACAGAGGGTATGATGTTAAGTCCCATGAAGTTACTCAGTGCGGTCATATATGCCCCCATTAGTATGTTCCCTAGTTCCTTGAGA
>JAZGAD010000057.1:0-22116 GCA_036444275.1 Hydrothermarchaeales archaeon (SeqCode)
ACCCGTCATGATAAGCGCCACCCCCTTCCAGGAGGACGAAAGCGTCACGAGCATCCTGTTAGTCCTCGTCGACATAACAGAGAGCAAAGCAAGGGAGACGAAGATCAAAGAAGAGATGCTCAAATACCGAGTACAAAATGGGAACGTGTATCTGGTGGAGGAGAAGAGCCTGAGCATGGGAATGGACGTCTTCCAAGACCTCACGGCATGCGGCTGCAGAGGCTTAATCCTCACGAGAACACCCCCCAACACCATCCACGAGAAGTGGAAAACCGATGCCCAAGTCATATGGCTGAGCAAAAGCGAGACAAGCGAACCCACAGTCCCCCCAGAGTTTAGAGACATTGAGAGGTTGATAGAGGACTTCCTGATGAGGGACAGCGTCGTACTACTGGATAGAATCGACTACTTGATATTCCAAAAGGGCTTCAACGAGTGCCTGAACTTCATCCAACACCTCGCAGAAGTATTCTACCTGAGCAAAGCCATACTCATCATAACACTAGACCCAGATGTACTTGACGCCAAAGAAATAGCCCTACTAGAAAAAGAAACCATGGAGGTGAAGCCAAAGACAGAGCCACTCTTCCCAGAAAATACATTCGAAGTCCTAGAGTACATCTGGGAGCAGAACAGAGAAGGCAAAAAACCCCGTATGCAGCTCGTCCAGAAGATATTCGGGATCAGCAGGCCAACTGCAAGCAAGAAAATAAAAATCCTGAAAAACATGGGAGTAATCACAGACACCAAGATAGGACGCACCAGACTCCTAGAGATCACAGAAAAAGGCAAACTCCACTTCAAATAACAACATACACCTCACGCAAAACAATCAAAAAACACCTACTCGCCATACACCACTATTACGGCCATAAAATAAAAAGAAAGTCTGATAATGGCTTCTAGCGCTTAATCCCTAACATGTTTCTATTTTTTAACCTGTTTTTTACGTTTTTTTAGTCTATTTTGATATCCATGTAAAGCCTAGTTAAGTTCAATAAAAAAAGCCAGAGTGATTGTAAATTATGAATAAAACAAGACACGGTGACAATAGAGGTGAAGATTAAACAATGATATTTCAAGGGCGAAGCATCATCGCGTGGGGGGGATTGGCACTCCCAGTTCTTGAGTCCTTCCAACAATCCCCCCTTAAAGCTTCTCCCAAATGGGGGAGGGGGTCTTCATTATGATGGAAAGGATTAAGACCGGTATACCCAAACTCGACGACAAACTAGGCGGAGGAGTGCCAACGGGAAGGACCCTCTGCTACTACATTGAGCCAGGTGCCGCAGGCGAAGTATTCGGGATGCAGACCTTGGCAAGTGCTCTCAAGGAAGGGAGAGAAGGTATTTTCGTGAGCACTCACATGGAACCCAACATAGTTAGAGAACAGTTCAAAGAATATGGTTGGGGCTTTGAGGGATATGGAGATAGGTTCTTTATCCTAGATGCTTACTCGGGTTTAATGGGATTGAAATCCGATGAGGGATACCTAGTGGAAAACCCAAACGATATCGACAGCATAAACGATACTATTACCCAGGCCATAGAGGACCTCAGCCCAGGCGGCGTGATTTACGCGTCACTCTCACAAATCATGGACTTCACCGGAGCTGATATCGAAAAATACGTGAGTGAATGGAACAAACGCATCATGCATAAGAACGCCGTGGGAGTCTACAACTTCACAGCCTGGCCCTATCCCAAGGAGATCCTCGCGAAGGCAAAGGAAGAGTTCTTCAACTGCGTCGTCCAACTGAGAAGCATAGGAAATGGTGTACCCCTTGGGCAGTACTACGAGGTAGCGAAGGCCGATTGGTGCGATGCAGTAGGAGAGCATGTCTTGTTCAGAACGATGAAGCCGGGCGGGGTTAAGACATACGAGCCGACGCTCAAGAAGGAACGTCTCAAGCTTTTGATAAGTGCGATGGTATAAAAGTGAACTAAGGCTCCCCCCTTAAACCTTCTATCTCAAATCCCTTTCATTTTTTACGTATTCTTAACATTTCCTTGACTTATCTTGATATTACTGTAAAGACCCATCTAAGGACAAGCAAAGTAGCAAGCTCTGCTTTGTTGAGAAAAAAAAGGAGGAGTGTGACATGAGGTGGGAAGCAAGCGCTAAAGAGGAGGAATCCAGCACGGATTTGGGGATAGGCACCACGGACTTTGGTAAGCCCATACCCCCCAAAGCAAGTGCCCCAATGATAACTCTAGAGGATATCCCAAGCCTCGGAGAAGCAGAACTGACGAGGCTCCAAGGAACTATCAGCGTACAACTGGCCCAGAAGAGAAGAGAACTAGATACAATGCTACAGAATATAGACAATCCAACTAGAGAGATACGTGAACAGCGCGAGCGACGGAATAAATAAGAGACACTAAGCCTACGCAAAGAGCCGGATATCTGAGGGAACTGTGAGCTTATGAAATTAAAACGGGGTATGAAGATCTACAAGGTATTTGAGGCCGTACTTACCCACACCCACCCATCTATCGTAAGAGGATACGGCTTCATCTCAATAAAGCAAAATGAGGGGGGACGTCCAGTTCACCAAAGCAACTGCTTGTCCCTGTATATTGTATAAAAGAAATTAATGGCTGAGGAGGTAGTAATAGATGAATCTAAATGTATTTAAGGATATGAAAATAGGCAAGAAACTACTGCTTGGTTTTATGATACTCGCCTTTTTAGTAGCAGTAACCGGTGCAATCGGCATCACAAGCCTGAACAGCGTGGGAGGCGCTACAGACGTCATCCTAGACGAAAAAGTACCAGTTGCAGACGCAAGTATGGAGGCGACGATTGCGGTGATCTCAGGCAGAGACGCCATGGGCGAATACCTACTAACTGAAGATCAAAAAGAACTCGCAGAAATCGAAGCAGAATTCAACGAGTATGTCGGCGACTTCGACATGTGGCATGACGCAATCCTATATGGCACTGACAGCACCCAGTTCAAGAGTAGCGCCTCTGGTGCGATGTGGATAAAAGACGGACTCCAAGGCAATACTATACTCGCTGTGGCAGCAGACTCAGAGATAGCTACGCTGACAAGAGAAGCCGGTGCATACCACGAAAAATACGCCGACGCTGCACTAAACCTAATGGAAGCACAGCAACAGCAAATAGAGGCCAAGCCGAAGGCCGGGGCGAAGATGGAAGAAATGGACGCCGCCGGAGTAAAAATGCTGGAAAAAGCAACCGCGAAGAGCTTCTCCAACAACGACATGAACCTCATCTGGGAACAACTAATGACAGTGAACGACTACCTGATAACAGGGAGTCAAGAAGAGATCACTGCATTCCAAGAAACAAAGGTAGAGGTAGAAGCCCTCCCGAACTACGACGCAATCCAGGCGGAACACACGGAAACCGTCAGACTAGGACAAGAAGCCATAGGATACTACGAGGATTATCTCAAGTATACAGCGGCAGGGAACGAGGATGCTGCCCTTGAAGCCAACGTGAAGGCGGGGGAGAAGATGGAAGAAATGGACGCCACCGGAGTAAAAATGCTGGAAAAAGCAACCGCGAAGAGCTTCTCCAACAACGACATGAACCTCATCTGGGAACAACTAATGACAGTAAACGACTACCTAATAACCGGGAGCCAAGAAGAGATCACTGCATTCCAAGAAACAAAGGTAAAAGTAGAAGCCCTCCCGAACTACGACGCAATCCAGACGGAGCACAAGGAAACCGTCAAACTAGGACAAGAAGCTATTGACTTTCACCAGGAACACCTCGGATATGTGGCGGAAACAAGAGCCCAGATGGAGCTGGTTGACGAGTACAGCGTTAAAGCAGACGAGACAATGGACAAGGTAGAGTTAGCCGCAGGAGCCGACATGGACGCAGCAATGATAGCCGCAGATTCAGCGCAGTCCACGGCTAATAGACTATTGGTCCTAGCAACTGTAGTAGCTATAGCACTAGGTATCGGGATCGGGA
Source organism: Hydrothermarchaeales archaeon (SeqCode) (assembly GCA_036444275.1). Classification (GTDB taxonomy): domain Archaea; phylum Hydrothermarchaeota; class Hydrothermarchaeia; order Hydrothermarchaeales; family JAZGAD01; genus JAZGAD01. Next base: position 3,956 of record JAZGAD010000057.1, read on the forward strand.
TCTTCCTTGCCCGAAGTATTACCAAGCCATTACAGGAACTGGTCGGCATAGCAGGCTTAATCGCCAAGGGAGATCTAACCCACGATATAGAGGAAAAGGCCACGGACGAGATAGGGCAACTCTCCAATGCCTTCAGGAATATGACACTAAACCTGCGCGACATCGTGGGCAAGGTACAGTATACCGCTGCACACGTAAGTGCTACAAGTGAAGAACTAGCTGCTTCCAGTGAGGAGATGAATGCCACAACAGAGGAGGTCTCTTCAGCTGTACAGCAGATCTCCAGTGGTGCTCAGAACCAAGCTGCAACTGTAAGGGATGCTGCTAGTACGATGGAAAACCTCTCAGCCTCAATACAGCAGGTATCGTCTAGTGCAGAGTCAACGTCTGAAGCTGCAGATCAGGCTAGCAAGACCGCCGAGGAAGGTGGAAAGGCAGCTGAAGAGGCTGTTAAAAAGATGGACGAGATCCGCAGTGTGGTGGCCGAGTCATCTGAGTCAATCAAGACGCTTGGCGAGAGGTCGAAGGAGATCGGTGATATCGTGGACTTGATTGACAGCATTGCAGAGCAGACCAATCTACTTGCGCTTAACGCTGCTATTGAGGCGGCGAGGGCAGGTGAGCATGGACGAGGTTTTGCTGTCGTTGCTGAGGAAGTCCGGAAGCTGGCCGAGGAGTCGAAGTCAGCTACAGAGAATATAGCCAACATAATCAACGAAATACGATCAGAGACAGATAAAGGGGTGCAGTCTATGGAAGCAGTGACCAAGGAAGTCGACGAGGGAACCGAGGTAGTGAATAAGGCTGGAGAGTCCCTTGCACAGATTATGGACATGGTGCAGAACGTGACTAATATGGTCACTGAGATATCAGCTGCGACTGAGGAACAGGCAAGCAGCAGCCAGGAAGTGGTGAAGTCCATAACCGATGTAGCCAGCATAGCCGAAGAGACTGCTAGCGCGGCTGAGGAATCCTCGGCATCCACCGAGGAGCAGACAGCAAGCATGCAGGAGTTGTCTGCCTCAGCACAGGAGCTCGCTGACATGGCGACGGAACTACAGGGGACAGTAAGCCAGTTTAAGATACGGAGAGCAGAAGAGCTAGAGCCTGTTATAGAGCGAAAAGCTGCAGGGCCTGTTAGGGTAGAGAAACCGGCACAAGTACGGGCACGGAAGATCCAGGAACCAGCAACGCTACAGGGCAATGGAGAAGATGAAGAGCAGATAGATGCCCAAGAAGCTACAGCGCAGGGCAATGGAGAAGATGAAGAGCCAGTGAAGAAAGTGGTCGGGAAAAAAGTCAAAGCAGTAGTTCGGAGGCAGGCAAAAAAGTAGGGAGTGGTTGTCGTATGGGGGGACTCACCTCCCCCCACACCCACACCAATATTATTTGGAGGTTGTTGTGTATGCATGAAGAAATGTTTGCTACAGATGGTGAGGTCCAGCTCGTGGTGTTCGATCTTGGCAACGAAGAGTTCGGGGCAGAGATAAGCCAAGTGCGGGAGATTATTAAGATGGCCAAAATTACTAGAATGCCGAGGGCACCTGAGTTCGTAGATGGGGTGATCAACCTTAGGGGGAAGATCATCACGGTTATAAACCTTAGTAAGAGATTCGACCTGAGCATAGGAGAGCGGGGTGAGGGTACGCGCATCGTGGTCATAGAGGTGGGAGACACTACTATGGGCATGGTTGTCGACTCTGTGACCGAGGTCCTGCGCATAGATGCCGCAGACATTGAGCCTCCATCGTCAGTGATGATGGGTGGTATAGATGCCGCTTATCTGCAGGGCGTAGGTAAACTGGGTGATCGGCTCTTGATCTTGCTGGATCTGGGTAAGATATTCACAGAGCGAGAACTAACCCAAATCGAGACCGTGACAGAGAAAGGTATGTTAGAAGTCTAAGAAAAGGCACGAGCATAGCGATAAAGACATGGATAGCATCACCGCTATGGCGAGGGTATAGATTGGGTGGCTGTCGTTATTACCCCCTAGAAAGACTTCCACAATGAAAGTAGGAAGGAAGAACTCCGCTTAGCCTTCTTCTTAGCACAGCCACACGTTTTTCTCCTCGATCCCAAGGACAATGACTCCGGGGTAAATATATCGCATCTATCCAGCTCAGAGGATGAGAGTGGAGAGTTAGAGGCATGACCAGTGTAATTTTAATCTATCGGAAATTATAATTAAATCTCTCTCTAATTCTGAAACTTTATGCTAAATTAGACTTGAATATTTTTTATCCAACCGAAGAGATATAAATATTTTAGATATAAGTTTAAGTATAAGTTGAAATGTCCTTAAGGTGACGCGGGGGTGAATGTTCTGAGCAGATTGAGCCTGGGAACCAAGTTCATGTTTATCGTTGGTTTAGTTATAGCAGTGGTTACCTCCTCTATTTTTGTCTGGCAATACAGAGAACGTCTCCCAGATAACAGTTAAAAACGTTATAATAGGAAAAAACACATCAGGGAACTAACATGAAGAAATTGCTGATACTAGGGATTGTCTTCGTAGTCCTATTTGTCCAGGGTACGTGTGAAGCCGCCGGCGCAGAAGACTATTCCGGCATGTACTATCTCCACGATGAACTCCCGAGGTTTGGGCAGAACATCGGGAACCTGCACGATGTCGGTGAACTCCGCAGGTCAAAACCATCCCACCACGATGAGAGGTACTGCTCGAAATGGGTCCAGTTCGATTTCGATGAGCCTGCGCTGAGCGGGGTAAACGCTACCGAGGAGTTCAATATAACCTCGATTTACTATCACATCTGGTGGAAGACTGTCAGTGGAATCGCCCTCATAGGTTACCAGACCGTTCCCACTTACGACACTACAATGAAGGATTTTTTTTCCGTGGACTCTAACGGGTCCCGCTCGTACTTGGAAAGCAGTGGGTACTGGCTTACCACTTACAAGCAGGATGCCAACGCAAGTGGGAAGGATATTCATGATTTCACAATAAAGATCGTCGAAAATGATAACCTCCCCTCGGTAATCTCTGGGCCGGACCACCCATCGTTTATCATCATCAACCCGGAGGATGACGATGTGCTGAAAAAGACCGACATGGACAACGATACCTTAAGCGATTATGACGAGATGTACGTATATTACACAAACCCCTATGACAAAGATACGGATTCTGACGGGCTTTTAGACCCTGAGGAGATAATTGAAGGGAACGACGAGCGGATAACAGACCCGAACAATTTCGACACCGACGACGACGGGCTATTGGACGGGGAGGATTCGGACCCGGTAGTAAGCAGGTATAAGAAAGTATACGGTGACTGGATAGTAACTGGGGCAGAAAACGTGTCAGGAGAGTATCTCCAGGTAGAAGGCAACATCATAGTCCCAGACGGAAGTAGCTTGACCATCACCGACAGCAGTATAAAAATAAACACTCGCAGCGAGCAACACAGGATACTGGTCAAGAAAGGCGGTACTCTGAATATCTTTAACAGCAAATTAAGGACAGACACTCCAGGGCATTGGTACAGCGCAATGACGAACACAAGTCACTGGCACGGAGAGACGAATATCGACATCTTCGGCAAAGCCGTGATAAAAGACAGCACAATAGAATATGGGAGCGAAATCCAATTTGAGAGAGGCAGCGATGTCACGCTGGACAACAACGACATACTCTATTACCGATACGGCGTAACAGTCCTTGCCGCCTCCCCGACTATAACAAATAACCGGATAACCCCGTATGTGGGAAACGGCATCCTGTTATCGCATGCCTCCCCTGTAATAAAAAACAATAATATAACTTCGTATATCGGTTCGGGAATCGTCCTGATAGCTTCGTCTCCAACGATAGTGGGGGGAGTAATACAAGGCGGCAGCAGCGATTTATATCTGACAGAAGATTCACACCCTGTTTTGGATGGCGTCGCTTTTCATGAAAACAAAAATATAATAATAAAGGACGGTCTTTCTTCGGTTGTGTATGCCCAAGAGACTGTCAACACTTCTGAGACCGTCACAGCCCCATCTTCCCCTCCATCAAGTCATTCTCGATTTCCAGCCTACACGCCGGCAGTTATCGTTCTGCTGGGAATACTTGCCTTAATCCTAATAAAACGCAAAAGATGATTTAGATTCATCTCTCGCAAGATTAGGGTAAAGGCGGCGAAGGGAGGAGATTCATGTTTACGCTGCCTATCGGATGGGAATAGGAGGCGTAGTAGACCTCCCTCGAAGCTATCCCTTAAATAAGAAGCAGACGAGGGATATGGCGGAGAGGATCCAGAGGGTATCAGCGAGCACCACATCTGTTGCTGAGATGGTTGAGAATGCCAACAGACTGCCAAAGAGTGCAGTGACTCAGGTCTGCTATAGCTGTGAAGAAATTCAAAAAAAACAGACAGTCATCTAGTGGCTATTTCTATAAAGAGTACCAAGGATATTATCATTCTAATCTCTATAGGTATGCCTATCGAGTGCCTTCGTTCAAAGTGATCAGTGAGCCAGTATGCTGAGGCAAGATATATCAAGCTGGCTAGAAGGGTGAATGGATTAAACACCAATACCAATACTAGCGCTATAGTGAAATTTGCTAATATCAAGAAACGTCTAAGAAGTAATGCCCCAAGTTTTCCTACATTCCAATCCCAATTCATTTTCTCTTGAAGTAAACACATGCTATACAATACGGATATTATCAAAGTATTTACTACAATATTATACTACGTTTAATTATACTAATAAGATAGTTAATTATTACGAAGTAATAAGTAAGTGTAATACCTATACAAACATCTCTTTGCTTTCGGGCTGGAAAAACCGGTTTATAGGGGGGGCTGATTTGCTATGCTAAAGCCCTTGGATGATAGGCCGGCTACCATGGAAGAGGCTTTAGTAGAACTCAGGCTCCTTCGACAGGAAAACGAGTTTCTAAGACAACAGCTAGAAGTCGCTCAGACGTTCCAAGCTAAGATGGGACTAACACTCAATAAGATCACAATCAATGATCTCTTTGAGAAGAAGCTGTTAGAATGCCGTGCTAGAGAATTAGCAAGAACCAGTATTTACAGCTATATTATAGGGAAATATTACTTCCTAATATTCTGCAAAAAGTACGGGCTAGAATATGCAGACGAAGTAACACAGGATCATACTCTTGAGTTTTGGGAATGGTTGAAAGTAACACCCGGAATCAAGGGGTATATACTCAGCAACTATTCAAGAATTCATATGCAGAAATCAATAAAGGCGACCTTCCAGTATGCGGAGGAACGGAACAGCATCATAAGGAATCCCTTTAAGAACCGTGTACTACCCCATAGCCCGATTAATGACTGGTGGACAGATGAATACTACGAAGAGCTTATACAGGCTATTAGGACGCATGTAAGGCCATTCTATCAGCATAGGTACGAGACGATAGTAAGATGCCTATATACCACAGGATTAAGAGTAGGTCTTTTCCTCGGTGCAAAGCATAGCGGAGTAAGAATCACAGAGGACGGACGGGTCTATATTACTACGAAGCGGAAAGTGCCTAAGAGTTCAGCTATCCAGGAATTTACATGTGAACTGTTTAATGAGAAGGCTAAAGAGATGTACCGGGAATACTATCGGGAAGGAGCCGAGGGATACGTCCTAATAAACAACAAGACAACACCAAAAGGAGCATACGACAGTTTTATGACAACACTAAAAAGAGCCTGCAAGAAAGCAGGAATACCCTTTAAGACTCCGCATAAGGCTAAGCATGGGTTCATTACTAAGATGTTGCTCAATGGATATACTGCGGAACAGATCTGCAAAATGACAGGCAATCTTACGCCGAGCTTGATAAACAAGGTTTATAACCACATACAGGCTTCAGACTTTCGGGAGCAAGTTAAAGCAGACATAGCAGACATCTAGAGAGGCTATGTTATTTATGAAGTTTCTTGTTTATCCATCCTACTAGGTAATTTATTTATCTATTGTCTTTATTGTGAGTTTGTAAAACCTCCTTTGGTTTTACCTTGCTAGGTGGATGTTCTGATACTTCTTTGAGGAATTTAAAAACTGGCTTATTGTTTCTGGTGGGGTTTTTTAAATTTCGTTACTGGGAGAGTAGGTGTAACTATTTCTGAGTTTAGGGATTAAAACCCTTTTTAAAGGGGTTTATCTGGCAAGAGTTTGAGAAAGGAGCGGATCAGCGGGTTCTCAGCGGGAGTTTGAGGGCTGGCCTTCAAGGTATACTCGTTTTAGATGCTGCAAAATTTTTTATGGTGATGAAAGTAGAATAGGAAGCGTGGATAAAAAAGAATTTTTAGAGTTTTTAAAAAAGGCGGATAAAGTCTCGGATAAGGAATTTGAAGAATATGTAAAAAGGAGTGATCAAGAATTTGAAGAATTCTTAAAAAAGAATAAGCTAACAGCTAGAGAATATCTTTCTAAGGTGCTTAAAGCCGATGAACGGGAACGTAAAAAAAGAGACCTTAAAGACTATATTATTACCGTGAAGATACACCCACAGGGTAAAATTGTCTTGGGTAAGAGTTTTTTAAGAGCTCATGGTTTGGAAGAAGGAGACGAAATAATCATCTTTATCCAGGATGTTATTGAAAAAAGCAAAATTATTAAATTGATAGGGCATCTCTATAATCGGGAACTAAAGAAAATTGAATCTTATAAAAAGGAACGTAAAAAAAGAGATCTCAAGGACTTTGTTATTAAAGCAAAAATATATCGGCCTGGTAGAATTACCTTGGGTAAGAGTTTTTTAAGAGCTCATGGTTTGGAAGAAGGAGACGAAATAACTATGTTTATCCAAGATGTAATGGAATACACCGGAGTTATTAAAGGGCTAGACTATTTACTCAGTCGCGAACTCGGAGAAGAACCACTCTTATAATATTGGGGGGATGGGGGGTAATGGGGTAAATACTTATATAGTCTCCCGTCTGAATATACTCTATGAGCGATGATCTAGAAAACGAACTAATGGGTCATTTCGTAGTAGGCTCGATTTTTACATTTGTTTTCATTCTAACCTTCATTCGAGCGTGGAAAAAGAATAAACTTGCTGAGGGAGGCGGATAGGTGATTGCTGAAGTGTCGCCTATGACTCGTATTCCTCAGGCTCACGGCGACCGCTACAGCGATTCTAGTTGGAAGGACCAGCGTAAGCTTGTTTTTGGCGTGAGCCGTGAGGAGATCGCCAGGGAGCTAGAGAACAGCGGCCAATTTAGTCATGCTTCTAGGCTTTTGGGCTGTGGGAGCAGGTATCACCTCTGCCAGTGCGAAGGCTGTGATGAAATCGTGCTCAGTGGTAGTCGTTGCGAGAGCCGGGTTTGTTTTGAGTGCGGCGAGAAAAAACTAATCCGGCTGATAGCTAAAGAGAAAGATTTTTTGAAAGGATTGCCTACTGATCCTCGGGGTAAGCATAGGGCAACTATTTTGACGTTGACGTTGAAGAACGTTCCTGACAAGAATTATGGTAAACACGTCTACAAGGAGTTCTTGCAATTTATTAGGCGGTTTTTTACTCATCCTGAGATAAAAGGCCGTATCCGTGGAGGCATCCGTAGTATTGAGACCAAGCGTCCAAAAGAGGGATATGTCTACCATAAAAAAGACGGCTCGACTTATGTTGTTCCTCCAGGCCGGGGTTGGAATATTCATATGCACAGCTTGATTGACGCTGACTATATACCAATTCGAAAAATAAGCCGAGTTTGGCGTGAGATATCAGGCTCATATATCGTGGACGCTAGAGCAGTAAAAGCGGGCATTCCTGCCCTTATTGAAATTTTGAAGTATACGATTAAGCCCCCGAATCTCGGCGATGCCAAGAGCTACGCCCGATACTTATCGGTCACGAAGGGGCTTAGGCTCTTTAATACGTTCGGGAACTGGAGAGAAGACCATTTCGGAGTCTTTGTGAGGGGGGATAAGCGATGCTCGGTTTGTAGGTCACGGATGGCTTATCTCTTCTCGGTTCCAGCGAAGGAGGGTCTCCGCTGGAGAGAATATTTGAAGGGGCCTCCTAAAGATATTTTTGGGGGCTATATACACTTCTTGGGACCGCCTCACACCTTGCAGCTCGTCAAAGACCATGGTACGGGTCATATAGGCCAAATTGTTGTGGAGGCTTGATGATTATGCGGGAATTGACGGAAGAAGAGATAGGGTTTGTGAGGGATCGTCTTTATTTCGTCTGTGCGAGCTGTAATAATGAAGTCGGTAACGCCGAAGTAGTGGTTCCTTTTGAGAATATCGATTTTCTTGCTAATGAGGGTGGGGATAGAGATATAGAAGAACTAGACAAGGACCAGTACAAGGCCTATGGGGCAGTTATTATCGGTATCATCGGCGATGAAGGAGAGGACTTGCATTTTCTCTATAAGGGGAAGTGCCCTCGTTGCGGCTCTTTTAATATTACTTTTAGATTTGTCTAAGGAGAAGGAGGACTGATCAGGATGGAAGAAGATATAGGGAAGTCTCCGGTTACAGGACTAGAAGAGCTTTTGAATAAGGATTTTCTGGACTTTTTTAAGGCATTAGAGCGTATGGACGGCGTAGGCACAGAAGAAAGAATCGCTAGGATAATATATTGTGAACTTACACCCTTGCTTGAAGCTCTCGATGAGGCTTGTGCTCCTATATTTAGCGATTCTTTTAAAAACTGGACGGATACGCTTTTTGCGCACGGTGAAGAAAATAAAAAAACTAAAGAATATTCTAAGTATGTCTTTAAAGTAGAGGGAACGAAGAGTAAATAGAGGGAATAAAGAAGCTAATAGGATGGTAGTATAGCAATGGAAGCTCTAGGCGTAAACGGAGGAGGTAGCGAGCTCGTGAATGCTGCTGGCTATGGTCTGGTGTATCCGGATTGGACGGCGGCCCGCCGCAGGCGGGCCAACGGACAACCTGCTAGCATTTATGGCTGTTTACAACTTGCTGGCATTCCTAGCTGTTTACTTGAAGTTAAATGATTAAGTTACTTATGCTCTATTTCAATCTCAAGCATCTTTCTTATCTCTGCGATCAGCCGAGGATTTAAGGATACTTCTAGACCATAAGAAGTCGGCTTAGGGAGGATATAACCTTCTCTTATTAAAGCCTTCAAAGCTTTTTTGATGTCTCCTCTAGCATGCTTTGGAAAGCCTTTAGGCACATTGCTCTCTGAGGTATGTCTCCCTCCTACATATCTAAGTTTGTAGAGTTTCTCAAGGATCGCTTTCTTATATACCTCCATCTAAACAAGGTCTGATAAGGCGCTATTTAAAGTTTGCTATATCTGCCTAATTAGTATAATAATCATACTTGATGGTAAAATTTATATACTATATAGAAAACAATCTACTATTCAAGTAGGTGATATTAAGATGGAAATCTTCCAAGAGAATCCGTTACAGGCTATATTTGGATCCCACCCACAAGTGAAGATAATAGAAACCCTACTTCTTCATTCAGACTTTGAGTATAACCTCACCGAGTTGGCGGAGAGCGCTGAAGTATCAAAGGCTAGCGTCTTCGAGTTAAAGGAGAGGCTTTTGCATTATGGAATTCTTAAACCTACAAAAAAAGTGGGGCGAATTCAGCTATATCGATTCAACAAAGAGAGCCCCGTAGGAAAACTGCTCAATACTCTGTCCTTCAAATTAGCCGACATAGACATAGAAATGCTACTAGAGGACAAGCTAATACAAGAGGGAGAAAAGGGAGAAGCAGCTCTTGCATAACTCTCGATTTTAACATTAGATCCCGTAAAATGTTCCTTACTGCTATAGTAACCTTTGGTTATTAAAATATTTTATCTCGTTAGAAGGCTCACTGAGGTATAATGGCGAGTACGAAGGGGAAAAGAGCAAGTAAGGACACATCAGCTAGAGCAGACACAAAAGACGAGCTCAAAAAGGCTGTAGAAGAGAAAGATAACCTGGCAGAGGAATACCTAACTAAACTTAAATATCTCCAGGCAGAGTTCGACAACTATCGCAAGAGCGTGACAAAAGAGAAGGAAACTCTCGTCAGATATGCCAGTGAAAACCTCCTCCTTGAGCTTCTCGACATCTATGAAAATCTAGAGCGGACGCTGGAGAACGGAAAAAATGATAAGAAATCCCTCCTACAAGGTGTGAAGATGACCCAGAAAGAGTTCAAGCGCTTATTAGACAAAGAAGGAGTTACCATTATAAAGGCAGTTGGCGAGAAATTCGATCCATTTAAACATGAAGCGTTAATGCTGGATAATAACACAAAATTGGAAGATAACACTATAGTAGAGGAGTATCGGAGGGGCTACATGTTGAGGGATAAGGTACTCCGTTATTCTAAAGTTAAAGTTGCAAAGAGGTGATTGTAATGTCTAAAGAAAAGATTCTAGGCATAGACTTAGGTACGAGTAATTCAGCTGCAGCAATACTGCAGGGAGGCAAACCTGTAATAGTGCCCAGTGCAGAGGGGACAACACTCTACGGCAAGGCCTTTCCGTCAGTAGTTGCCTTCACGAAGGACGGCCAGATGCTTGTCGGCGAACCAGCGCGGAGGCAAGCGGTAAGCAATCCAGAGGGCACTATTGTAGCAGCGAAGCGGAAGATGGGAACACAGCATAAGTTCAAGGCCCATGGGAAGGAGTACACACCCCAAGAGATCTCGGCGTTCATTCTACAGAAGATAAAGCGGGACGCAGAAGCCTTCGTAGGCGAGCCCTTGAAGAATGCCGTGATTACTGTGCCTGCCTATTTCAACGACAACCAGCGGCAGGCAACGAAGGACGCAGGCACTATAGCTGGATTAGATGTTGCGAGGATAATAAATGAGCCGACAGCTGCATCACTCGCCTATGGCCTAGACAGGAGCGAGAAGGAACAGACGATACTTGTCTTCGACTTCGGGGGAGGAACCCTAGACGTTACGGTAATGGAATTCGGCGAGGGTGTATTCGAGGTCAAGAGCACCAGCGGGAACACTCAACTGGGCGGCACCGACATGGACGACGCATTAGTGGACTACCTAGTAGAGGAATTCAAGAAGGACACTGGAATAGACCTCACAAAGGATGCTGCAGCTATCCAGCGTGTCCGCGAGGCAGTTGAGAAGGCAAAGATAGAGTTGAGCACTACATTAACAACCGAGATAAATCTGCCCTATATCACTGCTGACGCCAGCGGTCCAAAGCACCTCACTATGAGTCTAAACCGCGCTAAGCTGGAAGAGCTAGTTAGACCAGTAGTCGAGAAGTGCACAGAACCAATGCGCCAAGCCCTAGCAGATGCAGAACTCCAGCCAGGGGACATAGACAAGACAATACTTGTGGGCGGGCCGACGAGGATGCCCCTAGTAAAGGAACTCGTCAAGAAGTTTACCGGTAAGGAACCTGAGAGAGGCGTCGATCCGATGGAATGTGTTGCAGTAGGAGCGGCTATACAGGCCGGCGTACTAGCAGGGGAAGTAACAGATATCCTCTTACTGGACGTTACGCCTCTGTCCCTGGGAATAGAGACACTAGGCAGCGTCTTTACCAGACTCATAGAGCGGAATACTACGATACCAACGAAAAAGACCCAGACCTTTTCTACGGCAGCCGACTTTCAGACCAGCGTGGATATCAACGTCCTCCAAGGAGAGCGCCCAATGGCCCACGACAATGTACCCCTAGGCAGGTTCAGCTTGGTAGGCATACCCCCTGCTCAGCGAGGCATACCTCAAATAGAGGTTACATTTGACATCGATGCCAATGGCATGCTCAACGTCGCAGCCAAAGACCTTGGTACCGGGAAAGAGCAGAAAATAACCATTACGGCCCCTCATAAACTTTCTAAGGAGGAGATCGAGCAGAAGATCAAGGAAAGCGAAAAGTATGAGGAGAAGGACAAGAAACTGAAAGAAGAAGCAGAGCTGCGCAACGAGGCTGACTCCATGATCTACACCTCCGAGAAGACCCTAGAGGAGTTAAAGGACAAGATAAGCGAGGACAACAGGAAGAAGGTAGAGGATACAGTAAAAGGGCTGAAAGAGGCTTTAGCTACCGAGGAGTCTGCTGACGTCAAGCTCAAGCTTGAGGAACTGAGGAAGGCCGTGCAGGAGATAGGAGCGATTATCTACGAGCAGGCTGCAAAGGAGCAGGCAGAGAAACAGGCACAGGAAGAAAAGGGAAAAGGAGAAAAAGAAGAAGAGGAAGGGAAAGAGAAGGTCGTAGATGCTGAATACAAGGTGGTAGATGAGGAAGAGGAGAAAGAGAAAGATAAAAAGAAAAAGAAGAAGAAATGAAACAAGTAAGTCAAGATTGAAGGAAATAACATGGCAAAGCGCGATTACTATGACATCTTGGGGGTACCTAAGGACGCTTCGAAGGATAATATTAAGAAGGCGTATCGAAAGCTGGCAAAACAGTACCATCCAGACAGGAACAAAGAGTCAGGCGCAGAGGAGCAGTTCAAGGAGATATCAGAGGCCTACGGCGTTCTGAGCGATGGCACCAAGCGTAGTCAATATGATCAATATGGGCATGCCGGCATAGACAGCAGGTACAGCGCGGAAGACATCTTCAGGACCATAAACTTCGAGGATATCTTCAAGGATATAAACTTCAGCTTCGGGGGCTTCGACAGCGTCTTCGACATATTCTTTGGCGGAAGGAAGAGGCGTAGAGCCGGTCCAAAGAGGGGGGCTGATCTGAGATACGACTTAGAGATAACGTTGAATGAAGTCTACTCTGGGTCAAAGAAGAGGATACGCATACCAAGGAGGGGGACATGCCCTGCCTGCAATGGTAGCAGGAGCAAGCCCGGTAGCAAACCCAAGGAATGTATTTCTTGTCAAGGCACAGGGGAGCTCAGAATTACAAAGAGAACCCCCTTCGGGCATTTCACCAGCATCACCACCTGCGGTAAATGCAGGGGAGAAGGCAGGGTAATAGCTGACCCCTGCCCGGAATGCAGAGGAAAGGGTGTAGTGCGTAGAACCAAGGAGTTAGAGGTGAGGATACCACCGGGAGTTGAGTCTGGGTCCAGGCTGCGGATGTCTGGTGAAGGTGAAGCTGGAGAAAAAGGAGCCCCACCGGGCGATTTATACGTCCTGCTCCATGTCAAGCTCCATGAGGTCTTCGAGAGACATGGCGATGATATAGTCTGCGAATTACCTATAAGCTTCCATCAAGCTGCCTTAGGCGATGAACTTGAGGTGCCGACACTGAATGGACGGGCAAAGATGCGTATACCGCCTGGCACTCAAACAGGCACAATATTCCGCCTTAAAGGCAAAGGACTGCCAAATCTAAATAGCAGCCCCAAGGGTGACCAGCATGTACATGTCATCGTGGAGACCCCTACTGACCTAACGAAGGCGCAGAAGGAGATATTAAAGGAGTTCGCTAAATTAGAGGATACAAAAAAGGGTTTCCTGGGTAGAATGACCGAAGGAATAAAAGACGTCTTAAGTTAAGATTCATATAGTTACTGTTACTTATACAAAGATTCCAAATAACAGAAAAAAAAGAGGAGGTACATAGAAATGGCAGCCCAGATGAGTGGTCAACCTATATATATATTATCAGAGGGAAGTCAGCGCTATCTCGGGAGAGACGCTAGGAGGATGAATATATTGGCGTCTCGCGTAATAGCTGAAGCGGTTAAGAGCACATTGGGACCGAAGGGTATGGATAAGATGCTTGTGGATAGCACTGGTGAGATAGTAATCACTAACGATGGTGCAGCAATCTTGAAGAAAGTCGACGTAAAGCATCCTGCAGCGAAGATGATTGTCGAGATAGCTAAAACCCAGGAAAAGGAAGTAGGAGACGGAACTACAACCGCAGTCGTGCTGGCCGGCGAACTATTGAAGCGTGCTGAAGAGCTCTTGGAGCAGGAGGTGCACGCTGCAAGTATAGCCAAGGGATACAGGCTGGCAAAAGAGGAGACCATAAGGATCCTGGAAGACCTGAGTAAGAAGGTGAAGGGCACCGAGGATGAGCTGAAGAAGGTCGCCATGACCAGCTTAAGTTCCAAGGCCTCTGGCACACTCGCAAGGGAGCACATCGCTGCCTTGGCCACAACTAGTGTAAAGCGGATAGCAGAGAAACGTGATGGGAAGTTTACGATAGACAAGGACAACATAAAGATCCAGAAGCAGGTGGGCGAGTCCACTAGCGAATCAAGACTCATAGAAGGCATAGTCCTCGACAAAGAGCGGGCTCACACTGGAATGCCCAAGGTAGTAACAAATGCTAGGATAGCTCTCTCAAAAGTCGAGATAAAGATAAAGAAGACCGAGACCGATGCAAAGCTCGATATCAGTTCTCCAGAGCAACTTCAGTCCTTCATGAAAGAGGAGGAAGAAACCCTGAAGGAGATGGCCATGAAAATAAAGAAGAGCGGCGCCAACGTGCTATTCTGCCAGAAGGACCTAGACGACATAGCTCTGTACACCCTGTCCAAAGAAGGAATCCTAGTTGTGAAGAGCGTTGCCGAGAAGGATATAAAACTGATTGCAAAGGCAACAGGTGCGAGTATAATCACCAGCCTCGAGGATATCAATGCAGGGGATCTAGGCAACGCCAAGCGTGTGGAAGAAAAAAAGATAGGGGGCAAGGAATTCATCTTCATAGAAGGCTGCTCGAAACCCAAGGCGGTTACCATATTCTTGAGGGGTGGAAGCGAACACGTCCTAGACGGGGTGGAGCGCAGCTTAGATGACGCAATCAGTGTTGTACGCAATGTTCTGGAGGACTCATCTGTATTACCCGGTGGAGGCGCTTCTGAAGCCGAAGTCGCTAGACAACTGCGAAAGTTTTCCACCAAGGTAAGCGGACGAGAGCAGTTGGCACTATTAGAATTCGCTAACGCCCTAGAGGTAGTACCTAGAACACTGGCAGAGAATGGCGGTTTAGACCCTATCGATGCTATGATTGGACTTCGCACCCAGCATGAAAAAGGCAACGTCAACTATGGCATAGACCTAGCCAGTGGAAAGCCAAGAGACATGTACAAGCTGGGCATCGTGGATTCCCTTAGAGTAGTACAACAGGCTGTGAAATCAGCTACCGAGGTAGCGAATATGGTCCTACGCATAGACGACGTCATAGCAGCCAAGGGAGCGCTAGGTGGGGGAGAAGAAACTCCTTCAATGCCGCCTGGTGGGATGGAAGGAATGGGAGGAATGGGAGGAATGTAGTAGACTTCGAATGTCGTTTAGCGCGCTGGAGTTAGCTAGAAAGTCTTATATTGCGTAGAGCCGAGGGATTAACTATGAGGCTCTTGTTTTTCCTCCTCGTTTTGTTTTTGACTATGGGAAGCTTGGGTTCACAGTACGATGTGATAATTGTAAGGAGCGATGTTCCTGCTGACTGGATAATCGCCCAGGCATATTCCCATAAATCCGGAATACTTATAGTCGCGACTTCCCCAACGCATTTGGATTCCACAGTGAAGACACAACTCTCGGGCTACCGTAACTTCGGCTTCGAGGACGTGATCATAATAGGCGGGGAGAATGCGATATCGCGAGAGGTGCAGCAGGAGCTAGATGACATGGGCTTCGTCACCCATCGAATAAGCGAGGCCAACCGCCATGGTACCTCGGCTACAATGGCTATCAAGCTATTCCCAGATTCTAAGACCGCTATCTTGGTGAATGGAGAAGCACTGGAAGCTCTCCTTGTCGCCGGGAGGCTAGCATCAAGCACAGGCGACCCTGTCCTCTTCGTGAAGCGGGATAGCATACCGCCTAGCGTCTCAGCCGCTCTCAAAACTATAGGAGCAGAAAAGATCCTACTCGTGGACTACGAGTTATCAGACGAGATGAAGCGTTCTCTTGCCTCCCAAGGCTATGACATCGAAGTCATAAAGAGTATCGAGGGTTTTGAGGTTAAGCGTGACATGCCAACCGAATATGCATATTTAATTCTGGGCATCGCCCTGGGTGTCTTCGCCCTATTCACCACTTTGAGGCTGAGGAGACTTAAGGAGAGGGTGCCATATACCCTCCTAACAGGAGATGAAGAGAAAATAGTAAAAGTGATTCTAGAGAACAGTGGGGAGATAACCCAAGACCAGCTCCCAGAAAAGACCTCTTTCTCAAGGCCCAAGATCAGCAGGGTGATATCAGAGTTAGTGGGGCGGGATATACTATCTAAGGAGCCCCATGGTAGAACCCAGAAATTAGTGGTTAAGAAGGAATTCTATGAAAAAAAGAAATAATATCCACCTTTTTTGATTCTGGACTCTTTTCACCCATAGTTGTAATAACTATTCTTATTCCTATCCTTAGGAAAGGTAGGGAATGGTTACAGCCCATATTATCTTAAAAAACGGTTGTGGGAGAACACTGCTTATAGTCCCTGAAACGTTTTCATAGGAAAGCTTAAAATAGGCGTCTTTTTCTTAATCAGAGAACATGAATGTCTGGGAGGACCTAAGGAAGAAGATTCTGGATAAATCCTGCAGGATAGGTGTCTTCGGCTTGGGATACGTCGGCTTACCCATGGCTGCCTTATTCGCAGAGACGGGTTTTTCAGTATTAGGCGTGGATATCAATCCCGATGTTGTGGAGGCGGTAAACACTGGTAGGAGCCCAGTCGCTGAACAGGGACTGCAAAAGCTCATTGCCAAGGTAGTCGCTGAAGAGCACCTCTCAGCTACGACGGATACGGCAGAAGTGCTCGCCAGAAGCGACGTGATATTTGTGATCGTCCAGACCCCAATCGATGAAGACAAAAAGCCGGACTTAGGTGCATTGAGAAAAGCTTGCGCAACAATAGCCAAATGCCCTGCTGGAAAGCTCATCGTCATAGAAAGCACCCTACCTCCTGGAGCCACAAAGGATGTAATCGTCCCTGCTCTTGAATCCGGTGGATATAACGTTGGAGAGGATTTCTACCTTGCTTATTCTCCTGAGAGAGCAATGCCCACGAGGCTTTTACAGGAGATCCAGGAAAACCCCAGGATAATCGGCGGTATAAACCAAGAGAGCTCTCAGCTTGCTGAATTATTATACGGAGATATCACCTCCGGCGAGCTTGTCACTAGCGACATAGCTACGGTAGAGATGGTGAAGATTATAGAGAATACCTATCGGGATGTAAACATAGCCCTGGCCAATGAGATCGCCCTATTGTGCGAAAAACTCGGTGTTGACGCTGTAGAAGCCATCGAGATCGCCAATAAACACCCCAGAGTACACCTCTTATCTCCAGGACCTGGCGTTGGAGGCCACTGCATCCCGAAAGACCCGTATTTCGCCTTAGACAGTGCTCGGAAACATGGGCTTGAGTTGAAGGTGATAAGTTCTGCTAGGAGGGTAAACGAGGATATGCCTAAGCACATGCTCAGGATGATAGAGAAGGCTCTGGGAAGTGCTGGGAAGAAGCTAGAGAATTCTAAGATAGCCATTCTTGGAGTAACGTATAAGGGTAATACCAATGATATCAGGGGGTCTCCATCGAAGGATATAATCAAGGCGTTACTACCTCTCTCAGAAGTGTTCTCCCATGACCCCCTTGCGTCTCAGGATTTTGGTGGAAAATTCTCTAACAACATGGATGACGCTGTGAAAGACGCCGACTGTGTTGTTGTGGTAGCAGACCACGCGGAGTATATGAATTTAGACCTCGACAAGCTTTCCAAACTAGTGAAGAAGCCAGGTGTGATCGTGGACGGGAGACGTATATTAGATCCTGGTTACGCAAGGGAAAAAGGATTTACTTATTTTGGAGTCGGATATTAGCTGGCGACTTATATCAAGTGCCCATGGATGAGCAAGTGCAAACTCACAAGAAGGACATCTTCTGACAGCACAGCTATTTTTATCTCCCATGAATTCTAATCATAATCCCAATGAACGTCTTCCTCTTCGAATATGCGACATGCGGAGCCTTCCCCGAGCTCGATCCATCAATCACCGTCGAGGGGCTGGGGATGTTCAAGACGCTGCTGGGAGGCTTCAAAGAAGTCACAACCTTCGTTGATAAGAGGATACCCCTGAAGGGCTACCCAAAGGTGGATAACTACAGGGAGATGTTTTCAAAGTGCCTTGAAAGGGCAGACGCAGCCCTCATAATCGCACCTGAGCGGGAGATGGAATACTATAACTTGGTATTGGAGTTGGAGAAAGCTGGATGCGCCAATCTCGGTTCCTCGTCAGAAGCCGTTAGGGATACCACTGACAAATACGTGACCTTCAAGAAATTAAAAGGCGTACGCACA
>JAZGAD010000058.1:0-14256 GCA_036444275.1 Hydrothermarchaeales archaeon (SeqCode)
ACATTTCGAATTTCTTCTTAACGAATATTACTCCTTTCTCCGTAAGAACATAGACTTTTTTATCCCGGTCTCCAGTCTCGTCTATCTTGATCAAGCCGTTTTCTTTGAGTTTCATGAGGAAGGGGTATATCTGACTTGTACTCGGTTTTTTATGTGTATGCTCCTCTATCTCTTTGATTAATTCGTATCCATGTTTGGGGCCCTGGTATAGTAAAAGCAGGCTGTAAAACTTCGTTAGATTCGTAACATCGATCTCCATTAAACGATAATTGAACCGTAACATTTATATATTTTTTCTTAGATATATCCAAATTAGATATATCTTTAACTGAAGAAGGAAGACCTATGGTCGAGTTAACTGAATCCGAGAAGAAGCTTAGAATCTATCTGGTGGGAGCATTCTTTATCTTATTCACTATATTCCTCATCGGAATACTCTGGCTGACCCGCAACCCCATGGAGACGGTAACCTATACCCTTTCATATGCCGCTGGCCTCTCGATGATAGTCCTTCCATGCACTTTCCCCTTGGTATTCATAATAGTACCTTTGAGTATGGGAGAAGGATACAAAAAAGGGCTTTCCATGGCCCTGCTCTTCAGTCTAGGGCTCATAATAACGCTCGCCCTATACGGCGTTTTTGTTGCTTGGGGAGGGCAGATTTTTGGCCTGAAGCGAATAACCACGATAATGTACCTCATAGCTGGCAGTCTCGCGTGGGTCTTCGGGCTGGCGGAGTTGGGACTGATCAGCTTGAAGATACCCACGTATGGGGGGGCTACACCCCAGTTCATCACGAGACAGGGGGATTACTTGAAAGCCTTGTTCCTAGGGTTATTCTTGGGTAATGCAGGCCTGGCCTGTCCAAACCCTGCGACCTACGTTATACTAACGTACATAGCGGCTTCGGAGAGCCTGGTATATGGCGCAGCCATGCAGGCCGTAAATGGAATAGGGAGGACGGTGCCGCTCATTGCCCTCTCGATCTTGGGGATTCTCGGTGTAAACGCGACCAACGCCCTCGTTAGGAGAAAGGATATGATTGAAAAGTGGATGGGTTGGGGGCTTGTTTTCGTTGGAGCATTCATCATTGTGTTCGGCCTTTTCGGGCACCTTTGGTTCCTCAATACGCCGGTTCACGCGGGTTGGACTAGGTGGTTTGGAAGGACAGTAGGTACTGGTGCAGCGGAATATGAGTGCTGCGTTGAACCTCCCTGCATGGAGTGCCTCAGAACCGATCACTGCGGCGAGGTGGGCAAATGCATCTGCAGGGCCCACGTAGAGGAGGGGGAACTTGAGAAAGTTTGTAATGAATGTAAAATAGGCCTAGCGCAAGGCAAGGGGATAATCGAAATGGTAGAAAAGACCCAAAATCCTGCCTTTGCCACCCTCGTGGGTTTGATTGTTCTCCCCATTGGTTGGTACTATCTCAAGAATAGGGGATCAGAAGAGGAGGATAATTAAAAAATGAGTAGGAAATCGATAGGCACATTCTTTTTAGCATTAATGATATCCTTTTCGAGTTTGATTTATGCTGCAAGCTCAGATAAAGAACAAGTAGAATTGGTGGCTTCGGAAGAATTCGATGTAATGGCTGTCAATCCAGTTCCCAGAAATCAGCAGTCCATTGGTGTCGGGAAGGAAATCTACGTGAAGAAATGCCTCTCCTGCCATGGGGAGACCGGTACTGGCGATGGGCCATTGGCAGAAAGCCTTCCGGAAAAGCTTCCAGACCTGAGAGACATAGAGAGGGTGGGTGGACAGAGGGATGGCGAACTCTTCTTGAAGATCAGTGATGGCATGGGCGAAAATATGCCTGCCTACAAAGATGTACTAGAGGAGGAGCAGATATGGCATGCTGTAAATTACATAAGGGCGCTGCCAGAGGAGAAGACCATTGAATTGACACAAGAGGCAACGGCCGAACCAGAACTAGAAAAAGAGGGGAAATTGAAGTATGTTTTCATTGCATTGGCCTTAATAGTGTTTGCCATAGCTGGATATGCGATAAGAAAGAAGTATATGAAGTGAGAAGATGCTCGACGATAGGATAGTGCTAACAAAACGGAAGCTCATCCTTGGGATGACGTTTATATTCATAGCTGGGTACTTGATAGGCCTCTTCATTCATTCCATTCAACGAGTTTGAGGTGAGAAAAATGGTTAATGTGAAGGTCCTGACGATGCCTGGGTGTGCTCATTGCCCCGAGGCAAAAGAGCTCGTAAACCGGATAAAAAAGGATATGCCTGACCTGGAGGTCGAGATAATAGACGTCTCCGAGCACCCAGAGGTTGCTTTGAAGTACTCTCTAATGTCTGCCCCGGGGATCGTGATCAACGAGGAACTGGTGTATATTGGGGGGGTCCCCAAGGAGGAAGAACTGCGAGCGCGATTAAAAAAGGAGGCTGAATAAAATGGAGAAGGTTACACTCAAAATAGAAGGCATGCACTGCGGCGCGTGTGCAAACGGCATCCAGATGATGCTGAGTTACAAGGATGGCGTTTCAAATGCAGAAGTGAGCTATGAGAAAAAGAAAGGATTAGTGGAATACGACCCGGCGGAGATAAGCATCAATGAGATTGTGAAAACAGTTGCATCTACTGGTGAATACAGCGCAACGGTAAGTGAAGATTAAGAGGATAACAAGGAGGTGAATAAATGAGGATAAAAAAATTAAAGAAGGCGTTGCGCTACGGAGCCTGCAAGTGCCATAATAGCTGTATGTAGACGGCATTAAGCCCGGCTATCCTCTCTTAATACTTTACTAGTTCGTTCTGGAGGGTACTAGACAATGAAAAAGGGCACCAACACAGAACACGATGTGGTAATAATCGGAGCGAGCTTCGCTGGCCTCGCCACAGCGTATTTCATAAAAGAAGGGAGAAAGCTTATACTTGAGAAGCAAGAGGAGCTCGGTAAGGTCCAGCGCTCAACTTGTGGCACAAGTGCCGCATGGGTGGAGAAGCTCGGCTGTGGGAACTCTATCCTCGCAACTTTTGATCACGTAACTATGCACTCGAGCAGTGGGCACCGAGTAAAAGCGCAGCTTCCAGAGACTTTTTGCACCGTGGACTATAAGGAGTTCTGCAGTTCACTTGCCAGCGGTCTGAAAGATACAAAGATATCCACCGGCGAGAAGGTATTAGAAGTTAGAGGGGAGGGCCCAAGTGAAGTCATTACAACGAATGATAAATACTTTGCAAATATCCTGGTGGACTGCAGCGGCTGGAGTGCGATTTCTCAGGCTGATGGTGGACATGTTGGCCTTGTGGAAAGGATGGCACAGGGTATGGAAGCAGAGACAGGATTTGATGATGATTACGACTCCTTTCACATTTACTATGGCAAGAGGTTTATACCTCATGGATATGGCTGGGCATTCCCGATAGGCGGCGGCAAGGCCAGAGTGGGTGTCGGAAGTTTCCATGGCAATGAAACGGCTGCGTTTTTCAAGGGATTTATCGAGACATTGGGGCTGCAAGTGAACGGACTCAAACCCCACGGAGGGCCACTCCCTCTCTTTGGACTGAAACAACCACAGGATAACGGTGTGTTCTATGTCGGTGATTCTCTCTGGCAGGTGTTGCCACTTTCGGGGGAGGGCATAAGAAAGACCTTTCAATACGCAGAGACATGCGGTAAGTTAATAACAGAGGTTCAAAAGGGGGACTTGAGAAAAAAGGAGGCTCTGGAACGGTACAATGGGGAGGTGTTTAAAGCCAGAACATTTTATGATAACATGTATTTCCTCCAGAAGCTTGCGATACGCACTCCAGACTTTGTACGAAATATTATAATAAAAGCTCTTTCAAGGTCCGATGGCGCTAGGCTAAAGGGGTTTCTGGAGCTCTATTTAAACGATGGCATTACGCATTCCAGATCAACTATAACCAAGGCGATGTTTAAAGCGGTGGTTGCGGGACTTATTTAAAGAAATGCGCCCTACTGCCTAGCTACAGCGTTATACAAGCGGGTATTTGGAAGCGCAAAGTATCCAAAAAAGCCCTGAAGCAGATGGCGGGCTACAAGGTCTTCTTCGCCAACGATCTCTCAAGGGCGATTAGCGGGACCATAGATAGACACGAGCTATTTGCTCTCAGGACGAAAAAGGCAAGCGTTGCCAGGGCATACGCTCATGGAAATCCTGAGCACCAACCCGAATATATTAAGAGAGGCCAGCACCTATCCCTCGCGGAGGCCTAGTATAGTATCCCCATAGTAAGGGACATATACTCCTCCACGATCCTCCTCGAATCCTTATCATCTGTAGCGATCCACGTTACTCTATTTCCATGCCGATAATAATAGTTATCCATGTTCATCCCATCAACGTGATATACCGTTTCATCTGCAATCTTTTCTTCCCTAAAATTGTAGAACATCTCAGATTTTTTAATATTGAGGTTCATTAAATCGAGCAATTCTTGCGCCCTTTCATTCGAGCCTGATACAGAAACCCAAATATATATTCTTGATCCATCAGAATAGACTGCCGTATACGCGTCTTCGATCTCAAAATCTTGGGGATGGAGACGTTTGACGCTAAACATAGCCGCGTCTCCAGTCTGCATCTGGATTAATTCGAAGTCCAATATTCTCTCGGGCAAGACCTGATAAGTTTCTGAGGTTTTATCTATGTCTAAATTTTTTGTTTTGTATGTGAAGACTAAAACTAGAGATACGAGTAAGATCGCCGCAACGATCACTAGATTAATTTTTTTCATCCTTTTATCCACAGTATATATTTTTAATACACACTTATTTGGTTTTTTCCGCAATCCCACTCAATTTGAGATCAATTTGGGAATAATTCTGGAAAAAGGCATATAAATGATCATAGGGAGCATTGGATATTCCATGAAGGAAAACCTTTCAGACCATGGCCTACTCCAAAAAAGAAGACTAGGGGATCGGATTGAGAGAATCGAGGGTAGGTGTAAAAAGCTGGGAGAAACTTCCTGAAATTAACTCGTCGGCGTAAGCAACAAAAAGGGACTAAGTAAGAAAAACCCTAGAACTGATTTGAAGAGTGATAACCATGGATGAACATAAATCGACAAAAGAAGGACACCAGATGGGCCATGACCATAACCACATGCAGCACATGCTGTTGATGCTAGGGATATTCGTAGTGGTTGATCTCTTGAGTCGAGGGGGTCAAGAGAGAACTTTTGGATATACAATTATTGTTCTAGCACCTCTTGTATACATATTGATGAGAGGCATGTTCAAGGAAGGCGGGAAGCATTAAATACCACGGAAAAGAAGTCCAAGAACACCCAAAAACAAGAGTACTTTACATACTGAAATTTAATGACCCCTTAGTTTTGCCTATGGTTTGTGATATGCTACGGCTATTTGATGAGGTTCTGAACCGAGATTGATTGTAGCAGACAAAATATTGGTGGAGGTATCGAGCACCAAGGTCTTGTTTGAAACCCCCATTAAGTTGACATAGATATACTCCCTACTGGGACTGATAGCCATATAGCCGGGTTTCTCACCCACCTTGATTGTGTCGATGACCTCGTTGGTAGAGGTATCCAGCACTGAGAGGGTGTTAGACCCTCGGTTAGCCACATAGACCAATCCACCATCACGAGTGACTACTATACCATGGGGATCTTCACCCACGTATACCGCCGCCGTCTCCTCATCCGTAGAGGCATCTATAATCGATACGGTTCGAGACCCCGAGTTTGTCACATAGACATATCTATTGTCAGGGGAGACAGCAACATGGCTGGGCTCAAAACCCACACGTATAGTCGTCACTACCTCATTGGACGATGAATCGATAACCGAGATAGAGCGCGATAATTTGTTTGCCACATAGACATACCTGCCGTTGGGGGCGGCTTCCACGTGATAGGGAACTTCGCCAACGTCTATCGTTGTAGTTACTTCATTGTCGGCTGTACTAATCACAGCTATCTTATTAGAAGACATCACGGTTGCATAGACGTATTCACCATCAGGAGAAACTGCCAAATGATGGGAATCCATTCCCACGGGTATCTGGGCGACCACCCTCTTGGTAGAGGTATCAACCACTGAAACATTTCCGGATTTTGTACTGCCTACATAGAGATACCTGCCATCAGGGGTAACAGCTACACCATGGGGATTTCCCCCGACAACTATTGTATCGATTAATTCGTTAGTAGATAAGTTGATCACCGAAACACTGTTAGAGGGGCCCATTGCAACGTAGGCGATTCCCCCTTGCTTTATCTTATCTATATCTACTTTTGACTTCTCTACCAGTCGATCTTTTCCATCATCTATTACCCCAACCTCTGGTTGAATGCATCCAGCAAGCACTGCCAGCATAACCAGAGCAACGAGCGATAAAACAAATGCTGTCCCGATTTTATGCGCTAAATCCTCGATCACTTCGCCAATCTCCTTACGCATCGCTATTCACCTAACTGAGTCATAATGAGGTTTACTAAATTAGACGTTATATCACCTTTTTAGGCTTCTGTCCCCAAATTTCTTACAGCTCTAAAGTTTCTAACCACATTTGGAAAGCCTCTGTTAGTATCCCCTACTTTCCATGGGATTGAATATCGGTCTACGGGACGGTATAAACATCGGCACCTTGTCTTTGTACACTCGATAAGCGTATCCAAATCTTTCCTCCATTTCCTCTTCTTCCTTTTTCGCCAAGTAGTAATAGGCGGCTATTAATAGGGGTACCATGGCGATTGTAATGATGGTAGGCCACTGGATCAAGAAGCCGAAGATGATCGTTATTAGGCCCAGGTACTGCGGATGGCGGACATAGCTGTAAACGCCCTCTGTAACCAGGCTACCCCCAGAGTAGTATACCTTCCGCCAGCCCTTATCCATAAGCAGCAAGCCCGCCAGTATCACAATAGAACTAGCTACCATTACCAAAAACCATGCAACCCCCAAGTCTAGTATGCCCAGCTTCGTCAGGAAGACTGCAAAGAGATGCCCTGCCTCGTGTCCATAGGAGAGCTTCGTCCCAGAAACCGAGGAGATGAGGTAGATAGTCAGGGGAAAGCCATACATCTCGGTGAAGAGCGCGACGAGATATGCCTCGTACAACCCTAGGGAGCGCCACTCCCGCTTTTTCACCGGCATGAAAAAGCTGAGAACGAAGTAGGAGAACAGTAATATGCTGAAAATGCTCATGCCCCAGTGTCCATAAGCATAGTCCTGTGAGGGCGTCAGCTCCTCAAGTTCCTCTAGGAGCCCGGGTTTCAATAAGGAGGCCATAGAAGAGAGGATGACAAGGACTAGACCCGTTGCAAAGATAACTGTCACCATATTTTGAATAGCCAGTCTGCGTTTCATTTTCTCAGACCCAAGATAGGGTCATATGACCCTCTACCTTTTTACCGGTACTGTTCTTCTCCCGTTTTCTCGGATTCTTTGATCGTCTCCACATATTTGTCTCACCGCGTATTCCGGCAGCCCGGTGAAAGAAGGCTATCAATAATCACACGCCCATCAAAATTGCTATGGAGTTGTGTATACCGTGGGGCAAACCGAGGACGAGGA
The DNA here is from genome assembly GCA_036444275.1 of Hydrothermarchaeales archaeon (SeqCode). Taxonomy (GTDB): domain Archaea; phylum Hydrothermarchaeota; class Hydrothermarchaeia; order Hydrothermarchaeales; family JAZGAD01; genus JAZGAD01. The sequence goes on from JAZGAD010000058.1 coordinate 7,536, forward strand.
TGGCGAACTTGCCCAGCCAGTACCAGTTTGTCTCTCTGTCGTCTTCAAGAGAGTATAGCACCACGAGCACAAGAGCAACGTTAAAGATAAGGTAGAGATATGGCGAGGAGCTGAGCATCGCCTCTGTAAGCATCTGCTCTCCCCTATAGCCAAGGAGCGTTGCGCCGAGAGTAGCAGAGCTTGCCATGAGCATGATGCCGAAGATTATCAGGGCGTTTTCCGCGGTGTAAAGTCCCTTTATCCTTTTGGTGCCCAGGAGGATAATGCCCGAGAGGATGACAGCGAAGACCCAGACCAAGGCGAATACCTCTGCATTTAGTGCGAGAGGCTGTCCCATGAAAATATTCCTTGCACCGCCTGATAAAACCTCCGCAACCTTGGAAAGCACCAGGACTAAGCCCAATGCTGCGAGGGCACTCCCCATGCGAAATAGGGGACGGTCGTATTCCTTCCCGGCCATCCTCCGGCTGAGCCACAGGCATGCTGCGGCGATGGTGGTTAACATTATGTACAACCCCGGGGTCACGAGGTAGGCATGTACCCCTTGTCCCGTCGCCCGGTAGTAGGACTCAATCCCCCTAAGTTCGCCGCCCAGCACTAGAAATGGGACCAAGGCACGGAACAGCCTTGCGTCTATTTTTACCTCCAGGCGCTCCAAGAACCTCTCCACTCCGTACAGGCCGAGTAGCAAGAGCGCAGCATAGACGAGGGTGTTGTATATGTTGTAGCCCTCGCCGGTGTAAATTGGCTTTATGAAGTACTTGTATAGGAATTCGCTTACCATGCCTATATCGCCTCATCATATCTGAGGGGGATTCACAACCTAGTTACAATAGCTTGCCATCAATACTATTTGTACTATGACAACACATCTGTCCGCTTTTGTTGTCAGCACATGTGTCCTACTGTAAAACCTCCACCTCCTTGAAATACCTTTCTTTGGGTACGATCCAACCTATTCCGCCGTGTCTTCTCACCTTGTTGTAGTTTCCCTGGACTCTACTCAACTCCAGCTGGGTATGATCCAGGTCTGACAACACAACCGGGCTTATTAGCTCCCAGTACATGATTTTGAAGAATGCTTCGATTTTCCCCTTGGCCTTGGGATTGTATGGTCCTCTTACGATGAGCTTAATCTCGTTCGCCTCATAGAACTTGTGGAAAGCTTTAACGATAAACTGCCTACCGTTGTCAACGTACAATGCCAATCTGATTGATAGAGTTCCCCTATCTCGATTATACGAGCATGCAACGTCGCTTAAAAGAGGTTTTAGTAGATATCCAACATTTTGGAGAGATTTGGGAGGAATTTGGGAAAAAGTAGATTAAATCCAACCCAGAGCTTTCTGGCATGCTGCACGAAATCCATGTAGCCGCGGCCATTGGAAACATCGTCCTTTTATTTGCATTAATCTACGTATTTATTCACAGTTATAGAGAAACAAGATCATGGTTCGCTTTGGGTCTTGTGACATTTACTTTGGTTTTAGGGTTTAGTGCTGTTATTTCTTGGCCGATATTCATCTCCTTTTTCATTGGGACCCAAAAATGTCCAATCGAGTTCTTTTACACTGCTGCATCAGTATTCGAGTTCTTTGCCCTTTCCCTGTTATTGATTCTAGTTTGGAGGTAGGAAACATCTTGGAGACCCTTGGATATATCTTTATAAGACATGTCGATATTAAACTATCTGGTGTACGTATGAAAACTAAACAGGCGATTGCAACTATGTGTAATTATCTGGAGATTGGATCATGAAAACGAAAAAAGTCTTGACGATTATCGCGCTTATCGCGCTTCTCTCCTTTGTGTATTATGCAGTAAATGTCACTCCAGTCATTAGCGATCAAAACTACACTTACCTAAGTGGATTCACATGGTATAATTCTTACGAGAAAGGTGCAGTGGTAGCTAAAGAACTGAATAAGCCCATGTTCGTCTACTTCTGGACTATCTGGTGTACTTACTGCGAGAAGATGCAGGTCGAAGTATTTCCTTATGAGCCGACTGCAAAGATCATGAGGGAGGACTTCGTCCTCATCGCCGTGGATATGGACGTCAATAGAGAGGATGCAAACAGATTTAAAGTTCAGGCGCCTCCATACGAGCTTTTTCTTACGCCAGAAGGAGAGAGGATAACGGCGATCCCGGGTTATGTGCCCGAGGAGGAATTTTACAGGGTAATTAAAGAAATTAGAGACTTTTATTATGGTGGTAAATAATGGTCCTTGGAGACACAGTACTTTATATAAGCGTAGGCCTGGCGTTGGCCGTATTTCTGGCCTTAATATACGGACAGAAAAAAAAGGTAGATACGTTCGACTGGCATATAAAATGGCTCATTAGGGTGTTTTCGGCCCTGCTTTTCTTTGATTTTGTTTTACTCTCTTATTACTTCGCAAAAAGCAACTTCACGATCAACTATGTGTGGGCGTTTTCGAGTAAGCATTACCCAATCTATTATAGGTTATCCGGGGCCCTTGCAGGGCAGCAAGGCACCCTCCTTTTCTGGGCAGCTCTCATTGCCATAGGCAGCCTGTGGCTCAACGAAACCAAAGGGAGCACCTCCGATTTCGTAAAGAAGAGCCAGATTATAGTTGTTTTTCTAGTAGCATATTTTGCATTCTTGACTCTGCTTGATTCTCCATTCAAGACGATTTATCAGGTGGCTTCAGACCTGCCCGCAGGATTCGTACCCCTAGACGGCAATGGTCTAAATCCCCTCCTACTTGACCCCTGGATGGCCCTCCATCCATTCACCACCTTCTTGGCCTATGCCGGGACCACTATACCCCTCGCAGGCGCTATTGTATATCTTCTCAATACCTTTAGAGGAGTGGGTGAAAAGGTAGAAGATAGGATGTGGGTGTCCAAGGGCATGCAGTGGCTTCGCGTCTCTTGGCTATTCGCTACGATGTCCATGGCCATGGGGGGTTTGTGGGCCTACAAATCTCTCGGCTGGGGGGGCTTCTGGGCCTGGGACCCAGTAGAGACAGCAATGTTCCTCCCTTGGTTGATGCTCACCGCTGCTATTCATACAGTCGTGGAGCACAGGAGGGACAGGGAAAAATACAACATCCTCGCCCCAATCTTGGTCTCCTTCTCCTTCGCCCTTGTGATATATGCCACCATGGTGACAAGGAGCGGGATTTTTGAATCCGTACACTCATTTATCGCAGGCGATGTAGGAAAATACATCATAGTGCTGACAGCAGTCTCCTTTGCCATACCTTTAGTATTGGGCGTGATAAAATATCTAAAAACAGAAACCTTGGAAAGAGAAGAAGAGTCAATAGTGAATAGGACAAATATCTTCTACGCCGCGATACTGGTCTTCTTGATAATGACGTTCATCCCGTTTTTCGGGGTAACATACCCGCCCATCATCAAGCTGTTGACCACAAAGAAACACGCGGTCACCGCACAGTTCTTCAACATCTGGATTTATCCATTCTTTATCCTGATGCTGCTTTTGATAGGCCTCGGCCTCCAGTACAGGCCTTCCAACAGAAAGCGCGCAGTATCCGACTTCCTCCTCTTCTCTGGTCTTACAGTCGTTGTAAGTTTAATAAAACCCAACGAATATTTCAACATCGTTGATTACACCGCGATAGTCGGTCCTTCAAAGCCTTTGCTCTATCGTATCATAGGCTCTATCTCTGCCCTCACCGTTGTACCCCCTTCTATATACATCGTTTATGTAGCGGTGGATAGATGGAAATCAAGGATCTCTCCGTTTACCACGCGAAACTCCAAGATCAAGGAACTGGGAATCCTCACGATCCACATAGGGGTTGTATTGGTAAGCCTCGGGATAGTATTTGCCAGCCTTTTCGGCTCAAATTTCTCGGTGACTTTAAATGTCAACGATATAGGGAAGATAACGAACATTGCTCCGGCCCAAGTGCACGAAGGGTTCGGGAGGCTCGGGACATGGGGTGTGCACGAAGGCGAGGGAACGAGCCCCTACTCCGTCCAGCTGCTGGATTACAAAGAGATTGAAGACTACGGCGCTGGAGAAAAAGAGGAGAGAGCCCCTCCTCCCGGGATCGGTATATCGGAATTCTACAACGAATTGGCAACCGGCAATTTTAAAGATACATACACCGTTCGAGGCTTCATCGGCGATGCCATAAACGTCGGCAAATATACCTACATCAAGCTCGTTGAAGGTGAAAAGGAGCTGTGGCTCGCCATTGGTGGACCGGAGGTTCGTAGAAATATCAATATAGTGGCAACTGGTTCGGCTATGTTCAACTTTCTAAGCCCCTCCCTCAATAGGACCTTTGATGTAATAATCTTCTCAAATCATTTGGAAGAATATCGGCCTGATGCTGGCGGTAGTCCATACAAGACCACTCAGCAGGTGAAACTCGCTATTTATAAACATAATGGAAAGATAGGGGAAGGCGTCGCAAAGCTTGAAACCTACGAAAATGGTGACGCGAGGAGGGCGCTAATCGATATGAGCCTTGTAAGGGACGTCTTCGTGATATTCGATGGCCTTGGGCCTGGGGGCGCAATACCGTTGACGGTGAAATTAAAACCCCTTATGAATGAGATCTGGCTTGGTGTAATGCTCTTCATCGCGGGCATTCTCATGACCATCTTTACGGATGCGAAGGGCTTTGCCGACCTCAAACAGGAGATAGTGTTCCAAGACCTTTGCTGTGGCTGTGGCGGTTGCGCAGCAGTATGCCCGGAGAAGGCAGTGAGGGTGGATGAGTTCCCAAAGCTCATTGGGGAATGCACGGACTGTAGCTATTGCCTCCTTCAATGCCCCCGCAGGTCCTTTGATCCAAAAGGAGTGGAGAAAAAGATTCACGGCGAAGTGAGCAAAGACCTGCTCGGCCATACTGAGGTGAGGGTAGGAGCAAGGGGCACAGATCCAGATATACGAAAAGGTGCTCAGGACGGGGCCTTCGTAACCACCTTATTAAAATATGCATTGGAGAAAGGCATCATCGACGGCGCATTAGTTGCGGGTTCTGCAAAGGACTGGAGGCCCATGCCCATGCTCGTTACCTCTCCAGAGCAACTCGCAAAGACGGCTGGATCGAAGTACACCAATAGTTCGAATCTCTCGCCCCTTCTAAAGGCCAAGGAGAAGGGATTGAATAAGTTGGCCTTGGTAGGATTACCCTGCCAGATAGAGGGGCTGAAGAAGATGCAGCACTGCCCCATTGAAGACGTGGACCTCAAGGATAGGGTTGAATTCACAGTTGCCCTGTTCTGCAATGGTAGCTTCCTCTACGACGGGCTGATGAGGGACCTCATCCAGAAGGAGTACTCCATTAACCTCAAAAAGATCAAGAAGATCAATATAAAGGGGAAAAACGTTATCGTCACCACAGACAAAGGAGAGGTAAAAATACCCCTGGAAAAGGCCAATGAGCACGAACGAGAAGGATGCAAAGTATGTCACGACTTCACCTCTCGCTTATCCGATTTCTCGGCTGGCTCTGTGGGTACCCCCGACGGATACACTACCGTCCTCGCCAGGACAAAGAAGGCAGCCGCTTTGTTGTACAAAATGGAGGAGGAAGGGGTGATAGAGACGATTAAAAATATAGACGCCAGTGCAATAGAGAGACTGCAGAAAGCCAAGGGGAGGAGAGCTGTTGAGATGGTCGAAAAAAGGATGAAGGAAGGAGCCCCCCTAGCCATAAAAATACCCCAACTTCTAGAGGAACAGTATGAAATTAAAAATCTTGATTGAAACTCACGGAGGAAAACATCGATGATAGAACCCACATTGATTTTGGCATTTTTGTCAGGGGTCTTGACGGTGGCTACACCCTGCATAATCCCCATCCTACCTCCAATGCTCGCAGGCTCTATCGGGCATAGGTTGAGACCTTTGTTCATAGTTCTGGGTAGCTCTGTCACTTTCACCCTGATGGGTGGTCTCTTCTCCCTTATAGGAATTGCATCCGGAGTGAGTGGTGAGACGCTAAGATTCCTTTTTATAGCAGCCATCATCGCCTTCGGTGCGGTCATGGTGGACGATGAAATAAACGAGGTCTACGTGAGATACTCCTCAAAACTCACCAACAGGTTGTATCACGCTCTGCACAGAAGAGGTAATATCTCAGTGGATGAACATCCTCTACTCAGCGCCTTCATCTTAGGCATGGCCCTAGGCATAGTCTGGATACCCTGTGTTGGTCCAATACTCGGCTCCGTACTGGCGTACGCCACGATGCAGGGGAATCTTGCCGGTGGTTCATTATTACTCCTCGCATATGCAGTTGGGCTTGGAATCCCTATGCTTGCAATAGCCTATGGTGGAAAATACACTTCAGAGAAGATCGAATGGACAAAGAGGAATTCATACTTGATAAAAAGGATTGCCGGCTGGGTTTTGATACTGACTGGAGTTGCCATGATATTCGGAATAGATAAATTTTTGCAGCAGAGTCTTCTCCCTTACTTCCCCGAGTTGGAAACAAGATTGTTACTTTAGAAAGGGCTAGTAGTTGAGGAAAACATCAAAATTACTGAGGCATGATAAAGATCAAACCTGGCATCAAACCTAGGTAAACCGTAGCGACCGTTTTGCGTATATCTGAAGTCGTCGAAGGCAATTTTGGAACTCGGCTGGCAGATAGCGGAAGAATCTGCAAATGTGATAAGGGCATCTACACTAGGACACTATATGGTCGTGGGGTGAAGATGTGGAGGTTCGCGTTTCTTCCCAAGCTAATAAAATCCATGTTTC
>JAZGAD010000059.1:0-4875 GCA_036444275.1 Hydrothermarchaeales archaeon (SeqCode)
GGATTGCCAAATCTCATTTCGACAATAGAAGTCAAGTCCTTCAGCTTTTCTTCTGTCTCGAACTTACTGCCTTCAGAAACTATGAATATATCCACGTCGCTGTCCGCCCTTTCTCTGCCCTTCAATAAACTACCAAAAAGCACAGCCAGCTTTACTTCTGGAAGGCCAACGATTTTCTCCGCAATAACTTCTTTGAGCATCTTTACCAAATTCTTCTCCTCGTCAAAAAGTCTGCTAACCACAGGGTACAGAACATGCCCTTTATTCAGCGAATACAGGTTTGCCTTTCCTATGCGCTTCCTCCCGAGCAGTCCATTTTCAAGAAGCGATTTGACGTTCCTGTGCACGCTGGCCTGCGGTATGCCTGCTATCCTTTGAAGTTCGCTTTCGGAGAACTCCTTGTCTGGGTAAGTGGAGAACGCCCTGAGCAGCTTAACCTTCGTTTTGTTCCCCAATATATCATCAAAGACTTTGTGAAATCTCATATTTATCTTTCCATTTTTGAATAAATTTATTCATTTTTGAATTTATAAAGTTTTCTCGTATCCACCCTACTCCGACCTCGTTATGGACAGGGACGTTAACGCTGCGATAAATAGAAGCAAGAAGCCATCCCGCTTTTAGCAGGCGGAGTTCATTCTACAGTCACTGACTTGGCTAGAGCTCGCGGTTTATCTATATTCCTACCCAGTTTAGCGGCGGTATAATAAGCTAGGAGCTGATAAATGGGGGCGAAGACTATAGGGGATACTACCTCTGAGAATTTTGGTGCAACTATGCTGGCGTCACATTCCTTCACAGGTTCCCCAGAGGTTATGCCTATCACCAGCCCGTCTCTAGCTTTAACCTCATGGATATTATTGATCATCCTGGAGCGGTTTTCTCCCTCGGCAGGTACTATGGCTATGGTATGTGTGCTCTCATCTATGAGAGAGATAGTGCCGTGTTTCAGTAGGCCGCCGCTCATGCCTTCCGCATGATAGTATGTTATCTCTTTAAACTTGAGTGCTCCCTCCAGTGCGCTGGGCAGATTTATACCCTTGCCCAGATATATGTAGTTCCGGACGTTAAGGTATTTCTCTGCCATCCCCTTGATCTCATCCTTCATCTCCAGGACACTTGCTACGTAGTCAGGGCACTTGAGTAGCTCCTCCTCGACTCTTGATAACTCCTCCATTTCCTTTTCTTTACCAGATGCCAGCATCTTAGCCAGTTCTAATGCCGTTCGAAGGAGTACTATTAGTTGGCTGGTGTATGTCTTAGTGGCGCATACTGAAATCTCCACTCCAGAACCCTGGAGCACAAAGTGATCCGCAAGCCTTGTAGCAGTAGAGCCTATGACGTTGACCACAGCCGCTGTCTTCGCTCCATGTGATTTCGCATAGCGTAGCGCAGCAAGAGTGTCATAGGTCTCCCCTGACTGCGTAATACCTATCACTAAAGTGTCGGCGTCTGCAATTCCCTTGTTCAGGAACTCCGAGGAATCCATGGTTATTACTGCACGCTTGCAGAGTTGAGCAAACCAGTATTCAGCTACCATAGCGGCATGAAGGCTTGTGCCTGCTGCAACGAGATAGACTCTATCTACGTCGTAAATCATTTTAGCAAGCGCACTAATGTCTTCAAGGTATATACTCATAGAACTGACTATCCCCTGGGGCTGTTCTGAGATCTCCTTGAGCATGAAATGTGGATAGCCCTCTTTCTCAGCTGCCTCCAGGGGCCAATCCACTTCCAGAATTTGCTTCTTTAGATCCCTACCCGTGGATATATCCCTGATAGTATAGTTCTCTTTTTCCAATACAGCATATTCCCCATCATCCAGTAGCACTGCATTCCTAGTGAATTCGAGGAATGAGAGTATATCTGAGCCGATGAAGAGTTCGCCGTCCCCTATACCCAACGCCAAGGGGCTCTTGTCCCTGGCGCATACCAGCTTTCCGGGCTCTCTGGCACTCAATACTGCTATAGCATAGGTGCCTTTAACCTTTCCTAGGGCAGACCTTACAGCCTCCTCAAGGCTATCGTTGTATTCTTCTTCGATGAGGTGCACTAGGCACTCAGTGTCGGTATTGGATTTGAATTCATGGCCCCTTGCCAGAAGACCCTCCTTGAGTTCAGCATAGTTATTAACTATTCCATTGTGCACGAGGGCTATTTCCTTGTTACAATCTAGGTGAGGGTGTGCATTTTCCTTAGTCACGCCCCCATGAGTCGCCCAACGGGTATGCCCAATGCCTACCTCTCCCGGTAGGTCTTTAAAGTCCACTTTATCTTTGATGTCATCCATGCTTCCCTCTTCCTTCTTTAGGAATATACCGGCCTTGCTTTTTGATAGACCAGAGGACTCATAGGCTCCTTCTATAGTAGCTATCCCCCAAGAATCGTAGCCACGATATTCTAACCGTCTCAAGCTCTGAAATATCAACGGCGCAGCTTTCCTCTTACCTAGATAACCAACTATCCCACACATCTCTGGTACCACTCTTGTTAATGTGTTAAGTTAACGTAACGTATCCTTTACTTTACCTTTTGCTTTACTTTACTTTTTGAGAAACTCTTCCAGCTCCCTGTGCAAGACTTCACTCACCAGCTTCCCATCTGCCCTGCCCCTTACGTCCTTCATCACCAGCCCCATAAGAGGCTTCTCAGCATTTATTCCTCTTTCACTAATAAAATCCCGCTTCTCCTCCAGCAACTTTCTGACCACCGTGGCTATTTCTTTCTCGCCGTATACCTCGAAGCCCAAGTGTCCGATTATCGTTTCCACGCTCTCCGTAGGTTTTTCAGCTAGGGTCTTGATGACTTCAGGTATAGCCTCCTTAGAAACCCTGCCTCTGCCCACTGCTGAGAAGAGCTCCTTCAGCTTTTCTTTTGATATGCCCTTGGTATCGTAGCCTTCTCGCCTCAGCTCTTTCATAGTACCAAGCAGGGTATTAGCCGCGATAGACGGTGCTATGTTTATATCCTCGTCCTTGATCACCTGCTCGAAGAAGTGCCATTGCTCTGACTTAGCAAGCTGTGAAGCGAGTTCTGAGCTGAGTCGATGCTCCTTGACAAACCTCTGGATCTTCTCATCTAGTAGCTCTGGAAGCTGGGCTTCTATCTCGAGCAATTTTTCCTTAGCTACAGCCACTGGCGGGATATCTGTCTCGGGGTACATTCTAGCAGCCCCAGGTAAGGGGCGCATGTAGGAGGAGGTGCCATCTGCATTAGCTACTCGGGTCTCCTCGGGCACTCTTTGAAGGGCTTCCTCTGCTCTCTCCCAGACAGTTTTTAATCCTCTTTCAGCCAGTTCTCTTTCGCCGACTGCCAGGACAAATGCGTCATTTTTTCCAATGCCAAGTTTCTTGCTTACTTCGTCCACTTCTCTCTGCGATATCCCATAAGCAGGGAGCTCATCGGTATGCATTACCCCTTTAAGGCCGGTGAGCTTTGCATACTGCCCTAGGTCGAGAATTCCTAGAAAACCTTTGAATCCCTTAAGCTTCAGAGCTAGAACCGCACCTTTTTCCATACCCTTAGAGACAACCTTTGATTCCGTGTCAGAGAAAACATCTGATACATCGTAAAAGTGCTTCTCAATACTACTTTTCTTCACCAACTCTTCCTTCGCGTTGATGAGTTTCCCTTGCCTTGCTATTTCCATCTCTATAATCGTAGCTATCATGTTCAGGTCCTGCACCCCTTTTATCTCAACCCGTGATCCACCCTCTACAGAGACATTTATATCCTGTCTTATGGTCCCTAAGCCTCTCTTTACCCTTCCAGTCGCTCTGAGGAGCTGCCCGATCTTCAGGGCCGCCTTCTGCGCCTGCTCTGGAGAAGTGATATCAGGTGCTGTCGCAATCTCCACTAAGGGAATGCCGAGGCGATCCAAGCGATAGACAGTCTGGCTATCCTTCTCTACGATCTTTCTAGCAGCTTCCTCTTCTAAGCAGATTGCAGGGATACCAACGCTGCCCTCTTCTGTGTCGAGATGTCCATCCATGGCTATTATTGCTGTCCTCTGGAAGCCCGAGGTATTGGAGCCGTCTATGACGATCTTGCGCATAAAGTGGATTTCATCGACTGGATGGGCATTCAGTAGGAGTGCTACCTCCAGGACTATGTCTATTGCTTCTTGGTTAGGGGTGTGAGGCGGCTCTTCATCTAGCTCAACCAAGCAGTTGGAATCTGAGTAAGTCTCGTAAAGGTAGCTCTTGCCCTTGAGGAACTCCTCTAGTGCTGCTCTATCTATCTCGCCGAGTTCGCTCTGAGTAGGCCTCAACCTTCGCTCCACCAAGATATCTGCTTCGTCCTCCCTTAACTGGGATGGGCAATTACAGAACAGCTTCGTAGTATCCAGCTGTTGATGTATCTCGAACCCAATTTTCAACATTAGTCTTCCTCTTGTATTATAGGGTTATAATAAATCCAGCGTCATTCATCTAATAAAAAGTGATTTGCGATAGACGTCTGAACTGGATAAGTTCTACTCTGTCTTCCACCCGCTATCGGTGGCAGCTATGTCGCTCCTTAATGTGATCTCCCCTGCGATGTTGGTAGTCATTAATCTCATTACCTCTTCTTTCTCTTTAGTATGGCCCAAGACATGCATAAGCTTCACATAAGCAACTTCAGGTAGCATGTCATCCCCTGGAATAACACCTAGAGCAAGCAGTTTCCTACCAGTGGAATATACCTTCATATCCACTCGTCCGTACAATGTCTGCGTGGTCATAACAAAGAACTTCCCTTCTTTCACACCCCTGGCGAGCGCTGGGAGAAGATATTCCGGCACATGCCCCAAGCCGGTGCCCTCCAGCACGATGCCCTCATAGTTGTCCACGAAATGTGTTAGAACCTCTTCCCTGATGCCTGGATAGATCTTGA
>JAZGAD010000060.1:0-29530 GCA_036444275.1 Hydrothermarchaeales archaeon (SeqCode)
TTCGAGGACATTGGTGCCCAGACCGTAGATGATCTACAGCAGAACGATGCCGAGTTCATGTTCGTGAAGGATTTGATTGTCTTTGATCACTGGAGGGAAGAGGTCCTTTTAGTGTCGAATATACTCCTCCAAAACAGTGGAAATTTGCAGGAGGAATTAGGCAATGCCATGGAAAAGATCAGGGGGCTAGAGGCTCTGGTAAAGGAATCAAAGCCGAGAAGTCCTAGATACGATGGAGGCACTATCGAGATTAAGAGCAACTTCACTAGAGAAACCTTTGAGGAAGTGGTGCGGAAAACCAAGGAATATATCTATGCCGGTGATATCCTTCAGGGAGTGCTCTCCCAGAGGTTTGCATGCGATACAAAGGCTGACCCCTTCGACATATACCTCGCCCTTAAGGAGATAAATCCCTCTCCATACATGTACTTCCTTGAATTCGGCGAGCTGAAGATAATAGGCTCCAGCCCAGAGATCCTGGTCAGAGTGGATAGAGGTAAAGCAATAGTCCGCCCAATAGCGGGTACCAGACCCAGGGGTAATGATGTGGTAGAAGATGAGTCCCTCGCCAGGGAGATGATGAATGACCCGAAGGAGCGGGCAGAGCACGTCATGCTCGTTGACCTCGGTAGGAATGATGTGGGGAAGGTATCTAGGTTCGGAACAGTAAATGTAAATGAGTTCATGGCTATTGAGAAATACTCCCATGTGCAGCACATAGTGAGCAACGTGGAGGGAGAGCTACGTGACGATATGGATGCCTTCGATGTCTTAGAGGCTAGTTTTCCAGCTGGTACAGTGAGCGGTGCCCCCAAGGTCAGGGCGATGCAGATAATAGAGGAGCTTGAGCCTCATCGTAGAGGTATATACGCCGGTGCAGTAGGCTATTTCTGTTTCAACCGGGACATGGATTTCGCCATAACCATACGCACGATAGTCATGCAAGGTGCGAAGGCATATGTTCAGGCTGGCGCTGGGATAGTAGCCGATTCAGATCCTGCGAGAGAATATCAGGAGACCGTGAACAAGGGCAAAGGTATGCTTAAGGCGATAGAGCTGGCGGGAGGGCAAGAGAGATGAGCGTTCTCATTATAGACAATATCGATTCATTCGTTTACAACTTGTACCAGTATGTCGGCGAGTTGAGGGAAGATGTCGTGGTGAAGAGAAATCATATTTCCGTAGATGAGGTAGAAGAGATCAACCCAGACAAGATCATTCTAAGCCCTGGCCCAGGAATTCCGGAGAGAGCTGGGAATAGTATAGCGATAATAAAAAGGTTCTCAAGTGAGATCCCCATCTTGGGAGTATGCTTGGGGCATCAAGCGATAGGCGCAGCCTTTGGTGCCAAAGTTGGGCGAGCAAAGAATTTGATGCATGGCAAGACAAGCGAAATAGAGCACGATGGCAGAAGCATTTATCGTGATGTAAGCAACCCACTGACTGCTACGCGCTACCATTCCCTTGCAATTGAGGACGAGGGCTTTCCCAGGGAGCTGGAGGTAACTTCTAGGAGCAAGGGCGATGACATCATCATGGGTGTGCGCCATAAGAAGTACGCGGTGGAAGGCATACAGTTCCACCCAGAATCTATTTTAACCAGTGAAGGGAAGCATATTATGAGAAATTTCCTCGAGCTAGAGAGGTGATGAGATGAAGGAGTTCATAAACAAGGTAGTGGAGGGACAGGATTTAAGTGAGACTGAAGCTCAGGAAGCAATGAAGGCTATGATGTCTGGGGATGCGACCCAAGCACAGATGGGCGCCTTTCTCACAGCACTGCGGATGAAGGGCGAAACCATAGGGGAGGTATCTGCCTTTGCAAAAGTCATGAGAGAGTTTGCATCTTCTATTCACCCTAAAGTAAAGGAAACCCTTGTGGATACATGCGGCACAGGCGGCGACAAGATAAAGACCTTCAACATCAGCACCCTAGCTGCCTTCGTTGTCGCTGGAGCAGGTGTACCGATAGCCAAACATGGTAATCGCTCGGTTACATCCAAGTCCGGGAGCGCCGATGTGCTTGAGGCTCTCGGTCTAAAGCTCGACGTAACCCCAGAGGAAGTGGAGAGGAGTATAGAAGATATAGGTATAGGATTCATGTTTGCGCCTACGTTTCACAAGGCAATGAAGTACGCTATAGGCCCCAGGAAAGAGGTTGGTATAAGGACTGTTTTTAACATACTCGGTCCTCTTACGAATCCTGCCAGCGCAAAGGCACAGATATTAGGGGTGTACGATCCAGGCCTAACAGAAAAGCTTGCGAGTGTGCTCGCCAATCTAGGTGTGGAACGCGCTATGGTGGTGCATGGATTGGAGGGCATAGATGAGATATCCACTATGAGCAAGACACAGATATCCGAGTTGAAAGACTCTGAAGTGATAAACTATACAATTAAACCAGAGGACCTGGGCTTTAAGCGTGCTTCCACTACGGACCTAGCTGGATGGGATATTGCATATAACGCCAAGGTAACAATGGATGTATTGAAGGACAAGGAGAAAGGCCCAAAGAGGGACATAGTTGTCCTCAACGCTGCAGCTGGAATATATGTTGGGGGCAAAGCTGAAACACTTGCGGAATGCATCGAGATAGCTAATGTCTCCATAGACTCTGGAGAGGCATTCGGAAAGCTACAGGCACTGATCGAGAGTTCTGGTGGGGTTCTACAGCCTCCTTGAGGATTGATATGGCAAGGGTGAAGATCTGCGGCGTAACGAGCATAAAGGATGCCTTAATGTGCGCTGAGTTGGGGGCTGACGCTGTAGGCACCATAGTCGAGGTCCCGGTGGATACCCCAAGGAAGATCTCTACATCCAAAGCTAGTGAGATCGTAGCTTCTCTACCACTATTCGTGGACAGCGTCGCCGTCGTTATGCCTAAGAGTGTGGAAGAGGCTATAGGCTTTTTCAGGGAGATAGAACCTACGGCACTCCAGCTTCATAGAAAAGAGAGCCCGGAATTCGTTAGAAAGCTCAAAGAATCCATCTCCTGCCGGATTATCAAGAGCATTCCGATAAGGGATGAAAGCTCTTTGGAGGATGCCCGAGTATATTCAGAACTCTGCGATGCCATTTTGCTGGATAGTCCTTCGCCCAAGCTCGGTGGAAGTGGGGAGACACACAACTGGGAGTTATCCAGGGCAATAGTTCGTGAGCTTAAGGTACCGGTGATATTGGCAGGTGGTTTAACCCCTGAGAACGTTGCTGATGCAGTAGCGTTCGTTAGACCATATGCTGTCGATGTCTCTAGTGGAGTCGAGATAGAAGGAGAAAAGGGAAAGAAGGATTACACCAAGGTCAAGGAATTCATAGAGCGAGCCAGGGGGTAGCTACTTGAGGATGGATTGCGACTTCCATATCCACAGCAGGTATTCCGCTGCTACCTCCAACAAGATGGACCTTGAGACCATCTCTAGACAGGCGATCTTGAAAGGACTGAGTGTGGTAGGTACAGGTGATGCCCTGCATTCCAAGTGGCTAGACGAGATAAAATCCCTTAATCCTTATTCGGAGGGGGTCTACGAGTTAAACGATTGTAAATTCGTCATCACCGTGGAGGTAGAGGATAATAGACGGGTGCACCATGTTATCTTCATCCCGGATATCGCTTCAGCGGAATCCCTACGCGAATCCCTAGCTAAATTTTCAGTGGACATGGAGCAGGATGGCAGGCCCCACCTTAGGCTTGGTGGAGAGGAGATAGTGGAGCACGTCGAGGAGGTCGATGGATTAGTGGGCCCATCCCATGCCTTCGTCCCCTGGACCAGTATATACAAGGAATACAATAGCCTGAAGGAGTGCTATGGTAGTAAAGTTGACAAGATAAAGTTCTTGGAGCTTGGGTTGAGCGCAGATACATACCTCGCGGACCGCATCTCTGAACTTCAGGATATAACCTTACTCTCTAATTCAGATGCCCATTCACCCTGGCCCCACCGCCTGGGCAGGGAGTTCAACCGCCTAGAAATCAGCGAGGTGAGCTTCCCTGCTATAAGGAAGGCACTTGAGCGGAAGAACGGACACGGCGTAGTGCTTAATGTCGGCCTAGATCCAAGGTTAGGGAAATATCACCGCACTGCCTGCATAAAGTGCCTAACCCACTACAATTTGGAAGAGGCAACACAACTACGCTGGAGGTGCTCTGAGTGCAGGGGCATTCTCAAGAAAGGGGTGACGGACAGAATAGAAGAGCTTGCCAGCTACACTGCTCCAAGGCATCCCGGCCATAGACCTAAGTACGTGAGGATAGCCCCTCTCGCGGAGATCCTTTCTTTAGCATTGAAGCATCAGATATATTCTAATAAAATCCAGGAAGCGTGGAAAAAATTGGTCACTACTTGCGGGAGTGAGATAGCTGTACTGATCGATGCCCCTCTAGAAGAGATCACAATAACATCCGGGGAGAAGGTAGCGGAACTGATTAAGGCTTTTAGGGAGGGGCAATTCGGCATTATAGAGGGCGGCGGTGGAAAGTATGGAAAGGTATTATTCGGGGAGAAAGCTGAGAAGCTCAAGAGGACACAGACAAAATTGGATGGATTCTAGATCCAAACTCGAAAGATTGGGATAGATAGATACGTCGGATCGCAGGCTAGAACTCAGTATATCTCTTCCGCACATCTCTTGGCTATACCATCCAGCTTGTCAGCTATCCCCTTGGGCACGACGCCATGCTCTGCTAGAACACTTGCCACGCACTTAGAGAGGATGAAGACCGCATAGCGATGCTCCACCTTGCGCTTGTGTATGTGATGGGGCGATATGTTTAGGTTCCGGTATTCATCGAAATATGACTTCGGAGCGCCATTATCCATTAAGAACTTGCTGAGATAGAGCAGTAATTGATGAAGATAGATCAACTCCTCCTTATACAATCGAATCGCCCCGAGTGCTAATCCGTATAGATTCCTTCCTATAAAAAACTTCAGTTGAACCAGTGGAAAGAGGGGTGCTTATCTAACTCTTAATTCGCTTATCATTTCCCACTGGAAATTAGATCGTCAGGCTCTCCAAGACATCATCAGAGGGATGCTGAAATCTTTCTTCTTGCCTCATCAAGGCCTCATGTACGTAGATAGGTGTTCCATAGCTCAATGCTAGGATGACGCTGTCCGAAGGCCGGGCGTCTATATCCAAGGTTCTGCCGTTCTCAAGGACGAGCGTGGCATAGAAGACACCTTTGTCCAGCCTATCTACAGAGATATAAGACAGCTTTATGCCAACCTTATTCAGAACTTCCTCTAGGAGGTCATGCATTAGGGGGCGGTCTGGAGATACATTGTTCATTAGCATAATTATAATCTGAGCTTGGCCCTCACCTATGAATATGGGCAAGACACTGTCCGAATCCTTCTCACGGAGGTACATCACCCCGCCAGTATGGCTGATTTCCACATCCGTTATCTCTACCTCTACGTATCCAGAAGGAATATTTCGGCTCAAAGGCGTTGGCTTAAGGTAGACATGGGAAAAAGCTAACGCACCAAGTCCTATGCCCACGAGCGCTACAAATAGTAGTAGATACTTCTTCATGTTTGCTCCCTAAGTTTTTAACATTAAAAACATCACTGCCAACTGTCTTTTTACTAGGTAGACGCTACGGCAACCTCAAAGAATCTAAGCAGACCCCATTTGATTGTTGCGCCGTCCTCAAGTATGCTAGGCTAAAAAATGCACCTATTTTTATCTGTCTGGAATAGATTATATCACTAGTGATTGGAGTCTTGCAACGCGCTCTGGTGTCGGGGGGTGTGTACTGAAAAGCTTCAGAAGTGACATCTTTCTGAGGGGGTTCACGATGAAGAGATGCGCGGTAGCGGGATTGGCATCCATCGGGGCCCTTGAAACGCCGTATTCCAGCCTCTTCAGGGCACTGGCAAGGGCATAGGGCTTCTTCGTAATTCTTGCTCCGGTTTCATCTGCTAGGTACTCCCTTGAGCGGGATATAGCGAGCTGTATGAGGGTCGCTGCTATGGGTGCTAAGATAGCGAGGAACAGAAAGCCCATCAGCCCACCACCATCTCCATCTCTATCTCGTCCACCGAAGCCTCCAAAGATGGCTGCCCACCGTGCCCAAACGGCAAGCATGGTTATCACACCTGCCATCGTTGCTGCTACTGACTGGATTAAGATATCGCGGTTCTTCACATGGGCCAATTCATGGGCTAACACGCCCTCCAGCTCTTCTCTACTCAGGAGCTGCAGGATACCAGTAGTCACAGCGACAGCTGCATGCTCCTTGTTTCTACCGGTGGCAAAGGCGTTTGGAGTGGCTGAATTCATTAGGTATACCTTGGGTTTTGGTAGCTTGGCCTGTAGTATAAGGTTATCCACGATGGAGTGAAGTTCAGGCGCTTCAGAGGGGGAAACCTCTTTAGCATGGTACATCTTTAGGACTATCTTGTCGCTGTACCAGTAGCTCCCGAAATTTATTACTACAGCGAAGATGAATGCTACAATCATACCCCCCGGACCGCCTACGAATCTGCCAACCAGTACGAGCAGTCCAGTTAGTGCTCCCAAGAGCAGCGTCATTCTGAATATGTTACTCATCTCTCATGCACCTAAGTTTGGAATAGCTTTAATCGATAACTGCAATGCTGTCCCTCAACATCAGCAAATATCTCGTTGCCCTTTATAGTTATAAGTTTAACTATGAAAACTCCAATCGGATTTTGCCTTCTAAGCGCTCATCCCAGTAGAGCACCACGATATTCTCACGTCCTTTTAGGCCCACATAGCTCAGCGTATTTCTCTTTGACGTATCCTACTGTTGATCTCTCTTATCTTCTTTATAGAAAAACTCCTCACTCCAGTCGATTCTGCCGGGCTCGAATTCCTCTCCTTTGCCTCCTAGGATCTTAACAATGTCCTTGGCTACGTCTTCACTTTTTTTCTTGGAAGTGTCTATCTCGAAGACTTTTTCGCTTCCATGTTCTTTGATGCTTTCTATCAGGCATACGTCGAGAGCTTCTGCCTCCAGGTTTTCATCTAGTTTTTTCTTCCTGAAATTTCTAAGGCGCTTCCTTAGGATATCTGGATGAGCTCGCAAGACTATAATTACATCGCCAAATGACAATAGGTGAGAAAGATGCCCCTCAATTATGACATCACCTTCCACATTTTTCAGTTGCTCTGAGACTTTGTCCATATCTAATATCTTCGATTCCCTCTCAGCGTCATAGCCTACGACAACGTCTCCCCCTAACTCGTTAATTCTTATTAATCGGTATCCCAGCTTACCAGCTAAATGCCGGGCGACCGTACTCTTACCAGTGCCCGGCGTACCGGTGATAAGGACAATCATATCCAATTTAAACGGCCTTGATCCCCGCTACTCTCACTGTTCTTTTGTGCCCCAATGCCTCTAGGTCCTTGTATATCATGGTTCTGGAAACGCCGAAGATCTCAGCGACACTAGCTATGTTTATGGCAGAGGGGTTATTATCCACCAACTGGAGAATCCTCTTTATGCGCTGCCTCCTTATAGTGGCGTCATGCGCCTTCTCCAAGACATCCTCATTTATAGAGGCTATTATGGTGGTATAAACCCTTCCCGGCAAGGGCGTGACTATGGTCTTACTGAATATATCAGCAATCTCTCCGTTTTTCGTAGCGAGTAATTGATTCAGCTTCTCTGTGGCCTTCCTCATGGCATGTTCCCTGCTCACCCCTCTCTCGTTTACACCGATCAGCTCCTTGTGGCGGGGGGAATTTCCATTTAGTACCACGGTGGTCGTTACCGTAACTGCCAGTGGGCCAAATGCAACCTCGCACTCAGTCTTGCTTATCAGCCCATCTGCCCCCTTAAGCTCCTCGTTCATATCCTCAATAACACTCTGAAGGGCTGTTCCAACTTCAGGGCCGCTTTTGGATTTGCTGATAACCTTCATAGTTCTCAATCCAACATTGGCTTATTACTAGATAAATATTTCTCTAACTCTTAACCCTAACCTAAAATTAGATTAAATTCCGACTTCCATGGATACCAACTAAATGGGGTCTACTACATTAACCTACAATTCTTCGGTAATCCTAAAGTGGACCTTCGCTACTTCAGTTAGTATTTCCCTACCATGTTTCTCTATGAGCTTTCTTGCAGCTTCCTTTACATGGGCAGAGCCGCGAGGTAGTGGCATCTCCAGCCTCCTGGATAGGGCTTCGTGCTTCCTAAGAAACTCTGCTCTAGCCAAGATAGATGCAGCTGCTACTGCCCTGTCGCTTTCACCGGAAGTTAAGAAAGAAATATCAACCCCCTCTATGTTTTTAAGTACATTTGCTTCATCCCCGAATTTATCTACTATTATCCGTTTTGGCGTGCATTGACCCAAAATTTCCTTTATAGCTTTAGCGTGCATCCATCCGAGGATCTGATTTAGATTATATACCCCTCCACTATCCTTGTGGAGCTGGTTATACCTCTTAGGGGAAACACTCACTATGGAATAGATGCACCTCTTCTTTATCTCTTCCTCCAGCCTAGATATCTGGGTACTGCTCAGGCTTTTGGAATCCCTCACACCCATCTCTTTTAGAGTTTTTTCGTCGCATGCAACACAGGCAACCGCGATGTAACCAAAGTAGTCCCCTTTACCGGCTTCATCGCTTCCAGCTATCATTGCCTGTCCTTCCTTCCTGTCTTAACAATACAAATAAAAATTAGAGACGGGTAGTATTTCCTTTAAGTGCTGCTATTATAGGTGTTATGTTACAGCAACCTTGGAGATGTCTGCTATCCTGTTCAATACGTCGGTCCGGGTTATTATTCCCTTGGCTCTCCCCTCGTCGTCGACTATAATGAGCCTGCTTATGTTGTGTTTCTCCATCTCTTCTATGGCTTTTGAGAGGAATGCGTTCTCTTCGATTACATAAAGCTCCTTAGTCATGATTTCTCGCACTGTCAGGTCTTCCTTGCCCTCTGCTAGGGCTCTCGCCACATCCACTGTGGAGAGCATCCCTACTGGCTTCTCATTCTCCACAACCGGCGCCCCTCTGATCTTTTCTCTAGCGAATATCCCGGCTCCCTCCCTAATAGTCATGGTGGGGGATAGAGTTTTCAGCTTGATTGTCCCAACGTCTACTATCCGCTCCTTTGGGATGCTGAACATACCTAAGGTCTCTATAAGCAGAACATTATCGATATCATCCCTACCAATGACATGCCCTGTTATCACCAGTTTGTTTACCGGTGTAGGACCAATTTTTAAGGTATCCCCTAGAGCTATACTCTTCAGGCTTCCTATGAGATGGATCGTCGCCCTGCATTTGTTGGGGTCGGCAATATCTATAAGACTTATATCTCTAACTATGAGGTCCTCCAGCATTCGGCCGTCAATGGAGATGGGTATGATTACCTCCCGTTCTATCTTCTCAAAATTCAGGATCTTGTAGCCTTCAGTAGTCGGGGCATAGCCGCCTTTGGGTCCTGGTACTCCTTCCACAAGTCCCAAGGAGCGGAGGGCCTGCATCTGGTTCCGTATAGTGCCCGGATTCTTCTTAACTAAAGTAGCGATGTCCTCACCCTTTATGGTTACTCCCCCAATTTTGTGATACAGGTCTATCAGTGCGAGGAGAATCTCCCTCTGCACCGGGGTTAAGTTCATGGTGTGGTATATATACACTGCTGTATTTAAATGATTTTATATGTTAAATTTCAAGCGTGTGCCTCCAATTCTGACTCCAGACGAGCTATTGGATATTGCGTTCAGGAGGGCTGCGAAGGCAGGTAAGGAAGCCAGAAGTAAGGAGGTGCGACGCCCATTTAAAGTGAAGAAAGGGGAAGACGCAAAGGTCAAGGTAGCTTCCCAAGAGGTTATGGGGAATTTCAAGCGGATAGTGAATAGGACATCCGAGATATATGAGCTCTCCCCATTCTACCGCGAGCTCATTGCCGCTATAGTAGATATTGAAGAATTCAAGAGGTCCCTCAGTGCTTTGAAGTGGGTGATGAAGACAAGCGAGGAGCTGGAGAAGAAATATCGGTACAAGATCCGCACCTCCCGGAAGAAGGAAGATTTCTATCGTCATACCAAGACGTTCTATGGACAGTTGTCATCCATATTAAGGAAAATCAAGGGAGAATTAAGGTTTTTAGCAGAGTCTAGGGAAAAACTCAAGAACCTGCCTACAGTCGAGGATACCTTCACTGCGGTTATAGCTGGAGCTCCAAACGTAGGTAAATCCACCTTACTAAAGGCAATGACATCTGCCGAACCGAGGGTAGAGAGCTATCCCTTCACTACGCAGAAGTTGCTCTTGGGATACTTCGAGAGGCATTATTATCGCTATCAAGTCATTGATACCCCGGGGCTATTGGATAGGCCCCTTAAGGACCGCAGTCCCATTGAACTACAAGGAATTCTAGCCCTTAAGTATCTCGCCGATATGGTGCTATTCGTATTCGATCCCTCAGAGACCTGTGGTTTCCTCATTGATAGCCAAATAAATCTCTACAGAGACATAAAGGAGAGATTTGAGGTAAAAGTCGTGCCGGTGCTGAATAAGGCAGACCACTCATCAGGAAAAAAAGTTTCGAAATTATTAGATGAATCGATCTCGTGTTCTGCTCTAAGCGGAGAAGGCGTAGGGGATGTTATAGATGAGATAGTCAGTTCTAGGGCAGAGGGATGAGGATGAAGCCTTCTTCGGAGTTACCTACAATGCAACATCGTCGTCCAGTATCGCTATAGCTGACGATCTACTAGGTTGCATCCTCCATGCTAAGTCGATGCCTAGAAAGTGCATCTCAGAGCTACTTCCCCCCGGCAACTATCCTCCTCGCCGAGGCTATATCCGCGCTACTGATATCCTCTATTCTCTTACCGCTTTTTCTCAACACCGTCAACATCTTCTTAGCTGTTTCTCCCTCGTGAACAACAGTGCATGAAGAGCAGTCCCATATCCTCCGCCCTGTGCCTGAGATTATATATCCACCGTTTTTGTCGTATAGACATGGATAAAGGGGGCAATAGCACCATGTGCAGTCCTGCCCCTCGAAGTGACAAGAGTAATTCAAACAGTTCTGATTGCTTCCCGTTAGTTTTCTAGACCCTAAAACATCGTTGATGTGCTTCTTGGCTAGGGCGTTGATGTTTCGCATTCATTAATAATTATTTGTTAACAAGTGAAGCCCTAGATTGGAACATGACTCACCGCCACGATAAAGCAAATGCTACAAGGAAATACCCAAAAATATTTATATCTCGGGGACCACAAAATAATTATAGCCTAAAATGGGGGTATAAATTATGTTATCTCGGACCGCACTTTCTGTTGAAGATGAGCAGCTTCCATTGTATAGCGATATCAGGGAACTGGAGAGTATACGGCTCATATACCAATACAATGCCAGTGTTTGGGATGACTGGGCAAAACACCTTAGGAAGGGGGGAAAGGTAGTTGGGACCCTTCCTAATTCTCCTGCAGAACTCCTTAGAGCCGCGGGTGTCTTTTCCATTATATATAAGAGGAGGGAGGACCTCAACAGGACGATAATCAAGGGGGACCATGAGCTCAGCAAGTGGATATACCACTTTGGTATTGGCGAGTGTGTCTGCAGGTATGTAAGTGGAAGCGCTGGCTCACCTATTCTCGGTGCATGCCCTGGCTATGACATGGTTATCACTGACTTCCTGCCTAAGTTGCCTGAATGGAATTCTCTTCTAAAGACCATTGGTAAGGAATGGGACTTTGAATTCATAGAGCTTGAACCCGGTATGGATAGACGTGATAGGGAGAAGGCGATCTACGAGAGGCTTCTCCACCTTAAAGAGAGACTTGAAGGACTTGTGGAGAGAGAGATAACTAAGGAGGACATCGCTAAATCCATTGAAGCCACTAATGAGGTTACCCGCGTATTCCAGCGCATAGACGAATTGATAAAGAAGGAGCCACATCCACTGAAGAGCTTCGACATCTACAACCTGAAGGTTATCTGCACTGACTACATTGGTGGTGACGTTGACCGGCTCCTGGGTGCATGCCATCTTCTCGCTGATGAATTGGAAGATAGAGTAAGGGATGGAGTTGGCTATCCAGGAAAAAAGGTGCTTCTCGCAGGTGGCTTCAGGAATGAGTTTTTACATGCAATAGACGGCAACGGCGGCATAGTTACAGCTGGCTGGCCGTACCAGCGTTTCACAGCTCACCGCAAGCTCATAGACGGCTCAAACCTAGAGGCTCTCGCAAGGTGGTACTCTGGGCACTCGGGCCTTGGCAGCGCTGCTGAGAATGCTAGAGATTTCGCTGACCTTGTGAGGCGCTACGATGTAGACGCCGTTGTATACAACAGGCAATGCCCATTCGGCTCTCTAGAGGTCTACGATTCCCACGACGCGATAAAGGAAGCGGTGGACGTACCATTCTTGACGCTCGATGCCACCGAGGAAAAGGCTGACGAGAAGATCGGTGAGTTCCTCAGGAAAATCTAGATGCATGAGGCTTGGTGTTACACCAGTGATGGCGATTCTCTCAAGTGCGAACTCTGTATAATCAACTGCAAGATCAGGGAGGGGGACGTTGGCTTCTGCAAGACTAGAAAGAACATTGGTGGAAAGCTCTACAACACCATCTATGGGAAGCTCTCCAGTTTCAGTATCGACTATGTAGAGAAGACGCCCCTCTATCACTTCCACCCTAATAGTAGATTCCTCACCCTGGGCAGTATCTCCTGCAATATGAAGTGCAAGTTCTGCCTTGCTTGGAGTATAACTCAGGTGCCGCCTGAAGAGGTCGATGTTACGGAGGTCAAGGTAAGCGGACTGATAAATGCTGCTAGAGCTCTGGAATGCAAGGGGATGGTCTACACTCATTCTGAGCCTGCCCTGAACCTGGAGTACTACGCAGAGATAATGAGGGAAGGGAAGAAGAAGGGTCTAACTAATGTCTTAGCCACCAATGGACTTGTATCTATAGAGGCATTCAAGAAGATAGCAGGAGACCTCGATGCAGTTGCCTTAACGATAAAGGGGGACGAGGATTTCTATCGCCAGGTGTGCGACTTGAAGGTTAACGGCGTGCTGGAGCACCTAACAAGACTGATGAATGAGATAAAAGAGCAGGGTATCCATCTGGAGGTTGTGAGCCTCGTCATCCCGGGATACGAGGGCCAAGCATCTGTAGCAGTAAACTTCGCCAAGAAGGCTGGTGTTCCCCTAATATTTCTCAGGTTCTTCCCCTGTTATGCCATGGATGATTTGCAGTCACCATCTGAGGAAATCTTGGAAACGGTCCTTAACAATGCCTATCGCAGTGGTGTGAAGTATGCCTACGTGGAGAACATCTTCTCGCATCCTGGAAAGAATACGTACTGCGAGGTCTGTAAGGCACCTCTGGTGAAGAGAGAGGGATACGGAGTCGTAGAATGGTCTTTGGTAGGTGGCAAGTGCATTCACTGCGGAGCTAGCATACCCATGGTTGGGGAAAGAGCTTAGGGCGTAAGATAATTTATCACTCGTCAGAGTTTTTTGAGCACCTCGATTAACTTATGAATATCGCCCTCGTCGTTGTATATATGCGGGGAGAACCTTATGTAGTCCACGACCGTTGCGACGACCTTGTTCTTCAACAATTCTTCCTTTGTTGCCTCTTTCTTGATGCTGACTATACCTGACCTATTCTCCTTGGGGTCTGAGAGCAGCTCCTCCCCTAAATCTGCTAGCTCTTCGGATAGTATAGATGAAAGCTGGAGGACCCTTTTCTCAACTTTTTTCAAGCCTATTTTTGCCAGGAGCTCTAAAGCTGCCCGCATGCCTAGGAAAGCTGCTATATCCAGGCTACCGAGCTCGAATCTCCTGGCGCTGTCTGCTACCTCATACTCTGTGGCATTGAATGCTAGTGGTTCCTTAACAGAACGCCATCCCAGCACAGGCGAGCCGTCTAGTAACTCTTCCCTTACGAAGAAGAAGCCTGATCCGAGGGGCGAGAGAAGCCATTTGTAGCCAGCTGCCGAAAGGAAATCAATCTTTGCTTTCTCCACGTTTAATTCTAACGCTCCCAGTGATTGAGTGGCATTCACATGGAAGTAGACATCTTGCTCCCTACAAATCCTGCCTATCTCTTCCACATTCAGGCGGAAGCCGTCCCTATACATTACGTGGCTCAAGGTCACAAGCCGCGTATGCCTGTCGATGTGCTCCTCGACATCTCTAGGGGTGATGCCTTTTTCGCCAGGGATGAACTTCACCTCTACACCCTTGTTCCTGAGGTTGAGGAAGGGATAGACGTTGGCCGGGAAGTCCACATTGGTTGCCACGACATTGTCTCCTTTCTTCCAATCCAGGAGCAGTGCCACTAGGTTAACGCCCTCAGACGTATTTTTGGTGAGTGCTATCTCGCTTTGTTTTGCTCCAACTAACTCTGCTATTCGCCTCCTGCAGTCCTCAACTTCCTCCCCCCACTTATCGAAGTATGCCGAACCATAGTCCCTTTGCTGTGCGTCGAACCTATTTAGAGCTTCTAGAACCGGCTTCGAGTATGGAGCTAAAGAAGAGGCGTCAAAGTAGAGGTATTCCCGTGTTATTGGGAAGAGAGCCCTTACCTCTTGAAAGTCCATTATACTTCCTCCCTAAGTATCCCCCATATCCTTTCTCTGATCTCAACAAAAGTCTTGGAGGACCTGCTTCCTTCCCTCGGCCTTGGTAGATCTATATTTACTACCTCTGTTATCCTCGCTGGACGGGAGCTCATCACTGCGACGCGGTCAGAGAGATAGACAGCCTCGTCTATGCTGTGGGTGACGAAAAGTATAGTCTTCCTCATTTCACCCCATATCCGCAGAAGCTCGTTCTGCAGCTTCTCCCTCGTCAGAGCGTCCACAGAAGCGAAGGGCTCGTCCATCAGCAGTATCTCCGGGTCGTACGCCAGGACCCTTGCCAGGGCAACCCTCTGCGCCATACCGCCTGAGAGCTCATAGGGATAGCTGTCCTCGAAGCCCTTTAATCCGACTAGGTCGATGTACTTTTGAGTTATCTTCTTCCTTTCATCCCCGTTGACACCCTTTATCTCCAAGCCGAATGCGACGTTCTCTTCTACAGTGCGCCAGGGCAGTAGAGCACCTTCCTGGAAGATCATGCCCCTGTCGAAACCTGGCTTAAGCACTTCCTCCCCGTCTATCATTATAGAACCTTTGCTCGGTCTTTCCAGGCCAGCGACCAAGTTCAGTAGGGTGGTCTTGCCGCACCCCGTGGGACCTACTAGACCTAGGAATTCCCCTTCGTCCACCTCTATGGCTAGGTTATCAATTGCTACTAGGTCGTCGAAGCTTTTCCCGATGCCGGAGATGGTGATCTTGGCCATATATAATCTAAAGGTCGGCGGGAGGCTTATTAAATTTGCTGGAGAGATTGGAGATTGGAAGATGAGAATGAAATAAGAATGAGTAAATTTATTTGGTGGAGATATCTAGCGAGATACCCTACAGCTTCTTAAACGCTGTCTACAGGGTTAGGTCTAGTTCTTTTTTCAATTCATGGAAGAATTCCATCATGAAACGGTACCTTTGTTCTGGTATCTCAGCTCTGGATCCGGTTAGAAACTCTAGGACCTGCGAGTACATATTTTGATTTCCGACCAGCGTGCTCTTATATAACTTATCCATCGAGTTCGAGTTCTAGAATCAGTCAGAATTAAGACAGCACTCCAACAGCTACTCTGGCAACACTAGACAAGTTTATTTACGTGGTGTATACAAGCTTTGGATATGAACATAGAGGAGACCCTCAAGAATAGCTTTAAGCTAAGCCTCTATGAAGTTAGGGTATACCTTGCGCTCCTCAGGGGAAGTATGGCTCCCAAGGAGGCTGCGACAGCATCAAAAGTGCCCTTATCAAGGGTTTATGATACGCTAAAGAGTCTTGAATCAAAGGGCTTCGTGGGGTATAACAATGATAAGTATGAGGCAGTTTCCCCCGAGATTGCACTGGATGGGAGAATTGCGCAGTTTGAAGCCGAATTTGAGGTAAGTGCGAAAGAACGAAAGGGGAATAAAAAACTGGTTTTAGAACACCTCAACTCTATGTACTTAAGAGAGTCACCGGCGCAGGAGTTGGTGACGCTGAAAGGCATCTATAGTATTACAAACAAATTCTTAGAGATATTAAACGAATCAGAAGAGGTATATATAACCATAAGAAAGGCTTTAGAAGCAAAGGATCTGCTGAAAAAATACTTGGTGAACTCTCAAGCGAATAACAGAAAAATCAGGATTCTGATCCCTGGCGGAGCAGAGATTAATGATACAGACAGGGAATTTGCCTCTAGGATAGGACTGAAGATGCGCTATTACGATAACCTCCTCTTTGACTTGATGGTAGCAGATGGCAGAGATGTCATTATAGGCGTGCCTGACCCTACGAGCAACGAGCTCTACCACTCCATTGCGATATGGATACGGAATCCCTCGTTTGCCAAAGGGATTCAGGAGTCCCTTGAAAATGTCTGGGAGAATGAAAGCTATACAGGATGAGCATGCGGCCTGCTATTTAACCGACTGTGAGAAATCCTTAAATACTACCACTTGGTAGTGGTAACAGGGTGGGATATTGAGGCTTAATGTACCTACCAACTGGGATAATGCACTCATAGAAAACATAAGTTCTTTTCCAGTAGAGTGCATCTATGGGAAACTAGATGAAGATATAATCGGAGGGGGAAGGCCGACCTCTGCTCTTCCAAAGGTCACGAAAGAACATGCAGAAGAGCACATCAAGTTAGCGCATGCCAATGGTATTGTTTTTAACTATCTCTTGAATTCAGCCTGCTTGGGCAACCTGGAATACTCCGATGAATATAATCAGAAAATATTGGAGCATCTGACCTGGATAGAGGGTATAGGTGCGGATTACGTCACTGTTTCTATACCATATCTCATTGAGGTAGTAAAAAAGAGATTCCCAAGCCTAAAGGTTGTGGCCTCTGTATTCTCCCACATAGAGTCTATACAGCAAGCGCAATTTTATCAGTCCCTAGGTGCAGATGAAATCGTTGTGGTGCAAAGCCAGAACAGAAACTTTGATTATCTAAGCAAGCTCTCGAAGGTAATAAAAAACTTACAAGTTATTGTCAACAACTGTTGTCTGCTGGGATGCCCATACCGCCGCTATCACGCGAACATCAACTCACATGCATCACAGTCTCAACGCCAAGTTAAATCCATTCCAGTTGACTATCCTGTTTCAAGCTGCTGGAGGGCGAGACTCCAAGATCCTAGTGAGATCATCAAATCCCCATGGATTAGACCCGAGGATTTACACGTCTACGAAGAAATAGGCATCGACAAGTTCAAGCTATCAGGAAGGACAAAGACCACTGCGTGGATAACCACTGCTGTTAAGGCCTATGCTGAGAGGAGATATGAGGGGAATTTATTCGACATCCTAAGCCTGCCTCATGGAAAGGGGTCTATCAGCAGGCCAAAGAATATGCCCTTGGTGGATGTTGAGGTTGATAATAACATGCTAAACGATTTCCTGCCGTTCTTTATGCATCAGGATTGCAGCTCTACAGTATGCAGTCAATGCGGTTACTGCCCCGGCATAGCTGAGAAGGCAGTCAAGGTCAACCCTGAAGAGGTAAAACTAGCTATCGAGAGATACAACGATGCATTGGAAGGCCTCATTAGGAGGTAGAATATTGAGGCTTGGTTTTTTTACTAATGCATTCAGATTTTTTCCTCGGGATTATGCCCTTAAAAGCATAAGCGATCTCGGCTATGAGGGGATCAATCTCTGGGCAAAGGGGGATCATGTAACGCCATTTGATGGAGAGAAAAAGTGGCTGGCCATAAAGGAGGAAATAGAGTCATATGGCCTAGAGCTATATGCTGTTAGCGCACACCTCGACTTTGTCTCTCCAGATGCTGAGAAGAGGGAGAGGGAATACAAGAAATTCATGGGTGTCTTAGACCTTGCCCACACCCTTGGGATAGACCAGGTTCAAACAGCTTCAGGAGGCCTATATGAAGACTTCTCTTTCGAGAAACAAGGCGAGTACTTTGTCTCTATGATGAATGAATTCGGCAAGGTAGCTGAAGATAAGGGGATCATCATAGGGCTTGAGCCAGAGCCTGAGAAGTGGATGAGCACGCCTGAGCAGACAATCGATTTAATTAAGACTCTGCGCTATCCGGTGTTCAAGGCTGTCGTAGATCTGGGGCATGCCTTTGGGGTAAATGAAACACCCAAGAGTTATATCCACAAGTTCAAGGACTACCTGCTCAATGTCCATGTTGACGATGTAAACAAAGATGATTTCCCACACAGGCACCTTATACCTGGAGATGGGGACGTGGACTTTGTAGATGTCTTTAAGACGCTGCGAGAAGTGGGATACAAGGATTGGCTTACCGTCGAGTTGAACAAACACAACGAGGACCCTGATACTGCAGCTCGTCTT
Source organism: Hydrothermarchaeales archaeon (SeqCode) (assembly GCA_036444275.1). Classification (GTDB taxonomy): domain Archaea; phylum Hydrothermarchaeota; class Hydrothermarchaeia; order Hydrothermarchaeales; family JAZGAD01; genus JAZGAD01. The sequence goes on from JAZGAD010000060.1 coordinate 18,394, forward strand.
GCAATGGAGTATATGAGTAGGTTTGAAGAACACTGGAAGTGAAGGGTATATTCACACTACTAGGTGGAGAGATGGTTGATCAGAAGAAACCAAGGAGTATCTATCTAAGAGCTGCATGGTATGGTGAAACCCCTGATTTTAATCCATATAACGAGATTTCAAGGAACTTAAAACAAGCTGTTTCCATGGGGAAGATGTCGCATCCAGACAATCTGGAATCCCTTATGAAATTACTATATGAAACCAACCGTAGATATGGTGTCTTAACGCAGGAAGTAAAAGAGAAGATTGACTCCATAGCAAGTGGTGTAGCGATAACAGCCCACCAGCCTATTTATCTCGGCGGCCCGTCTTTAATCTTGAATAAGATGGCGCTTGCTTCGGAGGTCTCTAAGATCTCAGAGCTATCTCCTTTATTCTTCCTCGCCGACTTTGATGGGGTTCACAAAGAGATTACTCATACACACCTCCCCAGTTTAAGTCCAGCAGGCATTGCACTCTTACTTCCAAGGGATATCATAAAGGATTATGAAGGCTGTCCAGTCTATACTCTGCCTTTACCTAGTGAGGCACATTTAACGGATACATTGGAAAGAATCAGACAGAACTATGGAGAGACAATCAAAAAGGCATTTTCATCTCCAGCTGAGAAGAGGTTGTATATCGAACGCTTGGAAGAAGCTTTGACCGTGGTTAGGACACAATATTATGCTTCTAAAAACTTCAGCGAATGGACCATGCGTATCCTAGCTAATATCGCGAACATTACTGGTGAACTCAACATCATGTTTCTTGAATCGTCTTCTAGGGAATTCAGGAGACTCCTCCAAGGAGGTTTCGAGTATCTAATGGGGGATAAAAACCTTGATACCTTTATTAAAACCATAAACAGGGTCCACGATCAGCTTAAGGAAAACAATATCACTCCAACTCTGAGAAAGCGGGACAAGAAATATGTTCCGTTCTTTTATGAGTGCCAGAGCCAGGGATGTAACCGGAGGAGGGTCTTACTGGAGCGTGAGAATACCATATTAAAGGGAAGATGCAAGAAATGTGGTACTGCATATGGGTTTTCAAAGAATGAACTCTCAGATATAGTGGAGGATATAAGCCCCCGTATCGACTCAAGACTGCTCGTTTCCTCCTTTGCTATCCCCCTGTCTGTGCAGATCACAGGTGGTGGCGAGACCGACTACATGGCGCAGGTGCTTCCTGCTATGCGTTCCATAAAGGTTGATCCCCCCACCACCTTGCTCTATAGTAGGATATACTATAACAATGTAATAAGAGCCCATCTAGAGGTAAAAATAAAGCAGTTACTTGAAAAATATGGGTTGCCAGAGTCAGAGATATATACTTGCTTAGGGAGGTACATGAATAATGCAACAAGGGAGGAGGCTATGATTCCCCTAACCCTAGCTATAGAACAGGAATACAGAACACTTAAAAAACTGGAGGAGATCGCTAAAGAACGCGACGTATCCCTATACATCTCATCTGCCCATGGAAGCTATTCCAAAGAGAAGGTAGGGCAGGAGATATCATGGAATTGGATTGATCTAGCGGTATCCTCAGGCGTATCCGATCTCATAAACATATATACACGGTTTTATAATGCAGAGACAATACCGGGTGCATGCTTCTTTGCAAACACGTGCAGGTGATGAGATGAATACGCTCTTGGTTATTCCTGTTTACCAGGAAGAAGAGAATATCTCGAAAGTCCTCTATGATATTGAAGAATCGAGAGCGAATGGCATACCTTTTGATATACTAATCATCGATGATGGATCAACAGATTCTACTCCAGTTATACTTGATAGGCTCCAGAAGGACATTACATTTGATATCCTCATGCACAGAGAGAATGCTGGATATGGAAATGCCCTAAAATCAGGGTTCGATTCAGCGATTCAAGGGGGCTACGATACTATTATCACAATGGATGCTGATGAACAGCATGATCCAGATTTCCTGAAATCTTTTTTTGCAACAAAAGGCGCGGATATCCTCAGCGGCTCTAGGTATCAAGACATAGTCTTAGGGACAAATAGCATGCCCCCTGACCGTTTTTTGATTAACATGATAATGACGACTATAGTTAATCACTTGACTGCCTATGATCTAACAGATTCCTTCTGCGGTATGAAGGCCTATAACGTGGATGCCTTAAAGAAATTAGATCTTACGGGGCTTGCAGAAGGATATGAAATGCCTCTCCAGCTTCTTTTTCAAGCTCGCTTTAATAACCTCTCCATCATGGAGATACCGGTACCCTTAATATACAAGACACATGAGGTACTGGCACCAGCTCCAAAACGCTTGGAGGCATACATTAACACAGTAAGAGATGAGGTTGTAAGAAGTAAGAAACAGCATATAGTAGAACTATTAGAGAAGGCACTTGAAAGAAGGGACGGCTTGGTGAATATCGCAGTAGAAACACATGCAATGCTAGAGGACATAATAGGTGCTCAACTGCCGTGTCCTCGATACCTTAGAGGTGGACTATGAAATTGGATGTCTTGGTTGTGGGAGCGCATCCAGATGATGCAGAACTAGGGGCTGGGGGTACGATTGCAAAGCTGGAAAAACAAGGACGGAGGGTAGGAATCCTTGACCTATCTGATGGTGAACCGACGCCTCATGGAACGCCTGAGATAAGGAGGAAGGAAGCAGAAGAAGCAGCAAAAATCTTAGGGGTTGATGTCAGGGAGATACTTGGATTAGAGAATAGGAAGATCATCGATAGCATTGAGGCAAGAAAAGAGATAGCAAATATCATAAGGAAGTATAAGCCTGAGGTGATTATCACACATCCAAAGGATGAGAGCCACCCAGATCATATTGTAGCCTACAACCTGGTATTTGCATCCAGTTTCTATGCCAGATTAACGAAGTGGCCGCAGGCAAGGAAACCATGGGAGGTTAAAAGGATATTCCACTTCCCGGGGGGGCACCAAAGGGTAAACAGGAAGGTCTCGTTTATAGTTGATATCAGTGATTTCATCGAACAGAAGATAAAGGCACTAGAATGCTATAAATCGCAGCTCATAGAGAACGTGAAGAACCGTGAGCTTCTGGAGATAATCCCGGCTGCGGCAAAGTATTATGGTTCAATGATAGGCAGGAGCTATGGAGAAGCGTTCATCTGCGAGGAAGAGATAGGGGTAGAAGACCTACTGGATATCATATAGGGAATTACCATGGTCGAGTTAGTTGTTCCCACTCCGAATCTAGAGGTATTAAAAGCTGCATTGGATAGTGGGGCAGATTCGGTATATGTGCCGATAACAAAGAAAGTATCGATACGCTTTGGATCCAGTTTTTTCTCACTTGGTGAGATGGAGAAGGCAGTAGGATATGCCCATGATCTAGGAAAAAAAGCCTATGTGGTTGTCAATGCCCATGTAAGGGATAGGGGTCTTGAAGATTTTCAGAGGACTGTAGAGTCTATCTATAGTGCAGAAGCAGACGGCGTAGTGGTGAGCAGCTTCGGTGTTATAGACTGGATAAACAAGCATTATCCAATAAAGATCATCGCCTCAGGTGTTGCATCTGCTATCTCCCCAGAGGATGCATTGTTCTTAAAATCCCTCGGTGTTACGAGGGTGATAATCCCTCGCCTTCGATCCCTGCAGTCGATAAAAGAATACAAGGAGAAAACCAACATGGAGGTTGAAGTATACGTAAGTGGCTTCATCTGCAGTGCATGGGATGGAAAACGCTGTTTCCTGCCTTCTCTGCTCTATGATGTGGGCACAGAATCTGGTTTGTGCATCCCGAAGGATGTTAAGCGTGTTTCAGGACTTTATTTAGCTGGTGATCATCCAATACGTTCTGTTAGGCTTGGAACAGATAGCTTTTCTACCAGGCACGGAAGCGTAGGCATAGAGGGCCAGGGTTTAATCACCCCATGTATCGGCGATTATATAGTAAAATGCGGTGATGATTCCATTAAAGCACATCTCATGGAATTCGAAGTACAGTGTGACCTAGCTGCGATTCCTTATCTGATCAAAAACAACGTGGACAGCCTGAAGGTTGTCGCAGAGGTAAAATCCCTGGATTATATTAAGAAGATGGTTGAGGTTTGGAGGAAGGCTATAGATGCATACGAGGCTTCTCCTGAGTCATGGAAAGTGGAAGAAGGGTGGATAAGGGCGCTGCAGGCCGCATATAACCTGCCGATTAGGCTTGATTCATATTTCAAGGGGGGATGCTGATGGAGATAACAGTAACCGCATATACTTATCCAGAAGTTGAAAAATGGGTTAAAAGTGGAGCAGACAGCATAAGGTTTGGTGAGCCTCACTGCTACCTAAAAGCACTGCGAGACTGGGATGAAAAAAAAATTAGAAAGGCATGTGCACTAATAGAATCGTCGGGTAAAAAAGCCCAGTTGCAGTTGCTGGTTGCACCATCTTCAAGGGAGGAAATCGAGTATACGAGAAACCTATGCAATCTTGCCTCATCTAATGGTATCGACCTAGTGCTAGGCTCCCTAGGCATGCTTAAGATAACTAATAGCTGTGTGGCTGGTAGCTATATCAAGGCTTATAACCGCCTCGACCTAGAGGTTCTGAGTAGACATGGAGTTAGGATAGTATCCATATCACCTGACCTGGCAAAGGAGGAGATAGAGGGGTTGATAAGAAATGCACCCTCAATGTTGTTTGAGTACCAGATTCATGGTCCAGTAAGCCTCATGACGAGTTGGAAGTGCTTCCTAAGGCAGATGTGCCCTGCTGAAGGGAAAGGGAACTGCAGCTATGTGTGCACAGGTTATATACGCATGCACAGCCTTAGTGGAGAAGAACTCTTTGATGTAAATGGCAACTCGCTTGCAACTTCTAGGGATCTATGCATGCTTCCTCATCTAGGGGAGCTTTTTGATATGGGGGTCTCTATCGGACTGATAGAAACGAGGAATAGGGAATACGATAATTGCATTATAGATGTCTACAAAGAAGCAGTTCAAGACCCTGGTAATTTTGAATACCTCAAGAGACTGCGTGGAAATTTCTTGGACGGTTGGTACCATGGGAAAGAGGGGAATAGCTTTTGCTTAGGGAGGAAAGTAGACGAATAGTATATCCCAACATAGATGCGTCGCTATTGCTGGAAGTAAGCCTGCCTCTGAGTATATCAAGCCCCATGCCAATGCTAATATGAAATCGATGAAACCAGGCATCAGGCCTACCCCTGATCCCCTTATAGCGCTCAGCAATGAAGTGACGAGGATGGCATGCCTTACATTGAAATACTTGCAAAGAGTCTCCTGAACATAGCCCCGGTAGAACAACTCCATAGATACTACGACTAATATCAAAGCTGGAAAAGATATTAATAGCGAAATCCTCTGCCAAGGTTCAACGAAGTAACTCCACTTGTCAGTGCCTATAGGGATTTGACTCCCTGCAACAAAAGAGAACCCTAGTCTCATAGCAAGATAGAATAAACACATCGAGAAAATCCCTACGCCCAGCCACTTCCAATGGCCATGCTTTACCCAATGATACTCTCTAATGCTTGCTATCCCTAATACAGCTAACCCTGCGAAGTATATTATATTAGAATATGGACGGGGACTAAGAGGTGTATATAAAAGATAGAAGAAGAATATCACAGGGAGGTTTATGATTACAATCCTAGCTAATTTATTATCCATTTTTGGTCCTTAAGTGTATAGATCTATAAAGGTAAAGAGGAATACCAAGGAGCTTATGGCAACATTTACACTGAAGGTCTTCCTCCAGACATCTGTAAACTCTGATAGTATATGATATTGATAAATCTGAAGTACCCCCATAATGAGGATACCTGATAGGTAAGCTGTACCTAATTCTAGGATATAGTACAATGAGAGGAATAAGAGCAAGGAAGCGACAGCAAATCCCTTAGCTATCCAGAAACTTTTGTCTGGACCAAGCCAGGCAGGGATCGAATGTAGTTTCTGAGTACGATAAAACTCCATGTCGCGTATATCCTGGATGATATCAAAACCTGTCATCCAAAATGCAACTGCTAGGGATAGCACAATGGCTGGAAATTCTATTCTGCCGCTCACAGCTATCCATCCTCCAAATGGGGAAAGACCCAAGATTACACCTAACAAGATGTGCAACCCCGAAGTAAAGCGCTTGGTATAGGGGTAAATGCATATGAGTAGGATTACGAAGGGGGATAGCTTGAAGCATAACGGATTTAATTTGTATGCAGCGAATGCTAGCAGAGCAAAGGATATTAAAGCAAAAACAAGTACTTCGAGAGGGTCGAGTACCCCCGTAGGAATGAACCGATCTTTTGTCCTTAGATTTAGCGCATCTATCTCACGGTCAATAAACCTATTTATCGCCATTCCTCCGCTTCTAGCACTTGCCAATGCCAGAAGTATGAACATAACCTGGTGTTTTGTTGGTAATCCCCCTGCGGCCAATACTGCACCCATTAGAGCAAAGGGAAGCACCAGTAGAATACGCTCGAATTTGGTCATCTCAAAGAGCGTCTTGATCTTCACATGTTGTATTCTTTCCATCTCCTATCCACTAGATCGACAACATCCGGGCTCATATTTAATGCCTCTGGCCATTCTCTTTCATGTCCCTCGTCCCTTCCCTTCATAGTTGCATCTATACCTATCTTTGATCCTAGATTCGGCAGTGGAGCCGCGTGATCAAGGGTATCAACAGGCGCTCTGTCTATCACAATAATATCCCTTTTGGGGTCTATCCTGGTTGAAACAGCCCACGTTACCTCACCTAAGTCCTGGATGTTTACATCTTCATCCACAACAACTATGCACTTGGTAGAGGAAAGCTGCCCCAAGCCCCATAATGCAAACATAACCTTTTTTGCCTGCCCAGGATACCTCTTCTTAATGGATACTATGCAGAGGTTGTGGACAGCGCTCTCTATTGGCAGATTTATATCTCTTATCTCTGGAAGCTGGAACCTTATTAGAGGGAGGAACATCCTTTCTATCGCTTTTCCCATGTATGAATCTTCCTTAGGGGGTCTACCAGTCAGCGTTGCAGGATATATCGGCTTCTCCCTGTGAGTTATACACGTTACATGGAAGACCGGAAAGAGGTCTGGTAGGGAATAATAACCGGTGTGGTCTCCGAAAGGACCTTCACTTCTCCGTTCATTTGGATCAATATAACCCTCTAAAACGATTTCGGCATTGGCAGGCACCTCTAGATCGACGGTCTCGCACTTCACTAACTCTACAGGTTTCTTCCTCAAAATGCCTGCGAATACCATCTCATCAAAACCGTCTGGCAGTGGAGCCGGTGCAGATAGCATGGTTGCAGGGTCACCGCCTAATGCTACTGCAACCTCCAAGGGCCTTCCCAGTTCCTCAGCCTTACGATAGTGCGTCGCCCCATGCTTTTGAATATGCCAGTGCATACCAGTGGTTTTTGCATCGAATACCTGCATGCGGTACATCCCAACGTTTCTCTCTCCAGTCTCTGGATCCTTAGTGAAGACTAGAGGGAGTGTTATGAACCGCCCACCATCCTTAGGCCAGAACTTTGGTATTGGAAATTTACTAAGGTCTACCTCATCACCTTTAAGAATAATATCCTTGCAGGGCCCACTCTTCACAACCTTTGGAAAAATAGACAAGACATCCCTTAGTTTAGAGACACCCTTTATCTTACCCACTAAACCGGATGGTATCTCTGGTTTAATCAACTCGACAATGCCTTTGCCTATGTTCTCTAAATCTTCTACGTCTAATGCTACTTTTATTCGTTGTATTGAGCCAAAGATGTTCGCTAGGATAGGTATATCAAAACCTTTTACATTTTCAAAGAGCACTGCCGGTCCATTACTTTTAACCAACCTATCCAAGATCTCTGTAACCTCAAGTTCTGGATTAACCTCTGTTTTGATCCTCCGTAACTCTCCCTTATTCTCAAGGAATTTAATAAAATCCCTTAAGTCACGATATGCCACTATAAGACCTCCATATTTGGTGTGTTACCGATATAAGCAACACTCCATAGTATGAAGATTCTAATACTACTATTTGAAAGTTATGTAGTAGTATCATGTCCTAGAAAAAGATCCTAGCCAAGTTTATCAGCATCCACCACGGCGGCCTCCTTCAACCTGTTCCTAATCCCCGGCATAGCCAATGTGACCCTTATCCATCGAATTCTAGAATCAGCCATTCATCTCGCTTAGGTTTGTGTAAGCACCTTGTTAAAGAAAAATGACTATTATGGGAAAATGATAAGGGGGACAACCTCGCACAATAGCGGGTATATGACTTTACTACGTTCACCCAAATTGTGCCTTCATCACTTCAGAAAACACGCAAAACGTTATAAGAAACCCGCCGATGGGATGATAAATTGATGGAAATAGATTTTGAGTCCACCCGGCAAAAGTATAGACCGGAGAGAATCAAATTCCTTCTTATTGCAGAAGCACCACCCAAGGTTGAATCCAAGCGGTTTTTCTACTTTGAAGATGTCCAAAGGGGCGATAGTTTGTTCTGGGAGACCATGAAAGTATTATATCCCGACGATTGTTCGAATATAAAAACCGTTCGCCAGCGAAAGCGCGAATTCTTGGAGAGATTTCAAAAAGACGGATTCTACTTGATAGATGCCACAGATGCACCAATAGAAGATACTCGCCCAGGAAAAAAGGAGAAGCAAATTAAAAAATCCCTTCCGTCCCTCATAGAAAAAGTTAGAAGTCTTGCCTCGGAAGATACAAATATCATTCTTATTTCATCGACAGTCTATAATGTTGTTGCTACTAGCTTGAAATCAAAAGGCTTCAACGTTATAAACGAAGATATGATACCTTTCCCGGGGTCGGGTGGACAGGCAAAGTTTAGAAAAAAAATGTCTGCATTACTCAAAAAGTATGGGCGCCGAAACAAATAAATGTAAAACATATTAAATACAAAATTAGGGGAGGTGAAAAAGAACTATGGACGAGAAAAAATTTTATCCCATAAAAAGGTACCTCGAATTTCAAAGCAAAGCAATTTCAGACTTAGAGAGTTTTTGGGAGAAAGAAGCAGAAGGAATTCCTTGGTTTAAACGCTGGGACAAAGTCCTCGTTTGGAAGGAGCCTTTTGCAAAGTGGTTTGTCGGTGGTATGCTCAATGCTTCCTATGCCTGTATAGATGCCCATTTGCAGTCCTGGCGTAAGAATAAAGTGGCAATATACTGGGAGGATGAAAATGGGAATACAAAATCCTTTAGTTATACCCAACTCCATAGGGAAGTTAATAGGTTCGCGTCCGTCCTCAGAAATATTGGCGTGAAGAAAGGCGATAAAGTAGTTTTATATTTACCGATGATCCCAGAGCTTGTAATTTCAATGCTTGCAACTGGGAGGATAGGTGCCATCCATACGGTTGTATTCTCAGGATTTAGCAGCCAGGCATTGGCAGACAGAATAAACGATATTGACGCAAAGATTTTGATAACTGCAGACTTCGGCGTGAGAAGAGGAAAATTTATCCCGCTTAAAGAAATCGTTGATGATGCGTTAAAGTCCACTCCAACCGTTAAAAAAGTGGTTTTGGTAAAAAGAACTGAAGAAGAAGTAGAAATAAAGGAAGGGCGAGATTTACTTTATCATGAAGTGATGAAGGATGCCGAAAAATATGTGGAACCCGAACCTGTAGAATCTACTCATCCGTTGTATATACTTTACACGTCAGGTACCACTGGCCGGCCTAAAGGGATTGTCCACTCCACAGGGGGATATTTGGTTTACAACTATGCCACCTACAAGTGGGTTTTTGATATATCCGATGAATCCATTTATTGGTGTACTGCAGATGTAGGCTGGGTCACAGGGCACTCGTCAATAGTCTATGCACCATTACTCCATGGGGCAACCATTGTCATATATGAGGGGTCACCGGACTACCCGCACATGGGCAGATGGTGGGAAATTATAGAAAAATATGGGGTTACAATCTTTTATACTTCCCCAACTGCGCTCAGGATGTTTATGCGTTACGGTGAGGATGAGATAAAGAAGCATGATTTAAGCAGCTTAAAGACCCTAGGAACCGTCGGTGAAGTTATCAATCCGAAGGTATGGGAATGGTATTACAAGCATATCGGGAATGAAAGGTGTCCAATAATTGATACTTGGTGGCAGACAGAAACTGGGGGAATAATGATATCTCCTGCTCCCGGCGTAGAGCTGGTTCCCCTTAAGCCGGGTTCTGCAACTTTGCCTTTACCCGGGATTGACGCAGAAGTAGTAGATGAGTCGGGCAATCCCGTGGCCGCTGGAACAAAAGGTTATTTGGTAATAAGAAAGCCTTGGCCCGGCATGTTGATGGAAGTTTACAAAGATCCGGCTAGATACAAGGAGGCATATTGGTCGAAGTTTAAAGGGGTGTATTATACGGGAGATTATGCAATGAAGGATGAAGAGGGGTATTTTTGGTTGCTTGGAAGAGCTGATGAGATTTTAAAGGTGGCAGGGCACAGGATAGGCACAGCAGAGATAGAGAGCGCGGTTATTGCAACGCCCTTTGTCGCAGAAGCGGCGGTGGTTGGGGTGCCTGATCCAATAAAGGGAGAGTCCATTGCGCTCTTTGCGATACTAAAAGAAGGATATAAACCAGAAGATGAGCTCAAAAAGAAGATAATCGATAGCGTTCGCAAGCAGATAGGCCCCATAGCCACACTTCGAGAGATCCACTTTGTAGCGAAGCTTCCAAAGACGAGATCCGGTAAGATTATGAGGCGGATATTAAAAGCCATCATACAGGATGAGCCCATCGGAGATGTTACAACTTTAGAGGACGAAGCCTCAGTAGAAGAAATAAAAACGACCTACGAAGAATTCAAATCCCTGTTAAAGGGATAAGTTGGTATCTGAAAAACAACTTCGAAGCCGCCCACTTAAACAACCGAGAAAAGAAATAGAAACTTGTTTATAATTTCTAACAGCTCCATAGTTAATGGCGAACCATGAAAAACCAGTACTTCGGTGACACTAGGGATTTATTCAAATACGACTTAGTTGAAACGATCATTCGAGAGATCAACTCGATTACTAGATTTGTATTTATACCGATGCTCACAAGAAATGACAATAGGGGAGATGGAAACAAGCTTGATTATAGTCGTGCCAAGGC
>JAZGAD010000061.1:0-2280 GCA_036444275.1 Hydrothermarchaeales archaeon (SeqCode)
GCGGTTCAGTCAAACTTGGGCCTGGGGGTTCCGTTGCTGGGCAAATGAACTTATCTGAACCGTTAATACAGGATAACTGGCTAGCTTATGAAGTAACTTTAAAGCCAGAAAGCGGAACTCAGCAAGATGTTAAGTTTTTCATCAGTGCAGCTAAACCCTATTTATTGATAAATCTCTTCACACCTGATGGTGAAATTATCTTGGAAAAGGTAGAGGAAAAAGCCTTTGATTTATCTGATTATGAGGGTTATGAGATAGAAGTTAAAGAAATACAACGTCTGGACTCTTTCTGTGAGCCAGATGGCGTTGCTGGTGTAGTGATAAAAAACATAAGAAGCAATCCACTTTACACTGCCGATATAGCAGTGGTTCAGGTAGACCCGAGTGGGGCAGGCGTGTCGGCCATATGGGATAAAGAAGTGATTCAGCCGGGTGAGACAGCTGTCTTTAAAGACCTGTGTGAAGGAAGCGGTGAAAGGAGTTGCACTTATCAATTAACCCCACCAAAGGGGACCGCGATCCACATAGGGATGCACTGTAAGCAATAGTTTGGCGAAATACTTGAAATATGTATTTACTATAGAATTGTCAGGAATAGTTAAAGCAAAGAGTGTTGAATGTAGTGGATGATTAAATAAAGTGTATTTGCGGTGAATGAATCATTACCGCTACTCGTTTAGACAATGCCAAATACTTGCACAGCTATCAAGCTACTGTCTTATCGCATGCCGAACCATTTTTCGATTACCGCTAATTTCATTAAGGGGTTACTCCAGAGATGAATTAATGCTTATTGTAAATCCATTTTCGGGGGAAGCGAAGAAGATACTTAAGGAATCCCCTCCAGTCAAAGAACTCCCGGACGAGGTCTTCGAGCTGGCGAGGGAAAAAGTCGCATGGAAGAAGGATAGGAAAGCAAGATTCGGTAGGCATCTGGACCCAGAGAAATACGATGCCAATGGAGACGTGCTGTCCTTCCACATACTTATGCATTCGGTGGCTGCGAAGTACGGTTATCCCTCACCAGAAGCTAGAGTACTGCGGGAAGCGATCAAGGATATATCGAGAGAGAGGATATGGTTCCTTCTTAATACATATGCACATGACTCCAAGAGGGGCAAGTACAATGAAGGCTTCGCTATCGAAGTGCTCTCTGACCTCCTTGCTGCAAAACCCCTGAGAGAGCTGAATCTTGATGTGCTAGGTGATGACCTACGTAGAGTATCTAGATCCTGGGAGGACAAGGATCGGTTGAAATACGCCGTTGAGCATAAGCGTGTACTCCCTGTTCTGAGAAGCATGAACAAGAGCCTTACCGACATCTACTTGGTTAACGGTTATGCGGTAGTGAGCTTGAATGACCTAGTGTATTTCTACACCGAGCTAGTTGCGAGATTAGTAGACAGCAACCTTTCAAAAGGCGACAGAGTAATGGACGAGAGAATGAAGGAGCTTGCAGAGTTGGTATCTCAAGTGCCTTCTAGCGTTCAACGCGTTTATAGTGCCGCAGCAAGTAACTTGAAGGTAAAGGGCGGCAAAAGGCTTAAAGTAGAGTTCTTCCCACCATGTATAAAGCATACGCTGGCAGGCGTTACCACTGGTTCACGCAACTATGCCATAACTGTTCTGCTTACTTCCTTTATATCATACGCTAGGATAGCACCCATTGGAGCCGGAAAGGATTCCAAGATATCTGATCACATCCAGGAGATAGAAGTGGTTACCGAAGAGGTTCTGCCCATGATATACGAGGCTGCAGAGCACTGCGTGCCATCCCTTTTTGAGGATCAACCATTGGAGAGGCTGAATATATCTTATCACCTGGGCTTCGGGCTTACAGAGGCACCTCGAATGGATGACTCAGGGATTTCAAATTGGTATTTCCCGCCTAACTGCGACAAGATACGGAGAGAGGCACCGGCCCTGTGCAATCCAGATGAGCACTGCAAGACAATTAAGAATCCATTGAATTACTATGCGAAGAAGCTGTTCCCGAAGAAGAAAGAAGAAGCGAAAGAGAAAAAGAAGAAGCCTAGATTTGTTGGAGAGAAAGTTGAGGGCAAGATCGTTAAGATATACGACGGTAGTGGCCTAATAGCTAGGTGCCCCAAGTGTAAGCGACAGATCCTGGACAATTTTTGCATAGTTCACTCGGATGTTGAGGGTTTTTATGACCTGAGGATAAAGGCGAGGTTCGAGTACAGTGAGGGGTACAAAGCCCTGCTCTTGAACAAGGAGATGACGGAGGGGGTCCTCGGGTTTAATCTCGACGAGGCAAAG